>JBJXHG010000177.1:0-36542 GCA_046160865.1 Planctomycetota bacterium | reverse complement strand
CGCCTTTGACGAGGAACGCGAAGGCCGCGTACGAGGGCCCGATGTCGGCCCAGAAGCGCAGCGAGTCGGGCGCGAGCAAGCCGCCCGCGCTCAAGCGCGCGCCGCCGAGGTCGAACGAGTTCGCGCAGCCGGCGTCGGGCGCTCCGCTCGGGATCGGCACGAAGTCCGGCGGCGCGCACGGACAGGGCGTCGTGAGCGATCCGTCGCCGAAGCAGAACGCGACTTCGGGCTCGACGCGGTAGGCGTAGGCCTTGCGCGCACCTTGTCCGTGCTCGTTGGTGACGAACAGCACGTCGTTGTCGAGGCCGACCGCCTGACCGAAGCGCGTGCCGCTGCGCGGATCCGTGACCGTCATCGATGCAACGGGCCGCCAGTTGCTGCCGCTGCGCTCGTACAGGTGTGCGCGGCCGACGCCACCGAAAGGAAGGATCGTGACGAAGTCGGCCCCGATCATCCCGCGATTGCCGCGCATCGCCAATGCGCTGCCGAAGCTGGCAGCCGTGTTGAACTCCGGGATCGGCGAGACGAGCTTCTGCTTCCACGTCCAGGTCGCGCCGACGCGCTCGAAGGTGTACACGGCGCCGCCGGTGTTGCCCTGGCGCGGAGCCGCGACCATCAGCCAATCGCCCCACACGGCGCAGGCCTGGCCGAAGAGGTCGTTCGACTGCGGATCGGGCGCTTGGAGCTGCGCTTCTTCGCTCCAGCTCGTGCCGCTGCGGCGGAAGACGCGCGCTACGCCCTCGCTGAACGACGTGATCGTGTGCGTCGGCGCTCCGGCGACGATCGTGTCGCCGTGGATCGCGACGCTCTCCGCCAGGCGTCCGACGTTGCTCGTCAGCTTCGCTTCTTGCGTCCACGTGGTGCCACTGCGCACGAAGACATAGACCGCGCCCGCGGCGAGCGGCCCCGGAGCGAGCGGCGAGCCGACCGCCAGCGTGTCGCCGGAGAGAGCGACCGCGTCACCGAAGCCGACCTGCTGCGTGAAGTCGCTCGCGAGCAGCTTGGCTTGTTGCGTCCAGGTGCTGCCGCTGCGCACGAAGACGTACACCGCACCGGCGTTGACGATGCCGGGCTCGTCCTTCAAGTGGGCTGCGACCGCGATCGTGTCTCCGTCGATCGCGACGCTGTGTCCGAAGCCGCAGTCCGACTCGGGATCCGCTGCGATGAGTTTCGCTTCCTCGGACCATGCACCCGCAGTGCGAGTGAACACGTACGCCGCGCCGGCCGAAAAGAGCGAGCTGTGGTCGTGAGTCGAGGCACTCACGACAGCGGCGTTCCCCGAGAGCCCCGCGCTGTAGCCGAAGTTGTCGCCCGCGTGCGGCGGCACGAAGTTGAGATCGCTGCCGACCAGCGTGTTCTCCAGCGTGACCATCGCGCCCTGCGGCGAAGCGGCACGAAGCGGAGCTGCGTGCACGGTCAACGCCAAGCACAGCGCGAGCCAGATCGGGAGGTGACGGAACCGACATCGCCGATGCGCTGGATCTCGGCGGTCGTGTGCCGCTACACGACCAAAGACGTTCGTTGTTCTCATCGCGAGATCCTCTGGCAGCCGTCGAATTGCATCCGACTGCACTGAACTCACTATAGCCGCACTTTGCGCGCAATCTCGCTGCAGGAGAGCGCGGCGCGGCTGTACTTCGGATCGACTTGTCCCGACACGTGCTCGGGGACGCCGGTTCCGCCGTGTCTCTTCAACGCGCCCGTCGTCGAAGGCAATCCGCTCTTCCCGAGCTGTCCATGACGGTCGGCCGCACGCGAGTGCGCATCTGACGCAAGTCATCACGCGGCGGACGCGGAGTGTTCGGCTCCGCGTCCGCGCAACGACCGTCGGGCGCAAGACGCGCCGCGTCAAGGTTTCTCAGCGCCGCCGAGGAAATCGGCCGCGAGCTCGGCCGCAAGCGCTTGTCCGCGCGCGCTCCAGTGGATCTCGGCCGCACCGAGATAGAGCGGCTCGTCGGCGCGCTCCCAAAACGCGGGGTAGAGATCGAGGCACGCGACGCCGAGCTTGCGTGCGACCGACGCGATCGCGCGGCTCGTCGCGCCGCCCGTGCGCGCGTTCGACACGCTCGGTGGATCGGGGTCGACGATGTCGTACGACGACGGGATCACGACGACCGCGAAGTCGATGTCGCGCGCGTGGCAGCCCGCCTGCAAGCGCGCGAGCAGGCGCTCGAACAGCGCGAGCTTCGCGCGCGCGACGGCGAGCGCGTCGAGCGCGTCCGAGCTCGTGTCCGTGGCTGCTTCGCCGAGGAACTCCGCGTACGCGCGCGACGCAACGCGCCACGCCTCGCGCTGCGCGTGCGTCGGTCCGGCGTGCTCGGGTTGCTCCGTCAGCAGATGCGAGAGCCAGCGAACCAGCATCGGTCGCGCGGCGAGCGCGCGCTTGTGCTCGTAGCGTTCGGCGTAACGCGGATCGATGCCGGGCTCGCGCTCGACGAGCTCGCCGCTCTCGGACAGCGCGAAGATGCCGTTGCGGAACGGATCGTCGAGGTCGTTGTGCGCGCACACCGCGAACACGACGACGTCCACAGCGAGCGCGTCGACCTCTTCCTCGAAGCGCAGCAACGTCTGATCGGGGCCGTAGCCCGCGACACCGGCGTTGAGCGACTCGACCGGACGCCCCGCGCGCTGCAACTCGTCCTGCAAGCGCGCCGTGAACGTCTCGGCGAGCGGTGTCTCGCGCGCGTGGATGAACGAGTCGCCGAGCACGAGCACGCGCTGCACGCCCGCGCGCTTCGGCCCGAGTTCGGGTCCGCGCAACCCGCGCGAGTCGAACTGCCATTCGACCGGCGACGCGCGGCTCCCCGGCGGCGGCATCTCGAGCGTGCGTGCGCCCGGCAACGGACGGTAGAGACGGCGCGGATCGAGCTCGAACACGATCTCGTCGACCGGAGCGAAGCGACGCAGGAGCAGCTCGGCCGCGCCGACCCACACGATCGTCGACACACACAGGACCGCGAGGCGCGTGACGACGCGGCGCGCTCCCGCGCGCGGGCTCGAGCGCGCTTCTCTGCCGGCGTTCATCGTCCCCGTATCGGCGGAAGTGGGGCGGCGGACGGAGCGGTACTCGTCGACGCGGCGCGTCAGCGCCGCAAGCGATACACCTCGATCTGCGGGCCGAGCGCGCTCGCGAAGCAGAGTCGCACCGGCATCGCGCGATTGCCCTGGTAACCGAGCGGGCCGAGCTTGCGCCACTCGTCCGACTCCCCCGCCGCGCTCCAAACGAGCTCGCCGCGGCGTTGCACGAGCTCGCGCAACCGCCACGTCATCGGCCAGCCGACGGTGCGCGGCGACAGCTCGACGATCGCGTACTGCGCCTCGGCGCGGTCGAGCCAGCGCTCGAGCTCCGCGTCGCCCTCGGGTCCCGTGCGGAACACGACGTCGAGCGGAATCATCCGCAAGTCGTACTCGCGCGCGCGCGGTGCGGCGCGGTCCAGGATCGACTGGTACTGCAACCACGGCCACGCGCCGGTCGACAGCGTGCCTGGCTTCACGTCGGGCGGCGGTGGTGCCGACCGCACCGGCAGCACGAGCGGCGCCGTCGTCACGATCGCGCCCGACGCGGGATCGCGATTGCGCGCGTCGCTGCGCCAGCCGTCGCTGAGCCACGCCGCCGTCTGCTCGAACGTGTCGGGCGCGAGATCGATCCGCACGAGCAGCGCCGCCGGAATCGCGGGCAGCGCGGTGAGAACGACGATCAGCACCATCTCGCCGCGTGCGCCGAGCACGCGGCCGGCGCGCGCGATCCACACCACGCCCGCGGCCGCGGCGCAGGCGCAGTACGGGAGCAGCGGGAGCAGGAAGCGGTCGTACGTCTCCTCGTTCAGTGCGAGCACGAGCGCGTACGGCAGCGCGTAGCTCGCGAAGATCCACGTGCTGCGCTCGCGCGCGCGGGCGTTCAACGCCGCGGCGTCGGCGCGCAGCAATCCGATCAGGATCGCGAGCGCTCCGATCGCGGCCGTCGAGAGCAGCACGGGATCGTGCGCCCACAGGTGTCCGACCGCGCTCGACACGCCGCGGCCGTTGAAGTTCGAGAAGTCGAGCCGGTGTCCGCCGCTGCCGGCGAGCCGGATGCCTGCGGCGTCGACTTGGATCCACGCGGGATAGAACGGCGCGGCGACCGCGATGACGACGGCCGAAGCGGCAGCGGCGGACGCGAGGCCCTTCCACCAGCTCGACGCGCGCACGAAGAGCGCGACGCACAGCGGCGGAAGCACGAACATGCCAGTTTGCAGCGTGGCGACGGCGGCCGCCGCCGCGACACACGCGCCGGCCGCGGGCGCGAAACCGGCGCGACGGCTCGCGCGCTCGGCGAGCAACACCGCGCCGAGCGCGAGCGTCGCATGGATGCCGTGCGGGCGCGCCTGCATCGAGTGCGTCGTGTGCAACAGGCTCGTCGCGAGGAGCGCCGCGGCGACACACGCGCCGCGCACGGAGAGAGAGCGGCGCGCCAGCAAGTACGTGAGCGGCACGAGCAGCGCGGAGAGGACCGCGCTCAGCGCGCGCACCTGCAAGTACGGCATCGACGCCGCGCGCAAGTGCACGGCGAGCGAATCGTCGCCCGGCGGGGCGACGGCCGGCACCGGACCGCGCGGCAAAGCGCTCGCGACGTGCGCGATCAGGGACGGATAGCGCTCGCGGAAGTCGACCATCGTGAGCAGGTCCGCGTCCCCGCGTAGTTCGCCCGCGTGCACGGCCACGAAGACGTCGGGCTCGAGGAAATGCGGCAGCATGCGGTCGACGCCGAGACAGCGCACCGCGAGCGCGGCGGCCGTCAACACGAGCAGCGCGAGCCACTCGCGCCGGCCGAGCGACGACGGCTCCTGCGGTGATGCGCGTGCGCTCATCGCGTGCGTGCTCGACCGGTTTCGAGCGCCTGCTCGCGCGCCTGCGACGCGGCGTGCTCGGTGAGCGCCGTCCGCACGGTATTCGCGCTCAACGGACGGATGCCGGCGAAGCCCGGCCGACGCGCAACGTCGCGTGCGCCGCGGCCAATTGACCGACATCGGGACCGACATCGGGACGGACATCGGCGCTTGCGCCGCTGAGGCGCGCGATCAAGGCTTCTTCGCTCGCATCTCCCACGTCGCCTTGCCGCTCGCGCGGGCTCCGACGACGACGCGAAAGCTCTGTCCCTGCTCCTCGGCTTGCGCTTCGAGGTCCGCGGAGAGCCCGATCTGCGCGCTCATGTCGAATGTGTGCGCGCGCGACGCGCCCTGGTTCCAGAGCAGCGTGCCCTCGCCCTTCAGATCGGCGCCGAGGCTCCCAACGATGTTGGCGTCGGGAGCGCCCGACTCTTGCGCGATGCGCTCGACGAGCGAGCCGAGGTCGAGCTTCGGAGCGCCTTCGAACGTGAAGCGGATCTCGGCCACGCGCACGCCGTCATCCTCGCGCGTGCCGCCGTACGTGCAGTGCACCTTGAAGTCCTTGACGAACTCCTCGATCTGGCCGCGCAGCTCGTCCTCCAGCGCAGCGAACGCCTCTTCGTCCGCACTCTCGTCGCCGCCGCCGACGAGGCCGCCCGGCATGAAGAGCGCGGCGAGGCCTTCGGCCGGAACGTCCCACGTGTCGCCTTCGGACACCTTCTTGGACGGCAGGAGCACGCGCAGATCCATGTCGTCGAGCAAGCCCTCGAGCTTCTCGTCGTCGCCGTCGGACTCGTGCCAGCTCTTCGTGTACTCCTTCTTGTCCGCATCCCACACGAAGCGCACGGTGCGTCCCTCGAACTCGGCGGCCTGCTCGGACCCGTCCTCGGTCTCGTCGCCGATCTCCGCCTTCATCGACAGCTCGTCGAACGTGCGCAGGAGATCGGTCGGCTGACCGTCCTTCGACGCCACGTACTTCTCGGTCACGCCGATCAAGACGTGCGCGAGCAGCTTCTGATCGTGGATCGGGCCGAGCGCTTCCGGGGGGATGTCTTCGCCGTTGACGGTGAACGACACGTCGTCCACCTGGAGCTCGAGTTCGACCTTGAGCTCCTTGCCGACGGTGCTGTTCGCAGCCGGAGCGAACGCGACCTCGTCGGACGGAGTCGATGCGGCGAGCGCGAGCGGAAGAGCAAGGATCCAAGCGGGACGCTTCATGACACTCCTGCGGTTGGCGGACCGGCAGAGGATAGCCGCGCTGCGAACGCCTTGGAACCAGGACGACACGGAGGCGCGTCCGAATCCGGCCTGCGTCAGCGCTCGCGTGCTGGCGTGGACTGCGCGCGCACGGCCCCGGCCGCGAAGAGCTCATCGGCCACGAGCCGCGCGGCGAGCTGCTGTCCGGCACTGCTCCAGTGCGTGTCGATGCCGGGCAGGTAGAGCGCATCGAGGTCGCCGCCCAGGAACGCCGCGCACAGATCGACGCAGCGCACGCTGGCCTGTCGCGCCGCACGCACGCACGACGCCGAGAGCGGATACGCGTGCGCCGGCCGAGCCGGCGCACGTGCGGCGCGCATCTCGCGCTCGGGCGGGACGACGACCGTACAGAACTCGATCTCGTGCTCGCGGCAGCTGCGCTCGAAGCGCGCCAATACGTGGGTGAGGAGCCGCCACTGCTCGCGTGCGAGTCTCCCGGCCGGGTCGCCGTCGTCCTCCGCCGGATCGTCCGGCGCGCACGTGAACGCGCGCGCGCGCGTCGCGTCGATCGCGGCCCCATCCGTCGCGTCGACCGCGCTCGTGCGGAGGAGCTGGAGCGCGCAATCCACCAGATGCTGGCCTGCACGCTGCAGGAGCGGTCTTCGTCCGGCCGCGTCCCAGCGTGCCATGCGCGCGGCATAGCGCGGGTCGATCGCCGGCACGCGCTCGACGATCGCGCCGTGCTCGTCGATCCGAACGATCGCATTGCGCGTGAGGTCGTCGTAGTCGGACTCCGGCGCGGCGACGAAGACGACGACATCGGGCTCGAGCACGGCGATGTCGCGCTCGCAGTGGAGCAGCGATTGATCGGGGCCGTAACCCGGCACGCCGGCGTTGATGGTTTCGACGTGGAGGCCGCGCGCCGCGAGCTCGGCCGCGAGCCGCACCACGAACGTCTCGTGCAACGGAGTGACGGTCGCGTGCACGAACGAATCGCCGTACACCACGATGCGCGGCACCGCGGCCGACTTCGGCGCGACGTCGAGACCGCGGTGACCGTGACGATTGAAGCTCCACACGACGGGATCGGCACCCGTACCGGCGCTCAGCACGTGCAACGTGCGCGCGTCCGGCAGCGGACGGTAGAGCATGCGCTCGTCGAGCTCGTACACGGGCTCGTCGATCGGGTAGCGCACCCACAGCCAGGCCTCGGTCCCAACGAGCAGGAGCGCCGCCACGCCGAGCCCGACGCCGAGCTTGGAGACGGTAGAGATCGGTGCCCGTGTGCGCGTCGATTCCGTCACGCCGCCCAATGGTAGATGACGCGCGCGAATTCCGTGCGGGTCGGCGCATTCGGCCGAACCCGGCCGAGTTCATGCGGGACGGACGTCCACGCGGACCGCGCACGGGGACGCACGGTCCGTCACTCCCACTCGATCGTGGCGGGCGGCTTGCTCGAGACGTCGAGCACGACGCGGTTGATGCCGCGCACCTCGTTGATGATGCGGTTGCTGATCTTCGCGAGCAGACCGCGGTCGAGGTAGTGCCAGTCGGCGGTCATGCCGTCCTGGCTCTCGACGATGCGCAGCGCGCAGGTCGACTCGTACGTGCGCGCGTCGCCCATGACGCCGACGCTCTTCACCGGCAGCAACGCGGCGAAGTACTGCCACAGCCCGTGGTGCGCACCGGCGGCTTCGATCTCGGTCGTGACGATGTGATCGGCCGCGCGCAGGAACACGAGTCGCTCCGGGGTCACCTCGCCGACGATGCGCACGGCGAGACCGGGACCGGGGAAAGGCTGGCGGTGCAGGATGCGCGGATCGAGCCCGAGCAGCTTGCCGATCGCGCGCACCTCGTCCTTGAACAGCTCGCGCAGCGGCTCGACGAGCTGCATGTGGAGCGTGTCGGGCAGCCCACCGACGTTGTGATGGCTCTTGATGACCGCGGTATTGCCGCCGTGCACGTTCACCGACTCGATCACGTCGGGATACAGCGTGCCCTGGGCGAGGAAGTGCGCCTTTTGGAAGCGCTGCGCTTCCTTTTGGAACACGTCGACGAAGTCGCGCCCGATCAGTTTGCGCTTCTGCTCGGGATCGGTGACACCCTTCAAGCTCGACAAGAAGCGCTCGGACGCATCCACCACCGAGAGATCGATCTTGAAGTGATCGAGAAACGTCTCCTCGACGGCGTCGCGCTCGCCGTGCCGCAAGAGACCGTTGTCGACGAAGATGCAGTGCAGGCGCGCGCCGATCGCGCGGTGCACGAGCATCGCCGCGACGGAGCTGTCGACGCCGCCCGAGAGCCCGAGCACGACCTCGCCGTCGCTACCGACCAGCGCACGAATCTTCGCGACCTCGCGCTCGACGATCGCGTCGGGCTTCCAGTCGCCGGGCATGGCGCACACGCGCGCGACGAAGTTCGCAAGCACTTCGATGCCGCGCAGCGTGTGGCTGACCTCGGGATGGAACTGCACGCCGAAGAAGCCGCGCGCGGGATCGCCGACCGCGGCGAACGGGCAGGTGTCGGAGCTCGCGTAAACGGAGAAGCCCTGCGGCAAGCGCGTGACTTGGTCGCCGTGGCTCATCCACACGACCGTCCGGCCGTCGATACCTTCGAAGAGCGCCTCGCTGCGCTCGATCGCAAGCGACGTGCGGCCGAACTCGCGCCGGTCCGCGGGCTTGACCTCGCCGCCGAGCGCTTGCGCCATCCACTGCATGCCGTAGCAGATGCCGAGCACTGGCACGCCGAGCTTCAGGATCTCGAGCGGCACCTTCGGCGCGTCGGGCGCGTACACCGACGCGGGACCGCCCGACAGGATCACGCCGCCGAGGTTCATGCGCGCCGCGACTTCGAGCGCCTTGTGCGGCGGCGCGATCTCGCACCATGCGTTCGCTTCGCGCACGCGTCGCGCGATGAGCTGTGCGTACTGCGCTCCGAGGTCGACGACGAGGATGCCGCGCGGCTGCGATTGCTTCGCTGAGTTCATGGTCTGGATCGATCCGTCATCGCGAGTGCGCGGGGTATGCGGCGTCAAGATCTCCGACGAGACGCTGCAGCTCGTCACGGTCCTCGCGCGCGAGGAGCGCAGCGAGCGCTTTCACGATCGCCGCGATCTCGCCGGCGCCGAGGTCGAGCGGATCGCCGTTCGCTGCGGCCGCCTTCACGCAGTACGCCCCGTCGTACCAGCAGCGGAAGCCATCGATCCCGAAATCCGCGTCGCGCGCACTCATCGCTCAGTCCGCGTGGTAGTTCGGAGATTCCTTCGTGATCGTCACGTCGTGCGGATGGCTCTCCTTCATGCCCGCCGAGGTGATGCGCAGGAAGCGCGCGCGTTCCCACAAGTCCGTGATCGTCGCCGCGCCGCAATAGCCCATGCCGGCGCGCACGCCACCGACGAGCTGATACACGAACGGCGAGAGCTTGCCCTTGAACGGCACCATGCCCTCGATGCCCTCGGGCACGAGCTTGTCCAGCTCGGACACGTGACCTTGTCGGTAGCGCTCCTTGCCACCGGCTTGCATCGCGCCGAGCGAGCCCATGCCGCGCACCGCCTTGAACGAGCGGCCCTTGTAGAGGATCACTTCGCCCGGGCTCTCCTCGAGTCCGGCGAAGAGGCTGCCGAGCATCACGCACGACGCGCCCGCGGCGAGCGCCTTGACGATGTCGCCGGAGAAGCGGATGCCGCCGTCCGCGATCACGGGGATGCCGGCCTTCGAGGCCTCGCGCGCGACTTCCATCACGGCGGTGAGCTGCGGCACGCCGACGCCCGCGACGATGCGCGTCGTGCAGATCGAGCCGGGTCCGATGCCGACCTTCACGCCGTCGGCGCCGGCCGCGATGAGATCACGCGCGCCTTCCGCAGTCGCGATGTTGCCCGCGACGACGTTGACGTCGAAGCGCCGCTTCAATTCTCTCACCGTCGCCGAGACGTTCGTGCTGTGCCCGTGCGCGGTGTCGACCACCAAGACATCGACGCCGGCTTTCACAAGGCCTTCGCAGCGCTCGTAGTCCATGACCCCCACCGCGGCCGCCACGCGCAAGCGTCCGCGCGTGTCGGTCGCGGAGCTCGGGTACGCCGACAGCATGTTGAGATCCTTCATCGTGATCAGCCCATGCAGCTGCATGTGCTTGTCGACGATGATCAGCTTCTCGACCTTGTTGCGATAAAGGAGCTCGCGCGCCTCTTCGAGCGACGTCCCGGGCGGCGAGGTGACGAGGTTCTCCCGCGTCATGATCTCGCCCACCGGCGTGTCGTCGCTCGTCTGGAAGCGGCAGTCGCGGCGCGTCAGGATCCCGACGACCGTCTTCTTCGGGTCGACGATCGGCAGACCCGAGATGTTGTAGCGCGCCATGATGTCGCGCGCTTCGCGGATCCGCGCCGTCGGCGGGAGCGTCACCGGATCGAGGATTACGCCGTTCGCCGATCGCTTGACCTTGTCGACCTCGCGGATCTGCCCTTCGATCGTGAGGTTCCTGTGGATGACACCGAGACCGCCCTCGCGCGCGAGCGCGACGGAGAGCTTCTCCTCGGTGACCGTGTCCATCGCGGCGGACGAGATCGGGATGTTGAGCTCGACGTCGCGCGCGAAGCGCGTCGACAGCGTGACGTCACGCGGCATGACGTCGGAATGCCGCGGAACGAGCAACACGTCGTCGAAGGTCAGGCCTTCAGCGAGTTCCATCGCGGAGCTCCCCTGCGCGCGTCAGCGCGTGCGACGGCGCACGGGTGCGCCAGCAGCGTGCGGACCGCGCGGAAGGACGGAGAGCCGGGAAGGCTCGGAACCCGCGGTCCAGCCGCGTCCGGTGTCCACCGGTCGCGCGGCGAAATGAAAGGATCCGTTCCAAGCCCAGATGCTAGCTTCTGCGCGCATCGCATCAAGGCTGGCCGCGACCGCGCACGGCCGCCGGGCATGGCCGGGCATACAAGAGAGAGGGCCCGACAGCGACACACGAGGTGACGATGCCGGGCCCCAAGAAGGAGGAGATGGCTTTCTTTTCGGACAGGATTCCCGGATGCATAAGCCGTTATTTGTTTTCTTCCGGAGCGCTCGCTGCGGTCCACCCCCGCGCGCGCTCGTGCCGAAGAAGTGAGCCCGTCCGTCCGCCCCCCCGCGCCCGTGCCGAGTCGATGACCCTGCGAACCGAAGCCAAGTTGCCGCACTCCCGCTCCGCGTCGTCCGGCGCGCCCGATCCGGCACACCTTTCCGATACACGCGCCGTCGAGCTCCCGGCGACAGCACCGCTCGCGCTCCGCCCGAGCGCGTCGCCGCTGCGAGTCGCCGTGGTCGGCGCCGGTTACATCGCGGACTACCACCTCGCCGTGCTGCGCGAGACCGAAGGCGTGTCGGTCGAAGCGATCTGTGACACGGACGTCACACGCGCGCGCGCGCTCGGACAGCGCTACGGCGTCGCGGCGTGCGTCACGAAGCTCTCGGAACTCGCCGCGCTGAAGATCCACGTCGCGCACCTGCTCGTGCCGCCGGAGCTGCACGTGCCGCTCGCGCGCGAGATCCTCGAGCTCGGCATCTCAGTGTTCGTCGAGAAGCCGCTCGCGCTCACGAGCCAGCACGCGCGCGAGCTGGGCCTGCTCGCTGCATCGCGCGGCCTCGCACTCGCCGTCAACCACAACAATCTCTACCACCCGGCGTTCGCGCGCCTCCTGCAAAGAGTGCACGAGGGCGAGATCGGGCGCGTCGAGCACGTCCAAGTCACGCTGTCCGTGCCGTTGATGCAGCTCGACGCAGGCGACTACTCGCACTGGATGTTCCGCGCGCCGCACAACATCGTGTTCGAGCAAGCCGTCCACCCGCTGTGCCAAGTCCACGCGCTGATCGGCCGCGTGCGCTCGGCGAGCACGACGCTGCTCTCGTCGCGCGAGCTCTTGCCGGCGCAGGTCTTCCACGATCGCTGGGCCGTCGCAGCGCGCGGCGAGCACGCGACGGCGGAGATCTACCTCGCGTTCGGACAAGGCTTCACGCAGAGCACGCTGCGTGTGCTCGGCTCCGACGGCTCGCTCTCGGCGGACCTCGCGCACAACGCGCTCGACGGCGAGCGCAAGACGGTGTGGCTCGACTTCTGGAACTCGTTCCTCGCCGTGTCGGGCCGCGGGAGGGCGCTGCGCCGCGACGCGCTGCGCGGTCTCTTCCATTATCTACGCTTCACGCTCGGCCTCGGGCGCCGCGAGGACGCGTTCTACGCCGGCATGCGCGGCGCGGTCCAAGCGTTCTATGCCGCGCTCCAGCGTGGCGAGCGCCCGCCGAACGGCGGTGAAACTGCCGCTCAGGTGCTCGAGTGGTGCGAAGGCTTGCTCGCGGGCGTGTCGAACACGAGCGCTCCGCGCGTCGCATTGCCCGCGCCGATTCCCGCGCGTCCAGGCGAAGTCGTCGTGCTCGGCGGCACCGGCTTCCTCGGCCAGCGCGTCATCGATCGGTTGCTCGCCGCGCGCGTGCCGGTGACGCTCGTCGTGCGTCGCACGCACTCGCTGCCGGCATCGATCGTCGCCGCGGCGCAAGACGGCCGCGTTCGATTGGTCACCGGCAGCCTCGAAGATCCGGCGGCGCTCGAGCGCGCGCTGCAAGGCGCGGACGTCGTGCTGCAGATCGCGACCGGCGGCGGCGACACGTGGGAGAAGATCCAGCGCGGCATGATCGACGGCAGCGTCGCCGCGGCGCACGCCGCGCTCGCGCAGAAGGCGCGCCGCTTCGTGTTCGTGTCGTCGATCGCGGCGCTCTACACCGGCGGCGACGACGGAGCGAACGCGATCGAAGACTCGCTCGCGCTCGATCCGCGGCCCGACCTGCGATCGCTCTACGCGCGCGGCAAGATCGCGGCGGAGGAAGCGCTCGTGAAGCTCTTCAAGGAGCGCGGGCTCCCGCTCACGATTGTGCGACCGGGCGTCGTGCTCGGTGCCGGCACGCCGATGCAACACTCCGGCTTCGGCTTGTGGACGCGCGACAACCACTGCATCGGCTGGGGCATCGGCGACCACGCGCTGCCGGCGGTGTGGGTCGACGACGTCGCCGACGCGCTAGTCGCGCTCGCGCGCTACGAGAAGAAGGACCTCGACGGCCGCGCGCTCAATCTCTGCGCGAACGTCGATCTCACCGCGCAAGACTACGTGCGCGAGCTGCGCGCGGTGACGGGACGCGATCTCCACTTCCATCCGCGGCCCTTGTGGAAGAGCCAGACGATGGAGATCGGCAAGTGGCTCGTGAAGAAGGCCGGCCGGCGCGCGGGCGTCGAGTTCCCGAGCTACCACGATCTCAAGGCGCGCGCGCTCGTGCCGAAGTTCACGTGCCGCTTGGCGCGCGAGAAGCTCGGCTGGAAGCCGGTCGAAGAGCGCGAGGCGTTCCTCGAGCGCACGGTGCGCGTGTACGCGCCGAAGAGCTGACGGTCGCGCGGCGCGCGCTCCGTCACGACGCCGCTCGCTCCGCAGCTCGGCGTTCGACAACCCAAGCCCAGAGCTCATCACCCAGTCGCATGCGCGCAGCCATCTCGTCGAGCTCGATCTGGGTCGCCGTCGGGTATCGCTGTCGCAGCCCGATCGCGCGCATCTGGTGGCTGAACCTCGTCAGGTCGTCGGCGATCGCCGCCTTCTCCCACGGCTCGAGCTCCCGCCACCTGTCGAACAAGAGCTTCTCCGCCCAGTACGCCGTGTCGGGCGACTGGGTCACGTAGCCGGGCGGCGGCTTGGCGTCATAGTCGGGCTCGTTCATGCGCGCCGTCAGACTAGCCCAGATGGATCTCGTCCTCACCACCGATACAAGGCTGGCGTAGGCTCTGCCTTCGCCCCCCAATGCTGTCCGTACTCGGCATTACTCTCGTTCTCCCGGCGATCTTTCGGCCCCAGTCCCCCGTCGACGAAGCGGTGCAGCGCCCGCTCGTCGTCAACGGGCGCGCGATCGAGGCGGAGGAGATCCAGCGCGAGCTCATCTACGGCGTCGGGGCGCCCATGCTCGACGCCATCGTGTCGCGCTTCTTCGTCGAGCATCGCGTCGACGTCGCGGCGCTCGGTCCGGCGTCGCCATCCGTGAGCGTCGCGCTCGGACGCGTCGCGGAGCCCACGGACGAAATGATCACGACCGTCACGCGCCACGACCTCGAACAAGCGGCCGATCTCACCCCGCCGCTCACGCGCGACGCCGTGCTGCGCCGGCGCTACCACGTCGCCGAATGGAGCGCGCGCGTGCTGCGCGAGAACCTGCGCTTCAACCAGGTCTTCCTGCCGAACGATCCGCAGGCATGGCCCGACGTCGTCGTCGACACGCTGAGCGCGATCCACGGCGAGGACGTGCGCGCGTGGGGCGCGTACGAGTTCGAGCTCTTCCGAGCGCGCGCCACGAAGAGCGGCATGCCGCTCGTACTCGAGCAGAGCTTGCAGTGGCCTTCGTTTCGCCGCGCTTTGCAACACGCGTGGCGGTCGCGCTGGAACGTGAAGACCGCGCACGACGGACTCTCGTCCGCCGCAGTGCTGACCGCCGATTTCGACGGCGACGGCCGCCCAGAATGGACGCTGCGCACGATCGAAGCGTGGTGTGCGGTGGCGGACGGGATCGACCCGAGCGAGGTCGTGATCGCACGACGCTGGATCGCGGCCGTGCATGCCATCCTCGACCAGCTCGAACGCGACGGTGTGCCGTTCGAGCCGCAGCCGACGCGCGCCTACCTGGAAGAGATCGAGTCGCGCAACGCCCGTTGCACCGACCACGCCGTGCACGTGAAGGACCTCGGCTTTCCGAGCGTGAACTCGTACTGCGTTTATCGCGACCTTCTTGCTGCGTTCGCTTGGCTCGTCGAGCGCGACGCCGCGGCTGACGAGGAGAGACGCTGGCCGGCACTCGCGCGCGTGAAAGAGACCAGGGTCGACGCCGCGACGAGCGGCGCGGTGAAAGCGGAGTTCCTGCTCGTCTCGGCGTACGACTTCCCTGACTGTCAATGGAAGGCGAACGGCTGGCGCGATGCTTCGACGCGGGCGGAGGCGATCCGCGCGGAGCTCGCGCGTGCGGCGTCGATCGAGACGAGCGGCGCGAACGCTCCCGAGTCCAAGGCTCGCGGTTGGAGCGAGTTGCTCGATGCCCACAGCGAGTTCTGGGACGGCGTGCGACCCACGAACGGCAAGGTGAACAAGATCGCCTGGCGTGTGCGCGGACGCTTCACGATGAGCGACCGTTGGTCGTGGAACTCTCTGCTCCGCGAAGCGCCGTACACGCGCATCACGAACGGCTTCTCGATCGCCGACCACGTCTTCCACGAGCAACCCGTCGGCACGATCGAAGGGCCGTTCCGTGGACCGCACGGCTACTACTTCGCTCGAGTGATCGAGCGCAAGGCGCCGCGCTGGTCACCGTCGCGCGGCGACGCGAAGCAGCGTGAGCACGTGCGCGCGGCAGCGATCGAGCTCGCGTTCCTCGACTACGCGCGCGATGCGCTCGCGCACGCCGACATCCAAGGCCTCGAGGATCGTTGATGCCCACGCGCGCGAAGCGTCGCTCGTCGTTGCTCACGCCGCTTGTCGCATTCGCGTTGCTCGCGATGCCGAGCGTGGCACAACAAGTTGCACCGCCGACTGCCGACGAGCTCGTCGCTCGTCCGCTTTCCGTCAACGGGCGCGCGATTCCGACTGACGAGATCCGCCGGCAACTGATCCACGACGTCGGGCAACCGATGCTCGACGGAATCCTCTCGCGCTTCTTCGTCGAGCACCGCGCCGACATCGCGAAGCTCGCGACGGAATCGGCGGCGGTCGCTGTCGCGCTCGATCCCGTGCCCGAGCCGACCGACGAGGAGATCGCCATCGTGTTGCGCGACGCGACGAAGCACTTCGAGCCACGAACTCCGGCGACGATCGAAGCTTGGACGCGGCGCCTGTACCAGAGCGTCGACTGGTATCCCCGCGTGATGCGCGAGCACCTGCGTTTCAACTCGGTTTTCTTGGCGAACGATCCGAAGCGTTGGCCGGACGTCACGGTCGAAGCCGTTCGACGCCTCCATGAAGACGATCCGCAGGAAACGGTCGCGTACGACCTCGATGTGTTCCGCGAACGCGCCGCGCGGAATGGCGAGCCGCTCGTCGCCGAGCAGAGCATGTGGTGGCCGCTCTTCCGCGACGCGGCTCAGAGCGTGTGGCTGAAGCGCTGGAACGTGCGCACCGCGCTCGACGGGCTCTCGTGCGATCGCATCCTCTCGATCGACATCGACGGCGACGGAGCGGCGGATTGGGAGCTGCGCACGGCGGATGCTTGGTCGGAAGTCGCGGGCGGCATCGATCCGTGCGACGTGTCGAACACGCGCCGCTGGCTCGCCGCGTCGCGAGCGATTCGAGATCAGCTCGAGCGCGACGGCGCGTCCGTCGACGCTCGCTCCGCGGCCAAGTTCATCGCCGAGCTCGAAGCGCGCGCGCGCGGCGCGTGCAGTCGCGTCGACCACGAACGTCACGCACGCGAACTCGGCTTCCCCTCGGCGCTCGCGTACTGCGAGTATCGCGAGCTGGAGGAATCGTTCCGCGTGCTCGTCGACCGCCATCTCGCAGCGAACCCGCCGGGGAGGTTGGTCGACGTGTACAACGCGAAAGGAGCTCGCGCGACCGATCGGCTCCTCGGCGGACAAGCGACGGCGGAGTTCCTCCTCGTTTCCGCATTCGACTCCGACCGTGGAACGTGGAAGCCAAATGGATGGAGCTCCGCTGCGGCGCGTGCCGAGACGATCCACGCCGCGCTGACAGCCGCCGGTTCGAGCGCCACGGCCTGGAACGACCAGGTCGCAGCGCACAGCGAGTTCTGGCAGGCTCCGTCGATGTCGTGTCTCGGGCCTGTGATTCTCGATGGGCCGAAGCGGCCACGGCGAGCGCTCCAGTCGTTCGACGACTGGGACCGCGCTCTCGCGGAATCGCCGTACACGCGCATCTCGAACGGGTTCTCGCTCGCCGATCACGCGCGTTACGAGCAACCGGTCGGCACGATCGAAGGGCCGTTTCGCGGCCCACACGGCTTCTACTTCGTCAACGTGCTGAGCCGAAAGCCGGCCAAACGCAAGCTTCGGGCGGATGACGTGACCGCGGTGCGGTTCATCCGCGACGAGTGCCTGCGCCTCACCTTCCTCGACTACGCACGCGAAGCGCTCGCGCAGGCCGACATCCAAGGCCTGGAGGATCGTTGAGCACGCTCCATGTGCCGCGCGCGCCGACCGCCCTGCGCCGCGCGTTCTTGGAGTATGCTCGGGATGCGCTCGCTCACGCGGACATCGAAGGTCTGTGAGCGCGCCGCCGAAGCATGATCGCGTTCATCGCCTGTCTACTCTCCACGCTCGCACCCGTGTTCACGGTGCCGCTGCGAGAAGAGAGCCAAGCGCCCGCGATCCGCGCTCTCGTCGAACGTCCGCTCTCCGTCGACGGCCACGCGATCACGACGGCGGAGATCGAGCGTGAGCTCGCCCGCAGCGTCGGCCGTCTGCTGATCGATGCGCTCGTGCTCGAGGCGCTCGCGGATCAAGAGCTCGTCTGGCGCGCGCGCGAATCCCTGACGAAAGACGGACGGCCCGTCGACGCGAAGGCCTTGCTCGCGCGGAGGGACGAAGAGCGCGCGCGACTGTGGCCGAGCGACGCCGCCGTCGACACGCGCGTGCAACACATCCTTGCGCACCACCGCACCGAGTTTCCGAGGGTCCCGGAGGAAGCGACGGTCCAGGCTCGCTTCCGTACGCGCGCTTGGGCGCACGACATCGCACGTCGCGAGCTCTACTTCGACGCGGTGCTGCTCCCCGACGACACGACGAGCTGGTCCGCGACGACGATCGCGGCGCTCGACTCGGCCGGTGGCGAGGGCATGGCCGACGCCGTACGCGCGGAGATCCGCCGGCGCGCCGTCGACGCCGCGACGCTCGGCGCAAGCCGTCTGCCCAGCGATCTGCCGGAGCGCGACAAGCGCCGCGCGCTCGTCGAGGGCGAGTTGCAGAGCTTGCTCACGGTCGAGCAGGCGGAGCACGCGCTCGCAACCGACGTGCTCGTGCGCGTCGACGACGGAGATGGCGAACCCGAGCTCGAGTTACGCACAGCCGACGTTTGGCCGCGCGTCGAGCGCGCGCTGCACGAGACCGACATCGAGCTCGCGCGCCGCTGGCTCGCCGCGACGCGCGCGCTGCGCGCACGCTGCGAGCGCGACGGGCTCGCGGTGGAATCGAGCGGCTCTGCCGACGCGTTCGCGCGCCACGTGCAAGAGCTCGCTACCGCGCACCGCACGGTCGCCAGCGCCGCGCGCGACGCCGGCTTCACGTCTCCGGCCGCATACGCCGAAGCGTTCTGTCTCCAGCACGCGTTCCGCGCACTCGTGCTGCAAGAGCGCGCGCGTGCGACCGCTCGCATCTCGCCGGACGGTGGATCGGCCGCGGGACTCGTCGAGCGCATGCGCCCGCGCGCGGTCGAGAGCGCCGGCCGCGGCATGGTCAACGCCGAAGCGATCCTGATCCCGCTCTACGAGCGGCCCGAGTTCCGCTGGAAACGCGGCGGCTGGGACGGCGTGCGCGAGGAAGCGGCCGCGCTGCAAGCGGAGTTCGACGACAACCGCGCGCGCTTCCAAGTCGGCACGCTGCAAGTCGGTACGGAGCGCGAGGGTGTCGATCCCGACGCGCTGTGGCTCGAACGCCTGCAGCAGGTGAGCGGCTTCTGGGATCCGCCGGTGGCGCTGCACACGCCCGAGCGCTTCGGACATCCGCGCAACCAAGGCCGCTTCGGCCGCACGTACCGCGACGACTTGCAGCAGATGCTCGGCGAGACGCTGCAGACGCAGATCGCGCTCGGCACGTCGCTCGCCGATCATGTGTTCTTCGAGCAGAAGGAGGACACGATCGAGGGTCCCGTGCGCGGACCGCTGGGCTACACCTTCACGCGCCTCGTCGCGCGCCTCGCAGCGAAGAACCCGCTCGACCTGCGCGTCGACGCGAACCGCAAGCAGGTGGAAGACGAGGCGTTGCGCCTCGCGTTCCTGCACTACGCCCGCGAAGCGCTTGCGAGCGCGAAGATCGACGGGCTGTGAGCGCGCGCGAGATGGAAACGCGGCTCTCCGCGTGATCGAGACGCGCGTGTTGCGCTTCCTCTTTCCTGCCGACGACGCGGCGCTGCGCCGGCGCGACCGCGTGATCGCGATCCTCGGTGCGCTCGTCGCGCTCGTGCTCGTGTTGCGGGCCGCGCGCAAGGACGGAGGCGTGCTCGAGACGAACCAAGCGTTCGGCGGCCGCTTTCTCGCGCGCGAGGACCCGTACTTCGATGCCGAGCGCCAGACCTTCGTGCATCGCCCGTATCCCCCGTCGTACGCGTGGATCACGGCACCGCTCTCGCTCCTGCCGACGAAGCTCGCGCGCGTCGCGTGGGCGAGCGCGCAGGTCGGCGCGCTCGCGCTCGCATTCGTCGTGCTGCGGCGCTGGGCGCGCGAGCATTGGCCATCGCTCGCGCCCCACGCGGCGGTCGTCTTCGCGCTCGCGCTCCTGCTCGCGAGCCGCTACGTGCTGCGCGACATGGCGGGCGGCGGAGGCAACACGCTGTACGCCGCGAGCATCCTGTACTCCATCGATTGCGCGCTGCGCGCCCGCCGCGCGCGTGCCGGCTGGTTCCTCGCGCTGCCGCTGGTTCTGAAGCCGTCGCTCGCGCCGGTGGCGCTGTTCTTCCTGCGCCGGAAACACCGCGCCGTCCTCGCGTGGACCGCGGGGTTCGGGCTCGTCTTGTTCTGGACGCCGGCGGCGTGGTTCGGCGCGCGTCCGTACGGCGCGCTCGCCGCACGCTGGTTCACCGACGTGACGCACACGATCCACGCGGACGCCGGCGCATCGGCTGCGATGCCGGACCTCGCGCACGAGATGAACCAGAGCCTGCGAGGCGCACTCGGTCGCGCGCTCGCGGATCCGGATCGAGCCGGCGCGCTCGCGCTCGCCGCTGTCGCACTCCTCGCGGCGATCGCCTGCGCCCACGCGTGGCGCGCGCGGTCGGGCCGCGCCGAGATCCTCTCCGCGCTCGCCTTCTTTCCGCTCGCACTGCTCGCGTCGCCGATCTCGTGGAAGGCGCACCACGCGGCACTCGTCCCCGTCTTCTTCGTGCTCGTCGGCGAAGCGCTCGGCCCGCCGCGCCGCCGAGCGCTCGCCGCGGCACTGTGCGTCTACTACGTCGCGTGCGTTCTCGCGAGCGGCGAAGTCGTCGGCGGGGCGTGGAAGTCGCGACTCGAGATCGCGTCGCTCGTCACGCTCGGAGACCTGGTGCTGCTCGCGCTCTTGTGGACGGCGTGCCGGCGCGCCGAGTGATCGAGAGCACGCAGCTCCTCCGATGCGTCGCTCGGTTGCGTGAGCGCGGATTCACCGATACTTTCCGGCGCGTCGGGCATCCAAGCCCGCGTCCGCGCCTCCCGCGCGGCGCGCCCACGAGAAACGGAGCACCGGAATGGCGGAAACGATAGCGAGCGCCGTGCTCGGCACCCTCGGCGTCTACCTCGCCGCGGGATTCGTCTTCGCGCTCGTGTTCGTCGCGAAGGGAGTGGCGCGCGTCGATTCCGACGCGGCGCACGCCACACTCGGCTTTCGCGCCGTGATCATCCCGGGCCTCTCGATCTTCTGGCCCTTGTTCCTCGTGCGCTGGATGCGTGGAGACCGCGAGCCGCCCCCGGAGCGCAACGCCCACCGCGTGCGCTCCGAATCGATCGGGCAGCACACCGCGAATCGTCCGCGCTCCATGAACGGAGGCGCGCGTTGATCCGTTCGCTGCGAGCGCGTCATCGCCTGTGGACCGTCGCACTCGCCCTCGCCCTCCCCGTCGGCGTCACCGCTGCGCTCGTGCTCCGGCCGAAGCTGCCGCTCGCGCTCGAGATTCCCTTCTCGGGCGCCGAGCGCGCGACCATCGGGCCGATCGTCGCGCGCGATGATCTTTTCGAATCGAGCCGCATCCGTGCGCGCCTGTGGAGTGAGCCGGGCGAACCGGCGAACGGATCTTTGCCCCACCGCGTGCTCGAGCTGACGCCGGAGCACGACTTCGCGCGGCCCGACGTGCTCGTGTACTGGTCGCCCGCGGCGCCGGAATCCGACGCGCCCGCGACGGGATCGATCCTGCTCGGAAGCCTCGACGGGACGCAGGCGCGGCGCATGAAACTCCCGGAGAATGCGCGAAACGCGCGCGGGTGGCTGTGCATCTACAGCCTCGTCGAGCCGGAGATCGTCGCGAGCGCGGTGCTCGAGCCCGGGAGCTGACGGAGCGCATGGGAGCCGGATATCGAGCGGTCGGCTGGAATCGAGCGAAGCGCGTGTACGACGCGACCGTCGCGGGCGGCGTCGTCGTCTACATCGCGCTGTTCGTCGGCGTCGGCTTCGCGCTGCACCCGGAAGCGACGGCCGAGACGCTGATCCTCCGCGCGTTCGGCACCGCGGCACTCCTGTGCCTCACCGCCGTGCTCGCGATCGGGCCGCTGTGCCGACTCGACGCGCGCTTCCTGCCGCTGCTGTACAACCGCCGTCACTTCGGCGTGCTGACGTTCCTACTCGGGCTCGCGCACGGCCTGTTCTCGCTCGTGCAGTTCCACGCGCTCGGCGACATGTTCCCGCTCGTCAGCTTGTTCGCATCGAACACGCGCTACACGAGCTTCGTGCACTTCCCCTTCCAAGTGCTCGGCTTCCTCGCGCTCGCGATCCTGTTCGTGATGGCGGCGACGAGCCACGACTTCTGGCTCAAGAACTTGTCGGCGCCGGTGTGGAAGACGCTGCACATGCTCGTGTACGCCGCGTACGCGCTCGTCGTGATGCACGTGGCGCTCGGCGTGCTGCAAGCGGAGACGAGTCCGCTGTTCGCGGCGCTCTTGTGCACGTCGCTCGTGCTCGTGCTCGGATTGCACGGCCTCGCCGGCTGGCGCGAGCGCGCGCGCGATCGCGAGGTCGAGCCCGCGGATCACGTACACGCGACGCCGGCGATCGATCCGCCGGCCATCGATCCGGGTGCAAGCGCGCTCGCGCGCGACGGCTTCGTCGACGTGTGCGCCGTCGCCGCGATCCCGGACGGCCGCGCGCACGTCGCGACGCTCGGCGGCGAGCGCGTCGCGATCTTCCGCTACGACGGCCAAGTCTCCGCGCTCTCGAACGTGTGCCAGCACCAGAACGGTCCGCTCGGCGAAGGCCGCGTGATCGACGGCTGCGTGACGTGCCCGTGGCACGGCTATCAGTACCGACCGCAAGACGGCTGCTCGCCCGCACCGTTCACCGAGAAGGTGCCGACGTTTCGCGTGCGCGTGCACGGCGGTCGCGTGTGGGTGGATCCACGCGCGCTCGCGGCCGGCACGGCCGTCGAGCCGGCGCCGTGCACGGAGGCGCGTCATGACTGATCCCGTGCGCGACGATCTCGCTCCCGCTGACTTCTACGTGGGCTATGCACCGCGCGCACCGGCCGCGCTCGCGAGCTTCGTCCGCCGTCGCGCACTCGGCTGGCTGCTCGCGTGCATCGGTCTCGCGCTCGCGCTGACCGCGGCGCAGATGCCGTTCGGCGCGGGCACGTTCGAGTACGGCACGACGCGCACGCTCGAAGGCCTCGTCGAGGAAGTGCCCGCACCCGCGCTCCTCGTCGATCGCACGCGCGACGGGATCGGCGCGGAGAGCGGCGCGGCGACGCAATCGCGTTACTGGCTCGTCGCACCGGGCAAGCACGGCGCGGCGGAGATCGTCGCCGGCCGCGCCGGCGCGCGCGTGCGCTTGTCGGGCACGCTCGTGTACCGCGGCGATCAGACGATGGTCGAGGTCGTGCCCGACTCGATCGTCGACCTCGCGCCAGCCCCGCGCGTCGCCACACCGGGCGGCAATGCCTTGGACGCGTTCGAGGATCTCGGTGCGCAGCGCCTCGTCGGCGAGATCGTCGACAGCAAGTGCTACTTCGGTGTCATGAAGCCCGGCAACTCGAAGCCGCACCGCTCGTGCGCGGTGCGCTGCATCTCCGGCGGCATCCCGCCGGTGCTGCTCGTGCGCACGTTCGGCGGCGACACGCAGGTCTACCTGCTCGTGTCGGAGCACGGCACGACCTTGCGCGATGAGGTGCTCGACTACGTCGCCGAGCCGATCGAGGTCGAAGGACGCGTGCAGAAGAGCGGCGACACGTACGTGCTGCGCGTCCCGCCGAACGGCATCACGCGCTACGTGGGCGTTCCGGATCGCAACCAAGGACACGAGGAGTGAGCGCGTGAGCCTTCCGCACGAAACGCGCGTGCGCATCCCGTCGACCGGCGATGCGTTCCGCCCGCCGCTCGACGAGCGCCACGGTCGCTACCGGCTCTCGTTCGCACGCGGCGCGCGCGAGCTCGAGCGCGTGTTTCGACTTCGGTACGACGTGTTCAACCTCGAGCTCGGCGAAGGCCTGCGCAGCTGTGCGGAGAGCGGGCTCGACCGCGACCGCTTCGACGCGCAGTGCCACCACTTGATCGTGCGCGACGAGCCGTCGGACACCGTGGTCGGCACCTATCGACTGCAAGTCCACGCGATGGCCGACGCGGGCGAAGGCTTCTACTCGGCCGGCGAGTTCGACCTCGCGCCGCTCACGATCGTCGAGGCGTGCATCGAGCTCGGCCGCGCGTGCATCGCCGCCGAGCACCGCAACCGCACGGTACTGTTCCTCTTGTGGCGCGGCCTCGCGGCGTACGCGCGCTGGAACGACAAGCGCTACTTCTTCGGGTGCAGCTCGCTCACGAGCCAGGATCCGGACGCGGGTCTCGCGCTGTACGACGAGCTCGAGCGCGACCTCTTGGTGCACGCGAGCTTGCGCGTCGAGCCGCTGCCCCACTTCGCGTGCATCCCGCGCGGCGCATCGGGCAGCGTGCGTGCGCCGCCGATCCCGACGCTGTTCCGCACGTACTTGCGCTACGGCGCGCGCGTGCTCGGGATGCCCGCCCTCGACCGCGAGTTCGGCACGGTCGACTTCCTCACATTGCTCGATCTCGCGGCGCTCGATCCGCGCACGCTCGAGCTCTTCGCGGCGGGACTGCCGCGCCGATCGCCATGAGGCACGTGCGTGCAATCTCGCGACTCGCCTGCGCAGCGGCGTGGACGCTCGCGTGCTACGCGGGCTGGCTCGCGACACGTCCGCTCGCACTCGTGTCGCGAGCCGCGGCGCAGCGCACGCACGCGTGGTTCGTGCGCACGTGGGCGCGCGCGGTCGCACACACGCTGTGCCTGCGGGTCACCGTCGAAGGAGCCGTGCCCGCGCCGCCGTACTTCCTCGTCGCGAATCACTTGTCGTACCTCGACATCGTCGCACTGTGGACGCAAGTCGACGGCGCGTTCCTCGCGAAAGCCGAAGTCGCACGCTGGCCCGTGATCGGATTGCTCGCGCGCTCGGTCGGCACGTGCTTCATCGATCGCACGCGCAAGTCCGACGTGCCGCGCGCCGTCGCCACGCTCGGGCGCGCGCTGCACGAGCGCGGCGGCGTCATCGTGTTTCCGGAAGGGACGAGCTCGGCCGGCGAGCACGTGCTCCCCTTCCGCCCGTCGATCTTCGAAGTCGCTGCAGCGAGCGGAACGCCGGTGTGCTGCGCGAGCCTCGCGTACGAAGCCGGCGACGGCGAGCCGCCCGCGAGCCAGAGCGTGTGCTGGTGGGGCGACATGCCGTTCGGCGCGCACCTCTACCGCTTGTGCGGCTTGCGCGCAGTGCACGCGCGCATTGCGTTCTCGCACGAGCGTCTCGCGCACCCGGACCGCAAGCACCTCGCGGCGCGAGCGCACGCGCTCGTCGCCGGTCGGTTGCGGCCCGCGGAGGCCGTCTGACATGTCGCACTCCGCCGATCTCGTGCGCGACCTCGTACGTGACAATGTGCGCGTGCTCGCGCAACTGCGTGCGACGCTCGACCGGCTACCCGACGCGGCGTACGCGGACGCGGCTCCGGAGCTCGGCCTCGCGTCGATCGGCAGCCACGTGCGGCACGTGATCGATTTCTACGCGTGCTTCACCACGCAGCTCGCGAGCGGCTCCGTCGACTACGACTTGCGCGCGCGCGATGCGCGGCTCGAGTGCGATTCGCGCGCGGCCGTCGACGCCTGCTCGCGCGCCGAAGAGTTGCTGCGCACGTGCGAAGCCGACGGAGTGCTCGACGTGCGCATGGAAGGCGGGCCGTGGACGCGCTCGTCGCGCGCACGCGAGCTCGCGGCGCTCTGTTCGCACGCCGTGCACCACTTCGCGCTGATCGCCGTGCTCCTGCGCCGCGCTGGCGAGAGCGTGGACGCGGACTTCGGCGTCGCGCCGTCGACGCTGCGCTACTGGGAAGCGAGCGGCGGCGCGCCGCGCCGCTGACGCGCCATGCCGAGCGCAGTGAGCCGCGCACCGCGCACGCGTCGCATCCTGGGCGTGCTCGTCATCGCGTATGTCGTGGTACTTGCACTCTCCTTCGCGTCCGCCATAGGCCGCGGCGTGACGATCTACTGCGATGTGCCCTGCGTGAGAGTCGAGGGCATGCTCGTCCGCTACTCGGACAGCGCTTGGCTCGAGCGCGGGGACAAGCCCGTGCTGCTCTTCCTGCACGGCAGCCCCAGCGACGGCGGCGACCTGTTCGCGATCGGGCAAGAGCTGGACGATCGCTTCCGGGTCGTCGTTCCCGACCTGCCGGGCTTCGGCATCTCCGACCGCGAAGTTCCCGACCATTCGATCCGCGCGCAGGCGCGCTACGTGAACGAGTTCCTCGAGCAGCTCGAGATCGAGCGCGCGCACGTCGTCGGCTTCAGCCTCGGCGGCGGAGTCGCGCTCGAGCTCGCGGCGCTCGCACCGGAGCGCGTGCAGTCGATCACCCTGCTCTCGTCGATTGGCGCGCAGGAGTACGAGCTCTCCGGCAGCTACCGGCTCAACCACTACGTGCACGCAGCGCAGCTCGCGGCGGTGTGGAGCGCGCACCACTTGCTCCCGCACTTCGGCGCGCTCGACGACTCGCCGTTCTCGATCGCGTTCGCGCGCAGCTTCTACGACACCGACCAACGCCGTCTGCGCCCGATCCTCGCGAGGGTCGACGCGCCGCTCTTGATCGTGCACGGCGAGCGCGACTTCCTCGTGCCGGTGGCCGCGGCACGCGAGAGCCATCGGCTGGTACCGCAGAGCGAGCTCGTCGTGATCGACGGCAGCCATTTCCTGCCGTGGACGCACACGCACGCAGTCGCGGAGCACGTCGAGCGGTTCGTCGCGGACGTCGAAGCAGGGCGCGCGCTGTCGCGTCGCGGCGCCGATCCCGCTCGCTCGCTCGCAGCGTCGGTGCCGTTCGATCCGGCCTCGATTCCGCCGCTCGAGGGCGTCGCGCTGCTCGTGGTACTCGCGCTGATCGTGCTCGCCACGTTCGTGTCGGAGGACCTGACGTGCATCGCGACGGGCTTGCTCGTCGCGGATGGCCGACTCGGGTTCGTGCCCGGCACGCTCGCGTGCCTCACGGGGCTCGTGCTCGGCGACCTTGGACTGTTCGCCGCCGGTCGCATCTTCGGCCGCGCCGCGGCGGCGCGCGCGCCGTTGAAATGGTTCGTGAGCGACGCGCGCCTCGAGCGCGCGTCGGCCTGGTTCCGCGCGCGCGGCTTGCGCGTCATCTTCCTCTCGCGCTTCACGCCGGGGCTGCGCTTGCCGACGTACTTCGCCGCGGGTGTGTTGCGCACGGGCTGCGTGCGTTTCGCGTTCTACTTCCTGCTCGCGTGCGCGCTCTGGACGCCGCTGCTCGTCGGCTTCTCGGCCTGGGCCGGGACGCTGGCTCTCGATCCGGCCGACATCTTCGAGCGGCACGGCGTGTGGATCCTGCTCGCGCTCGCCGCGACATTGCTCGTGGTCGAGCGCGCGCTCGTCGCGGCGCTGACGCACCGCGGACGACGGATGTGGATCGGCGCGTGGCGACGGCGGCTGCGCTTCGAGTTCTGGCCGCCGTACGTGTTCTATGTCCCCGTCGTCTTCTACCTCGCTTGGCTCGCGCTGAAGCATCGCAGCCTGACGGTCGCGACGGCGGCGAACCCCGGCATCCCGACCGGCGGCTTCATCGGCGAGTCGAAGACGGACATCCTCGCGCAGCTCGAAGCGAGCGGCGCGCCCGTCGCGCGCTCGTGCGCGCTGCCGCTCTCGCTGCCGGACGGCGAACGGCGCGCACGCGCACACGCGTTTATCGAAGTGCACGCGCTCGCGTTCCCCGTCGTGCTGAAGCCCGACGTCGGCCAGCGCGGATCCGGCGTGCGCATCGTGCGCACGAGCGCCGAGCTCGAAGCGCGCATCGAACGGCAGGCGTACGACCTCGTGCTGCAGGCGTACGCGCCGGGCGACGAGCTCGGCATCTTCTACGTGCGCCATCCGTCGCACGCGCGCGGCCGGATCTTCTCGATCACCGAGAAGCGCATGCCGGTGCTCACCGGCGACGGACGGCGCACGCTCGAGGAGCTGATCGTCGACGACGAGCGCGCGGTGTGCGCCGCTCGCACGTACTTCGACGCCAACGCCGAGCGCCTCGCGTGGGTGCCGAAGAGTGGCGAGCGCGTGCAGCTCGTCGAGCTCGGCACGCACTGCCGCGGCGCGATCTTCCTCGACGGCGCGCACCTCGCGACGCCCGAGCTCGAGAGCGCGATCGACGCGATCGCCCGGCGGTTCGAGGGTTTCTTCTTCGGCCGCTTCGACGTGCGCACGACGTCGCTCGAGGAAGTGCGGGCCGGCCGCGGCTTCACGATCGTCGAGCTGAACGGCCTGACGTCGGAAGCGACGCACATCTACGATCCGCGCACGACGCTGCGCGAGGCCTATCGCGTGCTGTGCGAGCAGTGGCGCATCGCGTTCGAGATCGGCGTCCACAATCGCGCGCGCGGCGCGAGCGTCACGCCGCTCGCCGTGCTCGTGCGTGAGACGTGGCGCTACCGGAGGCTCGCGCGCTTGCACGCGGATCCGGCCGCGTCCGGGCCGCCGCGCGATCCGTCGATCGCGCCGACCGCCGAAACCTGCGCGCACTCGTCCCTTCCCTGAACTCAAGGAGCTCATCCATGTCCGACGAACGCTGGCACGATCTCGGTCCCGTCGACGAACTGCGGAAGACGCGGCTGCAGGAGGTCACGATCGGCCGCACGAAGATCGCGCTCTCGTGCAAGGACGGCGTGTTCGGCGCCGTGCACGGCGCGTGCAACCACGTCGGCGGGCCGCTCGGTCAAGGACGGCTCGACGGCGAGTACATCGTGTGCCCGTGGCACAACTGGAAGTTCCACCGCGTCACGGGACAAGGTGAGCCGGGCTACGAAGCCGACGCCGTGCCGCAGTTTCGGTTGAAGCAGGAGCACGGGCATCTCTTCGTCGACCTCGAGCCGGCGACGAAGCGCAGCAAGCTCCCGCATCCCGCGCATCCGCTCGAGCGCGCGATCGTGCGCGCGGAGGGACCGATCCGCGTCGCGGGCATCTCGACGACGGTGATGGACGCGGCGAATCCGCGTTATTCGACGTCCGACGCGCTGCTCGAAGTCGCGCTCGCGCACGCAAAGGACGCGCTCGGCGCGGAGACGCAGCTCGTCAAGCTGAACGAGCTCACGTTCCGCAACTGCGAGGGCTACTACAGCAAGAGCGCGCGCGCGTGCACGTGGCCGTGCTCGATCACGCAGATGGATCCCACGGACCAGATGGAGCGTGTGTACGAAGCGGTCGTGTTCTGGGCCGACGTGATCGTCGTGTCGACGCCGATTCGCTGGGGCAGCGCCTCGTCGCTCTACTTCAAGATGGCGGAGCGCATGAACTGCATTCAGAACCAGGTGACGATCGCCGACCGCGTGCTGCTGCGGAACAAGGTCGCGTGCTTCATCATCACTGGCGGTCAGGACAACGTGCAGGCCGTCGCCGGCCAGCAATTGATGTTCTTCGCCGAGCTCGGCTTCCACTTCCCGCAGTTCCCGTTCATCGCGCACAGCCGCGGCTGGTCGGCGGAAGACATGGAGCACAACACGTCCGAAGTGCGCGAGAGCACCGAGCTGCGCGAAGGCGCGCAAGGCCTCGTCGCGCGCGCGGTCGAGCACGCGCGACACTTGCTGAGCGAAGGTGCGGCGGTCGCGAAGACGGAGCGCGGGGGACGGAAGGCGCATCGGTTGGTGGAGTGAGGGGTGCGTGCCTTGTCGGCTCCCGAGGCCGGCTCTAAGCTTCGCCCCGTCGGCGAGACCGAGGTGAGAGCGGTCGTTCGCTGGCGTTTCGCATGCAAGCCGCAGTGATGAACCCGCGGGTACCGTGGAGGCGGGCGAGTCCGTCTCGCTCGACGCGAGCAGGCACGCACTCGGGGGCGGTCGCAGGTGCCATGGACGTGTGCGAGCGGATCCACGTCCGCGCGAGCGACAGTGGCTATGGGCCGGCGCGACCTATTCCGCCGGTCCGCGTCGGCGACCGTGCGCGAGCTGCCATTCGCCTGCGACACCTCAGCCCGCGCACCGAGCAGGCCTACCTCGGTTGGATGGTTCGCTACTACGAGTTCCACGGGCGGCGTGATCCGGCGTCCCTCGGAGCCGAGCACGTCACGGCGTTCCTGAGCGCGCTCGCCACGCGCGGACGCGTGTCCGCTTCGACGCAGAACCAAGCGCTCGCGGCGCTGCTTTTCCTTTACCGCGAGGTGCTCGGCATGCAATTGCCGTGGCTCGACGATCTCGTGCGAGCCAAGACGCCCGCGCGTCTGCCGGTCGTGCTCACGCGCGACGAGGTGCGGGCGGTGCTCGCGCACATGGACGGCGAGCCGCGCTTGATGGCGACTCTGCTCTACGGCTGCGGGCTGCGGCTCATGGAGTGCTGCCGGCTGCGGATCAAGGACGTCGACTTCGGCCGCAACCAGATCGCCGTCCGTCGCGGCAAAGGCGACAAGGACCGCGCAACGATGCTGCCGATGTCGATCAAGCCCGCGCTCGCGACGCATCTCGAGCACGTTCGCAGCCAGCACCAGCGCGACCTCGCAAACAGCGCGGGTTCCGTCGAGTTGCCCGGCGCGCTCGCGAAGAAGCTGCCGTCGGCCGGCCGCGAGTGGCCGTGGCAGTGGGTCTTTCCCGCCACGCGCACGTACGTCGAGCGCGAAACCGGAGAGAAGCGCCGCCACCATCTGCACGAAACTGTAGTGCAGCACGCCGTGCGCCGCGCCGTGCTGGCCGCCGGGATCGCGAAGCGCGCCACGTGTCACACGTTCCGCCACTCGTTCGCCACGCATCTCCTCGAGGACGGCAGCGACATCCGCACGGTGCAAGAGCTGCTCGGCCACAAGGACGTCGCGACGACGATGATCTACACGCACGTCTTGAACCGCGGCCCGGCCGGCGTGCGGAGCCCGGCCGACCGATTGCTCGGAGGCTGACGATGCGCACTGCCACGTCACTCGTCGGAGACCCGCGGTCGTTTCGCCACCTGCGCGGCAGCGACGCCGAGCGGCGCCGTCCGCGTATTAGGCAGACCTGCCTAACGCGTGAGGACTCCGACGCGCGGGCGACCGTCATCCCGTTGGAGCGCGGCAGGTTGCGTCGAGGGCACCGTCAATGCACGACCAGGTTAGACGGACCAGCTCGCCGCGTTTCCGGTGTTTATGCAGATCTGTCTAATATGCGTTCGGCATCACAAACATCAGACGGGAGGCATCGTGGATTTTCATACGCACTTCAATGACGCTCAGCGACTCGCCGACAGCATCGACGACTGGGAGAACGATGCCTTCGGCTGGCAGAAGGCCTATGTGGCAGCAGTCTTCGCCGCCGTTGCCTATGAAGAGGTGCCCCAGTTCGAGTTCAAGAAGACCAAGCGAGCGAAGCTCATCCCCTGCGACAGATTCCAAGCCCACGTATCCCGCTGGGAAAGTGAGCAACGCCGCGCAACCCTGAAGGACCTCGAGACGAATACGCAGATCGAAGTGATTGTCCGTGGTCGCGTCATCATCACAATCTCGCGGCTCCGTCGGGTCGTCTTCGTCTCCTTCCGGGGAACGACCCTCTCGTTCGCAGACTTCAAGGCGGACCTGGATGTCCGTAAAGTTCGGTACCAGTCCGGCTTCGGTGGGTCTGCCCGCCTCCATCGAGGCTTCTTTGATGCTGTTCTTGAATGCTTCGATGAGGTCGTTGAGCGGCTGCGTTCAATGAACAACGATTCACATGTGCCCGTGTATGTAACTGGTCATTCTTTGGGTGGCGCGATGGCTGCAATTTTCTATGCCAAGCTTGAAGAGAACGACTTTCATCCCTTTGGGCATCGCCGTCGTCATCGCATTCCTCCTGCCATCGCTTGCTACACGTACGGAATGCCGCGCTACGGCGATACAAGCGCGAAGTCGTTTCTCCCGCAGCCGTTCCACACCTTCAACGAACTCGATGCCATACCGACACTGCCTCCGCGGCTACTCGGGTTTGCCGATTCAGCCAACGAACGATGCCTGAACGCAATCCCGGACGTTGCCGTCATACATAGCAAGGGCGACTTCGCGTTGCGCTCAGGGAAAGGCATCGCAACCATCCTCGGAGTTTCCGACCATCGAATGGAACGTTACGTAGAGCGTACCAACGCTATGCGCTATCGGTGACGCCGAACCCGTCATTCCAGCGGACGGCCTTCGGCCGCCGCTGAACTCAAACGTTGGGTGGCCGCTTCGGTTGACAGCTCCCCCGCGTCCTGTTTGCAACGCTCGCGTAGGTGGCTATGGTGAACGAGCGAGTCTGCAGTCGAGAGTCCCGACTTCCACTTTCATCAAGAGAGTCCATTGGCTTCAAACCTCCCCTACCTTGCGTCTCCGGGCTCGTTGAAGAATGCGCTCGACAAGATCCGTACAGCCGCGACGCCGGAGCGAGTGACTGGGGACTTCGTTAGCACGAAGCTCCAGATCAAGGGCGGCACCGGTGCCGCCCTGATCCCCTTCCTGAAGAAGGTCGGCTTTGTAGGTGCTGACGGCGCGCCTACCGACACGTACAAGCAGTTCCGCAACCATGCGACAGCGGGCGAGGCTCTCGCTGCTGCTGTCAGGTTTGGGTACAAGTCACTCACCCAGGCGAATGAGTACTTCTTCGACCTAAACGACAAGGACCTTCTTGCACTGATTGTTCAGGTCACTGGGGTCGAAGCTGACAATCAGGTTGCCAAGCTGACCCTATCCACGCTGAAGCAGCTGAAGGCGGGTGCGAAGTTCACGAAGGACGAAGCGCCGAATGGGGTGGCCAAGGAGCAGAATGCTGAAAGCACCACAACAGCGCCGGCTGTGAGCACTCAGCGATCGGGCCTTCCTATTGGGCTCTCCTACACGATCAACCTAAACCTGCCGGCAACGTCGGATCAGGCCGTTTTCAATGCAATCTTCAAGAGCCTTCGCGAGCACTTGCTGGAGGGCCAGTGACTTCGAAGACTCGCGATCGGCTCAAAGCCTTTGGCATGACGCATCAGATGATCATGCAAGAGATGACGCGGATCGGTTCACAGCACGGCGTTGATCTTGGCCATGCGCCGGTCTCGGCAGAGACCGTTGAGTCGGTCTACTATCCGCAGTTTAGCGTTGCGATTCGCGCGGAAGCCGCAGCGATGAGCCGGCACTACGAGGTCTTCTATTCTCTCGAGTCTTCGATCCGCGAGCTTGTCAGCTCGACGATCGAGGCTGCGGAGAAGTCGCCGGCGTGGTGGGCATCCAAGAGGGTGCCAGACAACATCCGCACTGAGGTCGCGGGGAGAATTCAGAAGGAGCTGGATGCCGGGGTAACGCGGCGCTCGAACAGCGAGCTCGACTACACTACGTTTGGCGAGTTGTCAGTCCTGATCACCACCAATTGGGATGTCTTCGGCAGCCTCTTCAGTAGCAAGCGCGCCGTCGAGAAGGTGATGGCCAGCTTGAATGCACTCCGCAACCCAATCGCGCACTGTACCCCGCTGGCAGAGGATGAGCAGCTGCGGCTGCAGCTGACAGTGCGTGACTGGTTTCGTCTCATGGAGTGAGGGGCATGGACGATTTGGCGCCACCCAACAAGCCGATGCAGCCGGCGAGCCCCAAGCGGCTCGCGGCTGATCGGCAAAGACGTTAGGCCGATGGACGTATCACCCAAGACAGACGACCCGATCTACTGGGCATCGGTGTACCGGATGACGGCGGTGAACTTCCGCGTGAGTGCAGAGGCGCTTCTCCCCAGCCTCAAGCTTCGCGACGACGGCTCTCCGGGAAAACTGACCGCGATCCCATTCTACTTCTTGGTCTCCCAGGCCATTGAGTTGTTCTTGAAGTCGGCGCTCCTCAAGCGCGGCTACGTCCCGGCCGATCTCAAGCGTTTCGACAATCGGCATAACCTGAACGCACTACTGAAACTTCTCACAACGATGGGCCTGCCGATAGGCCCCGAGGCGACGAGCATCATCAATGGACTCTCACCGCAGCACGCACATCACCTGCTTCGCTACCACTTTCTTGTCAACCCATTCATGCCTGCTCCGGCCAGCCTCTGGCCCATTCTCGATGAGCTCTTGTTTCTGACGAGGATCTCAACTCATGGTCGGTAGAATAGGTGAACGGCCTAACAACCGGTTGCAGCGGACGGTCCGCTGCGCGGCCCGCCGCTGAACCGGAGCGTTATGTCTACAGGGAGTGCTGACCGGTGAACTTCATCCACAACGACCTCGGACATCGCCAGCGAGGCGAGATCGTCGAGGTGACCCTCACGAGTGGGGCGAACGTGCGCCTCATGAACAGTTCCGACTTTTCAAGCTACAGGAATGGGCGCCGGCACCGCTACATCGGAGGGTTGGCGACGAAGTCTCCGATCCGTCTCCAAATCCCATCTTCCGGCCACTGGCATGTTGCGATTGACATGCAGGGGCTTCGCGGTAGCACGCGCGCGTCGGTCACAGTGTTGCCAGGAGTACTTCCGCCCATACGTGAGGCACCTCTTTCTTCGGTGCCAAGCCTCGTGCATGATCACCCCGCTCCAGTGCCGGAAGCGGGAGGCGAAATGTACGACGTCTTCATCTCCCACGCGTCGGAAGACAAGGACTCAGTGGTCAGAGATTTGGCAAGCGCCCTCACCGCGAAGGGTCTGCGTGTCTGGTATGACGAGTTCACGCTTCGCATCGGTGATAGTCTGCGGCAGAAGATCGACCGAGGGCTGGCCTCGAGCAGAGTCGGGCTAGTTGTTCTATCGCCTTCCTTCATTTCTAAGGGTTGGCCAAACTACGAGTTGGACGGGATCGTCGCTCGATCCGTCTCGGGAGAGCAGACCCTTCTTCCAATTTGGCATGGCATCACAAAGCAGCAGGTCCTGGACTACAGCCCGTCACTCGCAGATAAGGTGGCGCGGAGTACGGGAACGCATACGGTGGCGGAGATAGCCGCCGAGATTGCCGAACTACTTCGTGGCGATGGGAACGACGAGGCATAACAACAGCATGCAGCGGACGGCGCTTCGTGCCGCCGCTGATGCCGAGCGTTAGCCAGCCAAGATGGGCAAGGAGGTCCAAGTGTCGAAGAAGAGCCTGGCGGACAAACTCGGCTGGCCAGATGGTCTCCGAGTCGCCGTTGTATTGGCGGCGTTGGCTGTCTCGCTGGCACCGTATGTTGGCCCACTTGACCTCGGCCCCTTCAAAGTTCCCCAGCTTCCGGCGAGCGTCAAGGATACCGCCGTACTCGGCGGCCCGGTTCTTCTCTTGGCCGCTCTTGGGTTTCTTCTGCCCATCTGGGGTGCACCGAGATCAACGCCACAACCTATTCGCACCGCGACATATCAGGCTCAGCTCCCAAGAGTCAGCGCAGTAGCGCAACTCTTTCTTGGCAAAGATGAGTTCACGCTGCGAAGTGCCTTCGGTTTCAAAGCCCTCTTTGATGTCAATGTGCTGAGCATGACTGGCGAGTACGCGGCCAACTTCTTCGACGTATCTTTCGATCGCGAGGCGGGCCCCCTCAGCTGGGAAAACTGTCCCCGACGAATGCGCCCGACCACGGCCGGTAGCGGTTCGATGGCGATCGGCACGATGACGGGCACACTCCCGGAAGCCCTGTCCCTGTCAGTAGCATCAGCCGATCGCGTTGCTCGCTGGGGCCAGTATCAGCATGACCCGATGTACATAAACAGGCAGTGGATTGAGATGCAGCAGACGTTGACAGAGCTGGCGCAGGACCCACTTCTACCCAAGGCGCTGGCGGATCTGTTGGTAAAGTATCTCGATTCCGTCGGTCGCAATGTGGTCATTCTTTTCGAGATCCTAAACGCCGGATCACAAGAAATGCCGACAAGGTGCAGGTCGCTTGAGGAACTCGAGAACATGCCAACCGACTGGCTCTGGAATCGATACATGGACGCATTCGATCACCTCAGGCCAGATGTGGATAAGATCATAGCCTTTGTGCGCGCCTATTTGGACGCTGACAATGCTACACAAGCATGAGCAGGAACGACGGGCTGGCTAACAACCGGTTGCAGCGGACGGCGCTTCACGCCGCCGCTGATCGGAAAAGCGTTAGCCGGACGACGATCGAGGACTCCGGAGTATCCTGGGCGCGTCCCTTTGGGAAAAGGAATATCGATGAAACGGAAGCTGAGGATTGCCCAATACGGTTGCGGAAAGATGTCCGTGTACACCATGCGCTATGCCATGGAGAAGGGTGCCGATATCGTCTGCGCCTTTGGCCGCAGTGCTCACAGCATCGGCAAGGATATCGGCGAGATCGCAGGAGTGGGGAAGACAGGGGTTCTCGTTCAGGATTCAAAGCACGCAGTTGAGATCATGACGAAGACGAAGCCGGACGCCTGCATCATCGCAACGGCGAGTCTCATGCGCGATCTCAAACGCCCCCTTATGGATTGTGCCGAGGCCGGCGTGAACGCCATCACTCTCTGCGAGGAGGCGTTCTATCCCTGGAACTCGGCCTACGGGACGACCGAGATGCTGGACGAGTTGGCCAAGAAGAACGGGGTGACCCTCTGTGGCTCCGGATATGGAGATGTGTTCTGGGGGAATCTGATCACGACGATCGCCGGCGCGACTCACACCATCAGGAAGATCACCGGAAAGTCCAGCTACAATGTCGAGGACTACGGCATTGCGCTGGCGAGGGCTCACGGGGTGGGGTTGTCGCTCGCGGACTTCGCACGCGAGATCGCTGCCGCCGACAGTATCTCCGACGAAGAACGAAGGGCCCTGATCGAACAGGAGACGTTCTTGCCTTCCTACATGTGGAACTCAAATGGCTGGCTCTGCGCCCAGCTAGGACTCGAGGTCAAGACACAGACGCAGAAGTGCGTTCCCCAGACCCACGACAGCGAGCTTCGTTCCGACACGCTTCAGATGACCATCCCCGCGGGGCACGCGACGGGAATGTCGGCAGTAGTAACGACCACCACCAAGGAAGGGATCGTCATCGAAGGCGAGTGCATCGGGAAGGTCTACGCCGTGGGTGAGTTCGATCAGAACGTTTGGCGTATTCAGGGAGAGCCCGACACCGAGGTCATCATCAATCGGCCGGCAACCGTCGAGTTGACGTGCGCGACCATCGTCAACCGCATCCCCGATGTGATCGCTGCCGCGCCAGGCTTCATCAC
>JBJXHG010000176.1:0-9904 GCA_046160865.1 Planctomycetota bacterium | reverse complement strand
GTCACCTGCTGGTGCTTCTGGTCGAGCCCTTCGCAGTAGTTCGTGAAGACGCAGCGCCGGACTTCGTCGCCGCGGCCGAGCTCCATCTTGCGCCACCAATCCGGATCGGCGAGCGATTGACGCGCGGCAGCGACGAGGTCGCAGTCGCCAGCGCGCAGCGCTCGCTCGGCGATCTCGAACGTGTTGATGCCGCCCGAGCCGACGACGGGCGTCGTGAGTCCGGCGGTGCGCACCGCGTCGCGGATCGCGCGCGCGAGCGGCAGGTTGCGGCCGAACGGTCCGCGCTCGTCGATGTGCACGGTCGGCATGCACTCGAGCCCGCTCGGCCCTGTGTACGGGTAGATCGCCTCGCCGACCTTCGGCGTCTTCGCGTCCTCGAACTTGCCGCCCTTCGAGATCGAGAGGAAGTCGAGGCCGGCGCGCGCGAGCTCCACCGCGTAGTACGTCGCGTCGTCGATGCGGCTGCCGCCCGCGATCACCTCGTCGCCGAGCATGCGGCAACCGACGGTGTAGTCGGCGCCGACGGCCGCGCGCACGGCGCGCAGCACTTCGAGCGGAAGCCGAATGCGGTTCTCACGCGTGCCTCCGTAGCCGTCGCCGCGCTCGTTCAACCGTGAGAGGAACGACGCGAGCGTGTACGCGTGCGCGTAGTGCAGCTCGACGCCGTCGAAGCCCGCCTCGCGCGCGCGCACGGCGGCGTCGGCGAAGGCGCTCGGAAGAACGCGCGGCAGCTCGCGCACGTGCGGGAGATGGAGGTCGTTCACGCGCTCGCGATATCCGCGGCGCAGGTCTTCGAGCTCGCGCGCATCGAGCACGCGCGCGACGTCCTCGTCGGAGAGCGCGAGCAGCGCCGTGCGCACGTCGTCGTCGCTCGCGGCCGAGAGCGCGGGTTGCGCGCACAGCTCGGCAAGTCGCGTGCGATGCTCGGGCCGCAGCGTCAGGTAACGGCGGAAGTACGTCTCCTTCGCGGGGCGTCGCCGCACGTTCAAGAAATCGATGACTTGAATGACGAGGCGCGTCTCGCCGGCCGAACGCTCGTGCACGACTTGCACGAGCTCGCGTAGCCCCGGCAGGAATCGGTCGTCGCCGATGCGCAGCAGCGGTCCGCTCTTCACGTCGCGGATCCCCGTGGCCTCGACGACGAGCACGCCCGGCCGTCCGTCGGCGAAACGGCCGTACCAATCGAGGATGTCGCGCGTGACGAAACCCTCGTCGACCGATCTCCACGGCACCATCGCCGGCACCCACGTGCGCGTGCGCGCTTCGAACGCGCCGACGCGCATGGGCGAGAAGAGCGCGCTCGCCGCCGCTTCCGCGCGTGTTGGCCACTGCGCCCTCGGAATCTTGCGCAGGCCGGGGTGCGGCTTCGGTTGGTCAGGCACAGCAGGGGAGTGTAGCGCTGGCGCGCGCGCGAATTCCGCGGACTCGGTGCACTCGCCGCTCGGACACGCGACCCGGATTCGCTAGCTTCCGGCAGGCAGGCCGCTCGTACTCGCAAGGAGGAGTCATGCGCATCGTCACTCGTCTCGATCGTTCTTCACGTTCGTTCCGATCCAATCTCGTCCATGCCGCCGTGGCGCTAGGACTATCGGCGTTCACCGCGTGCTCGAGTGGCGGCGGCGGGGGAGGCGGTGGCGGCGGGATCGCGCTGCAGCTCGAGACCGTGACGAACACGCTCACGTTCCCGACGTTCCTCACGGCCGCACCTGGCGACAGCACGCGCCTCTTCATCTGTGAGAAGGGCGGACGCATCGTGATCTTCTCCGGCGGCATCGTGCAGCCGGTCGCGTTCTTGGACCTGACCGGCTTCGTATCGACCGGCGAAGAACAAGGTCTGCTCTCGATGGCGTTCGATCCCGACTACGCGAACACCGGCCGCTTCTACGTCAGCTACACCGATCCATTGGGCGGCAACGTGATCGCGCGGTACACGGTCGACGCGCTCGATCCGAATCTCGCGGACGTTGCCAGCGCGGAGCCGCTGCTCACGATCGATCAGAAGGATGAGTTCCACAACGGCGGCATGATCGCGTTCGGCCCCGACGGCTTCCTGTGGATCGGCAAGGGCGACGGCAACGGCGACATCGGCGGCGATCCGTTCGGCAACGCGCAGGACCTCAGCGATCTGCTCGGTGGATTGCTGCGCATCGACGTTTCACCGGTCACCGGCTACGACGTGCCGCTCGACAATCCGTACTTGCTCGTCGGCGGTGCGTTGCCGGAGAACCACGCGATCGGCTTGCGCAATCCGTGGCGCTTCAGCTTCGATCGCACGAGCGGCGACCTGTACATCGCCGACGTCGGTCAGGACGACGAGGAAGAGATCGACGTCACGACGGCTGCCGCCGCCTCGGGTGCGAACTTCGGCTGGAACATCGCGGAAGGCGACAACTGCTTCACTCCGCCGGTGGGGTGCAGCACCGTCGGTCAAGTGCTGCCCGTGCACACCTATCCGCACACGGGCGGCCGGTGCTCGGTGACGGGTGGTTACGTGTACCGCGGAGCCGCGATCCCCGCGCTCGCCGGCACGTACTTCTTCGGCGACTTCTGCACGGGCGGCGTGTCGAGCTTCGTGCACGTCGGCGGCGCGGCGACCGAGCTGACGAACTGGCCTACGCTCGATCCCAGCTCGAACATCACGAGCTTCGGCGAGGACGCGGACGGCGAGCTCTACATCCTCACCGCGGGCGGCGGCGTCTTCCGCATCGTGCCGAACTAAGAGCACGTCCTAATACCTCGCCGGGGCTTCGGGCGGCTGCGCCGGCGCGGTGTGGTGAGAAATGCGGGTTAGGAGTGCTCTGTCGAGTGAACGCTCCTGCTGGAAGTGTGGCGCGCGCGCGTCACACTCTCCCGCATGTCTTCGCGACACACGGCCCGCACGGCGCTCGTGACCGGCGGCGGGAGCGGAATCGGCGCCGCCATCGCGCGCGCGCTCTCCCGCGCAGGTGCGGCCGTGTTCGTCGCGGCACGCAGCCAGGAAGCGTGCACGAAAGTGGTCGACGAGTTGCGCGCGAGCGGCGCGAGCGCGTGGCCGCTCTACCTCGACGTTTCGGATCGCGATTCGATCGCTGAAGCGCTGGCTGCGACGCGCGAGCACACGGCTGCGTCGATCGACTGGCTCGTCAACAACGCCGGGATCGCGGAGACCGCGCCGTTCCTCGCGCGCGATCGCAGCGGCGTCGATGCGTACGCGAAGCACATGGACGTCAACTTCCACGGAGCGCGACGTCTGATCGAAGCGCTCGGCCCGGGCATGGTCGAGCGCGGCTACGGCCGCATCGTCAACCTCGCTTCTTCGGCCGCGCTGCAGGGCTACGCGTACGCTTCGGCGTACTGCGCGAGCAAACACGCGCTGCTCGGCTACAGCCGCTCGGCCGCGCTCGAGCTCGTGCGCACGGACGTGACGCTCAACGTCGTGTGTCCGCACTACGTCGATTCGCCGATGACGGACGGAACCGTCGCGCGCATCGTGAAGAAGACGGGCAAGAGCGCGGACGAGACGCGCGCATTCCTGAGCCGCCAGAATCCGGGCGGCACGTTGATCTCCGTCGACGAGGTCGCCGACGTCGTGCGCGAGCTCGTGCTCGGCACGCGGAACGGCGCGCTCGTCGAGCTCGTCGGAGGCCGCGGGATCCGAGCGGCAAGCGAGACCGTGATCTGGCGCGAAGGTGTGGAATCGCATGGCACATGACGTGATCCAGCCCACCGGCTGGCCGCGGCCCGCGGGCTACAGCAACGGCATGCTCGTCCCGGCGGGACATCGACTCGTGTTCATCGCCGGGCAGATCGCGTGGGACGAGCGGCAAGTGCTGGTCGGCAAGCACGACTTCGCCGCGCAGTTCGCGCAAGCCCTGCGCAACGTCGTGACCGTCGTGCGTGCGAGCGGTGGCGACCCCGAGCATCTCGTGCAGATGACGATCTACGTCACGGACAAGCGCGCGTACCTCGCAGCCGCGCCGCGGCTCGGCACGATCTGGAGAGAGACGATCGGCAAGCACTATCCGACGATGGCGCTCGTGCAAGTCGCCGATCTCTTGGAAACGGGGGCGCTCGTCGAGATCTCCGCGACCGCCGCGCTGCCCCCAAGTTGACTGCGAGAAATGGATTCGAGATGAGCCAACCGACCAAGCCGCGCGCAGGTACGCGCGACCCGCTCAGCCCGCAGCACTTCCGCTACGAGGAACAGGACGGCGTCGCGACGCTGCGCCTCGATCGTCCCGAGCGGCTGAACGCGCTCACGTTCGATTCGTACGGCGAGTTGTGCGACGCGTTCCTCGCGTTGCGCGAGCGCGCTAGCGTGCGCGCCGTCGTCATCACGGGTACGGGTCGCGCGTTCTGCTCCGGCGGAGACGTGAAGGACATCATCGGGCGCTTGCTGGATGTGCCCGAGAGCGAGCTCTTCGCGTTCACGCGCATGACGTGCCGCCTGATCGAGAACATCCGCATGCTCGAGAAGCCGGTGATCGCGTCGTTGAACGGCACGACGTGCGGAGCCGGCGCCGTGATCGCGGCCGCGGCCGATCTGCGCATCGCGGCCGAGAGCGCGAAGATCGCCTTCCTGTTCACCAAGGTCGGCTTGTCGGGCGCGGACATGGGGGCCGCGTGGCTCCTGCCACGCATCGTGGGCCTCGGGCACGCGTGCGAGCTCTTGATGGGTGGCGAATTCATCTCGGCGCGCCGCGCGTACGAGATCGGGCTCTACAATCAGATCGTCGCCGACGCGGAGCTCGAGGCCGCGACCGCGCAGTGGGCGCGACGCCTGGCGACGGGGCCGCGCTTCGGTCTGGCCGTGACCAAACGCATGTTGAATCAAGAAGCATCGATGGACCTCGGCACCGCGCTGCAAGCGGAAGGCTGGATCCAAGCCGAGTGCATGAAGTCGCCCGACTACGCCGAGGCCTACCGCGCGTTCGTCGAGAAGCGCGCGCCGGACTTCGTGAAGGGAGGCGGCGCGTGAAGCGCGCGCCGACGCTCACGGAGATCGCGCACCGCGTCGGCGAGATCGGCGAGCGCGAGCTCGCAGGGCTCGACGAAACGGCAGCGGCCTACCGTGCGCTCGCACTCTTGCGGGCCGAGAACCTGATCGCGTGGACGGTGCCCGAGCTGTACGGCGGCGCGTCGACGAACGGTGCCGTCCCGAAGAACGTCGTGTCGGTGCGCGCGCTGTGCGAGCTGCGCAACGCGCTCGCGCGACACTCGGGGATGCTCGACTTGATGCTGATGATGCAGGGGCTCGGCTCGTTCGCGATCGCGCTCGGCGGCAGCGACGAGCTGCGGCGCGAGATCCTGCCGCTCGTGGCGCGCGGGGAGCGCATCGCCGCGTTCGCGATGACCGAGCCCGAAGCCGGCTCGAGTGTGCGCGACATCGCGACCACGGCCGAGCGCACCGCGCACGGTTACCGGCTGAACGGCACGAAGACGTTCATCTCGAACGCCGGCATCGCGGCGTTCTACACGGTGCTCGCGCGCACGTCCGGCAAGCCGGGCGACGCGGAAGGCATGTCGATGTTCTACGTGCCCGCTGCGTCGCGCGGGCTCACGGTCGAGCGCTTCGAGGTGATGGCGCCGCACCCGATCGGCGAGGTGCGCTTCCGCGATGTGGACATCGAGCGCGGCTTCCTGCTCGGTGAGGAAGGCGCGGGTTCCGCGCTCGCGGTCGCGACGCTGATGCGCTTCCGCACGACGGTCGCGTCGGCGGCGATCGGCTTCGCGCGCCGCGCGTTCGACGAATCGTGCGCGTACCTGAAGAAGCGCAAGCAGTTCGGCAAGCCCCTCGCGACGTTCCAGGCGCTGCGCTTCGACATCGCGGAGATGGACGTGCGACTGCGTGCCGCGGAGCTGCTCGTTGCGGAAGCGGTGGAGGCCGTGGACAATGGACGCGAGGCGCGCGCCGAAGTGGCGCGCGCGAAGTTCTTTGCCACCGAGACCGCCTCTTTCGTGTGCGACCGGGCCGTGCAGCACTTCGGCGGCCTGGGCGTGAAGCGCGGCACGATCGTGGAAGCCCTCTTCCGCGAAGTGCGCGCGCTGCGCATCTACGAAGGCACGAGCGAGATCCAGCGCATCGTGCTGGCGAAAGAGCTGCTCGACGGCGAGCGCTGATCCGGCGACGTGCGGCGCGGCGCGCTCCGCATCCATGGCGAAGTTCCAAAAGCACATCTTCATCTGCGTCAACGAGCGCGACGCGGGCGACGAACGCGGCTGCTGCGCGGCGCGCGGCGGCCAGGACGTCGCGTCGGCGTTCAAGAAGAAGCTCTACGCGCGCGGACTGAAGCGCCTCGTGCGGCCGAACAAGGCCCAGTGTCTCGACCAGTGCTCGCACGGTGTCGCGGTCGTCGTGTATCCGGACGCGGTCTGGTACGGCGGCGTGACGGAGAGCGACGTCGACCAGATCATCGATCAGCACATCCTCGGCGGTGAGCCGGTCGCGCGGCTCGTGATCCCCGATCACGAGCTCACCGGCCGCGAGCCCGACGCGCAGACCGATTCGAAGTCTTGCGGAGGAGAACAGCGGCAATAGCCGCGGGAAGACGATTCGATGCAAAGACCCGAGCTCGATCAGGAATCGCAGAACCTCTTGCGCCGCATCGTGGAGCGCCAGGCGTACCGGCAGCTCATGGCGGCGAACATCCGCGGGCACGGTTTGAAGTTCGTGCCGGAGCTGGAGGAGAAAGTGTTGCTCGCACGCGATCTCGAGCACTCGCTGCGCATCCTCGAGCAGGTCGAGAAGCTCTACGCCGCGATCGGCGGGACGGATCTCTCGATGGCGGTGCGCAACCCGATGGATCGCATTCCGTACCCGAGCTCGCGGCTCGAGCTCGCCGTGTGCTTGTCCTTGTGCGACTGCGCCGAGCGCATCGCGGCCTCCGGCTACCAGCACAGCCGCAGCAAGGATTTCGCGGCGATCGCGCGCTCGCTGCTCGCGCGCGACCGCACCAGCACGAAGAACGGCGAGAACCTCTTCATCGAGTTCTGCGCCGAAGCGGGCAACCGCGCGGGCGCGCAGCAGATGCTCAACCGCTGGCTGTCGATCGCGTTGCTCGCGCTCGGCCGGCCCGGTACGCAGGGCGACGAACGCGCCGTCGCGCTCAAGCTGCGGACGAAGCGTTGTGGCGAGTCGGTGCGCGAATTCCTCGACGAGCTGAAGCCGTTCCTCGCCGCGTGCCAACTGCACTTGCCGTCGACGAGCACGCTAGGGCTAGAGCTACCGGCCGACCTCGTCGCGGCGAAGCACTAGCGGCGCGCCGACGATGGCCTTCGACCCGGAGCTGTGGCGCGAGCGCTTTCCGATCCTCGGAAGCACGAACTACCTCGTCACGCACAGCCTCGGCGCGATGCCGGCGTCGGTGCGCGACAAGCTGAACGACTTCGCGGACCAGTGGGCGACGCGTGGCGTGCGCGCGTGGGGCGAAGGCTGGTGGAGCTCGCCGGTCGACGTCGGCAACGTGCTCGGCCGCATCCTGAACGCACCGCCCAACAGCGTCGTGATGCACCAGAACGTGTCGCTGATCCAGAGCGTCGTCGCGAGCGCGCTCGACTTCTCCGGTCGGCGCAACAAGGTCGTGTACACCGACCAGAACTTTCCCACGAACATGTACGTGTGGGAGAGCTACCGGCGCCACGGCGCACGCATCGTCAGCGTGCCGACCGACGGCATCGTCGTCGACACGGATCGACTGCTGTCCGCGATCGACGAGGAGACGCTGATCGTTCCGATCAGTCACGTGTGCTTCAAGAGCCACTTCTTGCAAGACGCGGCGGCCGTGTGTGCGCGCGCGCGCGAAGTCGGCGCGCTCGTCCTGCTCGACACGTACCAATCGCTCGGCACGGTTCCGATCGACGTGCAAACACTCGGTGTCGACATGGTGTGCGGCGGCTCGGTGAAGTGGCTCTGCGGCGGTCCGGGCGCCGGCTACCTGTACGTGCGGCCGGATCTCCTGCCGAAGCTCGAGCCGAAGATCACCGGTTGGGCGGCGCACGCAGCACCGTTCGCGTTCGAGACCGGCGCGCAGCGCTATGCGAGCGACATCCGCCGCATGCTCAACGGTTCGCCGGGCGTCGCGAGCTTCCTCGCCGCGACCGCGGGCTACGAGATCATCCAAGAAGTCGGTGTGCCGGTGATCCGCGCGCACTCGCAACGCTTGACGAAGCTCTTGTGGACGTGGCTCGTCGAGCGCGGCTTCGGCATCCACAGCCCGACGAATCCCGCGCAGCGCGGTGGAACGCTCACCGTGTCGTTGAAACCCGACGAGAACGGGCCCGCGTTCGTGAAGGCGCTCGAAGCGCGCGGGATCATCGTCGATCACCGTCCGGAAGCGGGCCTTCGCGTGAGCCCGCACTTCTACACGCTCGAGGAAGAGCTCGAGGAGTTCGTCGACGCGCTCGCGGAGCTGCGCACGAGCGGCCGCTGGCGCGAGCACGTGAGCGCGAAGACGAGTTACTGAGCGCCCGCGCGCTCGTTGCTCGTTGTTCGTGCACGCTGGCGCGCGCACGAGCAGCGAGCGCGGATGAACCGCTGGGGCGAACGCTTCGCAGTGGCCGCTCTCCCGCGCGCGATATCGACACCCCGGACACGCGCCGGTACGCTTGCCGCGCTTCTATTTCGCAAGGACGCCTGCTCATGTCGACGAAGTCCGTCTCCCTGTTCGATCTCGCCCCCGGCAAGCTGTTCCACGATCGCTACAAGATCGTGCGCGCGTTTCGGCAAGGCGGGATGTCGAGCACGTTCGAGGTCGAGGACCAGAGGACGAAGTCGACGCGGGAGATGCAGGTCTTTCCCGCCGCGCTGTTCACCGGCACGGCGCAGGCCGCCGAGTTCGCGCAGTCGATGGAGAAGTGGAAGGACGTCCGCTCGAAAGCCGTGCTCACGGTGCAGGACGTCCACGTGCTCGACGATGGCACGCTGGTGTTCGTGACGGACATGCCGGTCGGCGTATCGTTGCGCGACTGGCAGTCGAAACACGGCGCCGCTGCGCCCGCGCTCGCGATCCAAGTCGGGATCGAGCTGCTCGATGGGCTCGGCGCGATCCACGCTGCGGGACTCGTGCACGGCGACATCAAGCCGACGACCGTGTTCCTCGACGAGAAGCACCGCAAGCACGTCGCGCTCGTCGATGGCGGCATCACGCCGGCGCTCTGGAGCGCGAAACACCTCGGCGACAAGACGGCCCTGATCGGCACGCCGTTCTACGCACCGGTGGAGCAGTTCGGCGGCGACTCTCCCGACGTGCAGTCGGACGTCTACAACTTGGCGACGGTGCTCTTCGAGATGTTGACCGGTGTCATTCCGTGGCCGGGCAAGAGTTTCCTCGAGGTGTTCCAAGCGAAGCTCGCGAAGTCGCCGCCCTCGATGAAAGCGCGCGCGCCGAAGATCGAGGTGCCGCTCGAGCTCGAGCAAGCGATCGTCGGCGGCCTGATGGCGGACAAGAAGGAACGCTATCGCACCGCCGAGCACTTCCGCAGCGCGCTCGCCGCAGTGAAGGGTGCCTGACGCACGGGCCGCGAGCGTGATGCGGACCCGCGCGATCCGTGTCCACCAGGTCGGCGGTCCCGACGTGCTCGCGCTCGAGGACGTCGAGCTCGCGCCGCCATCTGCGGGTGAAGCGCGCATTCGTCACACCGCGATCGGCGTCAACTTCATCGACGTCTACCACCGCACGGGGCTCTATCCCGTTGCGCTACCGTTCACGCCGGGCATGGAAGCCGCCGGCATCGTGGAGTCTCTCGGCGCCGGCGTCACGGAGTTCGCGGTAGGCGAGCGCGTCGCCTACGCGTCACGTCCGCTCGGCGCGTACGCGGAAGCGCGCAACATGCCCGTCGATCGACTCGTGCAGCTGCCGAGCGAGATCGACGACGTGACCGCGGCAGCGGCGATGTTGAAGGGGATGACGGCCGAGTTCCTGCTCCG
>JBJXHG010000175.1:0-56390 GCA_046160865.1 Planctomycetota bacterium | reverse complement strand
GGCAAATGCCGTGCGCTCCCGCCGCTTCGATGTCACGCAGACGCGATCAACGCCGGAGCATTCGCCGCCACCGAGCGCGCTCGGCCTCGCGCCGCTGAGCTTCCCTTTGAGCTGCCTTTTGCTGCGCAACACGCTCCGTATATTGTCGTTGCCGCTGCTGATTCGTGTCCCAGTCCCGGCGGGCTTGGAACATCTCGTTCGTGCCGTCCATCAAGTGGGCTCCGGTCTCGCCCGCTGCGTTGCGGAGCTGCTCGTAGGCCGAGGGCGATATTCCCCCGCTCGATATGGAGCTGTTGAAGAGCGCGCCACCCGGGTTCGGACCGTCCCAGAAGTCGTTGACCCGGTCGAACACTTCTTGGGCCGACGGCCAGCCGTTCTTCTCCGCGAAGTCGGAGTAGTTGTCGTATCCAGCCTTTCGAGCTTCGCTGTCGAGCTTCTGATTGAACGGGTGGTTCGGATTCGGCGTGCCGTCCGGATTCGTGAACGGCAGCTCCGGATCGTTGCCGCGCGGCGGAGCGTTGGGATCGTCCCCCGGCTTCTTCGGAGGCGGAGGAGTCGGATCGTCCGGCGGATTCTTCGGCGTCTCGGGCGGCGGAGGCTCCGGCGGCGGAGGCGCGGGCGGATCCGTCGGCGGATCGTCCTCGAGCGGATCCGGCGGCGGCTTCTCGCCCGGCAAGCAGTTGCAGCACTCGCAACCGCCCTCGGCACCCTTGCCCTCGCAGCACGTGCACTCGCCCGTCTTGTCGAGCCCCATCGGGTCGGTCGAGCTCCACGGGTTGTTGCCGCAATAGGTGTATCCGTTCCCCAGGTTCGCCGCGTCGCCCCAGATGCCGATCGGGTCGCGCGAGACGAATCGACCCGACGCCGGATCGAGATAGCGGTTCCTGTAGTAGTACATCCGGCACGACGAGTCGTACCGGCGTGCGTTGAAGAGGAACGGATTGCCGACGGCGGAACCGCCCCACATCGCAGCGAGCGTGGTGCCGTTCAGCGGCGCGCCGTAGTCCTCGTAGTCGTAGGACTCGACGACCGCGCCGGTCGCCCCGTTCGTGAGCTCCATCACGTTGCCGAGCTCGTCGGCGTGGTAGACGTAGTTCGTCCCCGCGCGGCGCATCGACAAGACTTCGTCGAGTTCGCGTCCGTACACGTACGTGGCGAGCGTGGCGCCCGACGAGTCCTGCTCCTCGCAGTCCTGCCAGCCCACGTAGTAGTAGCGCGTCACCACGCCGTCGACGGACTTCTGCAGGCGCCGGCCGAGCGCGTCGTACTTGAACTGCGAGAGCTTCCACGTGGCCGCGTTCCACATCTCGACGAGACGGTCCCTGTAGTCGTAGTCGAGCAGGGTTTGGTTGGTTCCGCCGCCCGGCTGCTGCACGATCGGCCCCGGCGGCTTGAGATGGATGAAGTTGCCGTTCTCGTCGTGGAACCACTTGCCCGGCGGCGTATTCGTGTACTGGTTCACCGGCGAGTCCGCCGCATTCATCGTGTAGTTGAGCGTCTGGCCGCCGATCAGCACCTGCTGGCGGTTGCCGACGTCGTCAAAGGTGTACGTCGTCGTGCGCTCGAGAGCGTGCCCGGGCTGACCGACCACGGTCCGCTGCGCGGAGATCAGGCGAAACACGCCGTCATAGCCGTACGTGTTGAGGACTTGGCTGAGCTCGTCCTTGCGCGTGAGCTTGTTGCCTTCGCGGTCGTACGTGCACGTGTGGTGGTCGATCGTGACAAGGTCCTGCGTGCGCACGTGCTTGACGTCTCTCTTGCGCCGCGCGAGGTCGTACACCGTCGTTTCCGTCGCCATTGGCGTACCGCCGGAGCCAACCGCGTAAAGCTGCTTCGTCTGCACACGCCCGAGACCGATGTAGCTATAGCGCGCGACGTCGATGCCCTCGCTGCGGACGATCGACAGCCGATTCCGCGAGTCGTGGATGCGCTGGATGATCCGACCGCCCGGCAGCGTGAGATCCGTCACATTGCCCGCGCCGTCGTGGCGCGACGTCGTCGTACGCGTCACGCCACCGTGCGTCACGTCCTCGCGGACGACGTTCGAGAGCGAGTCGTAGAAGCGCGTGACGGTCGAATCGCCGTCCGCGGCCGACAGCAGGCGGCGCAAACCGTCGTATTGGTAGGTCTCGATCTCGCCCTGCGCGCCCGCGACGCCCGTGCCGGGATAGATCGTCGCCTGCGTCAGGTCGCCGACGTCGTTGTAGTTGAAGAGAACCTCGCTGCCGTTCTGGTCGCGCAGCTCCTTGACGTTCCCTCTGCGGTCGAACTGGAGCACCTCGAGCACGGTGACGTCGCCGAACGTGGTCTTTTCCAGCCGGTCGAGCGAGTCGTAGGCGTACGTCGTCGTGTTGTTCTTGTCGTCGACTTCCGTCTTCAGGCGACCGTTCTTGTCGAACGTCTGCGACGTCGCGATCTGGCCGCCGGCGAACGCTCCGAAGCGGCGCTGGGCGACCCTCCGATCGGCGTCGTCGACTTCGTACACCGTGACGTTGCCGTGCCCGTTGATCGGCAGATTGGGCAGGTTCGTGTGCTCACCGTACGTGTCGAGCGACGGCAGGAGCGGTGACAAGTCCGTGCTAACCGCGTCGCTGTGGAAGCGCAGGTTCGAGCGCGAGTCGTAGAGGTAGCGATCCGTGTGGCGCGCGTTGTTGGCCTCGGCGACGGCGCGGCCCAGCTTGTCGTAGAAGTTCCACTTGCGCGAGTACACGAGCGCACCGTCGCTCGCGCGCCGCTCGCCCTCCTCGGTGAGGATCAGGTTGCTGTCCTTGTCGTACGTGTACTGGACGCCGTACTGGGCCATGCCGAGGACGTCCGGGTGGTCGGACACGATCGACTTGCGATCGAGCCCGTCGAAGTAGGTGAACCACGAGAACTTGTTGTCGTCGATCGTCTGGACGACACGACCCTTCTTGTCGAACGACGCGCGCTGGTTGACCTTGCCGTCGCCCGGCACGAGCGGGCCCTCGACCAGCGCGACGCCCGAGCCCGTGGCGAAGAAGTCGCGGTCCGTCTGGTAGGCGCGGCTCGCCTCGTCGAAGCGGCGGTGCACCGCCGCCAGAAGTTGGTTGTTCGCTTGCCGGTACTCCGTGCTGATCGCGTTGCCGGCCGGATCCAACGTGTACTTGATCACGAGTCGGGTCGGCGAGCCAAACGCTCCGGCCCAGACCTCGAACGTCTTGCGGTTGAACCCGTCGTACGAGTACTCCCAGATCTTGAACTCGGCGTCGTGGTGCGTGATCAGCTCGCCGTGCAGATTGTATTCGTCGTACGTTTCGGCGATCTCACCGGACGGCAGATCGACGACCGACGTTCCGAGCTCCGCGAGCACGGCCGAGTGCGCTTGATTGATGTAACTCGCGTCTCGAAACAGCCCGCCGAGGCCCCCCTTCGCGGATACGAACGGCCGGCCGAGCTCGTCGAACGTGTTCGACTCGACGTTGCTCGCGTCATTGCCGGCCACGAACTCGGGGCTTAGCGTCAGCACGCGATTGCCCTCCTTGTCGTAGCGGTAGCGTGTGACGAGGCGGTTGCCGACCCCGCCCTGCACGTCCTGCTCGACGAGCTTGTCCAAGACGTCGAACTTGAAGTAGCTCTTGATCTCCGCAAGCGTCAGCGTGACCCCAGTGGGCAGCCCGGTGCTCGCGCTGAGCTCCGGCACGCGGTTGGCCGCGCGCTGCTCAACGATGTTGTCGTTGCCGTCGAACAGGTTCGCGACCGTGTTGCCATCGGCGTCCGTGCGCTGGACGATCTGGTCGAGCGCGTTGTACGCGCGCTCCGTCGCGAAGCCGCGGCCATCGATCGACCGCGTCGTGCGTCCGAGCACGTCGTACTCGTAGCGCACCTCGACGTCCTCGGGGAGGTGCCGCTCGGCCAGGAACCCGCCGCCGTCGGGCCCGGCCGATCCGCCGTTCGGCGGGCTCGACGCGTAGTACCAATAGTCGGTCTGGTTGCCTTCCGCGTCGATCTCGGCCTTGAGCTGCGAGGCTGCGTTGTACACGTACTTCAGGACGCGATCCTGCCACGTGAACGAGAGACCGGGCGTGCTGATGTCGACCGGCACGTGCGCGGACGGATCGCGCCGCTGCACCGTGTGGCCGCGCACCGTGCTCGTCGTGCCGTCGCCGTTGAGGTCGGCCAGGTTGTCCTCGTTCGGCATCTCCGGAACGATCCATCCGATGACGCCAAACTGGTGCCCCTGGTTCTCGTCGATCGCCCAGACGTCGACCAGGTTCTGGATGTTGTTGTTGTTCCAGTCGAGCTCTTGGTAGTCGAAGAAGAAGCGCGTCATGTAACGCTGGGGCGAGTTCAGGCTCGCGCTCGGCATCGAATCGTTCTGCGGCACGAAGTCTGGATCGTTGCCGCGCGGGTCGACGATCGCCCGCATCTGGTTGAACAGCGGCTCGTATGAGAACAGCGTGACGATCGGATCCGACGGATCCCCCTCGTCGTACGTGAACTGCTCGACCTTGAGCAGGTTGCCGTGCTGGAAACGGTCGGGCGTCGTCGTCGCGAATGGGCCGATCGGAATGATGTTGTAGTCGTTGTCGTACGTGTAGCGGAAGTGACTCTCGGGCCCGATCACCTCGGTGATCAGGCCGTGGAAGTCGCGGTAGCGCCGCGTGATGATCGCGTACGTGTCGACGCCCCAGAGCGGCTCCGTGTACGACGGCGCGTTCGACTCGAGCCTGTTCTGATCGGGATCGGTGGCCGATTCGTCGTCCGTGAGATTGAGCGATACGAGATCGTCGATGCTCGCGGCCGCGACCTGCGGATCGTCGGGATTGAGGCGGCCGGTGAACTCGTACGTGAGGAAGTCGCCGAAGCCGCCGTCAAAGTACGTGAGAGTCACGTTCCCGTTCGGGCTCACGAGGAGCGTGCGTCCGCGCTCGCGCCAAAAGTAGTTCCAGTCGTCGTGGCCCTCGCCGTGCAGGATCGGCGTCGGGTGCATGTCGTAGAAGAAGAGGTACTTGCCTCCCGCGGCGACACCGGAATCGTTCGTGCCGCCGACCGTCTGCGCGATCACGCGCCCTTCTCCCGCTCCGACCGACGGCGCGCTGTAGGTGTTCTCGAGGTACGTGTAGCCGCGCGGATCGATCAGCCTCGTAATGTTGAAGCGCTGCGGCGACGCCGTGTCGTCCGTCATGTACTGGTACTGCTTCGTCTTGCCCGCAGGGAACGCATTGCCGAGGCTCGTCGAGAGCGCGTCGTCGACGACCGGCGTCGTCACCGAGTTCAAGCGTTCGAGGGTGTCGTGGCCGTACTGGACGACGCGCCCGGTAGAGTCCGTGATCGACACGAGCCGCGCGGTTGGCGCCGTCGACGCGTACGCGAATGTGATGTCGCGACCGTACGTGTCCGTGATGTGGTCGAGGCGGCTGAAGAAGTTCGGGTTCGTCCCGACCGTCTGGTAGTGGAGCGAGATCGTGTTCCCCTTGCGGTCCTGGACGCTCGAGAGCCAGTAGGACGTCGTGCATCCGCCGACCCACAGCGACTTCGAGGGGACGCCGAACGTGTAGATCGTGCCGTCGGCCATCCGCATCTGGATGCTCGCCGGATTGAACACGTTGGCCGGCGGCGGATCGAAGAAGCTGATCTTGGAGAACGATCCGAGCGCCGTCTCCCACACACCCGTCCACGCGTTCTGCTCGATGACGTCGTTTCGCGTCTCGCCGTCGTAGTAGTACATCAACGTCGGGAACGTGCCACAGTTCGAGAAGTGCACGACGATGCGCTTGAACCAGTTCAAGTCCCACTTGGGACCGAGCGCGCTGTTGATCGCCGTACCGTTGCGGTAGCTGCGCACGATGTCGACGTCGAGCCCACCGCGCCCGGGGATGTGAAGGTCGGTCTCCTTCACGACGAAGTTGCCAGTCGACAGCACGACGGGATCGCCGCCCGTCTTATCGTCACCTGTCTTGGGTTCGGGCGCCTCGTTGTCGATGTGCGCTTCGTCCGGCGGCGGGTCGGACTGCGCGACTGCTGGTGCGGACAGACCGAGAATGACGCAGACGAACACCCACAGGTGGAGCTTGCGGATCATGGCAATCACGGTGTGTACTCGATGGCACACGCGCAGCGTCGACGACGATCTGAGGGACGGGCGCAACGAGCGACCGACGCCACACACGCCACGACGGAGTGCTGAGAGGGAGCGACGTCGACCGAGGAACGACGAAGCGAAGGACGCGTCGTCTAGCCACGACCGATAGTTCACGATGCAAAAGGACGCTCGCGTCGAAAACGTGTCCAGAATCTTCGAGTCGTTTCACCGCGAAGCGTTTGCCGAACTCGCCGTTGGCGATCGTCGCTCAATCCCGGGACTCGCCCGCGACCGTCGCTTCGAAGGGTCGACGGCACTGGATGATTGCGATGCAAGTCGAGGACACGCACCGAACGACATCGCAATCACCTGCGCATGTCCGTGTGGCGAGATAGCGCCGACCCTCCGCCCCGCATCTGCACCCTCTTGTCCGCGATTGTCCGAACGCGACGGATCTCTCGCCCGATCGACCAGCTCGTCAGCGCCGCGAGGTGTGCCGAAACCTCGCAGGAAAGGCCCGAGAAGGGCCATCGCGCAACGCGCGAAGTGGAGCGGCTGAAGGGACTTGAACCCTCGACATCAACCTTGGCAACCAAGTGCCGCCGTTGCGAGAAGAGCGCGTGACAACGAGATCTTACGCCGGAATCGTGGTGTTGCAAACCGTTGCAACATGATGCGCATGGACGCACTCAGACGCGGAGAACCCAAGTCGGTGGGTAGCCTACCCGAACCTTGCCGGCCTCCATGAGTGTGCACCCACGGCGACAGTTGTCGGCTCTTTCCGAGAGCAACGCGACCTTTCGAGCCCTGATGCCGTCGTCGAGATTGAATCGGCTCGTCCCGATCTCAAGATCTCGAAACCCGAGGGATTTGGTCAGCATTCTTTTCAAGACAACTCTCTGTTCGGCGGTTCGCGCTCCACCGAAACGGCACATCCTGCACGAAGATGCCGCGATTTTAGGCCGGCAGAAGCACACGAGCGCCGTTGGCGAGGGCGAATGCGGTCCCGCGCGACCTACGCGGTATGAAGGGCGCGGGACATTGCCATACGGAGCTTTCGATCATCCAAGATGGGCAACTTGCCGCGCGACATGGCAGCAGACGACCGCATTCGGACAATCGCCTAAGGTTCAACGCGAACTTGCCAACTACGACTTGGACCTCGCTTTCCACGCGGCCATTTCGATTCCATCTTGACAGTCACTTCCGACGCTTTGAGGAACTCTACGCCGCCCTCAAAATCGCCGTGCCCCGTCAAGACAAAAGGATCTCGCACCACAACGCCATCCCCCCACACTTCGACGCTCGTAACGCCGACGCCTTCCTTCGAGGCATTTCTTATGGAGATAAATACCCTTGCCCTTCCTACACGTGGAGGATCGGGAGCCGTCTTAAGCGTTACTGTCCCCGTGATTCCAGAGCAAGAACCGACGACAAGAACCATTACCAGTTTTATCGCTGCGACAACCAACTGATTGCGATGTATCACTTAGAACTCCAGCGTGTGTCATTTCGGTGTTGGGCCACCATTGTTGCCCTTCTGGGCGGGAGCGATGTTGATTTTTAATTTGCTTTTCTTACAGCACTTTCCGCAGTCGGCTATGCTGCGGGCGTTTTTGCCGCACGCGACACCGGCATTATTGTTATGGTAATCCTTATCTGCCTCAGCAGCGGATTGCACCTTGTCACCCGCCTCATGCGCATTAAGAATTTTCCTGGTTCGACCAGTCCCGACTATCTTGGTGGACGCGCACGCACTCATACAATGCAACAGTGCATTTGGATAGCCGCCGCTAACGTCTACGGTTCCAGGCGGCCCCAGATCTGGATCTTGCTCGAGCTCTTTCCGAACAGCGTAATTAATAGCCCCCATCAGCAGGAAATCCTCGATCGGAACTTCGCCACTCACTATCATGTCTTGCTCAATATCATTCAAGTTTTCAAAGGCTTGCTGCGCTGTTGCCGACGGAATGATACCAGCCTGACCGGCTGCAACAATCCCAGTCTCCCGCCCTACGGTTTCTCTGGACACCCCACAGTGGTTCGCTCAGATGAGCAGAGGAGGTGTCAATGTCAGGGAAGAAGCAGCAGCGGTCCGGATCTCCGCAGGGAGGCCGAAGGCCGACCGGAGGAGATCCGGGACGTGAGCGGGGACGATTCTCTTCGGGTCGCAAGATGGACGCGGTGCTTCGCCTTCTTCGAGGCGAAGAGCTCGACGCGATCTCTCGCGATCTCGGCGTAACGGCCGCGACGCTGTCTTTGTGGCGTGACGAGTTCCTCGCGGCCGGCCGCGAGGGCCTGAAGTCGCGCGGGACCCCGGCGTCCGACGATGAATCACCTTCTCTGAAGGCTTTGATCGGTGAGCTGACGATCGACAACGAGTGCCTGAAGGCGCTCTTGCGCAAGCACGAGGAGCGCGACCCTTTGGCATCGCGGAGGTCGAAACCGTGATCGCCGAGCGATCGACCTCCGTGAACCGTGCCTTCGGTGTGCGTCGCGTGATGCGCTCGCTCGAACGCTCGCGCTCGAGCGTGTACTGGGCGCGCTCGCGGCGCGGCGCGAGCACAGATCCGTGCCGTAAACGCGGTCCGAAGACGGCATACACCGACGCGGAGCTCACCGCAGAGATCCGCGCGGTCCTCGGCGTAACGCCGTTCGTCAGCGAGGGTCATCGCAAAGTGTGGGCTCGCCTGCGGATGCGAGGCGTGCGCACGTCGAAGCAACGCACGCTGCGCTTGATGCGCGAAGCCGGACTGCTCGCTCCCGCTCGTGCGCAGCGCAATCTCGGTCCGCGCATCCACGACGGCACGATCACGCCCACGCTGCCCAACGTCATGTGGGGCACGGACGCCACGAGCGTGTGGACCGAGCACGAAGGCATGGTCACAGTCTTCGCCGCGATCGATCACGCGACCGCCGAGTGCGTCGGCATCCACGCGGCCAAGCAAGCGACGCGCTTCGAGGCGCTCGAACCGATTCGTCAGGGCGTGCGGAAGATGTTCGGCAACTTCGCTGCAGGCGTCGCACGCGGCGTGCACTTGCGCCACGACCATGGCAGTCAATTCATCAGCGATCACTTCCAGGGCGAGATCGCTTTCCTCGGCTTCGAGTCGAGTCCGGCTTTTGTCCGCGCACCCGAGGGCAACGGCTGCATCGAACGCTTCTTTCGCACGCTCAAGGAGCAGCTCCTGTGGATCCGCTCCTTCGTCGACGCCGAAGACGTGCGTCGCGCCGTTGCCGCCTGGATCGCGATCTACAACGAACAGTGGCTCATCGAACGCCATGGGCACCGGTCGCCGGCTGCCGTCCGTCGCGAGCGACTTGCCCTCAAGGTGTCCGCGTGATTACCGTCAACTCACTGTCCAGGAAATCGGGTGCGGAACAAGCGGCCCCAAGTCATTTCCATACTTCGCACCCTTCGAGGCTCGTCGGACGGTGACAGTCTGGTCCGTCGTCTCGGGCGACTTGTCGGGCGTCGAGCGAGCAAGCCGCCGCAAGGCTTCCTCGTGACATGGGAGTCGGAACTGCGCGCGATCGCGTCAGAGGCGGCGGCATGGTCCACGGAGACAGGTGGAGACCTCTTCGGACGCTGGCAGGACTTGCCGACGGTGCTTCTTGCCACCAAGGCTGGCCCGGCAGCGCAGCGCAATCATGCACACTTCCGTCTCGACGTTGAGTATCTACGCAACATCAGTGAGCCGCTCGCCACGAAATGGGGCCTTCGGTACTTCGGCGATTGGCACTCCCATCACAAGCTCGGTCTATCGAGCCCGAGCAGCGGCGATCGACGCCGCATCGTCGGTGTTGCTTCTCGCAACCAGTTCACAAACATGGCCGAGATCATCACGACGACCGAAGATGGGCCTGGCCAGCCAGTCATTCGGATCCACCCCTGGGTCTATGACCTATCCGGTGCCCAGGGCGAGCCGCTCCCGCTTCGCATCAAGATACTGCCTGGAATCAGTCCCGTCCGGCAAGCGCTTATCGCCCAAGGGGCGCTTCGAGAGCAGGACCTGAGCGCATGGGAGAGTATTCCGCTCAAGCGCATTCGCATTGGTGCTGACTCGTCATCGCCCGTCATTGAGCATGCCTCCGATGTCGATTCAACAACACGCGAGATGGCTCTTGGTCAGCTGGCTGAAGCGCTAGCGGCTGAAAGTGGAGGACCGGTTGAGCGGCACACGACCGGCTTTGGAACGGTCTTGGTCGCGAAGACGAACAATGCCGAGCACCTCGCCTTCGCGCTTGCGTCCGCGTGGCCGATGCGGGTCCTTGAGGTCGACTACATGAATCGGGCAGACGGATCGACGGTGCCCATCGAGGCTCCGAATGACCTGACCGCCCTTGACGTGGATCGCATTATCCATGTCTACACCTCCGCGCGAGAACACAAGAAAGGAGGAGGACATGTGGAGTCCTGAGCAGCGTCAGCGCATGTATCTCGAACACCAAGTCCTGCAAAACGAAGGGTTCGACCAGTTCAGCGTTTGCTACGACCGTGGCACGGATACGTACTGGGGTGCCGGAATGGCCACGACAAACTCTGGGAGACAGTATCGGCTCTATGTTTCACTGCCGCCGGGATACCCACTCGAACGGCCGTCGATGTACGTGCGAGAGCCGAGCCCTCTACTAATGCATGACGGCACCGCGCTTACTTCGATAGGCGTTACCCATCACATGCACACTCTGGCGCCGCACGCACATGGCTGGCCGCAAATATGTCATTGGCGCGAATCACGATGGCACTCCGGCATCATGTTACACAAGGTCTTCTTGAAGGGGCTCCTGTGGCTGGAGGCCTACGAGCAGCACCTGGCGACAGGCCGTCCACTGGCGGAGTTCGTATCAACCATGGCTGAGAGACTATGAGCACAAGCGATCCCCAACAGCAGCAGATGATCCGCGACGCGATGAAGTCCATCGCAGAGCGAAAGCCTGGACGAACCAAGCTCGTTTACGACAAGACCAAGCGCACAATCGTTGCCGTGGCGGAGGGGACGCAAACTCCACGAGCCCTGAACATCACGGCAGATGATGCGGACATGTTCGCCGTCGCCACCATCTCAACCGCTTGGTTGCGGCAGCGATGGGATGAACTGAGCGCAAGGGGTTTTGCACACCTTGCGTTGAGGAACTGGGACAACGGTGACGCGTGGACCCATTCTGAGCTTGGAATCCATACATCTTCAGTATTCGACCGCGGCATAGTCACACTCGACAACGGGCCGAAGCCGCGCGTCGGCGACGCGATTTCTATTGTTCTGTCGCCCGTGGTTGCGGCTGACGCGGCGGGTGTTTTCGTAGCTCCCAACGGGACACGCTATAGGGCTCTCGGGCATAGCTATGTTGATGGCAAAGCATCACCAATAGAAGTGTCCCTTGCTGATGTCCAGCCTGAGCTCGCAACTCGTCGCACCGGGCTCCTTGAGTCTTCTATCCTTGCCGACAAGACGGCGCTTCTTATTGGCCTCGGTACTGGTGGTGCGCATGTGGCGCTAGAACTTGCCAAGTGTGGTGTCGGCAGCTTCGTGCTGCTCGATCACGATAGGCTTGGAGTGGGAAATGTTGTGCGCCATCCGGGCGGAGTCTCACAAGCTGGGCGCTACAAGGTAAACGTCGTTCGTGACCTTATACTGGACAAGAACCCACAGGCGCAGGTCTTGGCCGTTCCACTCAGTGTTGACTTTTCGGTTCTCGATGAAGTGCGAGCGTATGTACGAAAAGCGGACGTGGTCGTATGTGGTACTGACAGTCGACCGAGCAAGTTGCTAGTGAACAGGCTATGCGTCGAAGCTGATGTCGTTGCTCTTTACGGTGGCGCTTTTCGCCGTGCGTACGGCGGACAAATCCTTCGGGTGAGACCTCGGCAATCGCCCTGTCATCAGTGCTTTGTCGCCGCGATGCCAGACGCGGCGTCGGATGTTGAAGTCTCGACCGCCGCAGACGCCGATGCCGTTGCGTACTCCGACCGGCCCGTTGCAGTCGAGCCCGGGCTGTCGCTAGATGTTCTTCCGATCGCCAACATGCTGGGCAAGCTGACACTCTTGGAGCTGATTGCTGAAAAGGAGTCGTCCCTAAATATCCTGAAGCGCGACTTTGAGGCTCCTTGGTACCTGTGGCTCAATCGACCAGAGGCGGGTACTCAGTACGCGACCATGCCTCCGTTAAGCGACAGCGTCGACGAAATGACGATTTGTCGTTGGTATGGGGTGGAGTTTGAAAGGGATCCGGAGTGCTCGGTGTGCGGCAACTTCCTCGAAGCTATCGCCAGCAGCTATGGAGTCACCCTCCCTGGCGGTGGGGACGTCCCCCAGCTTCCGGGCAAGGAGACCTGAGCATGGAATTCGCGGCGGATTTCAAGGCACTACTGTCCTCCATCGAGCCCGGCGAAGACCATGTCGCCGACGCAAAGGCGGCACACGAGACAGTACGCGATCAATTGCGCAAGGATGATGAGTTCAAGGATGCTCACAAGGACACGTTTCTCTCAGGATCCTACGCCAGGCATACGGCCATCAACGACATCAATGATGTCGACGTGATTTGCTTGGTAGACATCGATCACGCGATCACCGAACCCGAGGTTGTGCTCGCCTGGACGCAGTCGATTCTCGGCAAGTACTACAAGAAGACCAAACGACAGGGCCGGTCAATCGGCGTGCAGGCGGCGAACGACGTATGGGTTGACCTTGTTCCGGCCGCATCCCAAAACGGCGACAATGGACCGTTGTGGATTCCTGATCGGGAGGCCAAGGAATGGGTTGGAACCCACCCAAAAGGACAGATCAAGGCAGCTACTGACAAGAACAAGGCCATCGATGGCTACTACGTGCACGTAGTAAAGCTACTGAAGTTCTGGCGCGACCACCTGCCAACGGAGTCTTGCCGTCCGAAGTCCTACATTCTCGAATCCATTGTTCACCGAAGCGTGGGTTATCCATCCTCCCACGCAGCCGGGATCGTGAGTGTCCTCGAAGGAACTGAGTCCTCATTCGGCTGGTATCGCGGAATGAACACAGTTCCCACGATCAGCGACCCCGGATACTCGGTAGTCAATGTGGCCAAGCATTGGCCTGCGAATGAGTTCAACGACTTCATGGTTCAGGTGAAGACGGCGGCAGGAACGGCGCGAAATGCACTGGCTAGTAAGGATGAATCCGAGAGTCGGAAGTTGTGGCGCAAATTGTTCGGAGCAACATTCGGAGCGTAAGTAGATGGCCAGTAAGCGAAAGCCCCGACGCAAACGCGCTTCCCCAAGCGGCTCTCTCTTGAGTCCCGAGTCGACGGGAGGAATCACAGCGGGAACCGGCTTTGACTTTCAAACCAGATATGCGGCATGTTGTCTGCCAACTTGGCTTTCTGAGGCTGGCTTTCATCAACTATTTCACGAAGGGACGGGCGACTTCGACATCCGCTATCACGAGGGCAATCACTCGTACCGACTGCACTGCCAGTTGAAAGATCATGACGTGGGAGTGACCGAATGCAAGGAAGCGGTGGCTCGCTTCCGCGCATTGAATGACGCGCAGCCTGGTTTATACCGACGCTTCACACTCGTTTGCCCCACGCTCGCTGCCAAGCTGCGACCGGTTGAAGCTGGTCTTGCGCGTCTGCGAAACGCACAGTCCTTCTACGATGATGTCCCGGGCGCGCTTGCACCTACCAAGGCCGAGGTCGACGAGCGGTTACGAAGAGCTGGCTTTGACCAAGGCGACGTCGACTTCATTCACAATTACGTCTACTTTGAAGTCGGCCATGGAGATCTGCTCCACGATGAACGGGCGATCGACTTGTTCATCGGTCGGCTGCTGAAGCATCCAGAGTATGCGGATAAGCTCAGGGCGATGGTGCTGCCCGCATTCGCGGAACTCATGCGCGCGATTCAAGGCAGACGCGGCGCTGTGCTTGATCGTGTGGAAATTGAGCAACTACTACGCGCAGCGGTCGCGGCTGGGAGTGGCATAGGTGCGGAACGGGCGGTTACGGTGTGGGTCCACAATTGGACTCGCGAGACGTTTGACGTTCCCGCGGATTACGCCATTGATTGGTCGCAGCACTTCGACCGCACCGCAAGACGGGTACCGAGCGCCGATGTCTGGAACAGGGAGCTCCTGCCTGAGCTCAAGGCGCTCAAGGACAAGATCCTCGTCGAGCGCAAAGAGCGCCTCATACGCTATCGAGGCAAGTGCACGCTCTCTACGGGAGTCGCGCTGGGAGCGACGTTCCCCGCGGTCGGAGGATGGACCTTTGAGATTCCGCAGCCCCCCGCCAAAGATGCTTGGCGGTCCGACGTCGAGGCGATCAAGCCCTATGAGGTCAAACCGGAACTTGTCGATGGAGTCGGCACTGACCTTGTGCTTGCTCTGAACATTCGTGGCGATGGTCGAGAAGACGTACGACGCTACATCGAGAGCACGGGCACTCCTCCGAGACTCTTCGCATTTGTGACTCCGCCGCAACAACCCGGAAGCCAGTCGATCGCTGGAGCGGCCGAGGCGGTGGCGTTTGCGCGAGCTGTCAGAGAGCATGTGGGACAGTTGCTGAAACAGCACGGCATCACATGTACTCGGCTCTTCTTCTATGGCCCGTTCGCCCTTGCTGTATTTCTGGGTCAGCAGCTGACCTCAGTCGGCGAAGTGCAACTGTTCGAGTATCAGGACCCAGGGTACACACCTAGCCTGACGTTACGAACGTAAGCGCAGTCACGCTTTGCGGGACGCAACACTTCCTGGCCTATATCCGCACTATACATACAATCGTCGTGTTATTTCAGCGGATTACGACAGCACCCGCCGGACAACTAGAGCACGGCGACTTCGTACGTCACCGTCCGGCCGGTGATCCGAGTCAGCCGCTGACGCTTGCGCTCACCGTATGCGCGACAATGATCCTCCGCCAGGGGACGACTGACATCACGGAGCTGGTGGAGCCACATTCGGGCCAGCGGGTAGCCAGAATCCACTACTCTTCGACTGCGTCCACGTTCCATAGCGCTCCAGCCATTGCTTGATGTCTCGAGCATCTTTCAAGTTTAGTTGATACACATAATCAGCCGCCAGGTTTGCTGCATCCTTGGAAAAGTAGGATGTCGTCGCAAGCATTCCACACGAAGCGCGGTCTCCGTCTCGAATTGTGTACAAGAAACTTCGAATCTCTCGCACAGCCACTGGGCGGTCGGGGCGATACCGTTTGCACTCAACAATCGTGAGAAGTTCTCCCACGGGCGTTTTCCACGCTGCGAGGATGTCGCGTCCGCCATCGCGCGTCGCAGGAGTCAGCTTTACCTCCAACCCCATATCCGCGAGTAGCGCGCATACGAGCTCTTCAAAGTGCCGTGGCTCCATGCGATGGAGATCACTGGGCCGTCGAACAAGCTGCTGAACGATCTTCCGTTCGAGTTGCCGTACTTCTACGACAGCGGCTTGGACATTGTCGTTGGCAGCCTGTGCGGTCATTGCACCGAACATGCCGCCGATGTTCGTGCGCAAGCGTTCGGTCAGTGCGAGGCTATTGCTGATTATTTCAAGCTCGCGTACCTTCCGTGCATACAGCTCAAATAGCGTGTCGATGTCCTCGACTTCCGACGGTTGAATCACGAAGCCGCCTTGGCTCTCGTTGTCCAGCGACTCACTCATATGCGAACGCCGGAGCGCAGTTCCACAGCGTGCGCCGCTCATCGGGACTTGCCAGCAGGGCGCTCCAGTGACGCGTTGACACGACGGACGCGCTCAAGAAACTCATTTCCCGGCGCGTCGGTGAAAAATCTGATCTCGACGGCGCTGACATTGGCTGGATTCTGCTGTGACAAGTCTACGCGGCCGAACGGAGCTACATCTAGGAGAAACGCATCCGAGACCTGAACTGCCAGCCGGGCCCTCGCCTCCGCTAGATGACCGGAGGGCAAAGCTAGCGGCGTGATCGCCATCGCAATTCGCCGAGCTCCCGCTGGCCCGGAATCGATCGGACGGAGGTCCACCCGAATGGTGCGCGCCTGCATACCAGGCACGATGACCGTATCGAACAGGATACGCACGCTCTCTATGAATTCATCGAAACACTTATGCCCTGACTCCATGTGTCATCATTGCCTCTTGGGCGCGCAGCGTCAAGCAGATTGACATCACGAAAGGCCGCTCGCGGCACCTTGCGCGAACGTGTACTTCCACACCATTTGGCGCACATGCGCTGGGCTCATGACGTTCTATCGATAAATCAATGCGTTGTGTCATAACGCGCCGGGCTAACAATCCATGACGACTCGCGCGCGAATGCCAGCCCGCCTGACACACATCCTGACACATACAGACCGTGCAAGGCAATTTATCGTTTCACATCAATACGTTGTCGAGTCAATAATCAGGACCTAAATCTGATACGTCTGAACGTACCAACCCCGGGCCGCTGCGACAATAACGCCCGCACTAATTGGCACACCGACGTCAGAGTCCGAAGATCATGCGGAAATATCAATGCGTTACGCTAAGACTCGCCGGACTACTTTGTCATTCACGCTCATCGCATTCCTCGCCTCATCAGCTCGTCTCGATCGTCTTCTCGGAAGCCAACTGACTCGCCATCAACCGGACCTTGAGTAGGCAACTCCATCAGGCCCTTGCAATAGCCACACAAGGCGTCTGCGTCCCAACCGCCAAGCCAGAACTTTATTCTCCATTCCACGTTGGAACTAGGCGGCGGGCCGATCTCTTGCGTCCAGCCTGAAATCAGAGGCTTCGAGCGCAGGGAATAGTCATAGACCATTCTTACGACAAAAAACCCTGCGGGACTCCGTGTCGCATTCAGCCAACGCGAAAGTATGGCAATCCGCTCATGAAGGCCAACCCTTGCGGCACCCGCAGAGCTCAAGGCGCGGGTCCTCAAGGCAGTTAGCCGTCGCTGCCACAGCGCCTTGAGATCGGGGATCCGTGTTGCCTCGGCAATCTCCCTCGCCACGTCAGGACCACCCTCAACGCCGCTCGCGAACAATTCCGCGTAAGGGAATTGGGCGTCGGATGGAACGACACGCCGCTCCAGTATTACGCCCGACTGCGACTTCAGGCGAACGTGAAATGGATAGACCGGCTCGTCACCGTCGTCCGCAATTACGCCGTTCCGCCCTTCAAACTTTGGTTGGTCAAGCAGCGCCACGTCCGCGCCCAGGAGGGGATGCTGCGGGTGCTCTAGCCCATCTCTCTCAACTCGCCTCACGGTAACTCCCACTTCTGGAGCCTCAACGCGAGAGAATGGTGCGCGTTGCCAGTGAACGACACGGTCGAGGTCGGGTTCATCCGCATAGGCGTGGACGTATCCGCTCACGCCACGCGGTTCGTCATAAGGATCGGGGTCCGTTGCAAGACGGCACTGAAACCACCCGCCGAACTCCAGCCTGATCATGAGCCGCTCCTCGCCGCAACTTGCAACGACCGCTTCATGACAGATAGTGTATCTGCCACTGCGGCTAGTCTACTTAAGTCTGAGGAGACTGCTGCGAGCCGTGTTGCCTCCGCGATTATCTGGTCGAAGGCCTCGAAGACCAGAATCCATCTATTTGCAATCTCTGGCGGGACTACAACAGGCAAATATAATTCGAAAGTAGGGCCAGCCGTGTCTTCTCCGACAGTAGATGCAGGCAACGCAGTCAGCACTTCGGCGATGGGCCGGACCCCGGTACTCATTAGCCTCGCCGACGCAAGGCGTATCTCACGCCGTTGCACTTCGGACTCGCCAGCGTTGGCGAAAAACTGCGCGAGTAGCTGAAGCGCGAGCGAATATGTCAGGTTGAATAATTCGGCAACAGCCAGAGACGTGTGATCAGAAATGAGTGTAGTAGGGACGCCAGACGCTTGACGCTCGGACCTTGTCAGTGGGTTACGGGCAACTGGACGGGCCGCCTGAAAGGGGGAAGACCTGAAAGTCCGCCACATCTGGCAGTACTTCCCGTAGTGACTGCCAAAGCGTCCGCCCGGAGCTCCTTCCCCGTCACGCACGATATCATCGATCGCATCCAGCGCGGTCACACGATCCTTAACCACACGCATATCGACGTTTACCGACCAGTTGTTATCTACTTGACGTGGCGGCGTTCCGATGAACAGCTGAGACTCCGGAATAGCCTGAATCCCCTGTTTGATATGGCCATAGAGCTCGCCTACATAGTTGTAGGCGGGGACCTCTGGAGCAAGGTCCAGAGCCTCGAACGCTGAAAGCGGGCCTAAGGATGGGTCCTTCAAGCAATCTGCAATTGCCCCTCCAACCGGCAACTCGGCTGTTACAAAGCGTTCGAGAGCCTCATCCGAGAAAGGAACCAATTCGAACGGGAACGGATAATAGCCATTGCGCTGCGGAAACGCCGGTCGGCTAAAGTGAGGCGCGGCTCCCACAGCCGCCAGTAGATTGCAGACCGTCCCGAGATGCCCCATTTCGTCAACTGCGACGCTGAGAAGGATCCCCTTCCATTGGCGGAGTATGGCGAACTGCTCGGTGGTCACTCCTTCGCTTGGCCGCTGCTTTAGGCTGAATGCTGCAAATAGGTACTGCAACAAGAGGCCGTGCTCGATTTCCGATGCCTCATGAAGGGCCGCTATGAGGTCGCCGCGGGTTGATATCTGCGCCATGTGTGGTCACGCTCTGTTGGACGACCTGGAAGGCTATCGCCGGTGGAGTCCGCGTGTCAACGCCGAGAACAGGCTGCTCGCATGTATAGGTCGCCGGTGCGCAGGGCTGGCCTGACTCCGACCCTCCCTCTGAGATCCGCGGCCCCCTCCTGCTGCATTCTCATGCGTGACAGAACTGCTCCACTAACTAGCGGGGGCTGATTCGTGGAAGCTGACTAAGCCACACCGGGGTTGATCGCCGCACACTAAGTCGCTGTGCATGGCTGCGCGTTCTTTCTCGCTTAGCCTTGACGCATTTATCACCAGTGAGGCTCTGGATTGCGAGCCCGTCGTCTTATTGCCGGACTCGACTCTGTATCAAGAGTTCGCCGCCATCGCCAGCGCATCGACTACTGTGAGTAGAACTTACGCACATGTTTGTTCGAATGCGCTTTCAGCCATTTGCGACTTCCACACCATTTGGCACACCTGCGCCGAGAGGGCTGTTTTGGGTGCTTGCCAGTAGAGAACACGTGTCGATACGGGCAATGCACGCTCGACACACCACTCGTATGTGTGAAGGACGTGCCTAGGCACGAACGCGCTGTCGCACAATCATTCGCACAGTCGGAAACAAAGCGGCGTAATATCTAATAGCTACAGCCACTTATGGAAGTGTATTTCTGGTCCCAAACCAGATGCGCTACCGGACTGCGCCACTCCCCGACATAGATATCGTGCGTAGTATCAGCATATTAGATTGACACATATAATTATGCAAGCATAATATTATCTCGCACAGTGCTCGCACAGCCAGAGTAAACGGAGTCGGTTATGAACACGGAGAGACATTCACTATTCGACGGAAGTCTCCACGTGTACAAGAGGCGTGCGACCAAGAACTGGCATTGCTCCACGTCGATCGGTGGCGGTGAACACAGAGCCAGCACTTGCCAGCCACTTCTCAATGATGCGAAGGACTGGGCGAAGAAGTGGTACTTCGCGCTTCAAGGCAAGCAGGCAATCGGCGTTCTTGGAAAGGGCAAGACATTCAGGGAAGTCGCGAAGGTATTCGAACGCGAGTTCAGGTTGATTACGCGCGGCGAGCGGAACGAGCACTACATCAAGTGCCTGCTAGGTTGTTTGCGGATCCATACGCTACCGTTTTTCGGGGACAAGCTGGTCTCGGAAGTGACGGCCGGCTCGGTCCAAGAGTACCGGATGCATCGACTGGAGAATCCAAGACCTCATCCGTTGCGTCGGACGGACTCGCCGCCGCCCAGGCCTCCAACCAGGAAGACGCTGCGGGAGGAAATGATCCCCATCCGCCAGGTGCTCAAGACCGCTGTACGGCACGGCTGGCTATCTGGGCTTCCGGATCTGTCGGAGCCTTACAAGAAGTCTGGCAAGGTCCGGCATCGCGCTTGGTTCTCTCCAAAGGAGTACAAGCAGCTCTACACCGCCACTCGGCGACGCGCGGACAGCGCGAAGAACGCTAAAGACCGCTTCCATCGCGAGCAGCTCCACGATTTCGTGCTTTTCATGGCAAACACGGGCCTACGGCCGGACGAGGCATGGAATCTGGAGTACCGCGACATTGAGGTCGTCCGCGACGAGGCAACTCAAGAGGTGATCCTCGACATTGAAGTGCGAGGCAAGCGTGGCGTCGGCCACTGTAAAAGCATGCCCGGTGCCGTCTTGCCTTTTCGCCGGCTGCGGAAGAGGAACAATCCGCAGGCGACGGATCGTGTGTTTCCACAGCGGCACAAGCGTTTGTTCAATGCGGTCCTTGCTGAGGAGAAACTCAAGGTCGACCGGGACGGTAACCGGCGTACGGCATATAGCCTCCGACACACCTACATCTGTCTACGCTTGCTCGAGGGAGCCAAGATTTATGAAGTAGCGAAGAACTGCCGCACCAGCGTCGAAATGATTGAAAAGCACTACGCTGTTCACCTGAAGAACATGATCGACACGGCGGCAGTGAACGTTCGCCGTGGGCGGAAGCCGAGGACTGCGCTACGACGCGAGCGCCGTAGCTTGTCTCGCAAGGCGGTGGCGTAGCGTTCTTCGTCCGGCGTGCGCTGACCGGCGGTGCGGGCACGTTGCGTCGTTCCGACCGATCACACCGAAAGCCGTAAGCGGCGGATCGGACGTAGGGGCTTGGTGACGGGGGCGCGCCCTTGCCTCATCCCGCGCGTATGCCAACTGCCCCGGCGATGCTGAGGCGAAGCCCGATGGGCCGGGCGCGGCGGTTCAACGGCGCGGTGTAGGCAAGAACGCCCTGGAAGACCTCACGAATAGGGTTTTATGTCAAGTTTTGTTGTCAAAAAACTTGACAATATAGGGCTTTCCCTCCATACTCTCCCTATGACCATGGCCTCCTCAACGCTCAGCTCGCGCCGCGTCGCCTTGCAGGTCCGCGATCGCGTCGCGAACGGGGGTGAGCGCCTATGGCGCCTCGAAGACTTCCGGGATCTGCCCTTCGCAGCGGTGGCGCAAGCTCTCTCCCGAATGACGCGAGCCGGAAGCGTTCAACGGCTGAGCAAGGGGACGTACTACCGCGCCCGTCCGACGGCGTTTGGCGCGAGCAAGCCGAACCCGGCTGCTCTGCGCGAACTCGCCTCACGCGAACGTCCCGTGTTCCCGTCCGGTGCCGCCGCCGCCAACGCGCTCGGCTTCACGACTCAGAACCCCGGACGCCGAGAGGTAGCAACAAGCGCGGCGAGTCTGCCCCGGAAGCTCGTTGGCGAAGACACGGTCGTCCATACACGTCGCCCCAATGCCTGGACGGAACTGTCCGAGTCGGATGCGGCGCTCCTGGACTTCCTTCGCCACGCGGGCAGAACCAGCGAGTTGTCCTCGGAGGATACCGTCGAGCGAACGCTCAAGTTCCTCCGGGAACGCGGCCGCTATCAACGCCTCGCGAGCGTGGCTTCGACCGAGCCCCCGCGTGTCCGCGCGCTACTCGGTGCGCTTGGAGAGCAACTCGGGATGAATCGTCAGAGCTTGGGCGAGATTCGGTCGTCCCTGAACCCGCTGTCGCGGTTCGACTTCGGCCTCTTCAGCGGCCTTCCGACGGCGCGAGCGTGGCAGGCGAAGGAGCCGCGCCAGCCGTGAGACTCTGCGAGCATCCTGATTTCGATCAAGCCATCCTGTCCGCGGAGGAGCACTTCCGCCGCCGCGGCCTGCGCGCGGCCGTCATCGAGAAGGACTACTACGTCACAGAAGTTCTTCGCCTTGTCGCCGCGGCGGCGGGCGACAAGGTCATCTTCAAGGGCGGTACGAGCCTCTCGAAAGGCTGGAACCTCATTCAGCGCTTCTCGGAAGACATCGACCTCTTCCTCGACCCGGGCGCGTTCGAACCTGCGCTCGGCAAGAAAGGCATCGATCGCGAGCTCAAGCGGGTTCGAGACGCAGTAGCGGCGCATCCCGCGCTGACGTTCATCGCGGAGGAAAGTCAAACGATCGGAGGCTTCGGACGCAGCGATCGCTTCGGGTACGACCAGCGCTTCGGCGGTACCGGCGAGATTGCGAGCCGCGTTCTGCTCGAGGCCGGAACAGCCAGCGGTCGCGAACCGACTCAGACCGTGGAGCTACGGTCGTACCTCTCCGAGTTCTTGACCGACACCGGCCGCTCGCTCGATGCCGACGATGAGGCGCCGTTTCCGTTTCGTCTGCTCCACTACCGACGCACGTTCGTCGAGAAGCTATTCGCCATCCACGCGAAGATCGAGCTACACAAGCTCGACGGTCGACCTATTGGCACATATGCGCGCCATTACTACGACCTGCACCAACTCGCGACTAAGGCCGATGTTCTCGACATGCTGCGCTCTACAGAGTACGAGGCTATCAAACGCGACTACGACTCCATCAGCCGAGCCAGCTTTCCGCGAGACTACATCCCGCCCGCCGGAATGAGCTTCGCAGCGAGCGATGCGCTCTTTCCTGCGGGCAGGCTAGCCGTTGACATAGAGTCCGAATACACGAGGCAGTGTGCGTCGCTCTGCTACGGACCGTTTGCCACATGGGAGGAAGTCAAGCAGGCGTTCGAATGCATAAGGTCGCTCCTGTAGGTACTAACCGATAGCGTTGCCTTCGGGCGCGTTGAGATACGGCACGATGAAGGCTCGCAGCGCGTCCCACATGATGCGCTTGGTCCTGGAGAGTTTGGGATCTCCGCGCTCGTGCTGCAGGAAGGCATTTACGCATTCAAACATCATATTTTTGTCTTGCATCTTCCTGGTCAGCACCTCGAGCAAGTCGACGTGCTCCCACTTGTCAATCTCTTCAAGCGTCTCGATCTCCATGAGCTGAGGACGCAGGCGAAGCACACCGTCCGACATCCGAGTTGGAGGAAGCAGCCGTTCGAAAACGGACCCCGAGATCCACGACAAAGCCAGGTCTTGCAACGACACGATGATCCCGCCGGCAACCCGCGGCGGAGCCGCACATTGCTGCGGTATCGATCCAGACAGCACGTCGTCGATCGTCGACTCGATCTGCTGCGCCGCTTTGGCTAGGCCTGAGTCGTGTAGCTCGGCGGCATACTCGTCGTCGCTACGCATCTGGTATCGCACCCACTCCGACGAAGAACGTGCCTTGCATTCGATGACGATGAAGCCTTGGGGATACCAGATGATCCCTTCGGCCCGCTTTCGTGAGTTGCTCGGTTCCAGACGTTGATAGCGGTCGCCGAACGCATGCATCAGAAGAGCGTGCACATAGCTTTCGACCAGATGACCGTACTCGATTAGCGCGATGTTTCGCTGCGCGGAGTCGCGAGCCCGCTCAAGCACAGGCCGGCGCACGCCTGCCTCGGCTACGTGCAATGGGGAGATCGCTCGATAAGCGGCGGTCACGCCTTCGACAGTCCGGAGACACGGATGAGCCTTCACCGGAATGAGCGATGGAGAGCGAAACAGGTCCTTCTCCGCGTCCGCTCGCTTGCACTCCACGCGAAATGCGTCCGTTGTCAACGACAGCTGTGATAGACACGCCCCAATCAGCGCACGTCCGGCGGGCGTGAGGTCGCTTCTGTTTTCTACTATGAAGATCGGGGTCGTGATCGCTTCGGTCAGCGGCTGGTTGACCGCGGCGAGAGTGGCGAGTGACAGCCCAACGACCCACTGTTCGAGACTCACGCCGCATCGTGATGCGAAGTGCGCATCGAAAGTCGCGCGTATGTTTCTGGCGCGATCATCCAGCGCGACGTGTGACCATCGCCAGAGCCCGAACGCCGTAAGCATTCGACGGGTTGGTTGGCCAAGGATGCTGCGCTCACGAAGCGCGGCTGCCGCACCAGAAGGGTTGTGCGGAATGCCGGCCGTCAGCGATTCGTTCAGACGATCGGAGACGACGTAGAGCGCCTTCACCATCATCGCGCGCGTCGCCGGGTCGATAAGAGGCGCGGGTGACGCTGCAAGTTCCGCTCGTGATGCTGTAAGTTCCAGCAACAGGAGGACGGAGAATGCCGAGATAAGCGATGCGTTCTGATTGCTCTCCAGAAACAACAACGCGCGATGCCGGGCGTCGTCGTCGAGCATCTCCAACAGGATGCGCGTCTTGTCCTGTGCCGATGCATTGTCTCTGACGAGAACGGTGATGAGTCGCAGCAGGAACGCGAACCATGTTTGAACCGGCACTGCCGCCAGTAAGCTGTTCAGCTCCGGAACCGGCTCGCTCCACAGTTCATCGTAGGTGGGCACAACACCAATGCCGCGTAATGCTCGATAGTCCGTACTTGGCATCGTTGCAGCTCCGAATGAGAAGAGCTTCTTGTCCAGCACAAGACCGGTAGCAACGAGCAGCCCGGATGGACTTCGCCCAAACTTCCAGCTGTCCGGAATTCCGGGAGCATTCTTGTCGCTGGCCACATGCGCCACGATACGGCGGCCCGCCAAACAATCTAGGCCAGCGGCCACTTCAGCGAAGTGGCCGCCGCGCGCGTCGTTAGCCTACGGATGCAATCGCCTGCATCGCGCGATTCCGATCCGCCTCGGCGTAGATCTGGGTCGTCTCCACGCGCGTGTGGCCGAGCACTGCCTTCGCGACGTCGAGCCCGAACTCGGCACGAAGTCGGGTTGCCGCGTTGTGGCGGAGCTGGTTCGGCTTCCACGGAGCGACGTTCGCCCGCCTGCATGCGCGCGCAATCGCTTGTCGATACGTGCCGACGTCGTAGCGGTCGCGCGGCTGGCGCTGCGGCTTCGCTTTGCGCTTCCGTTCGAGCGCTCGCACGTGGCTCGGGTAGAGCGGCGTCTTGCGCGCCGCGCGCCGCCGGTCGCGACGGCGCAGCTCGGCGATCGTCGGAGAGAACAGGAACTTGTCTTGGAGACCCGGCCGCAGGAAAGCTCGGATCACGTCCTGTCCCTTCGGGCCGATGAAGATCAGGCGCTCCTGACCGCGCCAACGGTTCTTGTGGGTCGCGGGGCGGTAGACCCAAACTGCGCCGGTTCGGTCGATCTCGGCCGCGCGCATCAGCGCAATCTCGCTCGGACGCGCGCCGGTGAGGAGTTGCAGATGCACCATCGCCTGCACCGGCTCCGGCATGAGCGGCAGCGCAGCTTGGATCGCGTGCTCCGGGGCTGGACGCACGGGCTCGGTTTCGCGCGCGCCGCCACGGTCGCGACGCAGCCCCGAGACGGTCTGCAAGCCGTGGTACACGCTCGGCGGTAGCTTTTCCTCCTGCGCCGCCCACTTGAACGCGCGACGCACGATCGCGATCCGGTCGTTGACCGTCGAGCGCGCGAGACCGCGCTTCACGAGATCCTCGCGCAGCCGCATGAGCGACTTCGGACCGAACTCGGCGGCGTCGGTGTCGGCGAACAGCTCGAACAGCGCGCGAAGCGCTTGCCGGACGTTCTCGACGCTGCCCGTCTCGTCGCCGTCAGAGGTGCGGTACTCGCGCTTTGCCCACGCGAGAGACTCTCCGCAGAGCTCGGCTACCGAGTACTGCGCGCCGGCTCGCAGCGAGCTTGTGCGCGCCCCGGCGGCTGATGCTGCGCCCTTGCAGTACTCTGCGATCAACCGCCGGTACTTCGCGCGGCTCTCGGGCGAGCCGTATCGGCCGAGGTAGTAGTCCTTGCCTTCGATTGTGACGCGCGCCTGCCCTGTGGCCTTGTGCGCTCGGTAGCTCGGGATGCGCGGTGTGTCGGACGTGGACATGTGCGGCTCTCCGTGCCGGGTAGAACTACCCGGCGAACGGCTCTTCTGAGCTGCACTGCCCGACGTGGGCAGGTTCCCCAAACCTGGGGATCAGCGACACTTGGAATGGAGCGGCTGAAGGGACTTGAACCCTCGACATCAACCTTGGCAAGGTTGCGCTCTACCACTGAGCTACAGCCGCGTCCTGGTTCGAGTGGGTCAAGAGGATAACGTCCGGGCTATCCAGGGCAAGGGTCGGTCGACGTGCGGTAGCGGGGATGTCGCGCACGACGTGACGACGAGCCCGCAACACTTCAACCGCGGTCGGGCTGCAACGGCGCATCTGCCAGCGTCGCCAGCGCCGAGCTCCGTCGCGCTCCCCGGCGGGCCGACCAGGTCGCCGAGGGTGCGCTTCGCCCGGGTCGGCTTCGCAAGCGCGCGCTGCGAGGTCGCGATGCGCTTCGCGCACGGTCGCCTACCTCCAACCTTCGCCGGCACTTGCACCGGTTCGCGCGCGGCGACGGGAGAACTGCGGGCTAACCGCGAGCCGGTCCGCCGCGGATCGCGCTGAGCACATGGTCCCCCGCGAACTTCGCTGCCGCGACCAAGTCGCGACCGAGCGCGAGCTCCGCGGCCAGACGCGCCGCGAAACGGCATCCGGATCCGCGAATCTTGCCGCCGGGTATCCGCGGGTGAGCGAGCCAGACCGGACTCGAGCCGCGCGCGAGCACGAGGTCCGTGACCGGATCTTCGAGCGCGTGGCCACCCTTCAGCACCACCGCCAGCGCGCCGAGGTCGAGCAACTCGCCCGCAGCCTGTAGCCGCGCGGCCGGTGATCCGGCGAGCTCGTCGGCGGACCGGCATGTGAGCTCGGCCGCTTCGAGCACGTTCGGCGACACGACGACCGGACGTGTGCACAGACTCGAGCGCAGCGCAGCGACCGCGCTGGCCGCGAGGAAGCGCGAACCGCTCGAGGCAGCGATCACAGGATCGACCACGACAGGACACGGAGCGCGACGCCGCACGAATTCGATCAGCTCCGCGGCGGCGGCGATGTGATCCTCGCCGGGTAGAAGCCCGAACTTCAACGCATCGATCCCCGCGCGTGCCACGTCGAGCGCCTCGGCGAGCCATGCCGCCGCACTGCGCGCGCCGATCGAGCGAACGGAGCGGTCATCCTGCTGCGTTTCGGCCGTGACCACGCAGTGGACGTCGATCGCCAGTCCTTCCATGCCCGCCCGGTCCGCGTCGATGCCGGCGCCACCGACCGAATCGCGGCCCGCTACGACGAGCAGGCTCGGCCTCAGACTCGCACGACGCATGCGAGCATCTTCGGAGCGCGATCCGCATTTCTCCAGCGCTTGCCTTCCGCGGGCATCGCCCGCACGATTGCGCCTCGCGCGCGCTTCGAACGATGCAGTGGCTGTGCTCTTTTCTCGTGATCGGCGCATGGGTTGCGGCGCAGACAGGACTGCCGCCGCGCGCGCCGGTTGCACACGCGGTCGCCGTTTCCACCGTCGATGTGCGTCAAGCTTCGTGCGCGGGCGTACGGCGACGAACTGCATCGCCGAACGAAGTCGCCGCCGCCCACGCTGACGACTCGGAGGCTCTCGCGCTGGCGACGCATGACCCGGCCTCGCCGCAGCACGGTACCGAGGTCGCCTCGCCATCGATGCGCAGCGGCGCTAAGCGCGCCGAATCCAGCGCACGCGCAGCGAGCGCTGCCGTCCACGCCACGACGGCGACGGCTTCGACACCGGGTGACGAACTCCGGGCCGATCGAGTGGAGCTGCACAACGGCACCAAGCTCCAGGGCCGAATCGTCTACCAAGACGAAGCCGTGTTGATCCTGCGCGACGGGACGAAGGAGCGCACGATTCCGATGAAGGACGTGAAGCTCGCCGTCTCGCGGCTCGGACACCAGCGCGAAGCAATCGAACGCTGGCTCGAATCCAAACCGGAGGAGACACAAGGCGTTCGCGACCTCGCTCAGTACTGCAAGCGCGTCGGCCTGCACGACGACGCGCTGCTCTTCCAGCGCTTCATCCTCTGCAGCGCTCCCGAGGACGAGGAAGCGCACCTCGCGCTCGGTCACATGCGGCGCGCGAACGGTTGGGCCGAGCGCAGCGCCGGGAAGTGGACCGACTGGCGAAAGATCGAGTCGATGCGCGCTTCGTGGAAGACACCTTGGGAGCTGCGCTCGAGCCACTACCGCCTGCGCACGAACCTACCGATGTCCGACGCGGTGCGTGCGCTGCTCGACCTCGAGTGTCTGTACTTCGCCTTCTACGATCTGTTCGGCGCCGAGATGATGCTGCGCGAAACGGTCGAGCCCTTGGAAGCGCACGTCCATGCCGACGCGGAATCGTTCCCCGTCGCGTACGTCGGCCGCTCCGCGTACTTCGATGCGGCGATCGATCGTCTCGTCGTCGATGCATCGAAGGGCATCCATCGCGGATTGCTGTTCCACGAAGCCGTGCACCAGCTGCTCTTCAACACGGCGGTCGAAACCGCGAGCTCGATCGGCGATCTGCCGGCCTGGCTCGACGAAGGTCTCGCGGAATACATGTCGTGGAGCATGTCCGGCACCGCATCGCGCGCAACGTTCGACGAGGAGGCGATCGCGCGCAACCACTTCGAGCGTCATGCCGCCGCGATCGAGTCCATCGAGCTCGAACGCTTGCTCGTGTTCGGCACGGAGGACTTCTTGACGCCGCAGTCCGAGCTGAAGTACGCCGCCGCGTACACGTTCGTGCACTTCTGCCTGCACGGACAAGGCGAGAAGTTCCGCCGGCGCTTCTTCGACTTCGTGCGCGGCGCGTACAAGGGTCAAGGCTCGCCGACGCACTTCAAGGATGCGCTCGCGACTCCGGAGGACGAGCTCGAGCGCGCTTGGCGCGCGCACGTCGCACGCGGCGGCGGTCGACGCTAACGCGCATCTGTCACCCCACCGCGGCTGCAACGGCGCAACCGCCGGCGTCTGCGGCGCCGAGCTTCTTCGGGATCCTCGTTGCAGGCTCGCGCAGCGAGCACCGAGGCTTACCCCTCGGCGACCTTATCAGGTCGCCTCCGGTGCGCTCAGTCGCTCGGCTTGCATCCACCGACACTTGCACCGTTTCGCTCACGTCATGGTGAGAGACGCGGGCTGACCCGCGTCAGATGCCTTTGTCGCTCAGGAACTGCACGGCGGCGAGGATCTCGGCGCGACCGTGGCGCGAGTTGATGTCGAGCACGCGCTCCGCGTCCTGCGGCAAGTAGCTGGCGACCAGTTTGAAATCGACTTCGCCGTGCCCGGGCGGAAGCTCGACCGTGCCCTCGGCTTCGTCTTGAAGGTGAACGCCGAGGAGTTTCGACGCGTACGCATCGAGCCAGCCGCCCTGCGGCGTCAGACCCAAGCGCTCGCGCAGCTGGATACGTCCGCTGTCGTGCCAGTAGCCCAGGCCGCGGCTGCGCAGATCGTCGAGCGCCCATCCGACCGCTTCGAAGTTGAAGAGATCGAGGAAGCTCTGACCCGGCTCGATCGCGAGCTTCGTCTCCGGGAACTCGCCGAGCAGCGTGTGCAGCGAGCGGCACAGATGCTCGACCTGCCGCTGCGCCTTGCGTTGCACGCGTGCTTCGAGCTCGCGCGCCGCTTCGCGTGATTCGTCGGTCGGACCTTCGCGCACGACGCGCCCTTGGAGCCGATCGGACTCTTCGCGAAGCACCGGATCTTCGAGCTCGCCGCCGCGGATGATCACCGTCGGACAACCGTACTTCTGCGCGAGGCGGATGTGCCGTCTCACGGAGTTGAGCGCGCGCTCGCGGCAATCCTCGTCGAGGCTGCCGAGCTTCGTGCCGGTCATGTGCTCCGACCGTGGGTCCAGGCACCCGGCGACCATCGACCGCACGGCGATGCCGGTCTCGCGTCGCGACTCCTCGAAGCCGTTCAGAGGAACCGGCGTGTCGGAAAGTCCGAGCTCGATCCGCCGAAAACCCATCGCAACGGCCGCGAAGGCTTGGTCCTCGATCGTCTTCAGTCGACTGCCGTAGCAGGTCGTCGACAGCGAGTAGGGGTTCGGAATGCCGGGTTGGATGTACACACGCGCCCTCGATCGGAGTGCGAATCGAGGTCTTGAACGCTGTCGCCTATCGTGAGTCCATTAGGTTCGGCCGCAGGACTTTTTGGTCAGGTCGTGCTCTGCTTGCGCGGCCCTTCCCAGAATCGGCTCGCTCACCACGTCGGTGCGTTCCCGTCGAGTGGGAACGCGCACGCGCACGATCACGCGGATCATCTGCAAAGAAACGACGATGACCGCGAGAGCCGGGTCGAAAGAGCGCGAGCGGGGGCGAAGGATAGCGAGTCGCGCGCCGGCTTGGAAAGCGGACCACGGAAGCGGCGACCGGCGCACCGTCGGGCAGCCCCCTCCCGCGCGCCAGGTTTCGGCCGGTCCGCGGCCGCGCTGAGGACGGCTTTCGTCACCGCGGCGCCAGGCGAGCCCGCATTTCTCACCACGTCCATTGCGAGGTCGGGTCAGCGCGTTCGGAGCTACACCCGCACCTCGCCACGGGCCGTCGGCGTCGCTCGGTGGCGCTCGAGCAACGGGTCGACCTCCTCGGCGAGGAACTCGAGCACCTGCTCGGGCGCGCGGCCGACGTAGCGCGACCCGTCGAGCAGATCGTCGAGGCCGTCGGCGAGCCGTCCGAGCACCGGATCGACGCTCAAGAGATCACGGAGCGGGTTCTTCTGTCCCTCCTTGATCGCGCGCGCGGCCTCGTGGCTCGCGCGCCGCACGGCCTCGTGCACGTCTTGCCGATCGGCGCCCGCCTTCACCGCCTCCATCATCAAGTTCTCGGACGCGAGGAACGGCAGCTCCTCGTCCAAGTTCTGCCGCACGACGTGCGGATGCACCACGAGACCCGCGGCGACGTTCGCGTACAGCGTGAGCACCGCATCCGTCGCGAGGAACATCTCCGCGAGCACGATGCGCCGGTTGGCCGAGTCGTCGAGCGTGCGCTCGAGCCACTGGTTCGCCGCCGTGTGCGCGGTGTTGTCGAGTGCGACGATCACGAAACGCGCGAGGCTGCACATGCGCTCGCAACGCATCGGATTGCGCTTCCATGGCATCGCGGAGGAGCCGATCTGCTGCTTCTCGAACGGTTCCTCGACTTCGCGGCGGTGCGCGAGCAGGCGTAGGTCCGTCGCGAACTTGTGCGCCGATTGCGCGATCGACGACAGCACCTGCGTCACGCGGAAGTCGAGCTGACGCGGATACGTCTGGCCGGTGACGCCGAAGCACTTCTCGAAGCCCATCTTCTGCGTGACGAGCCGATCGAGCTCGCGCACCTTCGCGTGATCGCCTTCGAACAGCGCGAGAAACGACGCTTGCGTACCCGTCGTGCCCTTCACCCCGCGAAAGCGGATCGACGCTTCGGCGTGGTCGAGGTCCTCGAGATCGTGCACGAGGTCCTGGATCCACAGGCACGCGCGCTTGCCGACGGTCGTCGCTTGTGCCGGCTGGAAGTGCGTGAAGCCGAGCGTCGGAAGTTTGCGCCACTCCAGCGCGAACTCGCGCAGCGCGGTCACGACGCCGAGCACCTCGCGCCGGATCAGGCGCAAGCCTTCGCGCATCAGGATCAGGTCGGTGTTGTCCGTGACGTAGCAGCTCGTCGCGCCGAGGTGCACGATCGGCCGCGCCTTCGGAACTTGCTCGCCCCACGCGTGGATCTGCGCCATCACGTCGTGACGCAACTCGCGTTCATAACGCGCCGCGACGTCGAGGTTCAGATCCTCGACGTGCGCGCGCATCTCGGCCAGCTGCTCGTCGCGGATCGGCAGGCCCAGCGCCTGCTCGCTCTCGGCGAGCGCGATCCACAGCCGGCGCCAGGTCGTGAACTTCGTGCGCTCGGAGAACAGCGCGCGCATGTCGGCCGACGCGTAACGCTCGGAGAGAGGACTCTGGTAGGTGTCGGAGCTCATGTGGATGGGGGGCGGGCGAACATTCTCACAGCCAGGCGGCCGCCGGCACCATGGGCGGCAACCAAGTCGCGAGCGCCGCCGTCGCGAGGCTCGCAAAGAGGCCGAATGCGACCGCGCGCGCGAGCTCGGACCGCTCGCCGCCTCCGCGGCCGACGATCTGCGCCACACGCAGCGTGAAGTACGCCCCGACGACGTCCGTCAACAGGTCGCACACCGATGCGTCGCGGCCGGGCACGTACGCTTGATGGAGCTCGTCGGCGATCGCGTACGCGAACACGGCGAGGAGGATGCCGCCGATCGTGCGTGCGTCGAGGCGCACCCAGCCGTTCTCGCGCGGCGCGCACAGCGCGAGCCAAATCGCGAGGATGCCGTACAGCGGCGCGTGTCCGAGGTTCGTCGCGATGCCGAAGATGGGCTCGTCGACGCCGTAGTCGATCGGTCGCTGCGCGCTCAGGAACCAGATCAGCGCACACCACGACAACACGATCGGCCACGCGAGCCCGCGGGGCACCTGCAACAAGAGCCGACCGGCGCAGCGCAAGATCCTCACCGCAACGCTCGGCGCGCGCGGATCACGTTCCGGCGACATAGCGGCGGCTGGCGGTGAAGCTGAGCCCGAGTCCGTCGGGACTGCGCGTCACTTCCAAGCGGTCGACCATCTGGCGCAGCAAGAAGAAGCCGCGGCCGCGCTCGTCGTCGAGATCCGGTGTGTCGTCCTGGCCGTCGATGATGCGGCGCACCTCGGTCGCGTCGCCGCCGCCCTGATCCGAGACTTCCATCTCCCAAGCGTCCGCGGTGCAGCGCACGCGCATCGTCATCCGCACGCTGCTCGTGAGATCGACTTCCTCCATCGCGTGCTCGCCGCCCCCGTGATCGACCGCGTTCGAGAGCAGCTCGCTCGCCACGAACTCCATCGTGTCGATCTCGGCCGCGAGCACGCCTTGCTTGCGCGCGAACTTGCGCAGCGCGGCACGCGCCGCGCGCTCGGCGCTGTGCGCGGCCGGAAAATCGAGCCGCAGCTCGACCGACGAATCCGATCCGCTCACGACAGCGGTTCCAGCTCGAGCGACAGGTCGAGCGCCGGAGCCGAGTGCGTCAGCGCTCCGACCGACAGCCGGTCCACGCCCGTGCGCGCGACCGCGGCGATCGTCTTCTCGTCGATCCCGCCGGACGCCTCGAGCTCGATGTTGCGGCCGAGCTCGCGCGCTTGCTCGCGCAAGAGCGGACACAGGCGCGCGAGGTCCTCGACGCTCATGTTGTCGAGCAGGATCACGTCCGCTCCGCCTTCGACACCCGCGCGCGCCTCGCGTTCGTCACGCGCTTCGCTCGTGATGCGCACCGCCGGACCGACGGCGCGGCGCAGATCGCGCAGCACGTCGACGATGCCGCGTCCGGCGAGCTCGATGTGGTTCTCCTTCACCATCGCTTCATCGTGCAAGCCGAAACGGTGGTTCTCGCCGCCTCCGCAGCGCACGGCGTATTTCTCGAGCAGCCGCAGATTGGGCGTCGTCTTGCGCGTGTCGAGCACCCGCACCCGGTTTCCGGATCCGGACGCGAGCGCGACGAAACGGCTCGTGAGCGTCGCGATCCCGCTCATGCGCTGCACGAAGTTGAGCGCCGTGCGCTCCGCACCGAGCAAAGCGCGCGCACTGCCCTCGACGCGCGCGAGCTCGTGACCGCGCTCGAAACGGTCGCCGTCGGCAGTAGCGAGCGACACCTTCGCGTTCGGGTCGCACAGCTCGAACGCGCGCGCGAACACGGCGCCGCCGGCGAGCACGCCGGACGATTTCGAGAGCAGGCGTGCCCGCGCGCGCGCCTTCTCGGGCACCGCGCTGATCGAAGTCAGGTCGCCGCCGCCGCGGTCCTCGGCGAGCGCCGGTCGCACGAAGCGGTCGATTTCCTCCTTCGTGAGCGGCGCGGGGAGTCCGCTGCGCGGCGGCGGCGGGCCGACCGGCGCACGGGCTGTCCCGCTCTGCGCCGCGCCGGCGACGGAGCCCGCCTCCCGCGCCGAGCCGGGCGAGCTGTGCACGGGTTCGCGCGGGCTCGAAGGAGACGTGGGCACGGGCGGCTGAGTCTAGGACCGGTTTCACAAGCCGTCGACGCTCATGCTCGTTCCGCGGGTGCGGTGACGGAAAGACTCCGACAAGAATGAGCTGGCGCAGCGCCGGCCACCGCGATTCGAGGTGCGCAAGCTGCGCCGACGATGCGCATTGCGCGGCAACACTCGAAGAACCTGCGACACCGCCAGCCCGTTCGGCGCGGCCTGCGACGCAGCGGGCATGACGTGGCTGGCATTGGGAACGGCGCTCTACCTCGCCGGCCGAATCGCAGGCGTCTGGGTGCGATCCGTGTGCACGACGAGCGCGGCTTCGATCGCGGCGCGCGTTTCGGGCCCGATGTTCGGCACGGCTTCGAGGTCGGCAACCGTCAAGACTCCGTCGTGCTGCCAGCGCCAGCGGGCGAGCGCGAGCGCACGCGCCGGTCCGATTCCCGGCAACGATCGCAGCTCGTGGACGCTCGCATTCGTGAGGAACTCGGCCGGCGTCATCGCGCGCTCTGGCCGATCGGGGGCTGCAAGTGTTCGAACGCGCGGCGTGGTGGCCGCCGCGGCGAAGAGGCCGCCCGCGAGCAACCACAGCCACGAGCTCGCCGCCGCGCCTCGCGATCCCTCGCCCTCGCTTGCGTGCGCGCTCACAGCCTGACGACGTGCGGCGCGCGCGCCGGTTACCGCACGACTTCTGAACTCCGCGCGAGAAGCGCGATCACGGTCGTCCCGGTGTGTACCCGACGCTGCGCAGGAGCGTGCGGCCCACGCCGCGCGGCTGCCGGCGCGCGAGTTCTTCGATCAGGCGGCGCGACAGATCCGCGAGCGCGGACGAGATCGCGGAGTCGGGGTCACTGGCGACGACGGGCGCGCGCTCGTTCACGCTGCGCGCGACCGCACGATCGTCCGGCAGGATCCCGACGAGCTGCGGCTCGCGACCGAGGAACTTGCGTGCGACCGAGCGCATGCGGTCGGCGACGTGCTCCCCTTCCTCGATGCTCGCCACGCGATTCACGACGAACAGCGGAACGCAGTCGCTGCGGCGTTGCAGCAGCACTTTGAGGAAGGCGTAGGCGTCGGTGAGCGCCGTCACGTCCGGGGTCGTGACCAGCAGCACGAGATCGCTCGCGGCGGCGAAAGCGATCGTCTGGTGCGAGATGCCCGCCGCCGAGTCGACGAGCACGAACTGGTACTCGGTCTCCAAGCTCTCGATCCCGCACGCGACCAAGTGCATCTCGTACGCCGACAAGCCGGCCATCCGCGACACGCCGCTGCCCGCGGCGAGCAGATCGAGATCGCGATCACACGGCACACGGATCTCGCGCGCCGAGCAGCGGCCCTCGACGACGTCGACGAACGAATGCTCGGGCGCGACGTTCTGCAAGATGTGCGCGTTGCCGACGCCCATGTCCGCGTCGACGATCAGCGTGCGGCCGCGGCGCGCGAACAGCTGCGCGAGCGACGCGCTCACGACCGACTTGCCCGTTCCGCCCTTGCCGCTCGCGATGCACACCGAGCCGGAACGCAGCGTGGCCAGGCTTTCCATCTCGATCCCGGCGTCGACGGAACTCGGCGCACCTGTGTCGTCCACAGGCGCGCGCACGAGGCGCACGAGCCTCCGGGCCTGATCCCAGTCCATCGGTTGAATCGCGAGCGAGCTGCCGGTCGCGGATACCCTGCCCCGTCCGCGGAGCGATTCCAAGTGCCGCCGAAAGGAAAAAGGGATCGGCGCAGCTCCGACGACCTCGGTGTCACCGAGGAGCGCGTGGCAAACCGCAGACGTCCCGTAGGGCGTAGGCAGCTGCAGCGGGTCCCCGCCGTTTGATGCGGATCGCGCGGCAAACCGCGCTACCCGGTCAGTCGTGAAACGCCGCGATCTCTTCGGGCGTGAGCAAGTCCCCCGCCGGCATTGCGGCAGCAGCTTCGGATTCCGCATCGCGCCTGACGTACGCGCGCACGACGTCGTCGAGGAAGCGCTCGCGCTCGCTCTCCGCGGCGAGCGAGCGTGCATCGGCGCACGCGGATAGCCCGCCGACGAGCATGCCCTCCGCGTTGCGAACCCACACGAGCGGCTCCTCTGCGATCATCCAGCACAGGGCATCGGACGTGGCCACGCAGCGCACGTCGGAACCGAGGCGCGCGAGTCGGCGCGCAAGCTGCTCGGCGCCTGCGCGCAGCGCCGCCGGCCAACTTTCGATCAGGCCTGTCGAATCGAGATCGCTCGCCGCCGGCGCGCTGCCTGCGGCGCGGAGCGTCGTGTGGGTCCCGGCTTGCGTGCGCACGACGCCGATCTCGAGCAGCGCGACCGCGCTCGCGGAGAGCGGCGACAGCGCGCGCAGGACGCGTGGATCGAACGATTCGGCGACGAGCACGGTGAGCGGGACGCGCGCGCGATCGACGGCACGCCCACTCGCGTGCGCGCGCGCAGTCAAGTGCTCCGCGAGCTCGGTGCCGCTGGCGCGCGCGAACGTGATCGCGTCGAGCGCGAGCAGGATCGTTTCCTCGGCGTGCCCGTCGACGAACAGCACGAGCACGGCGCGGCCGGTGGCGTCGACCCCGATCCAGTCCACGCGCCGCATGGACGGCGCACTCTCGTCCGCTGTCAGCGCGAGATCGCGATCGAGCAGCGCGAAGCCGGGGAAATTCCGGCCGAGATCGCGCTCACACGCGTCGGCCTGGAGCGCCGGTGCCGGGGCGCGCGGCTTTGGTTCGTCGGTGGTCATCGAGAGCTCGCTGCAGGCGCGCGGACGCGGCCGTGCGAGCGCCCTCCAGAATAGTGCTCTTCGCTCCGGCGCGCGCCGGCTCCGCACCGCGAATGAAATAGGTGAGCGCGAGCGCGAGCGCGTCGGTCGTGTCCAGCGACTCCGGCATGTCCGGATCGCCGAGCATCTGCCGCACCATCGCGCACACTTGCACCTTGTCCGCGGCACCGTTGCCGACGACCGCGCGCTTGGCGACGGCCGGGGGGTACTGCACGACGACCGCTCCGAACGAGCTCGCGCACGCGAGCACCACGCCGCGGCCCTCCCCCACCCGTAGCGCCGATTGCATGTTGCGCGACGCGAAGGCCTGCTCCACGACGACGACCGTCGGACGGACGACCTCGAGGATCTTGCCGATCTCGCGCTGGATCCAGCCCAAGCGTTCGGGCACCGACGCTCCGCGCTCGGCGCGCAAAACGCCCGCCGCGAGCAAGCGCGGCTTCGAGCCGTGCGCGACGATCGCGCCGTAGCCGACGACGCGCGTTCCCGGGTCGATGCCGAGCACGATCGGCCGCTCTTCCGCGCGCCCTGCGTCCGTCGCGATCCCCACCGCCATCGGCGTCGAACCCTACGCTTTGCGCCGGACGTGTGAAAGACTTCCGGCCCGGCATGGAAATCGACCCGCAGCTCTGGACCAGCGCCGTCATCGTCGCGGCTGGACAATCGACGCGCATGGCGCGCGCAGACGACGACGCGCGCGCGCGCAAACCGTTTCTCGTGCTCGAGGGCCGCACGGTGCTCGAGCATGCCTGCGCGGCGTTCGATGCCGTCGAGGCCGTGCGCGAGATCGTCGTCGTCGGGCATCCGGAGGATCTCGAGCGCATCGCGCGCATGGCGGCCGTGTCGTCGTCGATGCGCAAGGTGAAGCACTTCGTCGCGGGCGGCGAGCTGCGCGTCGATTCGGTGCGCGCGGGAGTCGCGGCGACTTCGTCGCACGCCGCGCTGCTCGCGATCCACGACGCCGCACGCCCGCTCGTGCGGCCCGAGACGATTCGCTCAGCGCTGATCACCGCCGCCGAGCGCGGGGCGGCGCTCGTCGCGATCCCCGTGGCCGACACGATCAAGACCTCGCCCGACGGCACGTGCGCGGAACGGACGCTGCACCGCAGTGTGCTGTGGAGCGCGCAGACTCCGCAGGTGTTTCGCGCGCGCACCTTCCGCGAGCTCTTGTCGCGCGCACAAGTGGAGGGACTGCGCCCGACCGACGACTCGGCGATCTACGAAACGTACGTCGGACCCGTGCCGCTCGTGGCCGGCGATGCGCACAACCTGAAGATCACGACGCCCGAAGACCTCGTCATCGCAGCGGCCATATTGCACGCGCGCGCGGCAGGATCGGTGCGCACGTGAGCACGCGGATCGGCCTCGGCTTCGACGTGCACCGCTTGGTCGCGGGTCGGCCGTGCATCCTCGGCGGGGTTCGCATTCCGCATCCTTCCGGACCGCTCGGTCATTCCGACGGCGACGCACTGCTGCACGCGATCTCGGATGCGCTGCTCGGCGCGGCTGGACTCGACGATCTCGGCACGCTGTTCCCCGACACGGATCCGCGTTGGAGTGGGGCCGACAGCGCGCAGATCCTCGCCGCCGTCGTCCAGCGAGTGCATGCGGCGGGCTTCCGCGTCGCGAGCCTCGACGCGGTGATCGCGACCGAGGGCCCGCGCATCGCGCCGCACCGCGCCGCGATGCGCGCACGGATCGCGGAGCTCGTCGGGCTCGCGTCGGACGCCGTCAACGTCAAAGGCAAGACGCTCGAAGGACTCGGCGCGCTCGCGGGCGGCCAGGGAGTCGCGGTGCAAGCCGTGTGCTTGCTGGAAGCGTCTCGCTGAGCTCAAGGCGCCTTCGGAATGCCGCGCGCGTTGCCCCACAGCGCTCGCTCGAGCAGTCCCGCGTATTGCTCACGTGTCGCGGATGCGAGCGACTTGCGCTCGACGATCTCGTACTCCTTCTTGTCGGTGCGCCGCACGAGCAGCAGTTGATCGACACCCTCGGGCAAGTCGAGCGCCTTGCCGAGCAGCCTGTGGTGAAAGTGCTTCGAGCGCGAAAGTGGCTCGCTCGCGTCGGAGCAAGAAGCGCGACCGCAGCCGAATCCTCGCGAGTCGCCGAGGATCGCGCGACGCAGCGCCGGTGCGAACGGGCCAATCTCAAACTCGAAGCACTTCCACCACGGACTGCTAGCCTGCATTTCTCACCACGTCCGGCGCGAGCGCGTGACAGCTCGCTTCGGGCACGGCGTTGCATCGGAATCGACCGGAGCTCTCCTGTCGGGTCGGCGAGGATCGATTCCGATCCAACAACGCGGGCGGAAGCGAGTCGATGCGAACGCAGCAGGACGTGGTTAGAAATGCAGGCGTAGGCGGTGGACAGCGCGGAGAGCGACAGCGACGCAAACAGAATGGCGGCGACGCGAGTCATGGCGCGTGCGAGAGACGAATCGTAGTCGACGGGCTCGATCGATAGAGGATCCCGCCGGCGTCGATGCCGAGAATCGATCGTGCGGCGCGCTGCGCGAACGTAGGATCTCTCCGCACGACACCTTTCCTGGAGGACAAGCCATGGTCACGAAGTCGACATCCCTCTACCGCACGAAGAACGATCTATCCGAGCCGGCGCGCGCGCAGCTCGTCGAGCTACTCAACGCGAACCTCGCCGCCGGCATCGATCTCTACCTGGCGACGAAGCACGCGCACTGGAACGTGAAGGGTCCGAACTTCATCGCACTGCACGAGCTGTTCGACCAAGTCGCAGCGATCGTGCTCACGGCCGTGGACGACATCGCCGAACGCGCCGTGCAGCTCGGTGGCACCGCACACGGAACGATTCAGAGCGCGGCGAAGCAGACCAACTTGAAGGCGTACCCGACCGGCATCGTCGACGGGAGGGACCACGTCGAGGCGTTGTCGAGCACACTCGCAGCGTTCGGCGCACAGGCGCGCGCGGCCATCGCGCAGGCGACCGACATCGGCGACGCCAACACGGCGGACTTGTTCACCGAGGTCTCACGCAACGTCGACAAGCAGCTCTGGTTCGTCGAAGCGCACGCGCAGAGCAAGTGACGGCGCGCGCTCCAGACGAGCCGCGTGAGCGATGCGCCGGCAGCGCTCACACGCTCGGGAGTTCTCGGGATGGCGCGCGCGCGCGCGGTGCCGTATCCATCCACTCGTGAGCTCCCCCGCGCCTCGACACCAGGTCGTGCTCGTGCGACACGGCGAAACCGAGTGGAGCACGACCGGGCGTCACACCGGCACGACGGATCTGCCTTTGACGCAAGCGGGACGGGAGACCGCGCGTCGGCTGCGCGCGCGCTTGGCCGCGCGTACGTTCGCGGCCGTCTGGACGAGCCCGCGCGCACGCGCACGCGAGACCGCCGACCTCGCCGGGTTCGGTGCGCGCACCGAGGTCGTGCCCGACATCGTCGAGTGGAACTACGGCGAGTACGAGGGACTGACGACCGTCGAGATCCGCGCACGGCAGCCCAATTGGAGCGTGTGGCGCGATGGCTGTCCGGGTGGTGAGAGCGCGGCCGACGTCGGAATGCGCGCGGATCGGGCGGTCGAGCGGCTACGCGCGTCGAGCGGCGAGGTGCTCTTGTTCTCGCACGCGCATTTCCTGCGCACTTTGGCGGCGCGCTGGATCGAGATGCCGCCGACCGTCGGCGAACGCTTGTGGCTCACGACCGGCGCGATCTGCGTGCTCGGATGGGAGCGCGAAGTCCCCGTGATCCAGCATTGGAATCAGCAGGATTCCGCACACGTGCGCAGTTAGCAGCCCGTCGCGAGTCTGCGCCAGCGCGTCCGATGCAACAACGCCGACCGAAGCGGGTTGGCGCGCCCGCAGCAGGGCGTAGTGAGAGATGCGAGCGTGCCTTCGAAGGCCGCGCCGATTCGGGCTCGCGGCGTTGCGCCTCCTCTGAGTATTCCTCGGCGAATACGCATCGTCAGGGATCCCCTTCGAAGCGCGCCGCTCGCGCGCTTCGATGCGCTGCGCGCACCAGGGCTTACCCCTTGCTCGCCGCGGCTCGCCGCGGCCTTCGACGGCACGCTTCATTCTGAAACTGGCTCTTACACGGCGCGTGGATGTTCGCAGCGATTGCGCGCTGTACTCCGGCAGGCGATCAGGTGATTCGCGACGTTGGTCGCCCGCTCGTTCCAAGCGATCCGGCGATCACAATGCGCCGATCGCCTTCAAGTGCGCCGACGCAGCCTTCGCGAGCTCGATCAACGTCGAGTCGGCCGCGAGACGCGCGTCCGCGCGCATCCGCTCCGTCGCCGACTGATAGGCCCAACGCCCTGTTTCGAGCGGAAAGAGTTCCGGACACGCCAGGGTCGTGCAGAAGTTCGAGCGCGAAAGCCAAAGCTCGGTCTGCAGCATCGCATCCGCCAGCGCCATCCCGGTCGGCGGCTTGCCCGAGTACCGTCGGCTGAACTCCGCGCAGATCCTCGATTCGGTGCGATACGTCTCCGCCTCGAAGTGGCGGTAGTCGCCATAGAACGCGGCGATCGCGACCGAGTCCTGCACGTGCATCCGCTCCGGCCGGAGCTCGCGCGCGGTGCGGCACGCAGCGAGCCCATCGTCGAGCGATCCTACGCAGAGATGGATCTCGGCGAGCCGCAGCCAACCCGGTGCCAAATCGCGGTCGAGCGCGAGCGCCTTCGAGCACGACGTGAGCGCCTGTGGGCACGAACCGGAGCGGATGTACGCGTTGGCGAGCCGGAGCCAGATGTACGCATCATCGGGCCGGATCTCGAGAGCGCGCTGGTACGCGGCGATGCCCTTGCCCGACGTCGCGTCGAACTCGGTCTCGATGTCGCCGACGAAGACGTGCGCCATCAGGAGGTCGGGGCACGCCGCGATTGCGAGCTGGCAGAGCTCCAATCCTCGCGCGCTACCGCCCATGCGATGGAGTCGGTTCCCGCACTCGGCGACGTAGTGCGCCAACGTGTCGCGAGGCGAAAGCGTCTCGCCGAAGCGGCTCGAGCTGCGGTCACGCTCGCTGAAGTACCGAGCGATCGCGTCGTCGCGGCCGCGCGATATGCGGCCGTTCGTCGTCTCGATCTCGTAGACGCCGTCCGGCCGTTCGTGCCGCACCTTGAAGTGGTACGGCAACAACACTCCACGGAGATCGAGCCCGGCTCGTTCCGCGATCGCCAAGTACAGCGCGGACAAAGAGACGCAGTTGCCCTTGCCGTGATCGATCACGCGCGCGAGCTGCGGTTGCGTGTACTCGTACTCGATCGGTTCGCCGGAGCGGGGAGCCTCTGCGGCGACCGCGACGAGGTGCTGCAACGTTTCCTCGATCGAATCGTCCGGCTCACCCCGCCACAAGAACTCGTGCGCGAGTTGATCGAGCCGCTCGATGCACGCGCGCAAGTCGAGCGCGGCATCCACCTCACGGTCGGCGAGCAAGCACGCGGACCCGAGATCGATCTCGTCCGGCGCGAGCGCGAACACGTCTTCGATCTTCGAGCACGAGAGGCCCTGCTTGCCGGCGTTGGCGAGCGGTCGCTGCGGCTCTCGCCGGTCGCACGCGCAGGCGAGCAACGACAGACACAGCGACGGCAGGATCCACCTTCGGAGAGCAGATCGCGAGTTCGTCATCGAGCTCCGATCCTCCGGAGATGGACGGTCGCAGTCCAGTGAGGCTCGCGCGCGATCGGCGCTCGTCGCGGCGAGCGACCTCGAATCGAGCTGCGCCGACGACGAGAGCGCTCGCCGTCGGCGTAGCCAATCGTCGTCGGATCATCCGGCGCGCCGCGCGCCGCGGAACGCGACGGCGGGTGCGAGCAACGTCGCGACGCGACGGCGTGTCGAGCGCCGCTCGAATCCGCAGATCCCCGGAGTGCTCGCGCGACGGAGTTGCGAGACACTCAGGCTCGTCGGGCGAGAGAGAGTTCGATCACGCTTTGCACCTTTGACGTTTACCCGATCGGAACTCGAAGCGTGGACCACGATCCCCATCGTGGTCCATGCTTCCTTCCGGCGCGGACGCGGCGCAACGGTCACGAGCTCGATGCGCGCGGCAGCAGCGCCGCGCGGGCCCGGATCTCTTGCTCCGAGAGCGCGCGGTTCCAGATGCGCAGCGAATCGAGCGCGCCGCAGAACGCCTGGTTCTTCTGGAACCACGTGCCGATCACGAGCTCGAGGTTCGCGCGGATCGCGACGTTGCCCTGAACCGGCACGTCGCTCACGACTTCGCCATCGAGCACGAGTCGCGCTTGCGAGCGCGCGTCGTCGAGCACGAGCGCGACGTGGTGCCACGCGCCCGTGCGGACGTGTCCGCCGTGGAGGCGGACCGCTTCCTCGCTCGCGTCCGTCTTCACGCGCGCTTGCAGCTTCCATGCGTGCGGATCGACGGCGACCGTGAAGATGTCCGAGTGCGAGACCACGCTCTCCAGCCCGCCACCCGGTCCATACGGGTTGGACCAGTCGGCGAAGTTCACGAAGAACTCGACCGTCAGCGCGCGCCCGATCTGCAATCGATCCACTCCGCGCAGCTGCAACGCCGCGCCCGAGCCGTCGAAGCGCGCTGCACGACCTTCGATGCCGTCGCAGAACGCGATCGCCGGCGGCGGCGCTTGTGCGTCGAGCTCCCGCATCGCATTCGGCACGAGTGCGTTCTCGAAGGTCAGCTCGAGGGCGAGGCCGGGGGCGAGAGTCGATTGACCGCCCGTGCAGGAGCCGAGCCCGACGATGGAAGCGACGGCATACACGATGAAGACATGGCGCATGCGGCCCTTATCGGACTCACGCTGGGACGGACTGTGCCGCGCGCAACCGAGCGCTCAATCGATCGCGACATCGCCCCAGAAGCCGATCCACCGATCGACGTGCTTCATCGCGTCGCGCGGCGCTTCGTACGACCACGCGGCGCGTTCGCTGCGCGCCGAGCCGTCGTCGAGGTCGTAGAACTGAACGCCGTGCGCGCACCGGCTGTCGCTCGCGCTCTTCGGAGTTGCGTGCAACCACTCCATCCGCACCGCGTCCCGCGGGAAGTAGAAGTAGCCGTCCACTGCACGTGCTTCGTCGCTCTCCGCGATGACTCGATCGCGCCAAGTCGCCTTCACGAGGATCTCCTTCTCCGGTCGTCTGGATCCGACGCCCGCATCACCCACCCTACTCTGCAGCTGCTAGGTCCTCCGAGAGCTATCAGCCCGTGGTGAAAGTGCTTCAGCGGTACTCGCGCACCCGGAAACCGTTGCGTGGCGATCCGACACCGCGCGTCCTTCGGTTCTCGCCGGCCGTGCGCCGAAAACAGGGACATGTTCGACCGCTCCCCCGGGCAGGATTCGTCACCGTCGCGCACACATCGAACGCCGTCGCCGCAGCCGCAGGGTCGACCGCAGGAATCCGCGCGGACGGATGACGCGGATGCGGAGTTCGCGGGTTTCCTCTCGGATCTCGGCGCACGCAGCGACGGCGATCCGGCGGCGCCGCTCGATTTGAAGGACGTGACGATCGCCGCGCTGCGCGAAGTTCTCGAGGGCCTGCGCCCGATCGGCGATCAGCTGGCGGAGTCCGAGCGACGCCGTGCGGACCTAGAAGCGCAGCTCGAGGCCGCTGGGTGCGCCACGCACATCGAGCGCTGTGCGGAGCTCGAGGCCGAGCTCGTCAAGTTGCGCAAGACCGTCGTGCAGAGCCAGTCGCGGCTCGAGAAAACGCGTGCGAAGGTGGCCGAGCGCCAGCGCGTGGCCGCGCAGCGTTGGCGCGAGATCCAGACGCTGCGCCGCGAGTGCACGCAGCTCCAACGCCAGCTGCACAAGCAGAGCGAATCGCAACGCGACGAGTGAGCTGCGCGCGCGCGCGTCGCGCGTCAACCGCGGCGCGAGTTCGCGCCAGCGAGCGGCGCGTGAGCCGCGCTCACTCGCGGTCCGCGAGCTGCGCTTCGCCCGGCACGTGCAGCGCCTTCCACGCATCGGCGAGCTGCTCGGCTCGTGCGATCTCCGCAGGTGTCATCGAGAGCGCGAGTCGTTCCGTGCGCAACGCGCTGTCCGCCAGCGACGAGCTGAGGCTGTACCACATGTACGCGGTGACGTCGTCTGCATCGACGCCGCGGCCGTGCTCGTGCATGCGGCCGAGCTTCTCCTGCGCGACGGCGAGACCCTGCTCGGCCGCGAGTTGGAACCACTTCAGCGCGTCGGCGTAGCTCGCTGTCACCCCCCGACCCTTCAAGCACATCAGGCCCAGGTCGTACTGCGCGAGCGCGAAGCCCGCGTCCGCGGCGAGGCGCAGCCAGCGCGCCGCTTCGGCGTCGTCCTGCGTCACGCCGCGGCCGTGCGCGAACATCAACCCGAGCTCCGTCTGCGCGGCGGCGAGACCCTGTTGCGCCGCGCGTTCGAACCACTGCGCGGCGACCGCGTCGTCCGCCGGTACTCCGAAGCCCTTGTGATGGATCCAGCCCAACGAGAACTGCGCCTCCGCAACGCCCTGATTCGCGGACCGCCGCAGCCACTCGCGTGCGACCGCTTCGTTCTTCGCGACGCCTTGCCCGAACAGGTACATCGCTCCGAGGCGGTACTGCGCGAACGCGTTGTCCTCGTCCGCGGCCTTGCGGTACCAGCGCGCCGCTTCGGCGTCGTCTTCGTCGACACCGATGCCCTCGTCGTACACGGAGCCGAGCAGGCTCTGCGCCTTGACGTCGCCTTGATTGGCCGCGCTGCGCAGGAGTGAACGCGCGCGCTGGAAGTCTTCCGGCACGGCTTGCCCGAACAGGAACATCACGCCGTAATTGCTCTGCGCAGCGGGAAAGCCTTGCTGCGCGGCGAGCTCGAACCAGCGCGCGGCCTCGTCGAACGAGCGCTCGATGCCGCGGCCTTCGTAGCGGAGCAGGCCCAGGTTGTTCTGTGCGGCCGGATGGCCTTGCAAAGCGGCACGCTCGTACCAGCGCGCGGCTTCGGTGGGATTGCGCGGAGCACCCTTACCCTCGTCGTGCATGACGCCGACCAGGAACTGCGCGTCCGCATCGCCGCTCTCGGCGGTCGCCGTCCATTCGCGTACCGCCGTGTGGAAGTCGCCGGCGTCGTAGGCGCGCCAACCGCTGCGCGTGTGGCCGCACGCCGTCGCGCTGACGGAGAAGAGGAGGGCGAGTGCGAAGACGATCGGGCGGGAGGACGGTGCGCGACTCATTCCGATGCTATCGGAGACCGCGAAAGCACGAATTGAGTCGAAGCGCGCAGCACGCCTTGCGCGCGGAGCGCCCGCGTGCGGCGCGGTCTCGCTTCACGCGCATGCAACGGCGGCGGGGCCCTTTCTCGACGGCCTACCAGCCCGTGGCGAAAGTGCTTCGAGCGCGAAAGTGGCTCGCTCGCGTCGGAGCAAGAAGCGCGACCGCAGGCGAATCCTCGCGATTCGCCGAGGATCGCGCGTCGCAGCGCCAGTGCTAACGGGCCAGTCTCGCGCCGAATGACTTTCGCCACGGGCTGCCAGGGTTGTTCGGTACTCGAAGACAGCCGGTGAAACTCCCGATCCGTGACAATCGCGCGCCGCGCTGAACCGGACGAAGCCCGTCGCGCGTACGGTGGCGTTGTCCACCGCTCGACCCAGTTCCGTTGATGGAGGTTCTCGTGATCGCATCTCGTCTAGCTGCCGGTATCGGCTTCCTATTCCTGCTCGCCCTTCCCGCGCGCGCTCAGATCGTCTTCGCCGAGGACTTCGAAAGCGGCTTCTCCAATTGGAGCTTGACGGGCCTCTGGCACGCAGAGAGCAACGCATCCAGTTGCGGCGCCGCGAACTGGCCCTTCCCGAGCGGCACTGCCTGCGCGTGGTACGGGCTGTCGCATGCCGGTCAGTGCGACTTCGAAACGAATCCAAGTCCGAACACGGGTGTGCTGACGACCGTTGCGCCGATCGTCGTCGCTCCCGCGCCCGGTCAAGTGGTCACGGTGCGTTACCGCAACATCATCGAGACCGAAGGCTGCCTGCCCGATCCCGTGCGCGACCAAGCGCTGGTTCAGGTCTCGCAGGACGGTGGCGCGTCATGGATCACCGTCATCAGCGAGTGCCGCGGCAATCAACCCTTCTACGATGCATGGCACAAGGGTCGCGCGTTCATCACGACGTTCGCGACGACGCCGCTCTTGCTGCGCTTCTCGTTCGACACGATCAGCGCGGCGCTCAACGGCGGCGAAGGCTGGTGGATCGACGACGTGCAGGTCCGGCTGGAACCCGGTTTGCCGGGTTGTGATGCGGGCGACTCTTGTCCGTGCGGCAACTTCAACTCCTTCTCGCAGAACCCGGAGATCTTCACCAACGTGAACATCGGAGGTTGCTACCACTCCAACAACGCGCAGGCGGAGCTGTCGGCTCTCGGACGTCCGAGCATCGCCGCGGACGACGTGACGCTGACCGCGGATACGTTCACGGGCCGCGCAGTCGTGTTCTACGCGGGCGCGCCAGGCGAGCCTGGCGGCGGTAGTCCTTTCGGCTCCGGCTTGGGTTGCAGCATCGGGCAGCGCATCGCGATCAAGGCGGCGACGAGCGGCCAAGCGCAGTACCCGGAGGCGGGTGATCCGCCGCTGTCGAGCTTCGGTGCCGTCGCGGGTCAACGCCGCGGCTATCAAGTCGTCTACCGCGGACAGTTCCCCGGTTGCGGCCGGCTGAACACCACCAATGCGTACACGATCGATTGGAGGCCGTAAGCCGCGTAGCGCGCCTCGCGCGCGGAGCGCTTCAAACGGCGGGGCCCCTTGTCGGCCGCCTACGCCAACTGGACCTCTGCTGTTTACCTTTGGCCCTCAACTGCCTGGGGTGGCTGCGACAGCGGTCAGCCCGCCTCGAATGTCGCGCACGCAGAGTTTCCGCGTGCCGCAGCCGCGCAACCGGAACGCGGCACCAAAGGCAAGCCGCGCGACACCGTGAGCGCGGGCAGTCGAGCCGCGTCCCCGCCGTTTGAAGCATGTCGCGCGAGGACGCGCGACACGCACGCGCTCCGCGCGCATGCTTGGCCAAAGAAAAGCCGGTTTCCACGCCCTGCCGCTGCGGCGGGCTGGATACGCTCGTGCCCTTCGAGATCGCGGTTCCATCGGGCGCCGCGACGTCGCGGTGAATACCGCTCCGACCGAGTCACTCGTCGGATCGAATTCCGGAGACACAGCATTCATCACCTTTTCGTTCGTGCGGATGGTCAGACGATGCGCGTCGACACCGACTTGTGGCTGTGCGCGCTGGATCTCGCGATCACGCACGGCTGGAAGCCCGCGGGTTCCGATTGCCGTCCCGCCGCGGACGCGGCGAGCACAGATCGTCTGCAGTACTTCCGCGCCGACGGTCGCCGGGTGAGCGCGCACGACGCGACACAACTCGCGGCGTGCATCGACGCGGGGCTCGCGCGCGTGTCGGACGTCACCGTGCCGTTGCGCGGCAGAAGCTTCGGTGAGGAGCACACGCTCACCCTGATCTCGAAAGCGATGTCGGGCAGCGCTCCCGCCGCAACGTCCGCCGACGCGGCGATCGAGCTTCTCAGCGGAGCTCCGAAAGGCGAGGCGCGCGTGCTCATCGCGTTCTTGCGCGGTGGTTCCGTGTCGATTCGATCGACGGCCGGCAGCGCGGTCTGATCGCACGCGCACGCGCCGGGCGGACTCACGGGCGAATCGAGCGCGCTACCGCGCCCGACACTCCAACGCCGATCCCGGCCGGATCGAAGTCGTCGCAGACGTGCGGGCCGACGTTCGTCGCTCACGCCGAGCCTGCACTTCTCACCACGTCCGTCGCGAGAGCGCCCGCTCCGCGATTTGCACCGCAACCGGCGTGCGCACGAGCGGTTGTGCGACGATGCGTTCCGCCCCACTCCATCCGACCATGCGCCACCTCTCCATCCTCGTGTCGTCCGCGGCGTGCTTTCTCGCGCCATCCGTCGCCGCCCAGACTCACCGAGCTTCCGTCGGAGCGCATTCGCCGCACCGCACGACGCCTCGCGTGTGCTGTCCCGGCAATCCGTACGACTTTTCCGCGGCCAACGCACTGCTGCTCGCCAACCTGTCCAATCTGAGCGGGCACGTCGCCGTGATCGTCCGTCAGGACGGCCTCGATCTGTATCGATTTCAGTTCGGCGACATCGGGTACGACACGAAGACGCGCCTCGCGTCGTTCACGAAGACGATTTCCGCCGGCGTCGTGCTCGCCGTGCGCGACGCGGGAGCACTGGCACTCGGCGAGCGTTTGGGCGACGCGCTGCCGCTCTTCGAGTCGAACGGTCTCGGCGACCCGACGATCGTCGACGCCTTCGGCATGCGCCACGGGATCGAGACGCCGGCGCCGTACGAGATCCAGGCGTTCTACACACTCGCGCAGTCGGTCACGCTGATCGGAATCAACGGCTTCCTCGCGTTCACGCCCGGAACGCAGCTCGGTTACGAAGGGAGCGGCATGCAGACGGTCGGGCGGATCGTCGAGCTGCGCACCGGAGCGAGCTGGGAAGACGTCGCGCGCACGCGCATCTTCGATCGATGCTCGATGCCGGGCGCCGATTATCAGCAGTTCGCGCCGAATCCCGCGGTCGCTGGCGGACTGCGGAGCAGCGCCGCAGAGACGATTCGCTACGCGCAGATGATCGTCGATCGCGGATGGTACGCAGGCGAGCGCGTGCTCTCCGACGCGTCGGTCGCGCAGCTGTTCACGAATGCGACGCGCGACCTTCCGGTGCACGCGACGCCGTGGCCGGCGAGCCACGCGCTGTATCCGTACGGCGTCGATCCGGACTACGGATTCGGCACGTGGATCCTGGCAGAGCACCCGGCGACGGAGCACGTGGAAGAGATCGTCGGAGCCGGAGCGTGGGGCAGCTTCATGTGGATCGATCGCCGCCGAGGCCTCACCGCCGTGCTGATCACCGACGTGCCAGCCGGTTCGCAAGGCGCGCTGGATTCGGCGCTCGGTCTCTTCGCGATCGCGCGGCAGCAAGTGGAAGCGCGGCAATCCACGGCCCTCGTCGCCACGACCGAAGGTGCCGCAGTCCGGCTGCACTGGCAGCCCGCGCAGAGCTCGCGCGGCTCCCGCGTGTACGGATCGTCCGTCGCGATCCGCGACGTGTTCGACCTGCGCGCGGCGGTGCTCCTTGGAAGCACGTCGTCGAACGAGCTGCTCGTCCCGGCGTTCGCGTACTACGCGGTCACGTCGGAGTTCGACGCGCTCGAGAACACCGCGCTGGTGCCCGGCAGCAACTCGATCGCGGCGAGCGGCTCCGGCGGGTAGGTCACTCGGAGCAGGCTCGACAACTTCGCCGCGGCCCGAACGCTGCCCCGCATCGTGCTACTTCTTCGGCTCGACGGGAGTCGAGAGCAGCGCCGTCAATCGCTCGAGCAGCGGCCCACGATCGGTCGCCGTGCACTCCATCAGTTTGTTGCCGGCCGGATCCACGACGATGAAGTGCGGCACCGGCCCGAAGTACGGCGCGAGGACGGGGAACTTGCGTGCTTCCTCGAACGCAACGACGCGCCACGGAAAGCTCTCTTGCTTGGCATACGCCTGCAGCTCGGCCGCGGTCTTGTCGGTCGGGACGTAGATGAGCTCGAACTCGGGATGCGCGGCCTTCGTCTCCTTGTAGAAGGTGACGATGCTCGGCGTCATCTCGCGCGTGTACGGACAATAGGCGCCACCGCGGTAGAACGCGTAGTAGCGGGGCAACGCTTTCGGATCGAGCGGCGCGGCCTTGCCGGTGAGCGGATCGACGAGCTTGCCTTGCAGCTCTTCGGCGACGCGACTCGGTATCGTGGTCTTGTCCGCGACGAACGTCCGCGCTTGTGCGAGCAGGTCCGTCAGCTTCACGTCGAGCTCGAATCCAGTCCTCGACTTCTCCCACAGCAAGCTCAGCTCGTTCTTCTCGACACCGAGTAGCACCGCTTTCGCGCCGGCTGGAATGCGCTCGTTGCCAAGATCGATCGGCTCGATCAGCGTGACGCGGTATGGCCAGAGGTCTCTGCGCTGCAACAGCGAAGCGAACGTGAGCGCGCGCTGCGCCGGCGTGAGCTTCGCGTACGCGGCGTTCGCGACCGCGAGCGCGTCGGTGTCCGCCGGTGACGTGCCGAAGCTGATCCCGCTCGTGCCGACGACGATCTCGGTGGAATGGATCTCGAGGATGTCGACCTGCTGCCCGACCGCGACGCGCTTGCCGCTCTCGAACTCGAGCGCCTTCTTCATGGTGCATTGCGCCGGCCAGTGCTCCGGCTGCTTCACGAGCTGAGCCCAAGTGAGCTCCTGGGCGGATGCCGTGCACACGAGCAGCACGATCGCCAGCAGCAGATGCAGAGTCTTCTTCATGCGGATGTCCGTCGCGGCTCGAGCTCGAGCACGGGTTCGTGAACACGGATAGCGGAGCTGCATCCTATCGGCCGTTATCGCGTGCGAGCGTGGGCTTTCCAAGGTTCGCCCGCGACTGCACGGCGCTCGGTCGAGGCGCGCGGACGTTGGCGTCCGTGTGCTCCGGGAAGTTCGAGATCTTCCTGTGCTGGAGCGGGCAGTGAGCGCGCAACGGTCGCGCGCCGCGACAACCCGCCGACGAACGAGCCGTGGGGCGTGCGCGAGTTCCATCTCGTTCATCCCGACGGCCACACGTTTCGCGTGAGCGCCGGAATCGCCTCGCCCGAGCAAACGATCGGTGCATCCACGGATCGACGCTGCTACTCGCGCGTGACGCGTCCTCACGCGCGGTCGCGCGCGACGAGGTGGGCAGCGGCGATCAGCGCACGTCGATGATCCAGACTTCGTGCCCGCGCCGCTCGAGCGTCACCAGCGTCGCTTCGCCCTTGCGATGCGGTGCACGGAAGTCCCTCTCGACGAGCACGCCGCGCGAGTGCGACGTGGTGCTGTAGCGCAGCGGCCCGTCGTACGTCTCCCCGACCAGGAGCAAGCGATCCCCGCGCACGTCGGGAACGGAGCCGACGAACTCGATCCGATAGTCGCCCGCGATCCCCTCCGGCATCGACTTCGGCCGGTGCTCGAACGTGCGCCGCGTTTGCCCGGATCGGCGGAGCGCTTCCGCTTCCTCGCAAATCTGCCGGCTCAAGCGCGTCGCCGCGTCGGTGAGCAAATCCCCGCAGCCGAAGCCGAGGCCGATCGCGAGAAGCAGCAGCGCGTGACGTGCGCAAAGCGAAACGAGCGTCATGGTGGCTACAGATCGACCGCGGCCGCGCGCTTTCGACAGTTCGAGACGAGAGCGAGCTTCCATCGGACTGCATCGATCGGAATACTCCGCGTCGATTCGGGAGAACACGTCGTTCGCAGACGCGCGCTCCGCACGGCACTGGATTCACTCAAGGATCCATGGCGAGCAACCCGAATCGCGCGTGCCCCCCGCTCGAGTCGTGCGCTTCGACACCGTCACCTTCTGGCTCTTCTTCCCCCTCGCCTGGGCGGTGTGGCGACTTCTGCCGCTGCGCGCGGCGAAGGCCGGGACGCTCGCGTTGAGCCTCGTCTTCTACGCGTGGTGGCGGCCGGAGTACGTCGTTCTGATATGGCTGTCGTCGTACGTCGACTACCGGATCGCAGGCTTCATTCATGCCGCGCACGACGAGCGCGTGCGCCAACGTTGGTTGACGGTGAGCCTGGCCGGCAACCTTGGCCTGCTCGCGTTCTTCAAGTACACGCCGCTCATCGCCACGACGCTCGGATTCGGCGGAGACGCGACGACGGGCAAGCCCGAGTGGCTCGCGGCGTGGGTCGTGCCGGTCGGCATCTCGTTCTACACGTTCCAGACGCTCAGCTACACGATCGACGTGCACGCACGGAGGTTGAAGCCCGCCGCGTCGTACTTCGACTTCTTCCTGTTCGTGTCGTTCTTTCCGCAGCTCGTCGCCGGGCCGATCGTGCGCGCGCGCGAGCTCCTGCCACAACTGCAGTTCCGCCGCCCGCTGTCGTGGCCGCGCATCCAGCTCGGGCTCTACCGCTGCATCGAGGGACTGTTCCTCAAGATCGTCGTCGCCGACGGTCTCGCTCCGCAGGTCGAGAACGCGTTCCGCGCGTCGACCGTCGCCGACATCAGCCCCACGCAGGCTTGGATCGGCGCCGTGTGCTTCGGCGCGCAGATCTTCGCCGACTTCGCGGGCTACTCGTGGATCGCGATCGGGCTCGCGCTCCTCATGGGATTCAACTTCCCGGAGAACTTCCGCTACCCGTACATCAGCCGCAGCCTCACGGAGTTCTGGACGCGCTGGCACATCACGCTCTCGCGTTGGTTGCGCGACTACTTGTACGTGCCGCTCGGCGGCAATCGCGCCGGTGCCGGCCGGACGTACGTCAACTTGATGGTGACGATGTTGCTCGGCGGACTGTGGCACGGCGCGTCGTGGTCGTTCCTCGCGTGGGGCGGCTTGCACGGACTCGCACTCGCCGTCGAGCGCGCGTTCGGTTGGACGCGCGTGCGCGCGGGCATGTCCGATCCGCTGCGTGGTCCCGTCGACTTCGTGATGCGCGCGCTGCGCGTCGTGATCGTCTACGTCGTCGTGCACGTCGCGTGGGTGTTCTTCCGCGCGTCGGACTTCACGCTCGCCGTCGCCGTGCTCGAGCGCATGTTCGTCGCACCGTTCACGACGCCGCTCGGGCTCGAGATCATCGCGCAGACGCCGCAGCTCCTGCTCCTCGTCCCCATCGTCGCGCTGCACGCCGGACAAGCGGCGCACGAGTGGCTCGGCTTGAAGAAGAGCGCTCCGCTGCGCCTCGCCGTGTGCGTCGTGTGGCTCGTCCTGCTCGTCCTCGTCGATCGCGGCGCCGCGTCGCCGTTCCTGTACTTCCAATTCTGATGTCGAACGACCCGCACGAGACGACACGACACGCGCGAGCCCGCTCGCGCAGGAGCGCGTGGCGCGGCCCGTGGCCGATCGCCGTGGGCGCGATCGCGGCCGTCGTGCTCCTCGCGGGCTGGCGGCTCGCGCTCGGATCGGAGAAGCCGTCGCGCGGAGTCAAAGTCGATCCCGCGCCGAAGCGCTTCATCGACGTCGAAGGCGCCGTCGCACCGCTGTATCTGCATGGACGCGCGCCCGCGGATGGCCTGCTGGTCGCTGGCGACAGCCGCATCGGCTCGGACATCTCGATCCGCGTCCTCGAGCGGCGCGGTGTCGGACCGGTCGGCACGCTCTGGAACGGGCTCGCGCAGATCGAGCACGTGCTCGCCGGCGCGCGCACGCTGGCGCCCCGCCGGCTCGTCGTGTGCTTGACGCCGGCGTCGGTGTACTCGAAGCCGCTGCCGCACATGGCCGTCATCCTCGAGAAAGAGCGCGCGATGCGGCTCACACAGCGCATCGACGAGCGGCTCGACGACGACCTCGACGTATGGCGGCAGCGCACGTTCTGGACGATCGAGCCGAATCCGTGGGGCGGCGGCGAAGCGGGCGTCCGCATCGAGCCGCAGCGACACGAGGGCATCTACCGCTTGATCGTGTCCGAGCCGACCCGCGCGACACGCCGCGAGCATCTCGACGTCGTCCACGCCACACTGCGCGACATGATCGGCGCCGGCTGGCAGATCGCGTGCGTGCGGTTGCCGGCGACTGCGCGCATCGAAGCCATCGAGGACGAGGGCTTTCCGCCAGAGCTCATCCGAAACATGTGCACGGACCTCGGCGTTCCCTATCTCGACATGACGGGTGGTGAGTACACCACGTTCGACGGCTCGCATCTGCTCGGCGCCGACGCGGAGCGTGCGTCGAACCTGATCGCCGACTGGCTGCTCACGCTTCCGCACATGCAAGCGCGCTGAGAGCACGTCCAGCAGCCGCGCCGCCACCCGAGGGTGAGCCGACCCTTCGTGACCACGGTCCACCGGCGTCCGTCGATTGTGCGATTCGCCCTGGACGACGCGTCGCCGCATCGCCGAACATGCGCGCATGAGCACGATCGGTTCTTACGACGCCCTGCGAAGCCAGCTCGCGGCCGAGCGGATGGCTCTCGTGCGCCATCCGCTCTACGCGCAGCTCGCGACGCTCGACGACGTGCGCCTGTTCACGGAACACCACGTGTTCGCCGTGTGGGACTTCATGTCGCTGCTCAAGTGCCTGCAACGCGCGCTGACGTGCGTCGACGTGCCGTGGGTTCCGCGCGGCGACACGGGGGCGCGCCGACTCGTCAACGAGATCGTGACGGCCGAGGAGTCGGACGACGGCATCGGGGGCGGCTTCACGAGTCACTTCGAGCTCTACCGCGCAGCGATGCAGGAGTGCGGTGCCGACGTCGCGCGGGTCGACGCGTTCGTGGCGCTCGTCTCGCGCGGAACGAGCGTGTCCGCTGCGCTCCAACTCGCACGCGCTCCGGCGGCGGCGCGCGCGTTCGTGGAGAGCACGTTCGTGACGATCGAGTCGCGTTCGATCGCGCGCGTCGCGGGCGCATTCACGATCGGACGGGAAGACGTCATCCCCGAGATGTTCCGCCGCGTGATGGCCGAGCTATCGCAGCAATCGGGCGGAGGCTTGACGCTGCTCGTGCACTATCTCGATCGCCACGTCCGCCTGGACGGAGACCAGCACGGCCCGATGGCGGCGCGGCTATTGGAGTCGTTGTGCGGCGCGGACGAGGCGCGCTGGCGCGACGCGCAGCTCGGCGCCCGCGAGGCACTCGCCGCTCGCGGCGCGTTCTGGGACGCGATCGCCGCACGGATCACGGCGCCTGTCGAGGCGTAACCGCGAGGTCCCGCATGCGCTGCTTCGGATTCCTCATCATGCTCGCGGGCTGCGGCGTCACGCTCGTCTCGTTCTTCGCCGACGATCTCGGCCTCGGCGAGTTCGCCGGGTTCGGGCAGGCGCACTACCAGCTCGCGATCGTCGGTCTCGTGGTCGCCGCGGCCGGCGTCTTGCTCGTCATCGCTCCGCGCAGCCGCTGAGCTGCGCGCGGTGCCTCGGCACGGCACCGACGCACCAGCCCGCAGCGTTCACCACCCCGCATGAAAAGCGGTGTGCGTGAGCGCAGTCCGCATTCCTCACCAGGCCGCGCGCGACGTGGATGCAAGTCGAGCGACCGAGCGCACCGGTACCGACCTGGTCAGGTCGCTGCGGAGCTCGACGACGCAGGCGCGAGCAGTTGCGACGTCGCAGCCTCGGCGTGGTGAGAAATCCGGGCTAGCCACCGCCGCGCGCGCAGCGCATCACGTCGTCGGCGTGTACTCGTACACGATCGTCACGCGCGCACCGATCATGTGCGACAGCGATGCGGTCGTGTTCGCGGACGTCGCGCTGAACAGATTGCGGCCGCTGCGTGCGAGCAAGAACGGGCGCGGGCCCGCGCCAACGAATCGCGCGAGCGCGGCCGGCGAAGTCGCCGCATACGCGTTCGGGCGCTCGAGCATGGATTTCAGCGTCACCGTGAAGCCCGAGGTGCCAGCGAAGTCGAGCGCGCCGTCGAAGCCGGTCGCGCGCATGCCGTACACGCGATCGGGAAAGCGCTCTTCGATCAAGAGCGTCGAGTCGACTCCTGCGATGCGGAGGCCGACCACGCTCTCCCACGAGAGGGCCGCGGAGCTCGGCGCTTGATTCTCCGCGCGCGCTTCGAACGTCTCGTGCAGCTCCACGCCGATCTTGACGCCGGTCAATGTGCCGAGCGCCGGATCGAATCCAGGCATCGTGAAAGGCACGACCGGATTCGGCGACGTGTACGTCGCGAGTTGGACCGAGGCCGAAACGCGCGCTTCCGCTGCCCACGCGGGAGCTGCCGTTGCGAGAAGTGCGATCAAGGTGCGCTGGAACATGGTGCCGCCTCCAAAACTGCCTGCCACTGGCCGCGATCGTAGCGATTCGGACTGGTTGTGGAGCGGGATACTACGAGCCGCCGCGGCACTAGCGGTCCGTGATGAAAGTGCTTCGAGCCCGAAATCGGCCCGTTCGCGTCAGAGCAAGGAGCGAGACCGCAGGCGAATCGTCGAGATTCGCCGAGG
>JBJXHG010000174.1:0-56768 GCA_046160865.1 Planctomycetota bacterium | reverse complement strand
GGCGTCGTCGTCGACGTCGAACCCGGTGAGAATGGCGCGCGCACGCCCGTGCCCGGCGTGAAGGTTGCCGGCCAGCGCGGCTTCTTCGGTGACGCGGACTTGCCCGCCGTCGTCACGGACGAGCACGGGCGATTCCGCATCGAGCTCGCGGACTCGGGCAAGCGACCGCTGACGTTGCAGCTGTGGTCCGATCCCGGCGAACGCCATCGCAACGGCAACGCGACGGTGAAGCTGAAAGAAGGCGAGTTCGATGCGCTCGATCTCGTGGTCGAGCGCTTTCCGACGGGCGATCTCGTCGGAAGCACCGTTGGTCCCGACGGCGACGCCGTGCCGCACGTGCGGCTCGTGCTCGTCGAGAACGGCGAGCCGAAGCACGCGCTCACGTCGGACGACCGCGGCAGCTTCCGTGTCGAGGACTTGCGCTGGTTCGACTCGGTGAAGGCCGAGCGCGCCGGCTACGTGCTACTGCAAGCGAAGCAGCCCAAACAGCGCGAGAAAGGCGGCTGGGACGACATGCGCGTCGTGCTCGCGCCGGTCGGACGGCTGCGCGTGTCCGTGCGCGATCCCGCCGATCACCCCGTCGCGGGCGCGCTCGTGCTCGCGACCGTCTCGTCGATCGAACGGCACGCGCGGCAGCGACTCGAAATGGGGGATACGTCGCGCGCGATGTCCGAAGCGACGACCGATTCGAGCGGCGTCGCCGAGCTCGTCGCGGTGTGGGCGGGACAGCGGCTCGAGATCTCCATTCGTCCCGAGGAGCTGATCCGCAGCATCGCCTCGATCGACGCCACGCGCCACGACCACGGCCAGCTCGTCTTCGGCGACACGCGCGACGCTCGTCCGATCGTAGTCGGCGCAGGCGAAGAGCTCGCGCTGCGCGCCGTCGTGCCGGCGACCGTGCGCGTCGCCGGCCGCCTCGAGGACGACGCCGGGAAGCCGCTCGCGCACGCGCTCGTCGCGATCTACCCACTCGAAGGGACGGCCACGCGCACCGCGTGGTGCAACACGCGCACGGACGACACCGGTCGCTTCACACTCGCCTTCCCGAGTCGCGCAGCGCGCGTTCGTGCGCGGCTCACGGCGACGAGCGCCGAGGCGTTCGGCCCGCCGCAACCCGACACGCGCTACGCCGTGCGCTCGCTCGAGCTCGCCGTCGGCGAGAACCCCGAGCTCGTCGTCGTGCTCCCCGCGCCGCTCGTGATCGCCGGACGCGTGCTGGATCGCGACGGCAACGGTGTGCGCGGGACGGTCTTCGCGTACGAGAACACGGAGCCACCGCAGGACGGACGAGCGCGGCTCGTCGCGACGAAGAAGGACGGAACGTTCGTGCTGCCGATGTTGGTCGCGGGCTCGTACGACGTGCGCGCGCAAGCGGACGCTCGCCTCGCAGCGCGTTGGGTGCGCGGCGTCGAAGCGGGGCGGCACGGCCTGGAGATCCGCCTCGACGAGGAGCGCGTCGCGCGCGTCACGATCGAGGTTGCCCTGCGCGGCGGCGAGGCGGACGAAATCGTGCTCTTGCGGCGGCGCTTCGATCCGCGCGCGAAGGAGCCGGCCGACGTCGCGCGGCTTCCAGAGGTCGCGGTCATCGCCGATCCGGTCGGTTGGCCGCGCGACGTCGTGACACTGTGGTCCGGCGGTGGCGGCGACTACTCGCTCACGCCGATGAAGGAGAACCCGCTCACGATCCTCCTCGACGAAGGCTGCTATTGGCTCGGCGCGAAGGCGCGCGACAAGGTCGGTCGCATGTACTTCCCGATCGGGACGGGGCTCGTGCGCATCGGCGCCGGCGAGCACGAGCTGCGCTTCGAGCTCACGCCCGCGGTGCGCGTCGAAGGTCGCGTACACGCATCGAGCGCGCTGGACCTCGCCGTTGCAATTGCATGGCGCGAGGGCGAGCTGCTCGCGCTCGACAGCGGTCACGGCGATCTCGACACCGTGCGCGAGCTCGGCGCGGAGGGCTACTTCGCGTTCGAGCTCGTGCCCGTCGGCGAGCACGAGTTGCGCGTCGGGACGCCCGAGGAGCTGCGCGCGGGCGGCGCGCGGCATCGGCAGAAGATCACGGTTAAGCGCGAGGGGATGGCGCCTCTCGACGTGCGTGTGAACGGGTGACGCGAGCGCCCCCGTCGGGCCGGCGGAATCGTTGCGACGGGTGCGGCTCACCCTGGCCACGGCCCGATCGTGGTGCTTTGATGTCCGCCCCCATGTTCCACCGCATCCTGATCGCCAACCGCGGCGAGATCGCTCTGCGTGTCATCCGCTCCGCGCGCGAGATGGGCATCGAGACGGTCGCCGTCTACTCGGACTTCGACAAGAAGGCGCTGCACACGCGCATGGCGCACCGCGCGGTCGCGCTCGGCGGCAACTTGCCGTCGGAGAGCTACCTCGTCGCGGACAAGGTGATCGCCGCGGCGAAAGCGACGGGCGCGGAAGCGATCCATCCCGGCTACGGCTTCCTGTCGGAGAATGCGAAGTTCGCGCGCGCGGTCGTCGACGCGGGACTCACGTGGATCGGTCCGCCCGCGTCCGCGATCGAAGCGATGGGGGACAAGATCAAGAGCCGCCGCGCGATGAAGGCCGCGAACGTGCCGGTCGTGCCGGGCATCGTCGATCCGGTAGACGATGCGAAGGCCGCGATCGCGGAGGCCGAGAAGGTCGGCTATCCGATCGCGCTGAAAGCTGCGGCCGGCGGCGGCGGCAAGGGCATTCGCATCGTGCGCGAAGCGGCGCAGATGGAGAGCGCGTTCCGCACCGCGTCCGGCGAAGCGAAGAGCTCGTTCGGCGACGGACGTTTGTACATCGAGCGCTATCTCGATCGCCCGCGTCACATCGAAGTGCAGTTGCTCTTCGACAAGCACGGCAATGGCGTGCACTACGGTGTGCGCGAGTGCTCGATCCAGCGCCGTCACCAGAAACTGCTCGAGGAATGTCCGTCCGTCGTCATCGACGACGCGACGCGCGAGAAGATGGGCGCTGTCGCGCTCGCGGCCGGCCGCGCGGTTGGATACGAGAACGCGGGCACCGTGGAGTTCCTCTGGACGCCGAAGCCGAACGCGAAGAGCGCGAAGGACGGCGACTTCTACTTCCTCGAGATGAACACGCGCTTGCAGGTCGAGCATCCGGTGACCGAGATGGTCACGGGCGTCGATCTCGTGCGCGAGCAGCTGCGCGTCGCGGCGGGCGAGAAGCTCGGTTACCAGCAAAGCGCGATCACGTGGCGCGGCTGGGCGATCGAGGTGCGCCTCAACGCCGAGGACCCGTTCCACGGTTTTCTCCCGTCCACCGGCACCATCCACAATCTGCGCATGCCGGGCGGTCCGTTCGTGCGCCTCGATCTCGGCATGTACCGCGGCATGGAGGTCGGCGTGAACTACGACCCGATGCTCGGCAAATTGATCGTGTGGGGCGCCGCGCGGGATGAGGCCATTGCCCGCATGCGCCGCGCGCTGCAAGAGATGAACATCGGCGGCGTGCGCACGAGCGCGCCGGCCGCGCTCGCGGTGCTCGAGGACGAGCGCTTCCAAAAGGGCGACTTCGACACGCATTTCCTCGAGGCGCTGGACCTCAAGCGCGAGCGACAGGACTTCGACGCGCTCGTCGCAGCAGCGGCGGCGATCTTCCGCCACCGTCAAGCGGTGCGACGGACGCTCGGCACGGACAGCGCCGCGCGCAGCGCGTGGCTCGCGCGCAGCCGGCGCGGGATGTCGGACAACGTCGCGCACGGCGTGCGCCGACCGGAGGCGTCCGCGTGAAGTACTACGTCGAAGTCAACGGACGCGGGCACGAAGTCGACTTGATCGAACGCCTCGGAGAGTTGGTCGTCACCGTCGACGGCAAGGTGCTCGACTTGAGTTATCAGGAGGTCGACGACCTCGGCCAGGTCGTCATCCAGCGCGACGGCTTCAGCTACGGGCTCTCGATCGAAGGCGACGAGACGCGCGTGCAGATCACGCTCGCCGGATACTTCCACGAGATCGCGATCGAGGACGAGCGCGAGCGTGCGGCGCACGCTGCCGAGCGCGCGGCGGGCAAGGGCGGCGGCATCGTCACCGCGATCATGCCGGGCGTCGTCGTCGAGGTGCGCGCGACGAAGGGTCAGCGCGTGACGAAGGGCGAGCCGCTCGTCGTCTTGTCCGCGATGAAGATGCAGAACGAGATCGGCGCGCCGTCCGACGGCGTCGTGCACGAGATCTACGTGACGGCGGGGCAAGCGGTCGCGTCGGGCGCGAAGCTCGTGCTCCTCAAGGACGACGTCGGCGTCACCCCGAGCGTCGTCCCGAGCGTCGCCCCGAGCGTCGCGTAGCGACGCGATCCATCCGGTGGCGCGGCATGCGCTGCGTCCGCTGCGTCTGCCACATGCGCCGCGTCTGCCGCGTGTGCGTGCTGGGTTGTGCGACCGGCGCATCCACGCGCTGCGCTCGCCCGCGGCCAGCGGGCGGAGCTCGCCGCAGTACACTGGAACGGCCATGAAGCTCTCCCTCGCGCGCCTGGCTCTCCTCGTCTGCTCGCTCTTCGTCCTCGTCGCTCCCGCGCGCGCGACGTGGTCGATCGTCGTCGTCGACACGAAGACCGGCGAAGTCTGCATCGCATCGGCGACGTGCATCGCGGGATTCAACCTGAAGGCGCGCGCCGCGGTCGTGCGCGTCGGGCAAGGAGTGGCCGCTTGCCAATCCAGCGTCGATTCGACCGGACAGAATCGCGTGTACATCTGGAACGCGATGCAAGCCGGCACGACGCCCGCGCAGATGCTCGTCGATCTCCAAGCGCAGGATGGAGCGCACCAGACACGTCAGTACGGCATCGTGACGATGGGCGACGTGCCGGCGACGTTCACCGGCAGCCAGGCCGCGCTCGCCGCGAGCGGCGTCACCGGCGTCGTCGGCGATCTGCGCTACGCGATCCAGGGCAACATCCTCACGTGCGACGCGGTCGTGAACGACGCGGAGCTCGCGCTGCGCAACTCGCCGGGCGATCTGTCGCAGCGCGTGATGGCCGCGATGGAAGCGGCGCGCGCGCGCGGCGGTGACGGACGCTGCTCGTGCAGCTCGACGGCGCCGATGGCGTGCGGCTGCGCGCCGGCGCAGTTCCACTACTCGGCGTTCACGGCGTACATCTGCGTCGCGCGGATGGGGGACGTCGACGGCGTGTGCGGAACGCCGGGCTCGAACGGTTGCGCGAACGGCGTGTACTACTGCGACGTGCGCGCGATCAGCCTGCCGGGCGGCCCCGAGCCGATCGAGTTCCTGGCACGCAAGTACGACGCCTGGCGCAACGATCTGCGCGGCGTCGCGGATCACTTGCGAACGCGCGTCGAGCCGTCGGCGCAGCGCCTCGTCGCGGACGGCCTCTCGTCGATCACGGTCGACGTGCAGCTCGTCGATGTCGACGGCGCGCTCGTGACGAGCAATCCGGCGACGCTTTCGATCGTGTCGGTCGGTGACAACGCCGCGTCGGTCGGTGGCGTCACCGATCACGGCGGCGGCCACTTGTCGTTCCCGGTCAGCGCGACGACGACGCCGGGCACGCTGTCGCTCGCGATCACCGTGCAGCACGGAGCACGGGCCGTGCGCCTTTGGCCGAACGTCGTCGTGCCGGTCGACACGCTGACCGAGCTGCACAGCGGCTGCGCGACCGTGAGCGCGTCGTCGGGCGCAGCGGTGCCGCTCACGCTGAACCTCGGCGCCGCGCAAGCGGCGGTTCCGTACCACGTGCTCGGCAGCGCGTCGGGCACGACGCCGGGCATCGTGTTCCAAGGCCAAGCCGTGCCGCTGAATTGCGACACGCTGCTGCGCGCGAGTGTCGCGCACGCGAACAACCTGCGCTTCCAAGGGACGGCGGGCGCGCTCGATGCGCTCGGTCGCGGCGAGGCGCGCTTCGTCGCGTCGCCGTCGCTGCTGCAGTTCTACGTCGGAAGACGGATGGATTGGGCGGCGGTGCTGCCCGGCCATGTCACCAACTTGGTCGGCTTCGACGTGCTCCCGTGAGCGCGGCGGCGAGTCGGCTCACGACGCACCGAATTCGAAAGGTCGTGCGATGAAGAAGCTCCTCGGTCTCGCCGCGTTCACGCTGCTGCTCGCTCCTGCCGCGCGTGCGACGTGGTCCGTCGTCGTCGTGAACACGAAGACACGCGAGGTGTGCGTCGCCGGTGCGACGTGCATCCCGAGCATCGGCTTGAAGAACAAGCTCGCGGTCGTCGTCGTCGGCAAGGGCGGAGCGGCCGCGCAATCGCAGATCGACAACAGCGGCCAGAACCGCGCCTACATCTGGAACGGCCTCTTGGGCGGCACGCCACCGGCGCAGATCATCCAGGAGCTCGCGCTCCTCGACGGGAACCACCAGACGCGTCAGTACGGCATCGTTTCGATGACCGAGCCGCCTGCGACGTTCACCGGCAGCCTCGCGGGTCTCGCGCGCATCGGCGTCACGGGCGAGGACGGCGACGTGCGCTACTCGATCCAAGGCAACGTGCTGGCAGGCGATGCCGTCGTCACGGCGGCCGAGATCGCGCTGCTCACCACGCCCGGTGACTTGTCGCAGCGCGCGCTGGCGGCGATGGAAGCCGCACGTGCGCTCGGCGGCGACGGACGCTGCTCGTGCCAGACGGGCGCGCCCGATTCGTGCGGCACGCCGCCGCCGAACTTCGTGTATTCGTCGTACACGTCGTTCTTCGTGCTCGCGCGCATGGGGGACAGCGACGGCAACTGCGGACCGGGGACGAACGGCTGCGCGAACGGTACCTACTTCTGCGACCTGCGTGCGATCAGCTTCTCCGGCGGCCCGGAGCCGGTGGAGCTCCTCGAGCGCAAGTACGACGCGTGGCGTCACGACAAGCTGGGCATCGCGGACCACTTGCTCTCGCGCGTCGAAGCGAGCGCGCAGCGACTCGTCGCCGACGGCGTGTCGTCGCTCACGGTCGACGTGCAGCTGAACGACATCGACGGCAACCCCGTCACCGATCCGGCGAACCAGCTCCACGTCGCCGCGACGACCGGCGATTCGGCGTCGGTCGGGACCGTCACGAATCACGGCGGCGGCCACTATTCGTTCCCGGTCGTCGCGAGCACGCACAGCGGCACGTTCACGCTCCAGTTCTCGGTGACGTATCAGGCGCTCGACGCGATCCTCTTGTGGCCACGGCTCGAGATCCAAGTCGACGCGCTGAGCGAGCTGCACAGCGGCTTCCATTCCGTCAGCGCGACGAGCGGCGCACTGGTGCCGTTCACGTTGAACCTCGGTGCCGCGCACGCTTCGGCCGGATACCACGTGCTCGGCAGCGCGTCGGGGACAGTGCCGGGCATCGTGTTCCAAGGCCAGGCCGTGCCGCTCAACTGCGACACGCTGCTGCGTGCGAGCGTCGGACAGGCGAACAACCTGCGCTTCCAAGGCACGCTCGGCGTGCTCGACGCATCCGGCCGCGCGGAGGCGCGCTTCGTCGCTTCGCCCGGCTTGATGCAGTTCTACGTCGGACGGCGGATGGACTGGGCGGCGGTGCTGCCGAACCATGTCACGAACGTTGTCGGGTTCGGCATCGTTCCGTGAGCGAGGCGGGGCCGCGAGCCCGGCCCGCACGGCTCGCGACACACTGCTCGCGACATAGAGGGAGAGAGACCTGCCGGCCAGTGCGATTCGCGATCGACTTGCGCGGTGAAGTCCTCTAGCCTCCGGGCAGGATGCGTCGACGAGCGTTCGTAGGGGTCTCGGCGGATGTGTAGATCCGAGTATCGATTGCACGGAATCGTGCGCGAGGGAACCGCCGGAGCGGCGCTGGGTCTATGCTGCACGATCGGCCACAGGCTGCGTTTCGACTCTCGATGACCGACACCGCCAACCCAGTCGAGTCCCGGCAACGAGCCGTCGTCGCGGAGTGGCAGGCCGCCGTCGCGGACTACCAGAAGCCGCACCCTTGGCGTGCGACTTGGCAGATCGTGAACAGCTTCGGCTCGTACGTGCTGCTCTGGTACCTGATGTACCTGAGCCTGGACGTGTCGTGGTGGCTCACGGCGCCACTCGCCGTGCTCGCGAGCGGCGTGCTCGTGCGCGTGTTCATCATCTTCCACGACTGCGGCCACGGCTCCTACTTCGTGTCGCGGCGCGCGAACCGCATCGTCGGCTTCGTCGCGGGCCTCTGGACGTTCACGCCGTACGGGCACTGGCGCTGGCAGCACGCGGTGCACCACGCGACGGCAGGTGATCTCGATCGGCGTGGAGCCGGCGACGTGTGGACGTTGACGGTGCAGGAGTACGTGCAGGCGTCGCGGTGGCGCAAGTTCGCGTACCGCCTCGCGCGCAATCCGTTCGTGCTCTTCGTGCTCGCGCCGATCGTCATGTTCCTGTTCGTGCAGCGCGTGCCGTCGCCGGAGGCGACCGGCAAGGAACGTCACTCGGTGTGGTGGATGAACGTGGCGATCGTCGGCATGGTGCTCACGCTCGGCTCCATCTACGGATTCGTGCCGTACCTGATCATCCAGCTCTCGATCACGGCCCTGTCGGGAGCGGCGGGCATCTGGCTCTTCTACGTCCAGCATCAGTTCGAGGACGCCTACTGGCAGCGTGCGGGGGATTGGGACTACACGACGGCGGCGCTGCGCGGCAGCTCGTTCTACAAGCTGCCGAAGGTGTTGCAGTGGTTCTCGGGCAACATCGGGTTCCATCACGTCCATCACCTGAGCCCGCGCATCCCCAACTACAACTTGGAGCGCTGTCACGAATCCGCGCCGCTCTTCCAAGGTGTGGCGCAGGTCACGGTGCGCAAGAGCTTGAAGTCGCTCACGCTGCACCTGTGGGACGAGTCGTCGCAGAAGCTGATCAGCTTTCGCGCGCTCCGTCGCGCCCGCAAGCTGCGTGAGCGCGAAGCCCGCGCCGCTGCGCCGGCACCGGCGCGCGAGCGGTAGTCAGGCGGCCGCGCACCTGCGCGAGCTCAGCGCGCGGAGCGGGACTCGAATACTTTGCGCCGCTCGGCCAGCTCCTTGCCGCCTTCCGTGTCGCCGAGCTGCTGCGCGAGCGCTTGCGCGTCCGTGATCGCTTCGAGGCCGCGCTGCCAGCGCTCGAGCGTGTTGCAGAGCTCGATCATCGCGCGCAGGTTGCCGTACTCGTCGCCGGCGAGGCCGAGGTCGCGGTGGATCATGCGCGCGTGGCTGAAGTGGTTGAGCGCGTCCTCGAACTCGCTGCCCTTGCGGCTCGCTTCGCCCATCGCTGCGTAGCCCATCGCCGTGCCCCACCAATCACCGAGCGGGAGCGCGCGCTCGACGGTCTCGCGTCCGGCTTCGAGCGCGTCCTTCACGTTGTCGACGCTGAGCGCGCCGGCCGCGCGCTGGTACACGGCTTGGCCGTCGCGGAACTGCCGCCGCTGCTGCTCGTTCCAGCCGACGAACGACGACGCGTAGTCGGCGATCATCGGATGCCCCGTTGCTTCGCGGGCGATGCGCGCGCCCCACAGCGCACGCTCGTGCAGCTGCGCGATGCGCTTCTCGTCCGGTTTCTCCGAGCTCTCGCGGAGCATCAAGCTGCCCTCGAGGTCCGCGTCGATCACGCGCAGCACGAAGTGCGGGTGGCTCTTCCAAAGCGCGCTGCAACCGGCACGGTCCTGCTTCTCGAATAGGCCCTCGAACTTGGCCTTCGCCGCGGGGAACTCGAGCGACTTCGTCTCCGCGGCGGGCGCGGCCGGCGCTTTCTGCGCGGGCGTGAAGAACGGGACGAACGTGAGCGGCAGGACGAGGAGGATGTTCATGGATGCGTGGTGGGGGCTCGCTGGACGGAGCGCGCAGGATAGCAAGCACGCCGGCCGCAGCACGTGCTCCGGACGTTCTTCGGCACCGCACGTTCGCGCGCGCGAGCTCGCGCTGCGAGTCGACGCGACCGTCGGTCGCCGGCGCACTTCGCGCTCGAAGCACTTCACCGCCGGACGCTACACTTCCGCGCGTGACGCACCTCGTCCGCACGCTGCTCGATTGGATCGACATCCCGTCCGTCACCGGCGCAGAGCGCGACTACGGCGACGCGCTGTGCACGCGCCTCACGCGCGCGGGCTTCGCGGTCGAGCGCCAACGCTTGCCCGACGGACGATTCAACGTGCTCGCGCACGCCGGCCGGCCGCAAGTCGTGCTGTGCACGCACCAGGACACCGTCCCGCCGTGGCTTCCGCCGCGTGAAGACGGCGAGCGCGTGTACGGCCGCGGCTCGTGCGACGCCAAGGGGCAGGCCGCCGCGATGATCGCCGCCGCGGAGCGCCTGCTCGCGTCGCGTGAAGACCGCATCGGAATGCTCTTCACGGTCAGCGAGGAGACCGACAGCGCGGGCGCGGCGTTCGCCGATCGCGCGCTGGCGCCGCCGTGGGATCCGCGCTTCGTGCTGATCGGCGAGCCGACCGATGGACGCTTCGTGCAGAGCGGCAAGGGCATCTTCAAAGTGCGGCTCAGCGCGCGCGGCGTCGCCGGTCACAGCTCGCAAGTCGGCGGCACGTCCGCGATTCACGAGCTCGTGCACTGCGCGCACCGCTTGCTCGCGGAGAAGTGGGGCGACGACGCGCGCTTCGGCGAGGGCACGCTCAACATCGGCTGCATCGACGGCGGCGTCGCGGCGAACGTCGTCGCGGCCGACGCGCACGCCGACGTCCTCGTGCGCACGGTCGAGCCGATCGACGTCGTGCGAGCGCGTGTCGAGCGCGCGCTCTCGCCGCACGTCTCGCTCGCCGAGACGTCGAAGGCCTACGGACCGATCGAGTTCCTCGTCCCGCCGGGCGAAGAGGGCGTGCGCGTCGCATTCGGCACCGACGCGCCGCACATGCCGCGCTGGGGGCGGCCGCTGCTCTTCGGGCCGGGCTCCATCCGCGACGCGCACACGGACCACGAGCAGATCGAGAAGAAGGACTTGGAGGCCGCGGTGCACACGATCGAAGCGACGGTACGCGAACTCCTCGCTCGGTGCGACGCATGAGCGGCAACGGTCACGACGTCGGTGCGCTCGGCGGCGATGCGCTCCTCGACGCGCTCGAGTCCGGTGAAGTGCGTGTCGCGTCGCGCGATGCGAGTGGTCGCTGGATCGTCGACACGCGCGTGAAGGAAGGGATCCTCGCGATCTTCCGCGGAAGCCCGGTCGTCGCGCTTCGATTGGAGATCCCGTTCGCGAGCGTGCCAGCCGACGCGAACGCGCCGTCGGCCTTCGTCGACAAGGCCGCGCTGCCGCCGCGGCGCTTCGCCGCCGACGCGGGCGTGCGCGTCGTGCCGGGCGGCTCGAGCGTGCGCCGCGGCGCGCACATCGGTCGCGGCGTGATCCTCATGCCGCCGTGCTTCGTCAATGTCGGTGCTTACGTTGGCGCCGGATCGATGGTCGACAGCCACGCGCTCGTGGGATCGTGCGCGCAGATCGGCGAACGCGTGCACGTCTCCGCCGCCGCGCAGATCGGTGGCGTGATCGAGCCCGCCGGCGCGCGGCCGGTGATCGTCGAGGACGATGTGTTCGTCGGCGGCAACACGGGTCTGTACGAAGGCGTGCTCGTGCGCCGTCGCGCGGTGATCGCGGCGGGCGTCGTGCTGTCGGCGAGCACGCCGGTCTTCGATCTCGTGAACGAGCGCGAGATCCGCGGCACGCGCTCGGACCCGCTCGAGATCCCCGAAGGCGCCGTCGTCGTGCCGGGCTCGCGCTCGGTCGCGCAGAAGAGCGCGTTCGCGTCGAAGCACGGCCTCAACGTCGCGTGCGCGCTCATCGTGAAGTACCGCGACGAGAAGACGGACTCGGCGACGGTGCTCGAAGACGCGATTCGGTGAGCGGGTGCTATGCGCTGCGACGAACGTCATGATCAAGCTCGCGTTCGTTCTCCTCGTGCTGTGCATCGTCGCCGCCGGATGCGTAGAGGCGGGCACGCAGCGTTGATGCGGACTCGCCGACGTACGCCGACCTGCGGGGGCTCGTTCTCACGGGCTCGCGCGCAGAATTCGGTCTCGAGGCGCCGCCGCCGGAAGCTCCCGCTTGGGGCGTTGTCATGGAGACGGGTTTCGACGGCGGCACGGCGACGCTCGCCGCCATGTCGGACGGCACCGCGAGCCTCTACCTCAGCAATGGCGGCGGCGTGATCGGCGGCGTGCAGCACGCGACCGTCCGTCGTGCGGCGATGGAATTCGTGCGGTCGGTGGGCCGGCGACTGACGGAGTTCCGCGCGACCGAGCGCACTCCTTTACCGCGTGTCGGTCGCACCGTCTTCTATGTGCTCACGGATTCGGGTGTCTACACCGCAGAGGCTGACGAGCAAGCTCTGGGTGAACAACGGCACGCACTGTCGGAGCTGTTCCATTCCGGCGACGACGTCATCACACAGCTGCGACTCGTCGCCGAAACGAAGTGAGGACGCGCTTCAGCCCTTCCGGCTTCGCCCCTCACTCGTACCTGAGCGCGTCGATCGGATCGAGACGGCTCGCGCGCCACGCCGGGTAGAAGCCAAAGACCACGCCGACCGCGCCCGAGAACACGACGGCGATCACGATCGACTGCGGAGACACGATCGCCGGCCAGCGCGCGTAGTACGACACCGCGATCGCGCCGCCTCCTCCGAGCGCGATCCCGATCACGCCGCCGATGCCGGACAGCACGATCGACTCGACCAGGAACTGCGCGAGCACGTCGCGCCCGCGCGCGCCGATCGCCATGCGCAGGCCGATCTCGCGCGTCCGCTCGGTCACCGAGACGAGCATGATGTTCATGATCCCAATCCCGCCGACGAGCAGCGACACGGACGCGATCGCGGCGAGCAGCGCCGTCATCACGCCGGTCGTCGCCGTCATCGCGCTCATGACTTCGGTCATGTTGCGGATCGTGAAGTCGTCCATCGCGTCGCTGCGGTCGAGCCGGTGGCTCGCGCGCAGGACCGAGCGGATCTCCTCCTGCAGCGAGTCGAGCGCGCCCGCCGACGTCGCCGTCACGTAGATCTGGTCGATGTCGTTGAAGCCCGAGCTCTCGAGCTTCTTCTTCACCGTCGTCCACGGCATGAGCAGCACGTCGTCCTGATCCGTGCCGAACGTGTTCGTACCCTTCTCGGTCAAGACGCCCACGATGCGGAACGGCAGCCCGCGCACGCGCACGCGTTTGCCGACGGGGCTCTCGCCTTGGAACAGGTTGCGCACGACCGTTTGTCCGACGAGGCACACCTGTGCGGCCATCTTCAGGTCGGCCTCGGTGAAGTTCTCACCCTCCGCGATCGGCCATTCGCGCACGGTGAGGTAGGGCGGATCGCAACCCTGCACCGTCGCCGGCGCCCAGTTGAGCTCTTGGTAGACGAGCTGCGCGCGCGTGCGTTCGATCACCGCCGCTGCGGCCGCGGACGGACACTCGCGCAAGATCGCAGCGGCGTCGGCCGGCGTCAGCGTGTTCGTCGTGCCCGAGCCGAACATCACCGCGCCGGACGAGGACGAGCCGGGCAGGATCATGAGCTGGTTCTGGCCCATGCTCGCGATCTGTTTCTGCACGGACTGCGTGGCACCTTGGCCGATCGCCACCATCGCGATCACGGCGGCGACGCCGATGATCACGCCGAGCATCGTCAGCGACGAGCGCACGCGGTTGCGATCGAGCGCACGCAGCGCCATTCGCAGCGTCATGAAGTTCACGACGACGCTCCGATCGCCGGCGTGGCGCGCGGCGCCGCGACCGTGCGGTTCGCGACGGGCTCGTCGGTGACGACGCCGCCGTCGCGCAGCACGACCCTGCGCTTGGCGTACTGCGCGACGTCGTGCTCGTGCGTCACGAACACGATCGTGTTGCCGGCTTCGTTGATCGACTGGAAGAGCGCCATGATCTCGAGCGTCACGCGCGAGTCGAGGTTGCCGGTGGGCTCGTCGGCGAGCAGCAGCGACGGCCGGTTCACGAGCGCGCGCGCGATCGCGACACGCTGCTGCTGGCCGCCGGAGAGCTGGCTCGGTCGGTGGTGCACGCGATCGGCGAGGCCGACTTGCTCGAGCGCAGCGTGCGCGCGCGTGTGCCGCTCGGGACCTTTGATGCCGCGCGAGTACAGCAGCGGGAGCTCGACGTTCTCGAGCGCGGTCGTGCGCGGCAGCAAGTGGAACGACTGGAAGACGAACCCGATCTTCGCGTTGCGCGCGTGCGCGAGCTCGTCGCGCGACAAGGTCGCCATGTCGAGCCCGTCCAAGCGGTACTTCCCGCGCGTCGGCCGATCGAGACCGCCGAGGATCGACATCAACGTCGACTTGCCGGAGCCGGACGAGCCCATGATCGCGACGAACTCGCCGGCCTCGATCGTGAGCGACACGCCCGAAAGCGCGGGCACGTCCACGTCGCCCATGTGGTAGATCTTCCAGACTTGGTCGACTTCGATCAGTGCCATCGCGTCCCGATGTCTCTCGCGCGCGTCAGCGCGTCCCACGGCCGCCGCCCGGCATGCGCGGCGGCGCGAACGGGTTCGTGGTGGTGGGCTCGGCCTGCTTCATGATCGCGGTCACGATCTCGGTGCCTTCGGAGAGCGCGCTCGGATCCTCGAGCTCGATCATCGTGAACACGCCGTCGGAAACGCCGGGCTTCACTTGGATCGCGCGCAACCGGTTGTCCGCTGTGACCACGTAGACGGTGCCGCGGGACGCGCTGCCGCTCTTGCCGGCGCGCGCGGTCGATGCGTGAGCTTCGGATTCGCCGGGCTCCTCGCGCGCGGAGGCGTCGCGCACGACGAGATCGTCCGCAGGTTTCACGCGCAGCGCGGACGCGGGCACCTTCAACGACTCCTGCGCGCTGCGCGCGATCTCGAACGTGACGTTCGCGGTCATGCCCGGAAACAGCTGCCCGTCCGGATTGTGCGCGTCGACGATGACGGTGTACGTGACGACGTTCTGCACGGTGGTGGACGCGAGCCGCACCTGCGAGACGATGCCGTCGAAGCTCTTGTCCGGGTGCGCGTCGACCGTGAACGGCGCGCGCTGACCCTCGCGCACGCGCCCGATGTCGGCTTCGGGCACGCTGGTCTGGATCTGCACCTTCGTGAGGTCCTGCGCGATCAAGAACAAGGTCGGCGCCGACAAGCTCGCCGCGACGGTCTGCCCGACGTCGACGTTGCGCGACACGACGACACCGTCGACCGGCGACGCGATCGTCGCGTAGTCGAGATTCACCTTGTCGCTCGCGAGCTGCGCTTGCGCTTGCTTGAGCGCCGCCTCGCCGACGGTGACTTGCGCCTCGCTCTGCTCGATCTGCGCACGCGCGACGGCGAGCTGCGCTTGGTTCTGGCGCACGGAGGCCTGCGCGGACGCGAGCTGCGCTTCGAAGGCTGCGCGCGTCGCGATCGCGGCGTCGACGTCGGCGGGCGCGGTCAAGCGGCGCTCGGCGAGCGCTTGCTGCCGTTCGAGCTCCTTGGCGGCCTGCGTCAAGAGAGCTTGCACGCGGCCGATCTCGGCGACGGCTTGCTCGCCCTGCGCCTTGACGCGATCGGCCTCGGCCTTGGATTGCGTGACGGCGGCGCGGATGCGCAGCAAGTCGGCGGTCGCGCGCGCGATCGAGGCTTCGTCCTGCGTGACCTGCGATTGCAGACGCCGCGGGTCGAGCAGCGCGATCACCTGTCCCGCGCTGACCTTCGAGTTGAAGTCGACGAACAGCTTCTCGATCACGCCGCTGACCTGCGTGCCGACTTGCACGAGCACGACCGGCTGCACCGTGCCGTTCGCGGCGACGCCTTCGATCACCTCGCCACGCTCGACCGGCGCGGTGCGGTAGTCGACTGCGGGCGTGCCGCCCTTGCCGATCGTCCGCCCGAACGCGAACCACGCGCCCGACGCCAGTGCGATGGCGATCGCGATCCAGATCACCTTCTTCATACGGCCTAGAGCCTGTCAAGAAATCGGCGACGCCCGCCATGCTTGCCGGGAAACGCCCCGGCTGCGTTGCGACTTCTCCGAGTATTGCGTGCGAATACGCGTCGTCGTCGCGCCTTGCCAGGGCGCTTCCCGACCAGCCTGTCCGGCATCTCCGATTTCTTCACAGGCTCTCACTTCTCCGCGATTCCGAGCGCACGCGCCAATCGCGATGCCGCCGCCTGATAGTCCGCGCGCGCCTGCACGCGCTCAGCGCGCGCGCGCGCGAGCAGTTGCTGCGCGTCGGTGAGCTCGATCGACGTCGCCTTGCCGACCTCGAAGAGACCCGCCGCGAGCTCGAGGTTCTGCTCGGCGCTCTTCTCCGTGAGCACCGTCAAGTCGATGCGGTGGCGCGCGTTCTCCAGCGCGACCCACGCGCTGCGCGTGTCGAGCCAGGCTTGCTGCTCGAGCACGGCGCACGAAGCGCGCGCGGCACGCAGGCCCGCGACGGCTTCGTCGATCGTCGCCAGGTTCTGGAAGCCGTTGAACGGCGTCCAGCGCGCATTGGCTCCGATCTGCCAGAACCACAGCGACGAGAAGTCGACATCGTTCGTCGATCCGCCCAGCCCCAAATCGAACGACGGGTAGAGCGCGGCGATGCGCGCGTCGACGAGCGCGGACGCAGCGCGCTCGCGCGCGGCGGCGGAGGCGAGCGTCGGACGGTGCTCGCGCGCCAGCGCCCACGCGGAATCGAAGTCGTCCGGTAGCTCGGGCAGCGGCGCGTCGGCGTCGGCCATCCAATCCGCGACTTCCGCGAGGCCGACGGCGTTGACGAGCGTCGCCTGCGCCTCGAGCACCGAGTCGCGTGTCTGCACTTCGATCAGCCGCGCGTTGCCGAGATCCACCTCGGCCTTCGTCTCGTCGTACGGGATGCGTGTTCCGACCTCGACGAACGCCTGCACTTGCTCGTAGCGCACCTCGAACTGGCGCACGGTCTCCTCGGCGACGGCGAGGAGCTGCACGCGCGTCGCGAGGTCGAAGTACGCGCTGCGCAGCGCGAACGCGACGTCGACGCGCGCGCTCGCGAAGTCCGCTTGCGCGGCCAGCCACTGCTCGCCCGCGGCCGACGCCGTCGCGCGCGTCTCGCCGAAGTCGAACAAGAGCCAGCTCACGTCGAAGCCGAGCGATTCGAAGCGCTGGTTGCGCGAGAACTCGGGCGTGCCTTGGTCGGTGAACGAGATCGACGCGCTCGCGGAGACCTGCGGCAGGAGCGCGCCTTCGACTTGCCGCACGCGCGCGCGCGCGCTGTCGACGTCGCGCTGCGTGCCGACGACGTCCGGATGCACGGTGAGGGCGATGCGCAAGAGCTCTTCGAGCGACACGGGCCCGCTCGTCGGCAACCCGAGCTCGGCGGCGGTCGGCGTGCGCTCGCCCGGGATCGCGCTCGACGGGTCTTGGACCTCGCGCGCGTGGCGCACGGTCGCGCACGCGGCGAGCATGCAGCTCACGACGATCGTCGTGAGCGAAGCGCGCGCAACCTGGCCGTGAGGTCGCGGTTCCAGATGCGTCGAAACTTGCGGTGACGTGGCCTTCGAGGTCATGCGGGGCCTGAGGATCAGCGTGGCGGAACCGTGCGCGGGTCTTCGGGTCTCGCTGTTTGTGCGTCCGAGGCGACGCGACGACCGTGTGTCGACGGTCGTGAAACCCGACGCGCGCGGGAATCGTAGGGTGTGGGCAGGGTTGGTTCTATGCCACGCAGTGGACCGCAGCGCATCCATCGGCGGGAACCCGTGCCGGCTGCCTAGCCCGCATTTCTCGCCACGCGCTGCTGCGGCTGCGCCAACTCGCTCGGCGCGGAGTTGTTGGATCGGAATCGATCCTCGCTGACCTAACAGGTCGGCTCCGGTCGATTCCAATGCAACGCCTTGCCCGAAGCGAGCTGTCACGCCCGCGCGACAGACGTGGTGAGAATTGCAGGCTTGCGCTCGCTGTGTCTTGCAACGCGCGAGCGGTATCGAGTCAGCGCAGCGTGCACGGCTGGCCACGTGGTCACACCTGCGCAAAGGCAGTTGAGCACCCAAGGCTGTCCGCAAGATACAGCGAGCGCAATGCAGCCGAGACGGTCCCCGCCGTTTAAAGCGCTCCGCGCGCAAAGCGCGCTTCGCGCATGTACTGAGCGCGGCAGACCGCGCTCAGTACATCTTCTTCGCGCCGTTGATGATCGTCAGCGCTTCTTCGCAGTTGAAGCCGACGAGCTGCGCGTAGTCGCGGATCGACGGGAAGCGCGGCTGGCCGAACTCCTTCGCGCGCACGAGGCCTTGATCGCGGCTCAGAATCTTCTCGCGGATCATGTTGCTGATCATCACTTCGTCTTCCGACCAGCCGCAGATCGTCGAGTAGATGTAGTTGTAGAACGCCGCCGAGCCGTCGCCGATACGCCACGTCGAGCGCGTGTCCGTCGCGACTTCCCAGTCGTATTCGCGGCGGATCGTGCCGACGATCGTCTCCTCGTCCCACGGGAGGTAGTGGTAGAGGTAGAGGAAGTCGTCCTTCTGCACGAACGTCGCCCAGTACGCCCAGAACGTGTCGAAGATCGACTCGTTGATGTACGACGGATTCTTCAGGTAGTTCTTCGCGTAGTACCAGAGCAGCGCCATCTCGTTCTTGAACGAGAGCCCGGTCAGCGTCATGCCGTGGTCGTCCTCGAGGATCCCGCACAGGCCCGTCTTGTAGGGCGTGTCCTCGATCATGTTGCCCGTGCTGAAGATCACGAGCTTGATGCCCGTCTCTTTCCGCAGCTCGCGCGCGTAGTGATAGAACTGCTTGTCGCCCGCAGTGAACAGCGTGACCATGCCGAGCTCGGGCTTCTTGAGCCACGCCTCGACGTTCTTGCGGATGTAGCGGCGCTTCTTCGCGATGTCGGCCGAGCGCAGGATGTGCTCGACGCCGAGCTTGCCGCACAAGCGCGCTTGGTTGCGGCGCCCGAGATCGGTGACCATGCCCCAGTCGTAAGTGAACGCGACCGGGTTCATGCCGAGCTCCTTCTTCACGAAGTGCAGTCCGTACGACGAATCACGGCCGCCGCTGAACGCGACGATCACATCGGGACTGCCGTCCTTCGAGCGATAAGGCGCCACCGCGGCTTCGAGCGCGTCGCGGCCCTTCACTTGGATCGGACGCCAGCGCCGGCAATACGTGCACACGCCGTGCTCGTCGAAGCGCATGAACGGATAGCTCTCCGGCAGGATGCAGCGTGTGCAGCGCCGCAGCTGGTCGGGAGTGCGCAGATGGTTCGTGATCGGGAGCGGCTTCGCACGCCGGTGCACGGGCGCGCTCGCCTTCTCGTCCGGCTGCGGCTGCAGCGCGAACTGCGACAGCGCGAGGCCGTCGCGCATCGACACCACCAGCGCTTGGAACGGCGCGAGCTGCACGATGTGCAGGCGTCCGAGCGTGCGCTCGAGCGACAGCCGATCGCAGAGCGTCTGCAAGATGAAGCGCTCGCTCGCGAACGCGAAGAACGTCCCGGCGTCGTTGCGCACGTAGTGCAAGGACCCGGTGTTCGTCGCGAGCAAGAGGTCGTCGAGCTCGTCGAACAGGAAGGCGATCGACGCGGCGCCCTCGATCTCGCGGTAGGCCTGGATCGTCGCGGCGGCGAGCTCGCCGCTCTTGTCGAAGTACTTGCGGACGAGGTTGACGAGGATCTCCGTGTCGACGTCGCTCGTGCGGATCAGCTCGGGGTTCGCGCGCCACAGTTGTGCGTCGTTGACGATGATTCCGTTGTGGATGCCGACCGTGCCGCGCGCGATGACCGGTTGGTTGTTGTCGGCGTTCGACTGGAAGCCGTTCGTGACCAGGCGCGTGTGGCCCGTCATCGCGATTCCGGTCGGCGCGTTGCCGTTCAAGTTCTTCGCGTAGAGCTCGAGCGCGCGCGTGAGGATCGACGCGAACGAATCGCTCGCAAGAAAGTCCTCGACCGAGCCCGCTTGCTTGAGCACGTCGAGATTTTCGCCGTTGTGCACGACGAGCCCCGCCGCCTCGCTGCCGCGCGTCTTCGAGAAGTGGTAGAGGTTCTGGATCACGCGTCCGGCGAACTCGGCCGAGATGCGCGTGTCCTTGCCGAAGACCGCTCCGAAGATTCCGCACATGCGATGAAGGCTCCGCGGTCAGCGTTCCGCGCCAACGCGCTCGCGCGCGAGCGGGGGCGAGAGCGGCACGCGCGGCACGCTCTGGATGTCGAGGACGATCGCTTGGACGAGCATCTGGAAGCCCAGGATGATCGGCATCGCGGCCAGCATGACCAAACCCGCCGGCGTGTATTCGCGGTCGTGATAGCTCCACCACAGCACGGCGCCGAACACGGCGCCGAACAGCGTGAGCGGGACGCCGAGCATCAAGAACACGGACAGCGCGCTGAAGTCGTGCACGAAATAGCGCCAGAACACGCGCCGGACGAAGCCCCACACGAGGCGCGGTGGGAAGCCGAGCAGCGTGCGCGAGACCGATAGCGACGATTGCTCGTCGCCGTAGCGGGCGGGAATCGCGACGTCGCGGATCACGGCGCGCTGGATGCCGAGCTCGATCAAGAGGCCGCTCTCGAAGAAATAGCGGCGCGGAAGCCGCGCGAGGTCGAGCCGCTCGAGCATCGAGACGCGGATCGCGACGTAGCCGTTCGCGGGATCGAAGAGGTTCCAGTACCCCGACGCGAGCTTGACGAGGAACGTGAGCCCGGCGTTGCCGGCGATGCGGATCAGCGGCATCGCCGTGAGCGACGACAGCGAGAAGTAGCGATTGCCCTTCGCCATGTCGGCCGTGCCGTCGAGGAGCGGCGCGAGCAGGCGCTCGAGCTCGGCCGGATCCATCTGGTCGTCGCCGTCCATCTTCACGGCGATGTCGACGCGGCGACGGACGGCCTCGGCAAAGCCCGTCGCCATCGCGCCGCCGACGCCGCGATTCTCGGTGTGACGCAGCAGCGTGACGCGCGGATCGGCGAGGCGCAGCACGGCCGCCGCGGTGTCGTCGGGGCTCGCGTCCTCGACGACGAGGATCGTGCCGACGAAGCTCGGGATGCCGCGGATCACCGACTCGATCTGGCCGGCGACGCGGTACGCGGGGATCACGACCGCGATGCGCGCGCCGCGCAGATCCGGCGGCGCTGTGCCGGAGCCCTCGCGGCTCGCGGCGCGCAGACTCGGATTCGAAGGGGAGAGCTCGTGGACCAAGGAGTTCAGCGGCGGCGCGTGCCGCACGTCGCGTGAGCGAGCCGCTCCGCCGCCGGCTCGCGCCGTCCTGTCCGCGGGAGCGTTGCTCCGGCGAGCGAGCGTTGCTCCAGCTTCGGGTTCCCGCGGCGAAAGGGCGACCAAGTCTACCCGCGCGCGGCGGCGAGCCACAACGCCGTTCGCACGGTCCGAGCGCGCGTGCTGCGATCGTTTTTCCGCGCCGGCAATTCCTTCCGGACGCGCCGAGCTAGCCTGCATTTCTCACCACGTCCGTCGCGAGAGCGCGAGAGCTCGCTTCGGGCAAGGCGTTGCATCGGAATCGACCGGAGCTGACCTGTCAGGTCAGCGAGGATCTATTCCGATCCAACAACGCGGGCGGAAGCGAGTTGCCGCGACCGCAGCAGGGCGTGGTGAGAAATGCGGGCTAGCATGACTGCGGAGAGTTCGGGAGGTCGGCCATGAAGCTGATGCGGTTCGTTGTCTTGGCCTCGGCGTCGCTGCTGTCGTCGTCGACGCTCGGCGCGGACGTTCTCGTCATCGCAGCCGACAGCAGCGGGGACTTCACGTCGCTGCAAGCGGCCGTCGACGCGGCGCTCAACGGCGACACGCTGCTCGTCAAATCGGGCACGTACGTCGGACCCACGATCATCGGCAAGCAGTTGAACGTCGTCGCCGACGCGAACGCCGAGGTCGTGATCGAAGGCTCGCTCGAAGTGCACGGTCTGCTCGGCGATTCACACGTCTTGCTCGCGGGCCTGCATGTCGTCGGTGCGCCCGACGTGGCGACGACCGATCGCTACGCGCTGCGCGTGAGCGATTCGCTCGGCTCGATCCGCGTGCAGGAGTGCGAGCTCACCGGCGCGCATCCGAGCAGCGTGACCGTGCCGCTCGACACCGTGTCCGTCGCGAACTGTCCGAACGTCTCGTTCGTGCGCACGGTGTGCACGGCGGTCGCCGGCGGCGGCGGCAGCGGCGTCGAAGCGGTCTCGTCATCGATCGCGATCCTCGACTCGAGCGTCAACGGCGGTTCCGCGCAGGGCTTCGAGCTCGTCAACCCGCAGCACGGAAAGCCGGGCGGCGACGGCTTCGACGGCGCGAGCTCGTTCTTGTTCACGTCCGGGTCGTCGTATTTCGGCGGCGCCGGCTCCCATTCGAGTTCGGGCGGCCAGTGCAACTGCGGCGGCCTCGGCGGCTCGGGCATCTCGCTCGGCGATTTCGGTTGGCCATCGGGGCCGACGAACGTCACGTCGACGGCGGCCGAGATCGCAACGGCCACGCAGGGAGCTCCCGGCGGCTCCGACCCCGGCGGCGCGTGCGGCTTGTGCATCAACTGCGACAACTGCTCCGGCCCGTTCGGCCAACCTTATTACGGAGAGAGCGCGGTCACGCACCTCGGCGGCGCCGCGCGCATGCTGTCGGCGCGCAACGTCGCGCGCGAGCAAACGGTGCTCCCGCTGCGCTTCCGCGGCATGCCCGGAGACAAGGTCGCGCTCTGCGTCGGCAAGGCGGGCGACTTCCGTCACACGCCCGGTCAGCGCGGCGTCGAGCTCGTCGAAGCGAGCGCCAAGCGCATCCGCGTCGGCAAGATCGCCGCCGACGGAATGCTGACGTACTTCTACGCGATGCCGGCGCTTGCGAACGGCGAGGAGTCGCGCACGCTCTTCTTCCAAGCGCTGCACGAGAGCACGAGCGGCCAGTTCACGCTCGGCAGCCCGCTCAACGTCGTCGTGCTCGACGCCGCGCTCTGATCGGTGCGATTTCGGCCGAGGTCGCCGCGCGACGCGCTACGGCGCGAGCTTCGCCGTGTACTTGTCGAACGTGAGCACGCGCGCGAACGCGCCCGCGTCCGCGCTCTCCGGCACGACGACCTGCGCGGTGCCGCGCTCGAAACTGACCGCCGCCTGCGTGACGCCGGGCGTCGCCTTCAGCTTCGCATACAGCTTTCCGGTGCAGCCGTGGCAGCACATGCCCTCGACTTCGAGCGTGCGCACGACCGAGCCCGCGGGAACGTCGCCGAGCAACCGGTCCGGCGCGGGATCGTGGGCCAGCACCTCTTCGAGAGTCGGTGCGACGTAGTTCCGGCTGGGCGCGCGCCACGCGACGACGCCGAGGCCCACCGCGGCGACGCCGAAGAGTGCGATCGATAGCGCTTTCACGACGCGGGAGCTTATCAGCCGGCGCGGATCCTTGCCGCGCTGCGCGCGCACGAATCGCGCTCGCCGGCGCACACGGCTCGTCGCACGGTTGCCTTTTGGTCGGCCCGCTCGACAATCGCTCCGCCCCAACGGAACAAAGACATGGCGAGCAACCAAGATCCCGTCCGCGTCGCGTTCGAAGAAGCAGCCGCCACTCTGGCCGCGTTCCTCGCCGCTCCCGAGCATCTCGCCAGCGTGCGGCGCTTCGCGCAAGCGGCGGCGGCGACGCTGAAAGGCGGCGGCTTGCTCATGTCGTGCGGCAACGGCGGGAGCATGTGCGATGCGATGCACTTCGCCGAGGAGATGACCGGCCGCTTCCGCAAGGACCGCGCGGCGCTGCCCGCGATCGCGTTCGCGGATCCGAGCCAGCTCACGTGCATCGCGAACGACTTCGGCTTCGACGAGATCTTCGCGCGCTCGGTGGAGGCCTACGGCAAGAAGGGCGACTTGCTCGTCGCGATCACGACGAGCGGCAACTCGCCGAACATCCTCAAGGCGCTCGACGTCGCGAAGCAGAAGGGCGTCACGACCGTCGGTTTGCTCGGCCGCGGCGGTGGGCAAGCGCTCGGCAAGGTCGACATCCCGATCGTCGTGCCGCTCGCGACGTCGTCCGATCGCATCCAAGAAGTGCACATCAAGGTGCTGCACATCGCGATCGAGGCGGTCGAGCGCGAGATGTTCCCGCAGAACTACGCGCCGAGCTGAAATGCGCGCGCCGCGCTCGTGTGGAGCGCGGCGCACGATCTCGATCTTTCGCGGCGGTCACAAACCGGGCAGCGGTCCTTCCACCCAAGCCTTGTACTTCGGCGCGTACCCAGGCTGCCCGTCGGCCGTCGCCGCCGATTGATTCTCGCGCTCGATCAACTGCCAGACGCCTCCGCCCGCGTCGTTCAGCTTGTAGCAGAACGCGTAGTGACAGCCGAGGTCGACTTCCGCAGTGCGCAATCGACCGATGACGTCGCGGTAGAGGTCGTACATCTCCGGGATGCGCTGCGCGGTGAACCAATTCGCGGCCCACGCCTGCGCGACGGTCGGCTGCGACACGCCCCCTTCGTAGAGGAGGAACTTGATCCCGCGCGGCTTGATGAGGTCGCGGTGTTGGTCGAGCTTCGTGGCCGTCGTGGAGACCGTCTCGGCGATGTGCGCGACCATCTCCTGCGGCGTCGTCGCGGGCGGATCGTCGCCGTCCAGCGGCGGCCCGTACCAGGCGTGGTAGTTCGGGTCATCCTGATCCTGGAGCTTGCGGAAGTAGAAGCTGCAACCCGCCCCGTACACGTCCGTGCCGACGACGAACGGCGCGTCGAGCGGCGCGGGCACAGTGCGCGTGCCGAGCTCGTCGAGCAGCAGGTCGACGTAGCTCGGCGTACCGATGTGGCCCATGACAACGAAGCGGAACCTGCTGTCCGCGTCGCGTTCGACGAAGCGGTACTTCATCACGGAGTACATCTCGAGCATCTGGTCGACTTGGTAGTCGATGAACTCCGGCTTGATGTAGACGCCGTCCGTGTGGTCGCCGATCGCGTTCTCGATCCAGTTGCGCACGCGGAACTTGTCGTTCCAGACCTCGTTCGACCACTCGACGTACACGTTCAACTCCGGATCGAGGCGGTCGATGATCAGATTGGCCAGCCCGTCGCAGAAGGCCGCGTAGTCGATGGGCGGAGCGCCGGATGCCGGGTCCTGCTCCTGGTGCGGCACGTTGATCCACATGTCGCATCCGACTTGGTTGCAGAGCTCGATCATGTACTCGTACGCGACCGGCAGCAGCCGCGAGTCGGTCGCGCGCTCGCTCTGCTTGACGTCGGTCAAGAGGAGCCGCGACTTGTCGAACGTGTCCTGCACGAACCAGTGGTCGGGCGCGTTGCCGCCGACCTCGTTCACTCGATCCCAGTCCAGGAAGCGGATCGGTCCCTTCGCCAAACCGTCCACGTGCACCGCTTCCTTCAGCTTGTCGACGAGCGGCGTACGGACGCGCACGTCCTCGCCAGCGATGTCGTCGTAGGGAATGGAGTGCGGAGCATCGGCGTCGGCGTCCGTGTTCGGCATGTAGAAGCGGACGTTGCGGACCGGGCTTCCGCTCGGTCCGTCGCCGTTCTTGATCTTGACCGTGATCGCCTGAGGCTGGACGTTCGACCACTGCAGACAGCGCGGATCAGGCGGAGTGCACGCACCGGAACTAGGGCTGCCGGTCATCGCCACCGTGACTTGGTCCGCGTTCCCTTCCCAGCGCAGCAGGTACGTGCCCTCCGGCAGCACGAGCACGTCGTCCATGTCCTTCTGACCGTTCGTGACGACGCAGCTCGCCCATTTGACGCCGCCGGTCGCCGTGATCTGCGAGAAGTCGGGATACCCCATTCCAGTCGGTTGGCCTGGCGCCGGATCATCCTGAATGATCGGCGCCAGGTTGCCCGCACCGTTCTGGCCGACGTACCACCACTTGGCTGTCTTCATGAGGTCGGGGAACGGCAGCGTGCGCGAGAAGTAGTTGAGGAAGTTCAGGTTCACCCCGAAGTCGACGCGGTCCTTGCGGATCGTGCCGCCGACGGAGAACGACGCGCTCGTGCCGTAGGCGTTCTGCGCCTGCACCGATCCCGACCAGTTCCCCGTCGCCGCCGGAATACCAGTCTTCGTGATCACTCCTGTGCTCGCGTCGACGGCGAGCCACTCCGGCAAGCTCACTTCCGAGTACGTCACCGGTGTCGTGCCGCTCGCCAGCGTCGGCGACATCGGAACGAGCGCTTCGCTGATCTCGATGCTCTGGCTCGCGTTCGAGTAGCTCCCGATCGTCGGCAGCTGGCCGAACGTGCCCGCGACCCAGATCGTGTCGTTCCCCCACGCGTTGTGCGCCTTGATCTTCGCGGTCCACGAACCGGGAGTCGGTGTGCTCGTCTTCGTGATCTGTCCGTTGCTCGAGTTCACGACGAGCCCGCTCGGCAGTTCGAACCCGGCGACCTGGGAGTAGGTGATCCCCGTTCCTTGCGTGAGCGACGGCACCATCGTCGCGAACGAGGCATTGATCTCGACGTTCTGGTTGTTGTTCGAGTAGCTGGAGAAGATGGGCTGCAGGCCGCCTCCTCCGTGATGCTGCGCCGCTGCGAGCGGCACGAGGACGATTAGGGCGGCGCAACGAGCGAGCGCGTTTCTCACGAATGCCTCCTGAGGACCGTGAAAGTCCGAGTGGACGTCGGTGGAAGGACCGAGCGGTCGCGCGCTCGATCGACGTCCAGCGCCGCGAGCTGACTACGACTCTCGCCTGCCGTCGCTCGGACGATCCGTCGCGAGCGAGACGACAGCGAGGCCAAGAGGAGCGTCGGCGCGAGCGCGTGGCAAGAATCTCCGCCTTCTCACGACGTGCGCGCGCGCGTCGCAGCAGCGAGAAATCAGCGGCGCCATCAGATCGAGTCGAGGCCCCACGCGAAGAGCGCGAGGGGCAAGCGCTCGGCTGTGCCGCCGACCGCGGCCGCCACCTTGCGCGCCAGCGACGCGTCGCCGCGCGCGGCGAACAGGAGCTCGAGCACGTCCGCGTTCGTGCCCCGCCAACGACCCGTCGAACCGACGAGCTCGATCGTGCCGGGCGCGTCGGGCGGGACCTCGACGCGCACGTTGCCGCGCCGATCGATCAGGCCGGCGAGGTGCTCGGCCGCGCTGACGAGGTCGAGCATCTTCGCGTACCCGAGCACGCCGATCGACGAAGGCACACTCAACGCGGACAAGCGCTCCGCGAGGTCCAACGCCGAACGCGGAGCGATCACGTAGAGATCGTTCTCCTCGCCGCGCACTCGGCGCCGCTCGAGATGACCGCGCAGGAGCGCGAGCACCGCTCGCGCGTCGCCCGCCCACTCGTGCACGACATCGTGGAAATCGGCCCCGCGGCCGAGGCAGCTGTATGCCACCGTCTTCCCCCACCGCTCGCACACGAGCACTTCCATGTCGGGGCAACCGAGCAGCGCGCGCGTCTCCTCACGTGTGCGCTCCACGCGCTCGGGATGCAAGGCGTACAGCTCGTGGATCGCGTCGTCGTCGTCGGACACACGCAGCCGGACTTGCGCGGCCTCGGGGAGTGCTTCGCGGTGCGTCGGCGAGAGCACGAAGTCGCGCTCGGCACCGATCGCGCGCCAGCCGCGGCGCTCGTAGAAACTCGGCTCGTTCGGCCAGAGCAGCGCGAGCAAACTGCCGCGCGAGCGCAGCTCCGTCTCCGCGGCTTCGAGCACTTGCGTCGCGAGACCGCGTCCGCGGTGATCGGGATCGGTGACGACCGAGCCGATGAAGCCGGCCCGAATGCGCGCGTGCGGCATGACGAGCTCGCGTTCGAGCAACGTACACGCCGAGCGCACGACGCCGTCCGGCTTGATCTCGATCACGCGGCCGGGAGCGCGCGCGTCGAACACGAGCGGACACTCCGCGGCATAGGGCGCGCCCGCGCGCAACACGCGCTCGAGCAGCGCGAGTGCTGCGCCGAGAGCCGGCTCGGTCGTCGTGCTCATGCCGAGTCCTTCGCAGCGGACGAGTCGCTCGCGGGCGTGCGCGCACGCTCGGCGCGGTAGGCCTCGAGCAGTCGCTCGCTCAAGCTCAACGCATCTTGCAGCGATGCGTGCGCTTGATCGACCGCGCTCGCGAGCTCGTTCGGTCCGTCGACGCGGTCGCTCTTCTCGGAGAGCTCGCGCGCCTGCGCTTCGAGCTGCTCGAGCAGCGCCTTGAACGCGGCGCCCTGTGCGGGTGACGCGCCGGGTGTGGCCACGTTCGCCGGCGCGCGGGCGGGCGAGAGCGGTGTGATCGCGGACGGGATGCTGATGTTCTCGGTCATGGCACTACCTCAGGTAGTTGAGCAGCGAGTTCTGCAGCAGCCGTGCACCGGCAGCCTGCGTGAGTTGCAACGTTTGCTCGGCCTTCGTCAGGTCGAGCACGACGGACGAAAGATCGGCGTCTTCGATCTCGGTCAAGATCGCGCGCATCGACAGGTCGAGGTCTTGCAGGCGCGAGTCGCTCGCCGTCAGGCGCTGACTGCGCGCGCCGAGGATGCCGAGGCCGGCCTGCACGTTGTCGTAGTTGCGATCGAACTCGGAGAGGCGCGCGGACAGCCGCTCTTGCAGCGCTTGCGTGTCGAGTCCGTGGATGTTGTTCAGGTCGTCGGAGATCCCTTGCAGGATGTCGAACGCATTGACCGTGCCGGAGAACGTGAGCAGCTCCGTGCTCGCGCGCACGATGCCGCGCGTGTCGACGTGCACGAGCCGGCCGCGCTCTGCGTCGGTGAGCTCGAGATCGTCGTCGACGAAGTCGATCGCCGTGAAGCTCACGCCGTCGAGGGAGATCGATCCAGAGCCGCTGACGGTCCCGCTGAAGTCGGCACCGGTGAAGCCGGTGAAGTCGAGGTGCAGCTCGGCTCCGTTCTCGTCGCGCACACGCACGTCCGCGGCCGAAGCCGCACCCGCGGCCGGAATCGGCACCGCTTCGCCAGTGCCGAGACGCACCGTGCCCGCCGCCGCGTCGACGACGAGCGTGCGATCGCCGAGCAGCGTGTCCTGCGCGCCGCCGTCGACGAGCGCGAGGCCCGCACCGAGCGCCGCCGTCGTCGCGTCGTGTCGCACGACGAGATAGCCGTAGCCGCTGCCTTCGTCGGCGGAAGTTCCGCGCGCGACGCCGGTGAGGCCGCCGTACGTCACGCCACTCGCTTCCGACTTCGCAAACGCATCGGAACCCGGCAACAGCACCGGCACGTCGACGCCGGGGCCGACGGGAACACGGCGCTCGGACGAATCGCCGCGGTAGACGACGTGCGACGCGCCGTTCGCGGTCGCCTCCTCGAACGGCGGCGTGTCCGTCACGGTGCCCGCGAACAGATAGCGGTCGTTGAAGCTCGTGTTCGCGATCTCGAGCAAGCGCTCCTTCAAGAAATCGACCTGACGTCCGAGCGAGAGACGGTCCTCCGGGCTCAACGTCCCGTTCATGCCTTGGATCACGAACGTGCGCGCCTCGGCCATCAATTGGCCGGCGTCCTCGAGCGCCGCCATGCTCGCGTTGAGCTGCGGTCCGCCCGTGGCCAACGCCGCACGAAAGCGGCTGACGTCGCCGAGCTGGCGATGGAGCGCGAGCGACGCCGACGTTCCGACCGGATCGTCCGACGGCCGCAGGATGCGCTTGCCCGACGAGAGTTGCTCCTGTGCGCGGATCAGCTTGCTGAAGTTGGCGAGCAGCCCGCTCCTCACCAGCTGAAAGTTCGAGCCTTGGGTCGGTCGGATGTTCATGTCTAGATGAGGTTCAAGAGCTCTTGCGACGTCGTGTTGATGACGGTGATGAAGCGCGACGCGGCACCGAAGGCCTGCTCGAACTGAATCATGTTCGTGAGCTCTTCGTCGATGTTGACGCCCGAGACTTGCTCGCGGCGGCTCGACAAGCTGTCGAGCAGGAAACCCTCGACGTCGCGCGCGCTCTGCGCGGAACCGATCTCGAAGCCGATGCCGCTCACCAGGTTGCCGTAGTAGGAGTCCATGGTGATGCCGTCGAGCGCGGCGACGTCCGCCTTCTGCGCCGCGAGCATCTCGAGAACGCCCGCGTTGTCGCCGCCGGCACCCGTCTTCGAGGACGCGATCGCGCCGGGATCGCGCTCGATCTGCGCGTTGAGCGCGATCTCGCCCGCGTCGCTGCCGGTGAAGAATGCGTTGAGTCCGAGCGCGACCAGCACGTCCGACGTGTCGGAGTCGCGCAGCACCTGCAGCCCGAGCACGTCACCGTCGGTCGCCGACAGATCGCCGAAGCCGAAGCTCACTTGGATGCCGTTCGCGACGTCGAGCTCGGTCCCGGGCACGTAGCCGGCGCCGACGTCGAGCGTCGCGATCTGCGTTCCCTGTCGGTCGAACACTTGCACGAGCAGACCCGGCGTCGTGCCCACCGTGCCGTCGAGCGTCGGCACGAACGTGTAGTCGTCGTTCTGCGCACCGGTGTAGACACCGCTGACCGTCACGTCGACCGCGCGCGCTTGTCCCGACACGCTCTGTCCGGCGCTCCATCCGAGCGCGCCGAGCGCGCTGCCGCCGTCGAGCTGGAAGCTCGCGCTCGCGCCGGTGGAAACGGTCTGCAGCACGAGCCGGTCGGCGACGACGACGGCACGCAGTCCGCTCGATGCGAAGCCCGCGTCCGCTTCCAGCGCGTCCGCGACTTCGCGTGCAGTCGCTTGCGAGATGTCCGCGAAGTCCGCGCCGTCGAGCGTGACCGAGAACGCCCCGCCCGGCCCGGTGATGTCGAGCGTGTCGCCGTCGTCGAGAGCGAACGGACCCGCGGCAGAGGTCGAGAGCGAAGCCGCGCCGCCGCCGAACGAGCCGAATACGTCCGGCTGTCCGTTGAGCCGCGGGCTGAAGTCGAACCCGAAGCCGTCGTCGGACGAGACCTGCACGCGGCCGAAGCTGTCGAGGCTCGCACGCATGTGCGGGATCGAGTTCAACTGGCCGAGCAAGTCCGCGACCGTCGTGGTGTGCGGATCGATCGCGACGTTCGTCGACGTGAAGCGTCCCGTCGCTTCGTCGGTGACGTTGACCACGAGCGTTCCCGCTTGCACGTCGAACGGCAGTCCGGCGTCGCTCAGGAGCTCGTCCAGCGCGTTCCCATCACCGTCCTGGTCGGCGACGCGATTCGCGCCGACGAGCGCATGGAACGGTCCGCCGGGCGGTACGCCGGTGCTGTGCGCGCGGTTCAGCTCGACGATCAAGTTGCGCGCGAGCTCGTTCAGCTGCGCGAGCATGCCGGGGATGAACTCCTCGCTCATGCGGATCGAGCCGCCGATGCTGCCGCCCTTGACCGCGAGCGGTCTCGGATTGCCTTCGACCGTGACGCGCACGCCGCCGCTGCCGTCGAGCTCCGCGTCGAGGGCGTAGGCCTTGCTCTCGCCGACGAGCAGCGCTCCGTTCGTCGTGACGCTCACGCCGCCGTTCGCGCGCTCGACGTAGCGGATGTCGATCAGCTCACCGAGCGCCGTCAGCGCTTGCTCGCGCTTGTCGCGCAAGTCGTTGGCGGGCACGCCCGACGCCTCGAACGTGGCGATCTCGCGGTTCATGCCCGCGATCTGCTGTGCCAGCGTGTTCGCCTGCTCGACCTGCGCCGCGACTGCGCCGGCGTTGTCGCGACGTGCGTTCGAGAGGCCGCTCGCGAGCTCGTTGAAGCGCGCCGTCATCGCGAGCGACGACTGCACGGTTCCGTTGCGCAGCACGAGGTCCTCGGGATCGGACGCGAGGCTCGACAGGCTCGTGGCGAACGACTGCATCAGCTTGCCGAGACCGCGCTCGCCGGGCTCGCCGAAGATCGACTCGACTTGCGACATGCCCGCCAAGCGCGTGTCGAGCTGATGGATCGAGCTCGTCTGTGCGACGATGCGGCGGATCAAGAGCCCGTCGGCCGTGCGCAGGACGATGTCCGGCTGTACGCCGTTTCCGATCGAGAGCCCGCGCAGATTGAGCGGCGACGCGGCGGACAGGTGCAGCGATTGGCGCGAGTAGCCGGGCGTGTTGGCGTTCGAGATGTTGTGACCGACCGTCTCGAGCGCCGATTGCGACGCGAGCAGCGCGCGCAGACCGATGTTGTAGCTGATGCCGGACATGCTCAGACCTCCGCGTCGATCAAGGTGCCCGACACGGCGAGCGGCGCCGCGTCCTCGCTCGCGAGCAGCGTTTGGATGAGTTCGGCGAGCAGGCGCCGGTGCGTCGAGACGAGCACCGACAACCGACGGTTGCGTCGCGCGAGCTCCGCCGTCGCGCTGCGCAACTCAGTGCGCAGGGTGCAGAGGCGCTCGGCCGCGGGTCCGAAGCGCTCGGCGATGCTCGACAAGCTGAGCGCGGCGGGCGCGACGCGCCATGTCGTGGCCGCAGCGGCGAAGAGCCGCGCGCGGCGCGCGCTCCGCTCGGTGTCGCGTTCGATCTCCGCTTCGATGTCGCGCGTCGCGAGCTCGAGGTCGGCGCTCTTGCCGGCCAGGATCGCGCGCTCTTGGGCATCGACGATCGCGAGCATGCGCCGGCGCGCGCCGATCTCCTCTTGGACGTAGGCCTCCAGCCCGTTGAGCAGTGCTTGCTTCGTCACGGCGCGCCCTCCACTTGCTTGCGCGAGAGGCTCGCCTCGACGATCGGCGCGATGCGCAGCGTGCCGCGCTTCGCGATCGATTCGCCGAGATGCTGGTCGAGCCATCCCGAGTAGATGTCGCCTGCGGATCCTTCGCCGAAGAAGCCGTCGGGCAGCGCCTTGCGCATCTCCTTCACGAGCAGCGTCGCGAACAGCGCTTCGAACTTCTTGCCCGCGGCTTCGGGCGACTCGCCGGCTGCGCGGCGCGCGAGCGCGTCGACGCGCGCGAGTCCGCTCGAATCGACGGCCGCCGATGACGGGGTGATCTGCATCACATCCTCTTGATCTCGGCGACGAGCAAGCCGCCTTGCGACATCGCCTGCAGGATGCTGATCAAGTCGCGCGGTGTCGTGCCGAGCACGTTCAGCACGTCGACGACCTCTTGCAGCGTGCCGGCGCCTGGCACGAGCACGAGCGCGTTGTTCTCTTCCTCGACGTTGAGGTCGGAGCGCGGCAGCACCTGCGTCGTGCCCGCCGACAGCGGACCGGGCTGGCTCGCTTGTGGCGACTCGGCGATCGTCACCGTGAGCCCGCCCTGCGCGATCGCGCCGGCGCGCAGCCGCACGTCGCCGCCCATGACGATCACGCCCGTGCGCTCGTTCACGATCACGCGCGCGAGGTTTTCGGACTCGATCTCGAGCCGCAGCACCGAGTGCAAGTACGACACGTGCATGTCGACCGGCAGGTCCGCGGGTACTTCGACTTGGATCGTCTTGCCGTCGGGCTCCGCGTGCGCCGCTTTCGGATAGAGCGCGTTGATCGCGTCGGTGATCCGCACGACGTTGCCGAGCGAATCCTGACCCGTGCGCACGTCGAGGTAGATGAAGCCGTGCTCGCTGACGATGTTCGTCGGCACTTCGCGCTCGACCTTGCCGCCTTCCGGCAGCGTGCCGACCGTGACGTGGTTCTTCGTCGCCGTCGCGGCTTGCCCACTCGCCGAGAAGCCGCCGACCGTCACCGGACCGTTGGCGGTCGCGTAGACCGTGCGTCCGGTGATGTCAGAGAGCTCGGTGAGCGTGAGCAATCCGCCTTGCAAGCTCGTCGCATCGCCGATCGTCGACACCGTCACGTCGATGCGGCGGCCCGGTTTGATGCCGGCGGGCAGCGTCGCTTCGACTTGCACGATCGCGATGTTCTTCGAAGCGAGCGAGCCGAGCTCCACGTTGATGTTGCGCGTCAGCAGCATGTTCGAGAGCAAGCGCCGCGCGGCCTCGATCGAGTCGCCCGTGCCGGCGAGTCCCGTGACGAGACCGATGCCCATCACGGTGTTGTCTTCCTGGCCGCGCACGGCGACGAGGCTCTGCACTGGCATCGACAAGCGGCCGCCCGGTCCCGCCGCGGCTGTCGCGGAGAAGCGCGGCGTCTTCGTCGAGGTCGACGTCGAAATCTGCGTCGGCTGCGCCGGCGCTTCGATGCCGCCGGACGCGCGAACTTGGAGCTCGCCGGTGATCGGTGTCTGCAATGTTGCGAGTAGCAAGAAGGTCAGCATGTGGAAACTCAGAAAGGCCAGAGCCAGCCGAGTGCGTCGTGGATCCATCCGCCGAGCCCGGAGCGGTTCGTGCTGTTCGTGAGCGGACCGGAGCCCGTGTATCCGACGCGCGCGTTGGCGACGAGCTCGGACGTGATCGAGTTGTCGGCGCGGATGTCGTAGCGGCGGACGATGCCGCTGAACTCGATCACCTTCACTTCTTGGTCGATGCGGATCTCGCGCCGGCCGTTCACGACGAGGTTGCCGTTCGGCAGCGTGTCGACCACGACCGCGGTCAGCCGCGCGGTGAAGGTGCCCTTCTTCTTGTAGTTGGCGGTGCCCTTGAAGTTGTCCTCGGACTCCGCCGCGAGCGCCGGGAGCACGTTGAACGCATTCGGCTTCACGTCGAAGTTCGTGATCGCGTAGCTGAGATCCGTCGACTTCTCGAGGTCGGACGTCTCCTCGTTCTTGACGTCCTGCGACTCCTCGATGACCACCGTGATCAAGTCGCCGATGCGCGCGGCCGTCTTGTTCGCGACGAGTCCCTGCGGACCGAGGTCGGGGTTGTAGATCGATCCGCGGCGCGCTTGCGCGTCCGCGATCCCGGTCGCGACGGAGAGCGCGAGGAAGAGCGCGATGCCGCGCAGCGAGTAGCGCATCTCGCGGCCGAGCGGCGTACCCTCGCGCTCCGACGCGTTCGTCGCCGGCGGTGGCGTGCGCTGCGCGTCGGACTCGCGCAGGTCGCGTGAGACGGTGGTGTGCGATGCGAGCGGTGCTTGCACCTCGTCGAGGCGCAGCGCGGCGATCTCGCCGCCTTCGTGCGCGTGCGGTTGTTCGTTCTTCACGGCAGGTTCTCCGCAGTCGCGCCGTTCGCGCGCAGGTCGATCTCGACGTGAGCGCGTCCGGCGACGACGGCGGTCACGGTCTTCGTCTTGTCATTCGTGCTGACGCGGATCCGGTCGCCGAGATAGCCGTTCTGGAGCGCCGTCGCGTGCGCGCGCGCGTCGACGGCACCCTTCTTCACCACGAGCGCGACCGTGTCGCCTTGCTTCACGAGCAACGTGCGCTTGACGTCGGCCTCGAACACGCGTGTGCCCGCGGGCAGGTCGCGCAGAACGGTGGACCCGATCGCTCGTTCGGGCGAGAGGAACGCGGCGCTGCCGGCGGCGAGGCGTTGCGTGCGCGCTTCGAAGTGCTCGCGGCCGAGGATCTCGCCGCGCTGCACGTCGCGTGCGAGCACGGGCACGAGCTCGACGATCTCGATGTCGAACGGCACCCACACCGTTTGGTACGCGGTGCCGTCGACGATCACCTGGACGGGAATCGACACCGTGCCTGCGCGCAGCTCGCGGCTCTCGGGCACGACGCGCAGGGCGACGGGATTCTCGCCGCGCGGCACGTCGATGTCGGAGCAGCGGCCACTCGGACGAATCGTCGCGTCGCGGCCCGCGTAGCTCGCTTCGAGCGCCTGCGCGGCAGAGGACTGGAGCTCCGTGCCGAACACGCGCTCGATCTCGGGCACGACGCGGCACACCTCGGCGCCGCTCCAACGGATCTCGACGTCCGGCGCAGCGGCGCGCACGCGATCCGCGATCTGCCAACGCTGCAGCGTGCGCACGTAGCCCGGCGCCGGCGCGTAGCCGAGCGACAAGGTGCGCAAGCGCGCGAGGCTCGCGGCGTCGCCTTCGAGCGCGGCGACGCGACCGAGCAGGAGCTCCGTGCCGCGCACCGACACTTGCGGCGGGAGCGCGACGGACGCACGCGCGACGGGCGTCGCGAGCGCCACATCCGTGACGCGCGTTGTCGACGCGCTCGACGATCCAGTGATCGCCGTCACGCCGAGTGGGAGGACTAGGAGCAGTGTGCGAATCATTGCGATCACCGGATGAGCTGGTTGACTTGCTGGAGCATGTCGTCACTGACTTTGATCGCGCGGCTGTTCACTTCGTAGTTGCGCTGCGCGACGATCAGGGCCACGAGCTCGTCGACCGTCTCGACGTTGGAGCGCTCGGTGTAGTTCTGGCGCAGGACGCCCGTGCCGGTCTGGCCGGGTTCCGCCTGCTGCGGTGCACCGGATGCGCCGGTTTCCGAATAGGAGTTGCCGCCCGCCGCCTTCAGACCCGAGGGATTGGGAAAGCGGAAGAGGCCGAGCGTGCCGATGGTCGACGGTTGACCGCCTTCGGTGTTCATCGTCGAGACGGTGCCGTCTTCGGCGATCGTGACGCTGATCGCGTCCTGCGGAATCGTCGGCGCGGTGTCGAGCGCGTAGCCTTCGGCCGTCACGATCGCGCCCTCGCCGTCGAGGTGGAACGCACCGTCGCGCGTGAAGCGGAACTCGCCGTTCGGCAAGCGAATGCGGAAGAAGCCCTCGCCTTGGATGGCGAGGTCGTATGTACCGGACGTCGGCTCGAGCACGCCTTGCTGGAACACTTTCGACGCGCCCGAGACTTCGGTGCCGCTGCCGATCTGCAGGCCGGTCGGGTTGCGCTGATTCGCGCCCGTCGCGGCGCCGGGCTCGCGGTACGTTTGATAGAGCAGCGCGCGGAACGAGAGCTGACTCTTCTTGAAACCCGCGGTGTTCGCGTTCGCGATGTTGTTCGCGATCGTGTCGACCATGAGCTGCTGGGACTTCATTCCCGAGGCGGCAGTGAGAAGGGCGCGCATGTGATTTTCTGGCCGTGCGTTCGAGGTGATGGGTGGTCGTGCGTGTCGGCGCGGGCTCAGCGCGGCGCGTTCAAGCGGCGGTACGACTGGTCGATGCTCTTGATCAAGCTCGTCGCGGTCTCGAAGCCGCGCTGCACGCGGATCATCGCGACGAGCTCGTCGACGCTGCTCGCGTTCGACGCCTCGATCGTGGCTTGGTGCACGATCGCCGCCGAAGGTCGAGGCTCGACTCCGCGCGGCGCATGGAAGTTGCCCTCGCCGTCGAGCGACAGCGCCGAAGGACGTGCGAAGTCGACGATCTTCAAGCGTCCGATCTGCGCGCCGCCTTGCCGCACCGCACCGATGTCGTCGATCGTGACGAGCTCGCCGACCGGGTTGATCGTGCCGCGCGCGCCTTCCCACACGACCGGCAAGCCGTCCGCGGTCTGCAGCACGCCTTGCCCGTCGACGTGAAAGCGGCCGTTGCGCGTGTACGCTTCGCCGCGATTCGTCTCCACGGCGAAGAAGCCGTCGCCGTCGAGCGCGAGGTCGAACGGATTTCCGGTCGGCTCGAGATTGCCTTGCGTGAAGTCGGTCGTGTTCTGCGTGCGCAGCGTGCGGTGAGTCTGCCCGTGCATCTGCACGTCGAATGCGTGCGTCGTCGAGCCTTGGCGCTTGTAGGCGGGGACGTCGAGGTTCGCCAAGTTCGCGGTGATCGCGTCGAGGTTCTTCTCGTACGCGCGCAGCGCATCGACTCCGCTGTTCAGACCGAGGTCCATGGCGGCCCGGCAAAGCAAGCGCGGTGCCAGCGCCGAAAACCGCACGCACGAGGGCGTGCGGCCCGTTGCCGGTCTTCCGCGCGCGTCGCGCCCGGAAAAATGCGCGCGTGCTTCTTTCCGGGCGCGCACACGCTTCCACGCATCGCCGTGAGCGGGATCGCGCGCGCGCATTCGCACGCTGCATGCATGCGCGCCGCCGCGTCAGGCGCGCAAACGCGAGAGTCTGTTCCGAAGTCGCGCGAAGCGGCTATCGTTTGGACTCAGCGCGAGGCCCGGAGAGCTCGCTTGGACCGACCCGTCCGTCAGGGAGGAGAACGATGATCTGGAAGCCCGTCTGTGTCGTGTCGCTCGCATGCTGGTTCTCCGTCGCGGCCGCGGCGCAGCAGGTGGAGCCGCGTGTTCCGTTCGAGAAGATCCCCGCACACGTCGCGCCGCTCCCCGCCGCTGCGCGCAGCGCGTTCGAACGCCGCGTCGTCGTCAAGTTCGTCGACGACGCGCGCGTGCGTGCGCTCGCGAGCGGCGCGCTGATCTCGCTCGCCGGACGCGATCTCGCGACCGTGCGCGCGACGGCCGCGGCGCTGGATGCGCGCTTCGCGCCGTTGATTCAGCTCCCGGAGGCGTCGCTCGCCGAGCTCGAAGCGCGCGCGCGTGCACGCAGCGGTCGAGCGCAGGCGGACCTCGCGGGTTGGATGACGGTCGAGCTGCCGGCGCACGACGACGAAGAGCTCGAGGATGCGGCGAACACGCTGCAGGCGCTCGACGTCGTCGAAGCCGCGTACATCGAGACGAACGGTGTTCCGCCGCCGGCGGACATTGCGCCGCCGACGCCGAGCCTGGTCGCGAGTCAGACGTACCGCGGCCCGAATCCCGGCCTCGACGTCACGTTCGCCTGGTCGCTCGGACTGCGCGGCAACGGCATCCGGCTCTCCGATTGCGAGTACGGCTGGGTCGCGACGCACGAAGACCTCGTCGACATCGACCTGCACCTGGAGCCCGGACAGACTCTGCACCCGACGACGATCTCGCTCGGCTACGACGAGCACGGAACCGCCGTGCTCGGCGAGACGTCCGCGGTCGACAACGCCTACGGCTGCAGCGGCATGGCGCCGAACGCGAGCGTGTACACGTATCCCGAACGCAGCGTCGAACAGAACTTCCGCCGTGTGACCGCGGTCACGAACGCGATCCTCAACTCGGCGGTCGGCGACATCGTGCTGCTCGAGATGCAGGCCTTCGGCGCTGGCGGCGACTACGGACCGGCCGAGCTCGAGCTCGCGGTGTGGAACGTCTGCAAGACCGGCACGGACGCGGGCGTCGTGATCGTCGGCGCCGCCGGCAACGGCAACCAGAACCTCGACTCGCCCACGTATGCGCCGTACATGGCGCGCGGCGACAGCGGCGCGATCCTGGTCGGCGCCGGCAGCGCGAACGCGAGCCACAACAAGCTGTCGTTCAGCACCTACGGTTCGCGCGTCGACGTGCAAGGCTGGGGCGAGAGCGTCTTCAGCCTCGGTTACGGCAACTTCGCGCAGTACGGCGGCGACAAGAACCAGCGCTACACGCAGGGCTTCAACGGCACGAGCTCCGCTTCGCCGTTCGTGGCCGCGGCGTGCGCGCTCCTGCAAGAGCACGCGATTACGACGCTCGGCGCGCCGCTCTCTCCGCTGGCGATGCGCACGCTGCTCGAGACGACCGGCATTCCGCAGGGCACCGGCGGCAACATCGGCCCGTTCGTGTCGCTGTCGAACGCGATCGCGAACTTCCCGACGCCGACCTTCACGTCATTTTGCTTCGGTGACGGCTCGCTGCTCACCGCGTGCGCGTGCGTTCCTCCGAACACGGTGCCGGTCCCGAGTGGCGCCGTCGGCCACGGTTGCGCCAATTCGTTCGATCTCGACGGCGCGATCCTCGCGGCGAGCGGCACGACGTCACCCGACACGCTCGTGCTCGACGTCGAAGTCGGACCGAACTACATCGCGTTCGGGTTCCTCGTCAAAGGCAGCGCGGAAGTCGCGAGCGGCGTCGCGAACGGCGACGGCGTGCGCTGCGTCAGCGGCTCGCTCGTGCGCTTCGGCGGCCACAACGCGGGGACCAACGGCGACGCGATCGGCACGTGGAGCTATCCGAACTCCGCGCAAACGACCGCGGTGTCGATCGCGACGGCGCAAGCCGCCGGCCAAACCGCGTCGTACCAGCTGCTCTACCGCAACTCGGCCGCCAACTTCTGCACGTCCGCGACGACGAACTGGTCGAACGGCATGCGCGTGGCGTGGCCCTGAGCGCGTGGCGCGGTCTGCCGCGCGCCTGGGCCAAGCGCGCGAAGCGCCCGCGTGCGGCGCGTTCTCGCGTCGCACGCATGAATCGGCGGCGGGGACCCGTTGCAGCTGCTTGCGCTTGGCTGGACCGCTGCGGATTGCCTTTGGCTATCGATCGCCCCGGCGCGCATGCGACACGCGTTGCAATGGCGTGGTCATACGCGCGGCTCTAGACGAGGTTCACGATGTCGCGCAGGACTTCGTTCTGTGCGGTGATGACGCGCGCGTTGGCTTGGAAGCCGCGCTGCGCCTCGATCAGGCGCACGAACTGCTCGGCCGTGTCGACGTTGGAGCTCTCGAGCGCGCCGCCCATGACGCGTCCCGCGCCGCCGGTGTTGCCGGCGCCGATCGTCGCTACGCCGCTGTTCGTGCTGCGGGCGTACATCGTGTCACCGACCTGCGTCAGGCCTTCGGGATTCACGAACGTCGCGATGCCGAGCGCGCCGAGCTCCAGCGTCTCGCCGTTCGTATAGAGGCCCATGATGCGTCCGTCCGCGTCGACGTCGAGCGCCGACAGCTCGCCGACGCCGTAGCCGTCTTGGTCGTGCACGGTGACCGCGCCGTCGGCACCGAACTGCGTGATCCCCGTGAACGCGCCGTCTTCCCCGAAGTCCAACGTCACTTCCTGCGGCGCCGATTGGCCCGCGAAGCTGAAGCTGATCGTCGAGTTCACGGCCGACAGCCCGATCGGCGCACCCGCGTCGTCGAACTCGAGGCCCGTGATCGGGGGCGACAACACTGCCCCTTCGGATTCCGGGATCGACGCGCTGATCGTCCACGAGCCGTCGGCTTGCCGCGCGTACGTCATCGTGACCGCGTGCGCGACGCCGGCAGCGTCGAAGACTTCCATTGCCGACGTCACCTCGTCGGGTGGAGTTCCCTGCGTCGTGACGGAGAGCGCGTGCGTCGCCCATTCCGTACGCCCGGTCGCGGCAGCATCGTCGAGCATCGAGAGCTGCAGGCCGGCCTCGCCCGCCGTGTCCGACTCGACGACGATGCGCCCGGATGAATCCAAGCTCACCGTCGAGCCCGCGAACAAGCCGTCGAGGTAAGTCACGAGCTCGCCGACCGTCGTGCCGTCGTTCGTAGCGCCGAACGTGAAGACGGCATTGACCGCACTGCCGTCGGCATCGACGCCCGTGACGTGGATCTGATCTCCGTCGGCGTAGTCGATCGCGTTCGCGGGCAGCGCGTTGAGCTCCGTCGTGTCCGACACGTCCGCTTCGCTTCCGCGCACGAGCACCGTCGAGATGCCGACGAGCGCAGCGAGGTCTTGGTTCGCGGCTCCGGGCGTGACGACGAGCGAGACGTCCTCGCCCGTGCGATCCGTTTGGATGTCGATGCCGCCAGTCCCGCTGACCGCCGCGCCGACTCCGTCGAGCGCATCGATCGCGTCGGCGATCTCGTCCGCGGTCACCGTGCCCGTCGTGCTCGTCACGCTGGCCGTCTGCGGCGCGCCGCCGGAGACCGAGACGCGCATCGTCCACGTTTCGCCGATCGGGATCGCGTACGGACCGCTGTTGCTCGACGACAACGTCGCCGGCGAGCCTTCCGTCAGCGGCGACGCGGCCGTCAGCACTTCCGGCAGCGGACCGCTCACGACCTTCGGCAAGTTGCCGACGATCGAGCCGCTCGTCGTCGCGCGCGGCGGAAGCAGCGAATCGGTGTCGAGCTGGATCGCCGACCCCGACCTGCCGAGCACTTGGTAGCCCGTGCGTTGATCGACGAGGAAGCGCGACGCGTCGAGGCCGAAGGTGCCGACGCGCGTGTACAAGTTCGCCAGGCCGTTCGACACCGTGAAGAAGCCGCGGCCTTGCAGCGCGACGTCGAACGTGCGGCCGGTGGTGGCCAGCGCGCCTTGCGAAAAATCGCGCGCGGTGTCGGCGAGGCGCACGCCGAGTCCGATTTGCACGGGATTGCGACCGCCGCGGCCCGCGCCCGGTCCCGTCGCAGCCGCCAGCGTCTGGCTGAAGTGACCGGCGAACGTCGCGTTCGACGACTTGTATCCGGACGTGCTCGCGTTCGCGAGGTTGTTACCGATCACGTCCATCCAACTCTGGTGTGCTTGAAGTCCGCTGAGGGCCGTGAATAGTGCGCTGGACATGTGAGTTCCTGCTCGGGTTGTCGTCGTGTGGTTCGTGAAGTGGTCGAGGTGTCGTGCGGTTGCCGTGCGGATCAGCTCGCGTCCGTGTCGTCGTCATTCGTGTCGCCAGGCGGCGTCGTCGCGTCGTCGGCCACCGCGCCGAGGACTTCCGTGACGTTGCCGAGCGGCACGTCCTTGCCGTCGATGTTCAGCACGGCGAGGCCGTCTTCGATCTTCACGGACGTCACGGAGCCGGTGAGCTCGGTTTCCGTTCCGGAATCGATGTAGCGCACGTTCTTGCCGATCAGCGCGCTCGACTGCGTGAGTTGCGACATCAGCGCGTTGCTCTGCTGCAGCACCGCCAAGCCGACCAGGTTGTCGTTGAGTTGTTGGATGCCTTCGAGGGAGGAGAACTGTGCGAGCTGCGCGATGAACGCTTGGTTGTCGGTCGGCGCCAGCGGGTCTTGGTGCTTGAGCTGATTGACGAGCAGCGTCATGAACGCGTTCTTGTCGAGCTCGTTCGTGCCGGCGACGCCGCTCGAGCTGCTGCCGGTGAGTGTGCTGAGCGAATCGGTGGCGGAGGTTCCGGAGATCGTCATGGCGGTTTCACGCGAACGTGTCGACGCCGTTCGCTGCGGCTAGAGCGCGCGCGAGCGGCGCGAGCTCCACGGTTTCGGAAGGCGCCTCGGTCCGAGCGACCGAGGTGGACGAGTTGGGCGACGAGCGCGACGGCTCGCCGTGCGAGCGCTCGCGGTCTTGGAATCCGAGCGCGAGCTCGAAGTGCTCCGCTTCGATGCCGTGCGCCGCGAGCGTCGCGCGCAGCTCCGGCAGGTGCTTGCCGAGCAGCTCGAGCGTCTCCACTTTCTCGCCGCGCACCCACGCCGTCAGGCGGCGATCCTCGAGCGAGAGTCGGATCGAGATGCGACCGAGCTCCGGCGGCGCGAGCGACAATGTGGCCTGACGCAGCTCGGGTGAGAGCTTCAAGCGCACTTGCTTGAGGATCTCGGACACCGTTTCGTCGTGCGGGAGGAAGCGCTGTGCCTCGGGCACGGCTTCGCGCGCTCGCGGCGTGATCTCGCGCGCCGATTGCGGCTGTGCGACGTTCTCGGCTGGCGCGGGCGTGGCCTTCTCCGATTGCACGGACTCGCCGTGGCTGCCATGGATTCGTTCCGCCAACGCGGCGAGCTCGTCGGGCGCGACGAAGGCGATGTCGCTCTCGGGCGGAGTGGTCTCGGTGTTCGCGCTCGACGCGAGCGCGGCGTCAGCGGTCCCGGCTTGCGCGTGCGTCCCCGGTGACGCGACTGCGGCGAGCATCGGCGCCGACGCGGCGGCCGGCGCGGGCGCCGCTGCTCCGGAGATCGCGGCCGCTGGCACGACCGACGCGACGAGCGCGGGCGTGACGGCTACGCCAGCTGTGGTCGGGTCGCCGGGCGCCGGCGCGGACGAGGGCTCGGGTGGCGACGGAGCGTGGGGCGTGCGCGTGTCCGTGCCCGCGCTCGGCGTGGTTGACCCCGGGTCGACCTCGTCGCGCCGGGGCTCGTGATCGACGTCGTTGTCCGTGCTCGCTTCGACTTCGTCGGCGTTCATGTCCGTCGCGTCGGCGCCCGCCTCCGACGGATCCGTCGAGTCCGCGGACGCGGCCGGCGCTCGATCGTCGTCGACCGCGCGGCGGGAGTCCTCGGATCGCGCGAGTCGATCCGCGAAGGAGGCATGGGACGGCCGTTCCGTGTCGAACGGCCGTCTCGTTGCTTCCAAGGATCGGAGAACTGAGGAGATCTCCATTGGCGGCGGGGCAAGGCAAGCCCGGTGCCAAGACCGCTGCGCTGCTCCAACTCATTGTCCGCAAGCGACTAGTGCCAAGGTCTCGCGCGCACGTGCGGCGCGACGATGCGAACAACCTTCGCGACCCGGAACGCTTCGCCCGACTGGACTCGGAACGAAGAGCGCATGCGCGTGCGACGGAGCGCTCGTCCGGTGCGGAATCGCGTGCCGAGCGCGGCCCACGAGGTGCCTCATCGTTAAGTCCGTCGGGGGCGGGGAATCTAGAACCGCGGTATCATCCACTGTGGCAGCGTCTCGGGTCCGCCTCGACCGGGTGGGGGGACGGCCGCGTCGCCATCGAGAAGAAAACCCGTCCGTCCGAACTTGCCGCGACCTCCCTCCATCAAAGGTGGAGAGCGCGGCTCGAGTCGTTCGGACCGCCTCACTGATTCAACATGAAAGCAATCCGAACCGCTTCGTTCATGGTCACCGCGGGCCTGTTCGCGACCAGCGCCGTCGCGCAGCACGCGCAAGTCTCCTCGGTCGCCGTTCATCCGGGGAACCCGAACCACGTGTGGGTCTGCAACCGCGACAACGCGACGGTCTCGCGCATCGACATCGCGACCTCGTCGATCGTGGCGGAAATCCAAGTCGGCGTCGATCCGCGCTCGATCTCGGTCAGCCACGACGGCACGCGCGTGTTCGTCGCGAATCAACGCGGCGACATTCCCTACGCCACGAACTTCGTGACGGGCTTCACCGGCAGTGAGCTGCGCGGCTCGATCTCGGTGATCAGCACGGCGTCGAACACGGTGACGACTACGCTCTCGAACGTCGGCGTCGAGCCCTACGGCCTGGCCGTGGCGCCGAACGGCAAGTACTTCGCCGTGACCGGCTTCCGCTCCGCGACGGTCAAGTTCTACGACGTGGTGAGCCTGAGCCAAGTCGCGTCCTTCCAGTACCTGCGCGACATGAACGTGATCCCGAATCCGTTCACGATGGCCGACGTCGACGCGAACCGCGACGGCGTCCCGGACCTCGGCGACCCGCGCGGCTTCGTGATCCGCGCCGACAGCCAGCGCATGTACGTCACGCACTTCAAGTCGCCGTACGTGTCCGCGCTGGACATCACGCTCGACGGCAACGGCCTGCCGACCACCGTCACGCAAGCCGCGAAGATCAACACCGACGACTACCCGTTCGATCCGATCTTCAATCCGGTCCCGGTGCAGACGCTCGCGAGCCAAGGCAAGCCGCGCTTCCTCGAGGACATCTCGCTGTCGCCCGACGGAACGCGCGCGCTGATCCCGCACGTGCTGCACAACGTCAACCACGACGTGAACCACAACTTCGGACCGGGCCTCGCGGGCGACTTCGCGAACCGCGTCTATCCGGCGCTGACGATGCTCGACACGGTCACGAACAGCTACGCGCAGCTCGGCGACAACTCGAGTCGTCTGCACCACGAGCTCTCCGACTCGAACACGCCGGCCGCGTACGTTCCGTTCGGCCGCGCCAAGCGCACCAGCGCCGGCAACATCATCACGCTTGGCGGCACGGGCGTTCCGGCACCGGGCGGCGCGGCGACGTTCGTCGTCGACGGCATGCAACCGGGTGACACCGGGGTCGTGTTCGTCGGTCGCATGAAGATCAACCAAGTCATCGGCTCCGCGGGCACGCTGCTCGTCCAGCCGCGCTTCGCGATTCCGATGACGGGCAACACCGCGGTCTTCCCGATCGGCAACACTCCGACCTTGAACGGCGTCGTGTTCATCGCGCAGGCCCTGATCACCAGCGCGACGAACGAGCAGGCGTTCAGCACGGGTCTGCGCGTGCGCATCGACCCGACGGGCTACGGCGCGAACAAGATGGGTCACCGCGCGGGTCAACCGAGCCGCGTGCTGTACAACGCGGCCGGCGACCGCGCGCTTATGCTGAACCGCGGCTCGGAGGACGTGTTCCTCTACAGCGTGGCGGGCAGCGACATGGAGCTCATGGACGTGTTCCCGCCGCGCCTCAACTTCGCGCCGCGTCCGCCGCTCGACACCACCACGCCGCTGGGCGACTTGCCGCTCGGCATGGCGCTCACGCCGGACACGTCGACGCCGGACAACGACGATGCGTTGCTCTTCGTGATCAACGAAGTCACGCGCACGCTCTCCGTGCTGCGCGTCGATTGGCTGACCGGCACGATCCACTTCGTGAAGAACCAGATCCCGACCCACGCGGGTCCCGACGCGCTGACGCAGTCTCAACGCCTCGGAGCCGAGATCTTCGAAGACGCGTCGCGCCCGCAGACGACCGGCAACTTCAACAACTCGTGCGCGTCGTGCCACTTCGAAGGCGGTGAGGACAGCAACGTGTGGCAACGTCCGGATGGACCGCGCAGCACGATGCCGGTCTTCGGCGGCACGCTCGGCACCGGCCTCGGCTTGTGGAAGGGCGTGCGCATCAACCTCGGGGAGACCGGACCGATGTTCGGCGGCGAGAACGGCGGCACGGGGGCCTTCACCGACGCCGAGCAACAGGCGCTGACCGACTACCACGAAGTGATTCCGTTCCCGCTGAATCCGAACTTGGATCCGGTCACCGGGCAGTACAGCGCGACCGCCGCACTCGGCAAGGACCTGTACTTCGGCACGAACGACACCGGCTTGAACCCGACTGCGCGTCACGCCGGCTGCGCGACTTGCCACCCTGACGTCGAGACGAACCCGGGCAACTTCCCGGGACCGCGTCTGTACACGTTCGACTTCCTCAGCCCGTTGCTCACGAGCGGCGAAAACCTGGAGGCGTTCGATCCGGGTTGCTTCTCACTGCGCGAGAACGTCGCCGAATCCAACGTCCGCAACGTGAACTCGGGCGTCAACACGGACGTGAACAACGACTCGATCCCGGAGCCGGACCGCAACTTCGACGGCTACAACGACCTCGAGACGTACGCGGTGATGAACGCGGACACGCGTTCGGACTTCCAGCGCGACGATCCGAACAGCTACCCCTGCCCGTGTGATCCGCAGGAGCCGAACTGCGACCAAGGCTCGCTGAAGCGCATCTTCGGCCGCTCCGCGTTGAAGTTCTCCATCCCGCAGAAGCTCGGCGCGTTCTCGACCGCGCCGTACTTCCACGATCACGTGATCTTCTCGCTGCGGCACCTCGTCGATCCGGAATCGCAGAGCTCCAGTCCCGTCTACGGCAGCCCGGCGTACGCGCCGCAGCAGCCGTATCCGGGCGTGCTCAAGATGTTCAACGAGTTCCACGACATCCGCGGGCATGAGCAGTTCGTGGCCGGCGCGTCGAAGGTGCAGCTCAATCTTCAGAGCGGCGCCAACGTGCAGCAGGACATCGAAGCGATCTTGGCCTACATCTCGTCGCTCTGATCACTTCGCACGCGGCCGCGAACGGCCGGTGAACACGCGAACCCCGGTACCCGCCGGGGTTCGCTGCTTTCCGGCCCGCACGTCCCACCACGTCCGTTGCGAGTGCGCGACAGCTCGCTTTGGGCAAAGCGTTGCATCGGAGTCGACCGGAGCTGACCTGTCAGGCAAGCGAGGATCGATTCCAATGCAACAACGCCGACCGAAGCGAGCTGTCGCGCACTCGCAACGGACGCGGTGAGAAATGCGGGTGGAGGACGCGCTTCCCGATCAGGACGTCTTGTGCACGACCTCGCAGCGGCCGTCGTCGTGTCCGATCACGAGGATCTGCGCGAGCCCTATGAACAAGCCGCTGTCGACGACACCGGGAATCTGGGCGATGCGGCGCTCGAGCACCGCGGGCGCGCGGATGCCATCCGGAAACCGGCAGTCGAGGATCCAGTTGCCGTTGTCGGTCGCGAACGGCCGCTCGGCACCGCCGCGCACGAGCGGCGTGCATCCGAGCGAAGTGAGTGCGCGGCTCACGGGCGCGCGCGCGAACGGCACGATCTCCACCGGAAGCGCGAACGTCGACCCCAGCCGCTCGACGCGCTTCCCGGCGCCGACGACGATCGCTTCGCGGCGACTGATCGACGCGATCACTTTCTCGCGCAAGAGCGCGCCGCCGCCGCCCTTGATCATGTTGAAGTCGCCGTCGATCTCGTCGGCCCCGTCGATCGTCAGGTCGATCACGTTTACGTCGTCGAGCGCGACGAGCGGAATGCCGAGTTCGCGTGCCTTGCGGTCGGTGTCGAGCGACGTCGGGACGCCGCGCAGCCGCAGCCTCTCGTCGCGCACGCGCTCTGCCAAGCGAATCAACGTGAAGTGCACCGTCGAACCGGTGCCGAGGCCGAGCAGCATTCCGTCCTCGACGAGTTCGGCCGCGCGGCGGCCGGCGATTTCCTTGGCGTTCGGCATGTAGGCCTCGTGGTGGCGGGCGGCGCAGATCCTAGCCCGCATTTCTCAAGACGTCCGTCGCGAGGTTACGCCGGCGATTCCGAGATCTCGACGCAGCTCCGACCGAGTCGGCGCGACCGTAGCGAGCTGCGGTGAGAAATGCGGCCCGGTCGCGCGTGCACGTGGACGTTGCCTGGCCGTGCCGCCCGCGCCGCGTTATCTTGAGATTGGATCTCAAGCAACGACATGCAACGTCCACTGCCCGACCTCGCTCCCGGCCAAACGGCACGACTGACGAGCGTCGGCGGCGAGCGCTCGTTCCGCAGGCGCTTGATGGAACTCGGCTTCCTGCCCGGCACGGCCGTGCGCCTCGTGCGCCGGGTCGACATCGGCGATCTGCTGGAGTTCGAGATTCGCGGCGGGCACATCAGCTTGCGGCGATCGGAGGCGAGCCAACTCTACTTCGAAGCGGATCGATGAGCGCCGCGCGGACTGCACACGTGGCCGCCGCAGCGCGCGCTCCGACCGTCGCGATCGCCGGCAATCCGAACACCGGCAAGACGACGCTCTTCAATCGGCTGACCGGCTCCGATCAGAAGGTCGGCAACTATCCCGGCGTCACGGTCGAGAGCCACCGCGGCGCGACGCGACTGCCGAGCGGTCGAAGAGTCGAGATCTTGGACGTGCCGGGTGCATACAGCCTGTCCGCGCGCAGCCGTGAAGAAGAGATCGCCGTCCGCGCGATCGCCGGGATCCCGCCGCTTTCCGCGCCCGACCTGATCGTCGTCGTCGTGGACGCAACGCAGCTCGCGCGCAACTTGTATTTCGCACTGCAGACGATCGAGCTCGATGTGCCGATCGTCATCGCCCTCAACATGAGCGACATGCTCGCGAAGCGGCGGCTGTCGATCGCGGATGACGAGCTGCGCGCACAACTCGGAGTGCCGGTCGTGTCGATCTCCGCGCTGCACGGACGCGGCCTCGAAGAGCTGCGTGCCGAGATCGATCGTGTGCTCGACGCGCCGGAACGAGCCCGAGCCACACCGCGCTGGCAGCCGACATCGGAAGCGCTGATCGACGATGTCGCCGCGACGGCGAGCGCGCTGCCCGTCGAATGGAAGGCTACCGGTGCAGCACGCACGCACGCACTCGCCTTGTGGGCGCTGCTGTCGCTCGACGACGAGGACGAGCTGTTCGACATCCCGTCCGATCTGCGCGCGGTCGTGTCGCGGCGGCGCGCGATCGCCGAGAGCCAAGGTCGCTCCATCGAGCTCGAAGTCATCCGCGGACGCTACGACTGGATCGACGAGCGCATGCCGCGGTTCGTGCGCGAGAGCGGTATCCAAGGGCGCACCACGTCCGAGCGTGTCGACGCGCTGCTCTTGAACCCCGCGCTTGGATTCGCGGTGTTCCTGCTCGTCATGGCCTTGGTGTTCGAGTCGCTCTTCACTTGGTCCGAACCCGCGATCGGCGCCATCGAGAGCGTGTTCAGCGCGCTCTCGATGCAGCTCGGGCGCTTGCTCCCGAGCGGCTTGCTGCTCGAGTTCTTGCGCGACGGACTCATCGCTGGTGTCGGCAGCGTCGTCGTGTTCCTGCCGCAGATCCTGCTGCTCTTCTTCTTCATCGGATTGATGGAAGACACGGGCTACATGGCCCGCGTCGCGTTCCTGATGGATCGCATCATGAAGAGCTTCGGCCTCCACGGCCGGGCGTTCGTGCCGATGCTGTCGGGATATGCGTGCGCCGTGCCGGCGATCCTCGCCACGCGCACCATGGAACGTCAGCGCGACCGCACGCTCACGATGATGGTGATCCCGTTGATGACGTGCTCGGCACGCTTGCCCGTGTACGCGCTCGTCATCGCAGCGCTCTTCCCCACCGGCCAGTGGCTAGGGTTCTTGTCGGTCTCGGGCGCGCTGATGATCGGCATGTACCTCTTCAGCACGCTGACCGCGCTCGCCGCTGCGTTCGTACTCTCGCGCACGCTGTTCCGCGCGCCGACCGTGCCGCTGATCTTGGAGCTTCCGCCGTATCGCATGCCGCACTGGCCGTCGGTGTTGCGGATGATGTGGCAGCGCAGCCGCATGTTCCTCAAGGAAGCGGGCGGCGTGATCCTCGTTTGCACGGTCGCACTGTGGCTCTTGCTCTCGTTTCCACGCGATGCCGCGTTGAAGCAGCGCTACGACGACGCACGCGCGGCCGCCAGCGTGCAGTCGCTGGATGACGACGCGCGCGCGCAGCGGCAAGGCGAGCTCGATGCGGAAGAAGCCGGCGAGCGCTTGCGCCACAGCTACGGCGGCCGACTCGGACAGCTCATCGAGCCGGCGATCGCACCGCTCGGATTCGATTGGAAGATCGGGATCGGCCTGATCGGTGCGTTCGCGGCGCGCGAGGTGTTCGTCAGCACGATGGGCGTCGTCTACGGCGTCGGCGACAGCGTCGACGAGGAGTCGGCGACGCTGCGCGACAAGATCCGCGCCGAGGCACACGCGGACGGCCGTCCGGTGTACTCGCCTCTCGCCGGACTCTCGCTGATGGTGTTCTTCGCGCTCGCGTGCCAGTGCATGAGCACGCTCGCCGCAGTGCGCCGCGAGACACGCACATGGAAGTGGCCGATCTTCCTGTTCGTCTACATGACGGTGCTCGCGTGGGGTGCGAGCTTCGTCGTGTACCAGGGCGGCCGCTTGCTCGGCTTCAGCTGATCGCGAACGCGCTCAACGCTTGCTCGGCGGATCCGGGCACGCTTCGAAGATCGCACGCATCGTCGACACCGTCACGATGTCCGGACGCACGAACGGCTGATGCGGACGATCGCCCGGAAACACGGCGCACAGCGGGATCGAGCGATAGCCGAGCTCCTTCATCAGCTTGCGGATCATCTCGGTCCGCGGACCCTCGTTCGTGATGTCGGCCTTCATCGCGACGACGCCCTTGCGATCCATCAGCGCGCGGATCTCCTCGGATTCGAACACGTTGAACTCGTTGTACTTGCAGTTCGGGCACCAGTTCGCGGTGAAGTCGACGAACACCGTGCGGCCTTCGGCGTGATGGCGCTCGAGGGCGACCGGGTCGAACTCGACCCACTCGAGCTCGCCCCCGCCGGTGGAGAACAGCTTGCGCAAGTCGACGAAGCTGAGGCGTGCGCCGACCGCGACGATCGCGAGCGCAACGCCGAGTGTCGTGAGGCGCGCGCCGAGCTTCTGGTCGAACGTCGCGAACCGTCCCCACCACCAGCATCCGATCGCGACGAAGAGCAGGAACCCGACCGTGAACAGCAAGAGGTCTTGTCGCAGGCTCGTCATCAGGTACACGACGGTGCCGAGCAGCAAGAAGCCCATGAGATGCTTGAACGTCTGCATCCACGCGCCGGGCCTCGGCACGAGCTTCAACGCCGCCGGATTCGCGGTGAGCAGCACGTACGGTGCGGCCATGCCGAGTCCGATCACGACGAAGATCAGGAATATCGTCGCCGTCGGTTGAGCGACCGACCACGCGAGCGTGCTGCCGAGGAACGGGCCGCTGCAAGGCGTCGCGAGCACGGTCGCCATCGCGCCCTTGAAGAACGCGTCGCCCAGCCCTTCGCGCGCCATACCCGCGCCCAAGTTGCCGACGCCGCTCGGAACGCCGAGCTCGAACACGTCGAACATCGAGAGCGAGAACGCGAACACGACCGCGATCATCACGACGATGAAGTTCGGGCTCTGGAACTGCTCGCCCCAACCCTTGCCTGCGAACGCGGCGAGCGCCGCGAGCACGACGAAGACGACCAGGATTCCGGCCGAGAACGCGAGCCCGAGCTGGAGGATGCGCGAGCGGCTCTCCCCCGCTTGCTGCACGAAGCTCAGGATCTTGATCGAGACGACCGGCAGCACGCACGGCATCACGTTCAGCAGGACGCCCGCGATGAACGCGAGCAGGAGCCAGATGCCGAGTCCGTGCGTCGCCTCGTCGACATTCGGTTGGTAGTCGGCGAACTCGACTGCGGCGTAGTCGATCGCTCGCGAGCTCGCGGTCGTGACGGCGCCACTTCCGTTCGACGATGTGCTCTCGACGTCCGTCGATGACGGCGTACCGGCATCACTCGGCACGTTCGCTGCGCCGACCACGAGGTCAGTCGGGAAACCGCTCAGCAGCGCGTCATCGCACATACCACCCGAGCGCAGAGTCTCGGTGTACGGCACGCACATCCCGAGGTCTTCACACGTCAGACCGTCGATCTCGATCTCGATGTCGCCGCCGCGGCCGTCCCGATCCGCTTCGCCGAGCGCGTAGAACACGGCAACGCCGTCGTAGCCGTTGATGTACGTCGGCTTGCCGTCGTTGCCGATCTCTTGCGGCAAGCGCTTCGGTGTCGGATACCGCACCGGGCTCCAGCGAATGCCCTCGCCGCGGAGCGCGATCTTCGTCGGCTTGCCGACCGCGTCGGGCGGGCCCATGTCCTCGCGCGTCGGACCGTGATAGAGGTGCCAGTCGCGCTCGATCGCGACCTGGATCACGACCTGGATCTTGGTGCCGTCGACACGCGTGCAGACCTCGGCGCGCGCGTGGACATCGTCTTGGGCGCCGGCCGTCGGGACGAAGAGCGCGACGAACGCGCCGATCAGGAGGAGCAAGGATCGCATGGAGTGGCTACGAGGTTCGCGAGGCATCGGCTAGGAGGGCGAGGATCCTAGCACCCGCTTTACACCTACGTCGGCCGCGGTCGTGGTCGATGCCGCGTGGTCGCCGCACGTCCGCGTGGCCTATGCTGGACCGAACAGCGTCGCGCGTTCCGGGCTACCTTGGACGCGTTCTCGACCGGAGTTCCAAGCCATGCGTTCCCTTCTCTTCGTGCTGCTCGCTCTGCTCGTTCCCCCGCAGGATCCCGGAGCCAAAGACCCGGCTCAGAGCGACGACGCGCCCGATCGCCCGGCGCGCATCGACAAGCAGAAGTTGTGGGACGACATGCAGGGACCGTGGAAGCTCGCCGAGCTGCGCCTGCCCGCGGACAACGGCGCCCTGCGCAGCGATGCCGGCTTCTGCATCGTCAGCGGCGACTACCTTTCGATCGAGCTGCACGTCGGCTGGGTCGGCGAGTCACGCAACTTGATCGGCCGCACGTTCCAATCGGGGATGCACCACTTCGAGATCGACGACACGGGGCGCATCCAGACCTCGACGCTGATCGGCTCGTTCATCACGAAGGACGGCGCGCTCGACTTCGAACGCCCCGGAACCGCGCGCAACTACCACGCAGCCGTCGCCTCGAATCGCTTGTCGCTCACGCGCGACGACGGGCAAGTGCTCGTCTTCAACCGTGTGTTCTCGACCGAGCCACGCCGCGACATCTTCGGGCGCGAGCGGAAGAGCCGGCCCGCGAAGGGCTCGACGAACCCGAGCGACGATTGACAGCACTCGTCGTCGCTGCGTGATGTGGGCTCGGACGTGCGCTAACGACCGCGGGCTCCGTATGCGGAGCCCGCGTCTCGATTCCTAGCCTGCATTTCTATCCACGTCCGTCGCGAGAGCGCGACAGCTCGCTTCGGGCAAGGCGTTGCATCGGAATCGACCGGAGCTCTCCTGTCAGGTCAGCGAGGACCGATTCCGATCCAACAACGCCGACCGAAGCGAGTTGACGCGAACGCAGCAGGACGTGGTGAGAAATGCGGGCTAACCCCACTCGCTCGGGGCGGTGCGTCAGATCCGGAAGTGCAGGCTCTTGCGCCGCGTCAGAGGCAGATAGCCGTAGCGCGAAAGCGTCGAGCCCACGCCGCTCTCCTTCGCTCCCGTCCACGGCAGCGACGGCTCGAGGAAGTCGCAGCGATTCTGGAACACCGTGCCCGCGTCGAGCTCGGCCGCGAGGCGCTCGGCGCGCGCCGCGTCCTTCGTCCACACGGACGCCGTGAGCCCGTAGCGGCTGTCGTTCATGCGCTCGACCGCTTCGGCGTCGGACGCGACGCGCTGCACGGGAACGAGCGGGCCAAAGCTCTCCTCTTGCATGATCTGCGCCTCGTTCGGCACGTCGGCGATCAACGTCGGCAAGAAGAACCAGCCGTCCGATCCCGCGAGCCGACCGCCGCCCGAGAGCACGCGCGCCCCGCGCCGCAGCGCGTCGTCGACATGCTGCTCGAGCACGACGAGTTGCTCTTTGCGCGCGAGCGGCCCCATCGTCGTCGCCTCGTCGAGCGGATCGCCGAGCCGATACTCGGCGAGCAATGCGCGCGCGCGTTCGAGGAACGCGTCGTAGTGGCGCGCGTGCACGTAAACGCGCTCGACGGCGCAGCAGCTCTGACCCGCGTTGTAGCAGGCTCCGTCGACGACGTTCGCGACGGAGAACTCGAGGTCCGCGTCCTCGGCGACGTAGGCCGGATCCTTGCCGCCGAGCTCGAGGCCGACGTCGATCAAGCGCTCCGCGGCCGTCGTGTAGACCTTGCGTCCCGTCGCGACCGAGCCCGTGAACGAGACGTACGCGATGCGCGGATCGCGCAGCAAACCTTGCGCGTCGGCATCGCGGACGACGACATGCTGGAACACCCCTTCGACGGACAGCGACCCGAACGCGCGCTCGAAGTGGGCGCCGACGAGCGGCGTGAGCGGGCTGTGCTTGAGGACGACCGCGTTGCCGGCGACGAGCGCCGGCACGACCACGTTCACCGGCACGAGCAGCGGATAGTTCCAGGCCGCGATATCGAGCACGACGCCGAGCGGCGCGTGCTCGATCGCGTAGCGAAATCCGGACGGTGCGTTCGGCGTCTCGCGCGCGAGCGCGACCGGAGCGATCGAGAGCATGTGCTCGGCGCGCGCGAGCATCGTCTTGACCTCGCCGCGCGCTTCGCGGATCGGCTTGCCCATCGACGTCGACACGTCGCGCGCGATCTCGTCCGCGTGGCGCGCGAAGTACTCCAGCGCGGCGCGCACTTCGGTGACGCGCCGCTCGAGCGGCACTTGCTTCCAACGCGCGAAGGCGCCGGACGCGCGGTCGAGCTTGCGATCGACGGAGCGCGTCGAGTCGAGCTCGACTTCGCGTGACGCGGAACCGGTGAAAGGATTGAGCAGCACGAGGCTCATGGGCCGTCTCCAGGCCAGCCAGGAGGACGCGCCGCCGCGCTCGAAAGAACGCGCCGGGCAGCGAGCTCAGTGTGAGCCACGCCCCCGGCGACTTCTACAGCGGAGCGCGTACGGCGCGCTCGTCGAGCGACGTCTACTTGCGGCTCTTCCAGGCCGGCATCGTCGCGAGGTGCTCACGTGCGGCCGTCTCCGCCTCCGGCCGCGGCAGCTTCTTCATCGCCATGAAGTAGCCGCTCGTCGTGCCCTCGAGCACTTTCTCGAAGGGACGCAGCGTGCCCTTCTCGTCGGTGCAGTAGTGGCAGTACATCTGGCCCGGCTGCGCGTCTTGGAGCGGCATCCCGCACGACTGGCACGCCTCCATCTTGATCGGCGTGTAGAAGAGCAGGCGGTAGCCGTCAGGATCTTGCACGCCGAAGTCGCGCAGCCCGTAGAACTGCGTCTTCGGCTGCGGGAGGTTCTTCACGCCCTTCGCCACGAGACCGGCGTGATAGCGATCCACGTCGGCGACTTGGATGTACGTCACGATGCCGACGCCGGGCTGATTCTTCTGGAACTCCTCCGCCAGCGTCTTCATGTACTGCGCGGAGCCCGGATCGCCGCCGCACATCTCTGTCGCAGCTTCCGGCGACATGTACGCACCGAGCATGATCACTTGGCGGTCGAGCACGAGGCTCGCCCACAGCGGGTTCTTGTCGTCCGGCCACGACTCCTTCATCTGGAAGCCGAGCGTGTCGCGGTAGAAGGCGACGGCCTTCTGCATGTTGCGCGACGTGAACATGACGGAGATCGGGTATTGCGGAACGTCGGACATGGCTCTCCTCTGACGATGGAACGAGGGCGTGGAACGGAGCGGAGGTCCCCGAAGCGAGAGAGCGGATTCTAACCGTGCTCGCGAAAGTGCGGGGACGCGCGCGTCTCCATCACGCCGACGTGAGAGTCCGAGTCGCGATCACGGTCTCAAACAGGATGGGTGGACCGGTTGTCCTCAGGTCGCGGGTCACGCTGCGGGTGTGTCGAACAACTGCGGCACAGAGCCGCACAGGAAGCCGGTCCGATGACGATAGCGCGGTTCATCGGTCTGGACGTTTACAAGGACACGATCGCGGTCGCGAGCTGCACGCACGTCGTCGCACACGCCAGCAGCTTTCAGGTCTGCTTCTGCGTCACGACGTGCGCCAGACGGGCAAGCAGACCTGGGGACACAAACGCATCGAGTGGATCCAAGGACTGCGACTCGGCTCGGAGGCGGAAGAGATCGTGAAGAAGCACCACGTGGCGGTGATCCGACACCTCGACGAGCGGATCGAGGAGCTGACGAACGAGATCGAGCGGCTCGCGCTGCTACTGCGCGGAGTGCATGGTGAGCTGTATCGCATGCTGCAGGCGCTGCGCGGCGTGAGCACGATCGTCGCGGCGACGCTCGTCTGCGAACTCGGCGATCTGCGCCGATTCAAGAGTGCGAGTCCGCTGATGAGCTACGTCGGCATGGCGCCGCGGGAGCACTCGAGCGGTCCGAGGGTTTGGCGCGGATCGATCACCAAAGCTGGCAATCCGCACGTGCGGCGCGTGCTGGTCGAAGCGTGCTGGTCAGGACGGCTACGGCCTGCACGCCCCGTGCGATTGCAGCGCCGGCAAGCTGGCCTCGACGAAGCCGTGATCGACATCGCGTGGAAGACGCAGAAGCGTCTCTACGATCGCTACCGGCGAATGCGTGCGCGTGGCAAGGAGCAGAACGTGACGATCATCGCGCTCGCGCGAGAGATGCTCGGCTTCATCTGGTCGATCGGCCAGCGCGTCGCACAACCGAGCGCGTGATGCGCACGCGCTCGAAGTCGCGCTGGCCCGCATTTCTCACCACGCCGCGAGCGAAACGGTGCAAGTGTCGGTGGATGCAAGTCGAGCGACCGAGCGCACCGGAGGCGACCTGGTAGGTCGCCGAGGGGTAAGCCTCGGTGTGCGAAGCACAGCGCAGGCTCGCGGTGCGAGCCTGCGCAGAGGATCAGGGCGGAGCTCGACGCCGCAGACGCCGGCAATTGCGCCGTTGCAGCCGCGGTGTGGTGAGAAATGCGGGCT
>JBJXHG010000173.1:0-42532 GCA_046160865.1 Planctomycetota bacterium | reverse complement strand
GTGCATCAGAAGCAGAAGCTCTCGGCGCGCGAGCGTGTGGAGCGCCTGAAGGACGCGGGCACGGTGGCGCGTGAGGTCGGGACCTTCGTCAACTGGGGCCGGATGTTCGGCAAGCTCGAGAGCCCCGCGGCCGGTGTCATCACCGCGTTCGTGCTGGTCGAAGGCCGCTGGACGATGGTCATCGCCAACGACAACACGGTCGCGTCGGGTTCGTGGTGGCCGCGCACGCCGGAGAAGATCGAGCGCGCGCAGGAGATGGCGCTGCGGCTGCGCCTGCCGGTCATCTATCTCGTCGATTGCTCGGGCTTGTACCTGCCCGAGCAATCCCAATCGTTCCCCGGCCACACCGGCGCGGGACACATCTTCCAGAAGAACAGCTTGCTCTCCGCAGCGGGCGTGCCGCAGATCGCCGGCGTGTTCGGCGATTGCATCGCGGGCGGCGGCTACATGCCGATCATCTCCGACCGCGTGATCATGACCGAGGGCGCGTACATGGTCATCGCGGGCGCCGCACTGATCAAAGGCGCGAAGAGCTTGCACTTGTCGAGCCTCGACATCGGCGGACCCGAGGTGCACGTGCACCAATCGGGTTGCGCGGACGTGCGCGTGCCCGACGACCGCACGGCGATCGCCGTGATCCGCGGCGAGGTCGCCAAGCTCGCGACGAGCGCGCTCGCGTTCCACCGCCACGGCTGCGAGCCTGCGCTGCCGTTCCACGATTGCACCGAGCTCTCGGGCATCTTCCCCGCCGACCACCGCATGACGTATCCAGTCGAGGAAGTGATCGCGCGTCTCGTCGATCACAGCTCGTTCTGGGAGATCCTGCCCGCGCGCGGTCGCGAGATGATCGTCGGCGTCGGACGCGTCGACGGGTTGTACATCGGCTTCGTCGCGAATCGCCAAGGGCTGATGGACGATCCCGAGCACCACGGCAAGCAGAAGCCGCTCGGCATCCTCTACAAGGAAGGGATCGCCAAGGTCGCGACGTTCAGCCGCGCGTGCAACGACGACGGCATTCCGATCGTGTGGCTGCAGGACATCTCGGGCTTCGACATCGGCGTCGAAGCCGAGCGCCAAGGTCTGCTCGGCTACGGCTCGAGCTTGATCTACACGAACAGCACGAACACCGTGCCGATGCTGACGGTACTCCTGCGCAAGGCGTCGGGCGCCGGCTACTACGCGCTCGCCGGCTTGCCGTACGAGCCGGTGATCCAGCTCTCCACGCCGCTCGCGCGCTTGTCGGTGATGGAAGGTCGCACGCTCGCGATCGCCGCGTTCAACACGAAGCTCGACGACGATTTCCAGATCGCGAGCACGGATCCGGCCGAGCGTGCGCAAGTCGAGGCCGGCATGCGTGACACGGAAGCGCGCATCGAAGGCGACATGGATCCGTACAAGGCCGCGGCGCAGATGGACACCGACGAGATCGTCGCGATGACGGAGCTGCGCGGCTGGCTCGAGACGTTCGCACAGGCGAGCTACCAGGCCGGCGGCTACCGGCGCATCAAGAACCCGCGCATCTGGTCGTTGCACGACCTCGCCGCGCTCACCCATTCCTGAGTCCGACGAAGGAGGACGAAGATGAAATCGGTTGTTGCTCTGCTCGCTGCTCTGCTCATCTCTCTCACGTGCGCGAGCTGCGGCAGCACGCACAAAAAGCTCGACTTGCCGCGCGATCAGATCGCGCAGGTGCGCGGGGTCTCGAGCGGGTTCAAGCTGCTCGGCTCGTCGACGTCGATCACGTTCACCGAGATCGACGGCAAGCCGACGCGCGACGGAGTCTTCTCGAGCGCGCCGCACGTCGTCGACGTGACGCCGGGCAAGCACACGTTCAAGGTCTACTACAACGTGAACTACGACACGCACTCCGGCCCCGACGGCGACGCCGTCGTCGAGATCGACGCGCAGGCCGGCAAGGTCTACCAACTCGAGCTCTCGCTCGACGCCGATCGCACGCGCGTACTCGTGTCGGAAGTCGAGGGCCAGTGACGTCGAGGCTGGTGCTCGTCGCACAGCACGACGGCGACGCATTGCGTTTGCTGTCGCCGGAAGTCGGCACGTTCAGCGGTGGACTGGCGCATGGACATGTGCTCGCGCCTGGGCAAGAAGCCGGACGGCTCGAGCAGCTCGGTCGCAGCATCGCGCTCGTCGTGCCCGATGAGGTGACCGGACGCGTGCAATCGAAGCCGTTCGAGCGCGTGCACCAGCCCGTCGGCTACCGAGACGTGCTGTACGAGCTTGCGCCCATCCTCGCGCCGCATCTCGCAACGGGAACGAAGCCGGCGAGCGACTCTCGATCAGCGGTCGAGAAGGCGCGCAGCGGCGGCCTCGTGCTGCGCGCGGCACAGAGCGGGCGCTTCTACCAACGTCCCGCGCCGGGCGAGTCCGCGTTCGTCGCGACCGGTGCGACGATCGAGGACGGCCAGCCGATCGGAATGATCGAGGTGATGAAGACGTTCACGCACGTCGTCTACCGCGCGACCGCGGGCTTGCCCGCGCGTGCGAAGGTGCTGCGCGTGGTCGCGGCGGACGGCGCAGAAGTGCGGGCGGGCGACGTGCTGCTGGAGCTCGAAAGCGCGTAGCGCTCGGTGCGCCTTCGCGCCGAGCGCATGCGCGCAGTACGCCGTGCGCACGATGCTCGCCAGTGGCGCGAGGACGCCCCACAAGCGAGCATCGCGCGCATGGCCGTCGTCGGGATCGGAATGGACCTCGCGCAGATCGCGCGCTTCGAAGCGGCACTCGAGCGGCGCGGCGAGCGCTTGCTCGAGCGGCTCTTCACCGACGGCGAGCGCGCGTACTGCGAGCGCCGCAAGTCGCGGATAACGAACTACACCGGCCGCTTCGCGGTGAAGGAAGCCGTGATGAAGGTGCTCGGCACCGGTTGGGCTCGCGGCGTGCGCTGGCGCGACATCGAGGTCGTGCGCGCGCCGGGATCCGCGCCGCAGGTCGTGCTGCACGGAGTCGCCGCTGCAATCGCGAAGCAGAAGGGCATTGCGCGGATCCACATCACGATCACGCACGACGCGGGCATCGCGGCGGCGGTCGCGGTGGCCGAGTCGTAGCGCCGCGCGGAATCGTCCGCGCTCCTTCCTCTTGCTCGCCGACTTCTCCGAGCGCACGCACGTGCTCATCTTGCTCGGCACGGTCGGCACATACGGGATCGTGGCGCCCGGCGCGCACGTGAGCCGCTGCGCGGAGCGCGTGCTCGACGGAGTCGGCGGCTAACACGCTCGGCGTGCCGACGTCTGCGAACGAGCTCGTGCGGTACACACCGCGCGACTCGTCCTTCTCGCCGCGAACGGAGATCCACGATGCTCATCCTTTCCCTCGCTCTTACGTTTTTCGCCGGCGGAGCCGGCTGCGCACAGCCCGCGCCGCGGTCGACTCCCCCGCCGGGGCCCGAGACCGAAGAGACACGTGCGTCGCTCGACGAAGCGCGCCGGCAGCTCGCGGCGCGCGCGGACGCCGTGTCCGACGTGTTGTGCAGCGCGCGCTTCATGCCGATCCACGACCGCACAGAGTTTCGCGAGCTCGTCCGCGACCACGCCCCCGCGTCGCGCATCACGATGGCGTCAGGCGACGAGCCCGGCGAGCGCATGGTCGTGTTCGGTGAAGTGCGCGAGAAGGACGGCACACCGGCGAAGAACGCGCTCGTGTACCTCTATCACACGAGCGCGAAAGGCTGGTACTCCGACAAGGCCGCGCACATCTCCGGCAATTCGGGCGACACCAAGCACGCGCGGCTCTTCGGCTACGTGCGCACGAACGGCGACGGCCGTTTCGAGGTGCGCACCATTCGCCCCGCGGGCTATCCCGAGACCGATCTGCCGGCGCACATCCACTTCACCATCCACGTGGACCGCGACCGTTCGCTCGGCGGCGAGATCCAGTTCGACGACGATCCGCGCTTGACGCCGGAGTGGCGCGCGCGCTCGAAGCACGAGGGTACGACGATCGTGCCCGTCGAACGCGTCAAGGGTGGCGAGCAGGTCGTGCGCGCGACGTTCACGCTGCGCTGAGCGCGCGCTACTCGCGATACCCGAGCACGACGAGCACGCACGGTCCGCCCGCGATGACGGACAAGCCGAGCTCCTCGGCGCGCTCGATCGCTTCCGCGCTCTCCGCGCCCGGCTACATCCAGACGTGACGGATGCCTGCGCGCGCGGCGTCTTCGACGAGCTTCTCGGTGATCGGCGGCGGCGTGATGATCGAGAGCGCGTGCACCGGCTCGGGAAGCGACGCGAGATCGGGCACGCGCAGCGCGCCCTCGATGATGCTCTCGTTCGCCCGCGGGTTGACCGCGTACGCCGTGCGACCGTGCTGTAGATAGCAGCGCAGCACCTTGTTGCCGTACTTGCTGCGGTCGGCCGATGCACCCGCGACGGCGAACGTGTCTCCAGCGAGGAAGGCTTCGATGCGCTGTGCCGTGCTCATGCGCGGAGTGTGCACGAAGCTCGCGGCACCGAGCAACGCGCGCCATGGCACGCGCACACGGAGCACGTCAGAATCCCGCGCTCCCCGCCAGCCCATGAAGAAGACCGACACAGCGCAAAAGATCCTCGCGATCCTCGACGAGCTCTATCCGGATCCCGACATTCCGCTCGCGCACGAGGATCCGTTCACGCTGCTCGTCGCCGTCGTCCTGTCCGCGCAGACGACCGACGCCCGCGTGAACATGGTGACGCCGGCGCTCTTCCGGCGCGCGAACACGCCGCAGAAGATGGCGAAGCTCGCCGTCCCGGAGATCCTCGAGCTCATCCGCACGTGCGGGCTCGCGCCGGCCAAGGCGAAGAACGTCCAAGCGCTTTCGCAGCTTCTCGTCGAGAAGCATGGCGGAACCGTGCCGCGCACGTTCGCGGAGCTCGAAGCGCTACCCGGCGTCGGTCACAAGACGGCCAGTGTCGTGATGGCGCAAGCGTTCGGCATCCCGACGTTCCCCGTCGACACGCACATCCACAGGCTCGCAGCGCGCTGGGGTCTCTCGAGCGGCAAGAACGTCGGAGAGACCGAGCGCGATCTCAAAGCGCTGTTCCCCGAGGACACGTGGATCCGCGCGCACTTGAAGATCATCCTCTTCGGTCGCGAGCACTGTCCCGCGCTGCGTCACGACATGACGCGGTGTCCGATCTGCTCTTGGTGCCGCCGTCGCGCGTAGCGCGACGGTTTCCCCATCAGCCCGTGGTGAATGTCATTCGGCGCGAAAGCCGTCCTTTCGCGCCGGCACGGCGTCGCTCGATCCTCGGCGAATCACGAGGATTCGCCTGCGGTCGTGCTCCTGGTTCTGACACGAACGGACGGCTTTCGCGCGCGAAGCACTTTCACCACGGGCTGATATGACGGGGCGAATGCTCGTCGACCGCCTCCACACCGCTCAGTAGTGATCCGCAAGCGTCAACTTCCGCTCGTTGTCGCTCCCATCGCGCAGCGTGACGACCGTTCCCGGCGCGCCATCGAGGAGCTTCGTCCACGCGCTCCAATAGTCGCTCGTCACATCGCGGCCGACGAACGACGTGATGCGCTCACCGACGAGCCAACCGCTGCGCTCAGCGGCGCTGCCGGCGGCGACGTGCACGACCTCGAGCGCTTCGTCGCGGAACACGACCTGCAGGCCGGTGCGATTGCGCTCGAACGGTCGGCTCCACCGTTCGGCGGGCTCGAGCCACATCCGCTCGTGCGGTGCGTCGATCGTGACGCGGAAGCGGTGCAAGACACGACCACCCAGGCGGCCCGAGCATGCGCGTGCGGCCTTCGCATTGCGCACCTCCGCTTCGAAAAGCGCGGGCACGTCGCGCAGCGACCATTCGCCGAGCGACAGTTCCGCGAGTGTGGCTTCGTTCTCGACGGCGCTTCCTCCGACGCCGCCGGCGAGTCGCGTCGACACGCGCACGCGCCCAGCGAGCAATCGCTCGGCGCTCGCGTAGTCGTGGAAGATCGTCAGCGTGTCTCCGCTGCCGGTGTCGACTTGCACGCGCACCGGCGGCCGGCCCTCGATACGTGCATCGACCGCGTACTTGCCGCCGCTGACTTCGAACAACGTGATCGAGCGCGCGGCGTCGGCGCTCGGCGCGCGCTCCGGATCGTGGAGCGCGACGCGCTCGCGCGGATAGTCGAGCTCGACGATCGCGCGTGCGAACAGCTCGCGACCGAGGACGACCGGCAACGGCCGCCCGAGGCGCTCGACCACGGGGGCGAGATCGATCACGACGACGAACTCCGGCTCGATGCGCAGAGCGCCGATTTCGATCTCGACACCGTGCGCGATCCAGGCGTCCGTCGCGCCGCTGATCCCACGCGCACGCACGACGCCTCCGCTCTCGAGTCCGAGCTCTCGTGCGAACGACGCATCGATGGCGGTCCGCTCCGCGCCGGAATCGATCAGCATCGCCGTCGCGATGCCATTCACGGTGCCGGACACGAACGGGTACACGGACCTGTGCAGCTCGAGCGGCAGCCAGTCGGTCGGCGCTTCGTCGACCAGTGCGGGCGTGGACACGGCGGCGACGTCGCGCGCGCCGTCGCCGGTCTGCGCACACGCGAGCGCGATCGCCACGACGAGAAGAACGGTCCAGGTTCGCGTCATGCGCCGGATCTTCGCCGATCCGTGCGCTTGCACAAGCTGCGTGGGCCGTCGCGGCTCGTTCTGGCGGGCGCGCTCGACGACGACTTCCACCGCACGGTGTGGTCGGGCGTCGACGGCGCGCGCTGTCGCATCGTTCGCGGCCGCGATCCTCGAGAATCGTTCTGCGCCGCGTCGCGATGCACGAACGCGCGCTGGTATCTGCTCCGCTGCGACGCCAGGATGTGCGCATGTCCGCAGCGCGCTTCGACGACGAGGAAGAGGAAGCTCCGAGCGAACGAGAAGAGGCCGCGCTCGCTGCCGCTTGGGAGGCGATGGAGCTCGGTGATTGCGAGGCCGCGCTCGGCATCCTGCGCGAGGTCGATCCGCGCTGGCCCGATCGCTGGATCGCTGAAGCCACGGCGTGCACCGAGGTCGGTGACCTCGCCCGCGCACGGACCCTCGTGAACCGCGCGCGCGACGAAGCGGATCTCGCCGATCATCCGGACACGCTGTGGGCGCACGGCCAGCTGTGCCTGCGTGAGTGGGACCTGTCCGGCGCGCGGACGGCGTTCGGACGGCTCGTCGAGATGGAGCGCAGCGCGGGCGCGCTCGAGCGCTTGTCGTTGTGCCTCGAATTCGACGGCGATTTCCCCGTCGCGGATGCACTGCTCGAAGAGGCTGCCAGCCTCGATCCCGAGTTCACCGCGCCGCCGAGAGTTTCGTCCGAACGATTCGCGCGCGTGATCGAGGAAGCGATCGAGACGTTGCCGCCGGAAGTGCGCCCGCCGCTCGAAACGACGGAGATCGTCGTCGAGCCCGTGCCGTCGGAGTGGATGATCGACAAGGCGGATTGCTCCGAGACGTCGCCCGACATGCTCGGCTTGTTCACGGGGACGTCGCAGCTCGACCGTTCCGGCGATGGCGTCGAGCTGCCGTCGCGCATCTATCTCTTCCAGCGCAACCTCGAGCGCGTCACGCGCGACGAGCAAGAGCTCCTGACGGAGATCCGTATCACGCTCTTCCACGAGATCGGTCACATGCTCGGCTTCGACGAAGAGGGCGTCGCCGGCATGGGCCTCGAGTGACGTCACCTTCGCCACGGGCTGGCAGCTCGTGGTGAAGTGCTTCGAGCGCGAACGTCGTCCGTTCGTGTCCGAACAAGGAGCGTGAACGCAGGCGAATCCTCATGATTCGCCGAGTATCACGCGACGCCGTGCGGGCGCGAACGGGCGACGTTCGGGCCGAATGACTTTCACCACGGGCTGCTGGTTTCCGCGCGTTTCTTGCGTCCGGCACCCCCGCCTGTTGTCGTAGGGACTTCCGGTGGCTGCGGTGGTTCGCAGCGACCGGAACCCACACGCAACGACTTCGAGAGGAAAGACATGCCGAAGAGTCACACGAGTGCATTGATGGCCGCCGCGATCGCGGCGCTGGTCGCGGCCGCGCCGCTCACCAGCTGTAAGAGCACGGACAAGGATTCCGGCTCGCATTCCGCTGGGGCGATGGATCGACATGCCTGCAAAGGCATGAACGCCTGCAAGGGCATGGGCGGCTGCAAGTCGGGCGACAACGGCTGCGCCGGCAAGAACTCCTGCAAGGGCAAAGGCGGTTGCGCCAACGTCGACAAACATGCATGCAAGGGCATGAACACGTGCAAGGGTCTCGGCGGCTGCAAGTCGGGCAACAACGGCTGCGCCGGCAAGAACACCTGCAAGGGTCAGGGCGGCTGCGCCGTCCCGGTCAAGCACTGATCGCACTCGGCGCGGCGGGTGGAGTCTTAGAGCCTGTTTCAGAGTGCAACGCGTCGGCGAAGGCTGCGACGAGCCGGGCTCGCAGCGTTGCATTCTGAAACAGGCTCTTAGGCTCGCGCCCGCCGCGGCGTTTCCATGCCGGCAACCCGCACAGCTTCGCGCTTCGACTTCCCCCACCTCGGCTTCGGCGTGGGCTTGCGCACGGTCCATTTCGAGCATGTGCTCCGGGAGAAGCCGGCCGTCGATTGGTTCGAGATCCTGTCCGAGAACTTCATGGACACGGGCGGCCGTCCGCTCGCCGTGCTCGAAGAGATCGCCGCGCGTCACCCGATCGTGATGCACGGCGTCTCGCTGTCGATCGGCAGCACGGATCCGCTGAACCGGCCGTACCTCGAGCAGCTGAAAGCGCTCGCGAGCCGTGTGAACGCGCGCTGGATCTCCGATCACTTGTGCTGGTGCGGCGTCGCGGGCCGCAACGTGCACGATCTCCTGCCGCTGCCGTACACCGAAGAGTGCTTGCGTCACGTGGTACGGCGCGTGCGCGCGGTACAGGACATCCTCGAGCGTCCGCTCGTGCTCGAGAACCCGTCGTCGTACGTCGAGTTCCGCTCGTCGACGATGAGCGAGTGGGAGTTCCTCGCGCGCCTCGCCGAGGAAGCCGACTGCGGCTTGCTGCTCGACGTGAACAACGTGTACGTGAGCTCCGTCAACCACGCGTTCGACGCGCAGACGTACATCGAGGCCATTCCGCCGGAGCGCGTCGTCTACTACCACCTCGCCGGACACACGCACCACGGCACCCACATCCTCGACACACACTCCGCACCGGTGATCGACGAGGTGTGGAAGCTGTACGCGCGCGCTGTCGAACGATCCGGCGGCCGCTCGACGCTGCTCGAGTGGGACGAAGACATTCCCGCGTTCGACGTCGTGCACGCGGAAGCGCTGAAGGCACGCGCGTTCGCGCCGCAGCAAGGGAGCCCGCTTGCCCGAGCACACTGAATCGCGCGCGACACACGGAAGCGACGCGCAGCGAGCGGAGCTCGAGCCGCTGCAGAGCTGGTTCCAAGCGGAGGTCGTGCGTCCGTGGGAGAAGACGCCGTCTAAAGGCGTCGCTCCGGCGAAAGCCGCCGCGAAGGAATGGGTCCTGCCTTCGCGCACGCTGGCCGCGCGCGAGCGCGTCGCGATCTACGCGCGCATGTACCGGCTGCGGATGCTCGAAGCATTGCACACCGACTATCCCGCGCTCGCACGGCTCAGCGGCGACGACGGCTTCGAGCGACTCGCGCGTGCGTACCTGCGCGCGCATCCGTCGCGCCATCCGTCGCTGAACTTCCTCGGCCGCAAGCTGCCGGAGTTCCTCGCGACGAAGGGCGGTCTGTCGCGCCGCGCGCTGCTCGCGGACGTGGCGACGCTCGAGAACGCGATGTCGGAGGTCTTCGACGCGCCGCGTGAGACGAGTCTGTCGAGCGCGGACTTCGCGCGCTTGACGCCCGAGCAATGGACGAGCGCGCGGCTGCGCTTGCCGCAGGCGTTCCGTCTGCTCGCGCTGAAACACGCCGCGAACGCGATCGTCACCGCCGTCCGGCAACAGCAGGCGCTCCCCGATCTGCGCAAGAAGCGCACTTGGGTCGCGGTCTACCGCAAGGACTTCGTCGTGTGGCGGATGGACTTGAACGAGCCGATGCACGCGGCGCTCGCCGCGTTGCGCGACGGTGCAACGCTGCAAGACGCCTTGATCGCGGCGGCGGGCGTGTTCGACGGATCGCCGCAAGAGCTCGCGCTCGAAGTGCGCCGCTGGTTCGGCGAATGGACCGCGGAAGGCTTCTTCGCGGCGGTCGAGAGCTGACGGCGACCTTCCTCTGCTATCCTGCGCGGCACATGGACCGCCAAGAGTTCCTCCGCCGCGCCGACGAATGCTTGCAGCGCGTCGTGAAGTGGCTCGAGCCGTTCGATCCGGACGAGGTCGATTACACCGAGAGCGACGGCGTCGTCACGCTCGAGTTCGCCGACCGCGTGCGCTTCGTCTTGAACCGCCAAACCGCGACGAACCAGATGTGGCTCGCGGCCGGCGCGCGAGCGTGGCACTACGATTGGGACGCGGCCACGCAGACGTGGGTCGACGAGAAAGACGGGCACGAGCTGTACGCGAACATCGCGAGCGTCGTGTCGAGCAAGATCGGGCGGACGGTGGCGATCTAACGAGACGGCCAGCGTCGCCTTGGTGCGCGCTGAAGCAGGGCCGACGTGTTCGACCGTAGCATTGCAAGAGTACGCTCGCTTAGATAATTGAAGGACTGAGGCCACATCATGAGGATCGCCAGCGGGACGGAGAGGAGTTGACATGCCGCGCATCCAGGGCATCACCATTCGTCGCTATCGCGCGCTGCATGAAGTCACACTTGGCAAGACGTTCGAGCAACAGTCTCCTGAGGAACTGACTGATCTCGTGGCGGTGATTGGACCAAACGGCTCCGGGAAGTCGACGCTCATGGACGCGCTCGGGTTCCTCGGAGACTGCCTTCGTCTTGGAGTTGAGCAAGCGTGCGAGCAACCACACCGGGGCGGCTTCGAAAGACTTCGAACAAAAGGAGAACTCGGGCCCATCGAGTTCGAAATCTATTATCGACAGGAGCCGAGTGCACGCCCCATCAGTTACTCGCTCGCGATCAACGTCGACCTAAAGGGTCGGCCAACGGCGGTGCGCGAAACATTGCGGCAGGGTCGGGCCGGTCAAACAGTCGGCCAACCATACCGGTTTCTCGATTTGACTGATGGGATGGGCTGGGCGTGGGCAGGTGAAACCGCAACGGAAGACAAGAAGGCTCCAAAGCAACCCGTAAAGCTCGACGATCCACGCAGACTCGGCATCGTCACGCTGGGCAATCTCGCCGAGCACCCAAGAATTGTTGCGTTCCGCGAGTTTCTGGAAGGTTGGTACTTGTCCTACTTCGTCCCCGATCTCGCACGGACGCTGCCTATGGCCGGTGCTCAGAAACACCTCGATCGGGAGGGTCGCAACCTTGCAAACTACGTTCAACACATGGAGCGTGAGCGACCCGATCGATTCAAGAAAGTGCTCACGCGCATCGCGAAGCGCATTCCGGGTGTACGCAACATCAGGACTGCGCGCTCAACGGATGGACGTCTATTGATTCAGTTCGACGATCGCGGCTATCAGGATCCATTTTACGCGCAGGACATGTCGGACGGTACGCTCAAACTGTTCGCGTACTTGCTGCTGCTCGAAGATCCCGAACCCGCACCGTTGATCGGAATCGAGGAGCCTGAAAATGGTTTGTATCACGCACTGCTTCCAACTCTCGCCGACGAGATGCGCAACGCGTCCGAGACTCTTCGTGGCCCACAGATCTTCGTTACGACGCACTCACCTTACTTCGTTGATGCGTTACTGCCAGAACAGGTGTGGATACTACAGAAGAACAATAGCGGCGCATCAACCGTTTTGCGGGCGGCTGATCAACGTGCCGTGAGAGACTTGGTAAAGGAAGGCCTACCTCTCGGCGGTCTTTGGTACTCAGGCGACCTCGACCTCGCAAATCCATGACATTCTTGGAGATCCTAGTCGAGGGATCTTCGGATGTGCCGGTCGTTCGAGAGATCCTTACGCGGCGCTTCGGCCGGACGGAATTCGAACACTTCAGAATCCATGCACACCAAGGAAAAGGCAGTCGACCAGCACACCCCAACCGCGAGCCCGACCAGAAACATCGTGGATTGCTCGACCACTTGCCGGCACGCCTGCGTGCTTACGCCGGAATGAGTCGGACTCAAGACGTTGGTGTGGTGGTGTTGCTCGATGCCGACGATGAAGATTGTCGCGAACTCAAGAGCTACCTGCTTTCACTCGAGCCACGCCCAGCCAAGTTCTTGTTCCGCATAGCCGTCGAAGAGGTAGAGTCTTGGTTTCTTGCCGACCGTGCGGCTGTACGCCAATCGTTCTCCAGAGCGAAGGTAAGTCGCATCCCACGTGGCCCTGCCGATCAAGTGATCGGTGCATGGGAGTGCCTAGCTCGCGTGCTCGACGAAGATCCGTCGAAAATTACCGGACAGAGAAAAACTCGGTGGGCTGAGAGGATTGCGCCGCAACTCAATCTCGAGACGCCAGGATCACCGAGCTTGCACGCATTCATCGCAGGAGTAGAGCGCATGCTCGCAAATACGATTGACGCCTAGGTTACGCTGAGCATGACGACCGTCACGTGCCAGCAATCAGGTCGACATTCGATCATGCGGTGTTTGAAGAGAGGGCCGTAACGGCTTGATGGATTCTTCGCCCAAATCCCGCTCGCCGCTCCCTCAGTCCTTCTTCTTGTCGATCAACCCGTCGAGCAAGCCCTTCAGGCCGCCCTTCGCCGCTTCCTTGAGGACTTTGTCGACGAAGTCCTTGCCGAGCGAAACCTTCGGCTTCTTCCACGTGCCGCTGATCTCGATCGGCACGAGCATGTTCGGGTCGAGGAACTCGCGCGCGCGGTCGAGCTCCTTGCTCACCTTCTTGCCGAGGATCGCGAGCGGCAGCTCGGTCGTGAGCCGCATCTCCTGGTCGAAGAGCCGGAACGTGCCTTTGAACACGACGTCGCGGCCCGCGATCTTCATCGGCAGCGCGTCGTAGCGCACGACGCCCTTCTCGATCGGGATCGTGAGCGGCGGAATGTTCGTCGCCTTCACGTCGGCGAAGCTGCCGACGAGCGACTCGAGGCCCGGCAGCAGTCGATACGACACGTCGCCGAGGTTCAGGTGCGCGGTCGCGTCGAGCTTCCGCACGTCGAAATCGAGCGGCACTTTCAAGTCGTCGAAGCGCAGCAGCACCGGCTCCGCGCCTTGCGGCTTCTGCAAGTTGACGAGCATCGGCAGGAGCTTGCCGACGACGCGCTCCGACGCGAGCGGCGTCAGTCCGAAGCGCGCGACGATCGGATCCTTCTGCGTGACGGTCAGCACGCCCTCGTCGATGCTCCCCGCGAAGTGTGCGCTCGCCTGCGGAGACGTGAGGTCGGCCGTGAACGCGCCGCTCTGCTGGCTGATGCCTGCGCTCTTCGCCGTCGCGTCGATGCGCGCACCGAGCGCGTCGAGCAGGAGCCCGTCCTGCTGCGCGAGCGCGTCGACGAGTGCCGTCGGCACGCCGGCCGCCTTCACGTCGGCCGCGATGCGGAACTTCGACACGCCGCCGTCCTGCGCGAGCACGGCGAGCGGATCGAGCGCGCGCACCGACACGTCGAGCGTGCCACCTTCGGCACCTTCGAGCTTCGCCGTTACGCGCGCGGCCGGAGCTTGGCTCGGCGCGGCGTCCACCTTCAGCGCGATGTCGCGGATCGTGAGCGGCGTGCTGCCGGTCGCTGCGTCGGCGTACGTGAGCGCGGGAACCACGACCTCGAGCGCGACCGCGATCTTCGCGATCAGCGCGAACGGATCCGCCTTGGGCTCGCCGTCTGCCAGGGCGCCCATCGAATCGATCGGCGCGCTCGCAGGTTTCACGACCGGCGATGCGTCGGCGAACGGCACACGCAACGAGCGCGCGCGCAGCGTGATCGGCTTCGCTTCCGCGAGGCCGATGCGAGTTCCGTCCGGCAGCAGCGGGCTCACGTGCTTCTCGAGCCAGCCCTTCGGAATGGTGATCGTCGCGTCGAGGCCTTCGTCGCCTTCCGCGACGAGCACGCCCTTCTGCACGCGCGCGGCGAACGCGACGTCACTCGCGGGCGACTCCACGCGCAACTGGAAGCGACCGCCGTCCAGCGTGAGCGCCTTCGTCGCAACCGTGAAGTCCACACGCTCGCCGATCAGGGACGAGATCATGTCCGAGCCGCCCGCGAACGCGTCGACGATCGCCGTCGGCACGCCGGTCAGCGCGACGTCGAGATCGATCGGAGCGAGCGGAGCATTCCGCAAGCTCGCCCACGGATCCGCGCTCGTCGCTTGCACCTTCACGGAGCCGGGCGGCGCCGCGTCGATCGCGGCGGAGAGCGTGACTTGGAGCGCGGTCTTCGGCGCGATCCTCGTGTCGAGCGTCAATCCGCGCAGGATCACGTCGCGCTTCGCCGCGCGCAGCACGTCGTTCGCGAAGCCGACGCGCCCGATCGCGAGCACGACGTGCGCGGCGAGCCCGTCGACGATCGCCGTCTTCGGCGCGTTCGCGGCCGTGAGCGGCTCGAGCGGCAACGCGATGTCGCGCACGGTGAGCTCGAGCGGCTCCTCCACCGTCGGCCACTCGACGTCGAATCCGGCGGGCAAGTACGCGCCGAGCGCGCGCTGCCAATTCGCCGCGGACACCTTCGCCGACAACTTGAAGCCGTCGTCACCGCTCGCGCGCAGGACGCCGCCTTCGACCTTGCCGGCGAAGCCGAGCGCCAGCGTCGATCCGGTGATCGCGAGCTGCACGCTGCCGGCAGTCGTGCTCGCGTTGCGTGCATCGAGCGACACGGCGAGCTCGGGGCCGCAGAGCGGCACGAGCAGATCGCGCATGCCGGTCAGCGCCTCGACGAGCGTCGTCGGAATGCCGTCGACACGCACGTTCGCGTCGACGGGCGGCATCGGCGCACCTGTGGCGCCTGAGGCGAAGCCGAACGGGTCGGCGGTCTCGACGTCGATCGCGAGCTTGCCCTTCGAGCTCGTCTCGAGATCACAGCGCACGATCGCTTTCAGCGCGCCGGCTGGCGCGAGCGACGCACGCACGCTGAGATTCTGCAACGTGCACATCACACCCGCCGCGCGCAGCGACGAATCGGTCCACGCGAGCGGCGGAACGCGCAGCTCGAGCACCAAACCGAGTTCCTTGCGCCAGCGATCGACGAGCGGTGCGTCGGCGGTGGTGGGCTCGATCGGGAGCACGAGATCGCTGACGCTGAGCTCGACGCTGCCCGGAGCGACCGCGAGTTCCGCGCCCTCCGGCAGACGTCCGGCGAGCAGTGCCCGCATCACGTTCGCGTCCGTCTGCACGCGCAGGGAGAGTGCCTCCGCGGCGCCGCGTAGCACGCCGTTCGCGAGCGTGCCTTCGAACTTCAGCGTCGCACGCCGCGCTTCGATCGACGCGCGCAGCGTGCCGCTCGCCGCTGTCGCGTCGCGCGCATCGACGTCGATCGTGAGCTCTTCTCCGAGCAAGCGGTCGAGCGGAACGCCGGTGGCCGCGAAAGCCTCGATCGCTGCGACGGGGAGATTCTTGGCGGAGAGCTGCACGTCGAGCGGCGGCATCGTCCCGTCCGCCAGCGCGGCCCACACCCGATTCGCGGAAGCGCGCAGCGCGATGGAGCCGAGCGCCTTCGCGCCGCCGAGCTGCGCGTCGAGCTCGACGCGCAGCGGTGCGGACGGAGCCGCATGCAGCACGACCTGGATGCCCTGCGCGACGAGCGCGCCGCCAGCCGCTTGCAGCGCATCGCCTTCGATACGCGCACCGCTCGGGAGCTCGATCTCGACACGGGCCGCGAGCTTCTCGAGATCCGTGCGCATCGTCGCGAGCCCGCCGGAAGTGTCGCGCGGGATCGGCAGCACGCACGACGGGATGCGCAGCGTCCACGGCGCGAGCGGATCCTCGTCGGGTGCGAGCACCAAGCGCATCCCCGCGGGCAACGACGAGCCCACGAAGCGCTGGATCAAGCGTTGCGGCGGCGCGATCGTCGCGACGCAGAACGGCGCGCCGCGCGACTGCAGCGTCCCGTCCGCGAAACGGCCCTTGATCGAGAGGCTCGAGCGCTCGGCGTTGAGCACGATGTCGACGTCCCCCGCTTCGGGTGTCGCGCCGACGACCTTCGCGTGAACGTCGAGACGCGCGCCGAGCATCTCTTTCAGTCCTCCGTCGAGCGAGAGCAGTCCGTCGATCATCGCGACGGAGAAGCCCTCGACATCGGCGCGCACGTCGACCTTGCCCCAAGGCCATGCGCCGTTCGCTTGCCCCGTTTGAACGGGACCGTGCAGGATCGCGTCGAGCGCGAGCTTGCCCGGCGATTCGGACACGAGCTTGCCTTCCGCATGTGCGCGCAACGCTTGACCCGGCTTTGCGTTCACCGTCGCCGTGAAGTCGCGCACCTCGAACGGAATGCCGATGCGGCGCGTCTCGGCGTCGGACCACGTCAGCCGCTCGGTAACGAGCTCGAGATCGATGTCGAGGTCCGCGAGGAACTCGAGCGGGCTCGCGCTCGATTCGGTCTCGGGCTCCACGGGCGTCGGCTCCGTCGGCTCGCGCGGCGCCAGCGCGCGCTCGAGGTTCGTGAGCCCTTGGTCGTCCGCGACGAGGTCGGCTTCGACCTCGACCTTCACCGCACCGATGCGTCCGCCGGCCGCGCCCAGCAAGCTCCACAAGGAAGGCAACGTCGCCGACACGCGACCGATCTCCTTGCCTTCGGGATCCGCGAGCGCGGCGTCGCGAATCGATTGCGGGCTGAACCACGCGAGGTCGAGCTCGCCGATCGTCAGCGTGCCGCGGTAGCGGTCGTTGAATGCGCGCTTCGCGAGCGCGTCCGATTGTCCGCTGAGCAGCGTCGGCACGAGCAGCACGCCGCAGACGAGCGCGCCGAGTAGGAGCCCGACCGCGATCAAGACGAAGCGCGTACGGCTCCGTCGCGGCTTCGAATCAGCGGGCAGAACAGGTTCGGATGCTTTTTTCGGTGCAGTCACGGTGGTCTCCGATCGGCGGCGTGCGCAATCGTCGCCAATCCCGTGCCGACTTCAAGGCGCGCAGTCGCTGCAGCGCGTGCGAATCGAGCGCGCGAGACGAATGCGTCGGGCCTCGCGGTCGATCTTTACCTGCCCGCATCTCTCACCACATCCTGCTGCGGTCGCACCCACTCGCTCGGAGCGGCGTTGATGGATCGGAATCGATCCTCGCTGACCACCTAGGTCAGTTCGGTCGATTCCGATGCAACGCCTTGCTCCGAACGAGTGGGCACGACCTCGCGACGGACGTGGTGACAGATGCGGACTGCGAGGCCCGACTGCCGTTTCACTCGCGGCCGGCAGCCCGTGGTGAAAGTGCTTCGCGCGCGAAAGTCGTCCGTTCGTGTTGGCGCAAGGAGCGCGACCGCAGGCGAATCCTCGTGATTCGCCGAGGATCGCGCGACGCCGGGCCGGCGCGAACGGGCGGCCTTTTGCGCCGAATGACTTTCACCACGGACTGCTAGTTCGCGAACTCGAGGTTGTCGATCAGGAGCTCGCCGGAGTTGCTGCCGGGCACGGAGAAGTAGAGCCGCACCTCGGAGATGTTCTCGAGATCCACGCCCTCCACGTCACAGATCGGGATGCGCACCGTGTTCATCGCCGACTTCGCGACGTTGATCAGGATGCCGGCGTAGAGCACCTGGGCTTCGCGCGGGTACGGGAGCTCGGCGTAGTCGCTCGCGCGCACCCACGTCGACGTGTTGTTGCCCGAGTCCCGGAACTCCACGTACAGGTCCTTCGGCGTCTCCGCTGCGTTGAACGACGAGTCGAAGACCTGGCCCGCGCGGAAGCTGAAGAAGCCGAAGTCGCTCACGTCGCGGAAGCGCGCGCCTTGCGCGGTCGTGCCGTTCGGAATCGACCAGCGCAGCCACGGCGCAAGACCCGGCGGCGCCCACGTGACGACGAGGCTCTCGGTGTCGTGCGTGCTCGTCGGCTCGTACCCCCACGTCGAGCCCTCGAGCACGACTTGGATCGCGCCGCCGGACGTCACGCTGCCACCCAGCGAATTCGTCTGCCACGTGTTCTGCTCGAAGTTGTCGAGCACGCGCCGGCCGTAGCCTTCCGAGTACTGCGTATGGATGCGCGCGCCGTCGGCCTCGACCGCGGGCGGCATCCAGCGGCCGGTGAAGAAGTTCTTGAAGACCTTCTGACCGCGGAGCCGCCAACGCAGGAACGCGTTCATGTAGCCCTTCGCGATGTTCCAGTGCGTGTCGCACGACAGCAGCGAATCGAAGATCGCGCCGTCGGTGCACGTGCTGCGCCAGCGATTGTGATTCGCGCGCTCCACGAACAGCATGCTCTTCGTGACGACGTCGTCGTACACCGGGAACGGCTCGGTGCCGCCTTCGCTGCCGGCGCGATCGTAGAGCGCGAAGCCCGTGCGCATCGGCGCGCCGGCCGGATCGCCGCAACCCGGGAGCGTGCCCGACACGCAGCGGCCGTACACGTCCTCGTCGTCGGTGCCGTAGATGACGAGGAACGACTCGCTCTCGCCGCCATCGAGACTCTCGTGCACACCGCCGCCGCCCTCGTCGTTGTCCGTCGGCGCGAGCGAGATGATGGCGTTCACGTTGTGCGAGAGGCCGAGCTCACCGATGCGGCGCGCGAGCGTCAACACCGCTTCGCCGCCGCGGCTGTGGCCGATCAGGCCGATGTTGTTCGCGACGTGCAGCCGGTGCGTCCAGTGATTGCGGATGAAGCTCAGGAACGTCAACGCTTGCCCCGTACGCTCGAGGTTCGTTCCGCCGTTCGAGATCGTGGCCGCGATGAAGCCGTTGCGCGCCAGGTGCGACATCAAGTAGCCGTAGTCCAATTGGTCGTGACCGTCCCCGTGCATGAGGAGCACGAGCGGGTGCACGCCCGGTGGCGTGGACGTCTCGCACGACGAGGGCCAGTAGATGCGACCCTCGACGTTGCCGGCGCTCGAGGCGTCGTTCCACACGTAGTTGCCGAAGAAGTAGCAGCCGTACTCGAGCTGCACGGTGGGGTCGGGCGGCGGTCGCCGCTCACGGCAATCCGGCTCGTGGAGCGGCGCCGCGATCGGGAGCTGCGCGAGGGTGAGAGTTGCGAGCGCGGCGAGCGCGCTCGAAGCCGCGGTGAATCGTCGGATGATGGGGTGCATCGGTAGATCTCGGAGTAGAGGGAGCTGTCTACGTCCGCCGGAAACACGGCCGCGGTCCGCCAACTGCGCGGAGTTTTTTTCGCGCCCGCGCGTCGCAGCGCCCTCCCAATGCTCGCCACGATCCTCTGCCTCGCTCAGGTCGGTCCGCTTCCGGTTCCAACCGCGCTTGCGGATCCACGCGTGTTCGGCGTCGCGGGCACCGTGCGCGACGCGGACGAGCAGCCGATCGCGGGCGCGACCGTCCGATTCCTGCGCCGCGATCCGACGGGATCGAAGCTCGAGGAGCAGACGACGAGCGACGCGGATGGACGTTTCTGCGTTCGCGCGCGCGCCTCGTCGATGCCGCACGAACTCGCGCAGACGTGGCGCATCGAAGCGGACGCACCGGGCTGCGCGACTTCGATCGTCGACGAGCTCCCGGTGCTGTGGAGCACGTACGAGATCGGCAACATCTACGCCCGCGCACCCGTCGTCGTCCGCGGCCGCGTGACGAACGAGGGCGGCGCGCCGATCGCCGGTGCGCGCATTCACGCCCATGCCGGCCCGCACATCGGACCGAATCCGGACTTCGCGCGCGTCGAGCCGCTCGCGGTCACCGATGCCGACGGAACGTACGCGTTCGAGTCGCTCGCGCCGGGCACGGTGACGATCGGCGCATCCGCCGACGGCCATGCCGACGAGGAGTACGACGCGCTCGAACTCGCCGCGCGGCGCGCACCAGCGCTCGACTTCACGTTGCTCGACGAGGTCCCCATCCGCGTGCTCGTGCGCGGTGCGGACGCGAAACCGCTCGAAGGCGCCGAGATCGAGCTCGTCGACGACCACTCGACGGTTAGCGTGCTCGCAAGACCGCGCGCCAGCTGGCGCGGTGCCGTGCGCACGTCGGCGAGCGGCGAGGCCGTCATCCATGGGCTCGCTCGCGCCGACGTCGAACGCTTCGACGTGAGCGTGCGGTCGTTCGGTCATCGCGACGCCGTGGTCGACATCGGAGGGCTGCTCCGTGCGCCGATCGTCGTGCTCGAGGCGGCGCGCATCCTCGACATCGAGGTCGTCCCAACGGCGGACGTTCCGAATCCGGTCCTCGCGCGGGTTCGCGCGCGCGCGTCCCGCGGAGGAGCGGGGCACACGTGCGGAACTTGCGAAGCGATGTCGTGGACGCTGTTCCAGAGCGACTCCGAGCGCGTGCGGAAGATCGGCGATCGGCATTGGCGCGTGACGTGGAGGGATCTGGAGCGGTCACCCGAACTCGGCGCCGTGCAGCTCGAGGACGGCGCGTCGATCCGCGTCGGTGCGGACGCGGTGCGCTGGAGCGGCGACACGCTCGTCGCGAAGTGCACGCCTCCCGGCGTCGGCTCGATCCGCGGCCGAGTGCTCGACGAGGACGACCGCCCGATCGCGCGCGGCGTCGTGAGCGTGAGCACGTTCGCCTTGGACGACTCGTCGACGGTGCGGCACTTCGAGACCGACGACCACGGCAGATTCGTCGCCGCGGATCTCGGCGCGAACCACTACGACGTCCGTGTCACGTCGCCGTCCGGGCGGACGGCCGACTGGCTCTTCCGCACGGTCCGCAGCGGCGACGCGATCGATGTCGGGGACGTCGTCTGCCGGCCGCGCGGCGACGTCGCGCTCGTCGAAGGCCGCGTCCTGCGCGCCGGCATTCCCGTGGAATCCGCGGTCGTCGGCGTGTGGCAGTCGCAGCGCGACGTCCCGAAGCATCCGTCCGGAATCGTGCTCACCCGCGCCGACGGATCGTTCGCGATTCCGGCGTACGACGACGGCGAGCACGCGCTCGTGATCGTGAAGCGACCGGCGAGCGCGGGGCAGGGCGGCTACCGCTCTTTCGTCGACGAGTTCCAGCCGGCCGCGCGCGCACTCGTGGACGCCGGCGGACACGTCGAGATCGATATCGGCCCGTGACGCGCGGTGCTCGTGCCCGAGAGCCAGTCGTCGCCTCTACGCCCGGAACAGCCGGCTCTCGAGCTCCTTCACGTAGCGCGCGAGGAACGTCGCGAGCTTGCGCGAGTCGCAGTGGACGTCCTGGGCGAGGAGCTCGAGCACGTGGCTGCGCGACTGCCACTGGATCTGGAGTGCTTCTTCGATGTGCTGCGGCGTGCACAGACCGCGCTCGCACGCGAGCTCGCCGAGCCTCAGGCCCGGCCGCTCGGATTGCAGCTGCACGAGCTCCATCAGCTGCTTGATCGACATGTATCCCTTCTGCCGGAGGATCTTGCCGATCGGAATCGAGTCGGATCGCAGCCGCTGCTTCACCTCTGCGGCCGTCGCCGGCGCGATGACGTGCTCGTGTACGAGGAGCTCCAAGAGCTCTACGGAAATCGCCTGGACCATGAGGCGTGCTGTCGGTGTCGACGTGCGACGCGCGGAGCGTGCGTCACCTCGCTAATCGCGACGACGACGCGAATCCGTCACGGACTCTCGCAAAAACAATTCGCTGCCGGTGCGTGACGGCAGTCAATTCCAGCTCACGTCGGGCGGCAAGTCCTCGAGACCCGCGGCGTGGTTGCCGAGCGAGCGCAGCACGCGGCGCCACATCGTCGACGGATCGGCTTCGAACACCCACGCGGGCTCGATCGGCGCGGGCACCCACGATCCCTCCTCGAGCTCACTCTCGAGCTGCCCGCTCGACCAACCCGAGTAGCCGACGACCAAGCGCACGTGACGATCCGCTTCCGCCGCGAACTCCGCCAAGTACGCCGCGAGCGCTTCGAGCTCGCCGCCGAGCCAGAGATCGCGGCCGAGCTCGATGCCGCCGGGGATGCGCTGCGGGAGCACGTGCAGGAACTGCAACGCGTTCAAGCCGACCGGACCGCCCGTGAACACCGCGCGCTTCTGGCGCGCGAGGAGCGGATGCTCGGGCAAGAGCTGATCGACCGTCAACCCGGACGGACGGTTGATCACGAGACCGAGCGCGCCTTCGGCCGTGTGCTGACACATCAGCACGACAGTGTGCATGAAGTTCGGATCCTTCAGGTCCGGCGAGGCGGCGAGCACGCTGCCCGGATCAACCCAGAGCTCCATCGGTTGGTTGAGCGTAACGCTCGTAGCCGGCGCAGACCACGACGGGCTGTGGCGGGTACTTGGAGTAGCGCGGGTCGCTGCGCGCGCGCTCGCACAAGTAGAACGTAGAGCCCTTCGCGCTCTCGATCACTTTCACGTGCGCGCACGTCGGACACAGCCCTCGACCGCCGGGAAAGTGGGGACGCGCTCGCTCGGGTGTCGGCATGGGTGCGACGGCGTCAGGTTGCCGCGCGCGCGACATCGATCGTGCCCGCATCGGCGCGGTCGAGGCGCAGCACGGACTCCACGTGCGGCGTGTGCGGGAACAAGTCGATCGGCCGCACGCGCGCGAGCCGGTAGCCCTGCCGCGCGAGCTCCGCGGCGTCGCGCGCGCCCGATTCTGGATTGCACGACACGTAGACGATGCGGCGCGCGCCGGTCGCGGCGAGCAGCGGCAACACGCGCGGATGCAACCCGGCGCGCGGCGGATCGACGACCAGAACGTCCGCGCGCGGAACGTCGCCCGCGCGCAGGAGCGCGAGCACGTCGCCGGCGTGGAACTCGGCGTGCGCGATGCCATTTTGCGCGGCGTTGCGGCGCGCGTCGGCGATCGCCTCGGGCACTTGCTCCATGCCGATCACGCGCGCTGCGCGGCTCGCGAGCACGAGGCCGAGGCTGCCCGTGCCGCAGTACAGGTCGAGCACCGTCTCGCGCCCGGTCAACGCCGCCTCCTCGCGGACCATCTCGAACAGGCGCTCCGCTTGGCGCGTGTTCGTCTGGAAGAACGAGTTGGCCGAGATCGCGAAGCGCACCCCGCACAGTGCTTCGTGGATGACGCCCGGGCCGTGGTGCACGCGCTCGCTCTGGCCGATCGACGTCGACGCGAGCTTCGCGTTCACGTTCTGCACGCACGTCGTGACGTCGGGGTGGCGCTCGCACAAGCGGCGCAAGTATGGATCGATCTCGGCCGGCGATTCGGACGACGTGACGAGATTGACGAGCACCTCGTTCGTCGTGTGCGCGACACGGATCATCAAGTAGCGCAACAGGCCGGTGTGCGCGCGCACGTCCCACGGCGCGAGCCCGGCTTCGCGCGCGAGGCCGCGCGCACTGGCGAGGATCTCGTTCGCGACGGGGTGCTGGATCCCGCATGCATCGATGTCGATCACCTTTTGGAACCGTTCCGCAGCGTGCAGGCCGAGCGCGAAGCTCGCGTCGACGCCAGCGGGCTCACCGGTCTCGATCCAGCGCCGATTCGAGAACGTGAACTCCATCTTGTTGCGGTAGCCGTAGAGCTCGCTCGCAGGCTGCACGGCCTCGATCGGCACGCGCAGCTCGCGCGCCGCGAAGGCGTCGACGACGAGCGCGTGCAACTCGGAGAGCTGTGCGGCGTAGCCGAGATCCTGGAACGAGCAGCCGCCGCAAGTTCCGAAGTGCGCGCAGCGCGCAGGGACGCGTGACGGACTCTTCGAGATCACGTCGAGCGCGTGCGCGCGCACCCGTCCGCGCTGGCGCTTCAGCACGCGCACGCGCACCGTGTCGCCCGGGAGCGCATGGCGCACGGTGAACTCGATGCCGTCGCGATGCGCGATGCCGCAACCGCGCGCGTCCAAGCGCTCGATCGAGAGCTCGATCTCGTCCCCGGAGCGCGGCTTGCGCGCGACGATCTCGTTCTCCGAGCGCGGCTTGCGCGCGGCTCGAGCCGCGTCGGACACGGAGTCGGTGGACATGCGACGTTCAGACGTCGACGGAGCTCGCGCGCACGACGCGCGCGGGCGGACGCACGTCGTCGCGCGCGTGAGGGTGCGGCACGTACGTGCCGTCGTTGTCGGGCAGCGCGACGCCGGCGCGATCGAGCGCGGTGTACACCGCGAGACACACGACGTTGGCCAGGTTCAAGCTGCGCACGCCGGAGCGGATCGGGACGTAGACGCGCCGGTCGGCGTGCTCGGCCAGCAGCTCGGGCGGCAGGCCGCGCGTCTCGCTGCCGAACACGAGCACGTCGTCCGCCGCGAACGTCGTCGCGAAGAGCGACGTGCCGCCGCGCGCGGAAAAGAGGTGCAGGCGCTCGCTCAACGGCCGCGCGCTCGCCGCCGCGAGCGCCGTGGTCGCGCCGGCCCACGAACGATGCACGACGAGGTCCACCATCGGCCAGTAGTCGAGTCCCGCGCGCTTCAGGTAGCGGTCCTCGAGCGAGAAGCCGAGCGGCTCCACCAAGTGCAGACGCAAGCCGAGCGCCGCGGAGAGCCGTGCCGCGCAGCCCGTGTTGTGCGGAATCTCGGGGTGGACGAGCAGGATCTCCATAGACGTGGGCGCGTCGCGCGCGCGAATCATGAGCGCGGGCGACGCGGTGTTGGATGATACACTCGCTCGTCCAATGCCCGCCCGCGAGATCACGCTCGAAGCCGCCGCGTTCCTCGACTCCAGCCAAGCCAAGGCGCTCGCCGCGCCGGACACGAACGACGTGCGCAAGATCGTCGACGCGTTCCTCGCCTGCGCGTACGACGAGATCGGCAAGGCGCCGCGCTTCCTCGATGGTGAGGACATGCACGGCATCGTCGGACACTTGTTGCCGTCGCACTTCGGGCGCAAGGACCCGCTCGCCGAGCACGTCGTGCCGGTGCTCTCCGCGTACGTCGACTTCTTGACCGAGCGTGCGGTCGTGAGCCAGGCGTTCGAGGTCCGGCGCGCGCTCGCGGACACCGCGTCGGAATTCGAGGAAGTCGTGCGCACGGGCGCCGCGGTCCACCACCACGGCCATCACGAGCGCCAGGCCCCCTTCGTCCACAAGGCCTCCAAGACCGGACGCAACGATCCGTGCCCGTGCGGCAGCCAGAAGAAGTTCAAGAACTGCTGCGCGCGCCTGGGCACCTGAGCTCACGAGCGCCTTTCGGAAACGCCCCACCGGGCGCCTCATTCGGAAAGGCGCTCTTCGACCGCTCTGCGGAACCTGCTCCCGAGCGCCGGCGTCCAAGGGCCACGCCGTAGCGTCGTTAAACCCGCGAAGATTTTCCCGCGTACGGCGGCCCCATTCGGGCACATTATTAAGCGCCGCCCGCTCGCCCTACCCGATTTGCACCCCGCCGCATGTCCAAGATCACGCGCCTCGTGGCCTCCGCGCTCACCGTCACATCCTTGTTCGGCCTCGCGCGCGCCCACGACGGCGATCCGAAGCTGCTCGACAAGAAGCCCGCCTACACCGGCCCTGGCGTCCGTCAGCCCAAGCGCCTCGGCGCCGACGGCAACATCCAACCGGGCACGATGGCGTACTTCCCCGCGCGCGGCATTCAGCTGTTGTCGTGGGTGAGCCTCGGCGATCTCGCCCTCCCCGGCAGCGCCAACGGCAACAGCTGCTTCGGCTACACGTCGCCGTCGGGCCGCGAGTACGCGATCTTCGGCCAGTCGGACGGCACCACGTTCGTCGAGATCACTCAGCCGTCGAATCCGGTCGTCGTCGCGCAGATCAACGGCCCGGACAGCATGTGGCGCGACATGAAGACGTTCTCGACCTACTGCTACGCGGCGAGCGAGGGCGGCGGCGGGATCCAGGTCATGGACCTCGCGAACATCGACAGCGGAGTCGTGACGCTCGTGAACACGGTGAACGACGACGCGACGGGCGCGACGCACACGCTCGCGCTGAACACGCAGTCGGGCTACCTCTATCGCTCGGGCGGCGGATCGCAGGGCATCCGCATGTACAACCTGAACAGCAACCCGGCCGCGCCGCAGCGCGTCGGGCAGTGGTCGGATCGCTACGTCCACGAGCCGCAGATCGTCAGCTACACGAGCGGCCCGGCGGCGGGCAAGGAGATCGCGTTCTGCTGTGGCGGCTTCAACGGCGGGTTCAACTCGACGGGCATCTACGTCGTCGACGTGACGAACAAGGCGGCGCCGTCGCTCGTGCAGTACCTGCCGTACGGCAACTCGCAGTTCGCGCACCAGGCCTGGCTCTCGCCCGATCGTCAGTTCATGTACCTGAACGACGAGGTCGACGACGGCAATCTCGGCCTCACGTCGGTGACGCGCATCTTCAACGCGAGCAATCCGCTCGCCCTCACCGTCGCCGGCACGTTCACGAACGGCAGCAGCTCGATCGACCACAACCTGTACACGAAGGACACGCGCATCTTCGAGTCGAACTACTGCAGCGGCCTGCGCATCTTCGACGCGACGACTCCGACGGCACCGGTCGAGATCGCGTACTTCGACACGCGCCCCGAGGACAACGCGACGTCGTTCAACGGACTGTGGAACAACTACGCGTACTTCGACAGCGGTGTCGTCGTCGGCAGCGACCTCGAGCGCGGACTCTTCGTGTGGTGGCCGGGCACGTCGCTGCTCACGTTTTCGTATCCGAACGGCAAGCCGAGCGCCGTCCACCCGGGCGGTGAGCTCGTGCCGCTCCAACTCGACGTCAACGGCAACGGCGCTTGCCAACCCGGCACGGCGCAGATCCACATCGACGACGGCTCGGGCTTCTTCGTCGCGTCGAACTTGATCGACGACGGCGGCGGCGACTTCCGCGCGACGTTCCCGGCCGCGCAGTGCGGCAACGTCGTGCGCTACTACTTCACCGCGCAGTCCACGAACGGCGTGACGTGGACCGACCCGGTCAACGCACCCGAGGTCGTGCACTCGGCCGTGTCGACGACGGCGCAGTCGGTCGCCTTCAGCGACGACTTCCAGGCGAACCTCGGCTGGTCGACGACCGCGGCCGGCGACAACGCGACGGCCGGCATTTGGACACGCGTCGATCCCAACGGAACGATCGCGCAGCCCGCGGACGACCATAGCGCGAGCGGATCCTTGTGCTTCGTCACCGGCCAGGGCACGCCGACCGGCGCGCTCGGCTCGGCCGACGTCGACAGCGGACGGACGACGCTGACGACGCCGGTGCTCGATCTCTCGTCGGTGTCGAATCCGGTGATCGAGTACTGGCGCTGGTACTCGAACGATCAGGGCTCGACCGGCAACGCCGACACGTTCCGCGTCGACGTCTCGAACGACAACGGCGGCGGCTGGGTCAGCGTCGAAACCATCGGACCGTCGGGGCCGCTGACCGCCGGCGGTTGGAACTTCCATCAGTTCCGCCTCGCCGACTACGTCGCGCCGACCGCGCAAGTGCGCGTGCGCTTCATCGCCGAGGACGCCAATCCGGGCCACATCGTGGAAGCCGCGATCGACGACTTCCGCGTGACGGAGAACGACTGCGTCGGCACGCAAGCGTTCTGCTTCGGCGACGGCAGCGGCAGCGCGTGTCCGTGCGGCAACACCGGAGCGACCGGTCACGGCTGCGCGAACTCGTTCGGCTTGAGCGCGCAGCTCGCGACGAGCGGCACGCCGAGCGTAGGCTCCGACACGCTCGTCCTGAACGGAACCGACATGCCGTCCGGCACGTTGTCGCTCTACTTCCAAGGCACGGCCGCGATCAACGGCGGGCTCGGAACGATCGGCGCGGACGGGTTGCGCTGCGCCGGCGGCTCGCAACTGCGCCTCGGCATCAAGACGACGATCCTCGGCGGCTCGTCGAACTATCCGGAGGGCGGCGACTTGTCGGTGTCGGTGAAGGGCGCGGTCGGCGCGCCCGGCACGCGCTACTACCAGATCTGGTATCGCAACTCGGCGAGCTTCTGCACGAGCGAGACGACGAACTACAGCAACGGCGTGATCGCGGTCTGGGGGCTGTAACTCCGCGCGGCCTCGCGCGCGAAGCCTGGGCGAAGCGCGTCTCGCGCGCGATGCATGCGTGTGACGCGTCCTCGCGTCACACGCTTTAAACGGCGGGGCCCCGTGTCGGCTGCTTACGCTAGCTGTGTCGCGCGGTGTGCCTTTGCGTCTCGACTGCCTTGGTGTGACTGCGACCGCGGTCAGCCCGCGTACGTCGCGCACGCAGAGTTCGGTGTGTCGCAGCCACGCAACAGGAACTTCGCACCGCAGGCGCGATGTAAGACACAGTTGGCGTAGGCAATCGACACGGGTCCCCGCCGTTTGACGCGAACGCTCCACGCGCGAGGCGCGCTGCGCGCATGATGCCGCCCCCGCGCGATCCGATGCAGGCTTTGCTTGCATCGGATCGCGCTGGGGCGGCATCTGGACGTCGCAAGCCATGCCGACCGACACCACCCCGACCGCCGAGCTGCTCGAAAGCCACATGGGCTGGATGCGCGAGCTCGCGCGGCACCTCGTGTCCGATGCCACGCGAGCGGACGACCTGACTCAGGAAGCGTGCCTCGTGGCGCTCGAGCGCCCACCGCGCGACAGCGCGACGTTCAAGCGCTGGGCCGCGAGCGTGCTCCGCAACCTCGTGCGCGAGAAGCATCGCGGCGACGAGCGGCGGCGCGCACGTGAAGTGCTCGCGGCGCACGAGGAAGCGCTCGACGCAACGGACCGTCTCGTCGAGCGCGCCGCGACGCAGCGCGAGCTCGTCGACGCGGTCATCGCGCTCGACGAGCCGTACCGCACCGCGATCCTGCGTCGCTTCTTCGACGAGGAGCCGCCGCGCGAGACCGCACGCAAGATGGGTGTTTCGGTCGCGACCGTGCAGAGCCGCATCACGCGCGGACTGCAGCTCCTGCGTGAGCGGCTCGACCGCAAGAACGGCGGACGGGACGCATGGCTCGCGTTGTTCGTGCCGCTCTGCGCGCGCACGGACGCGTCCTGGACCCTCACCCTCGGAACCGTCGTCGTGAACACGAAACTCGCCTTGACTGCCGCATCCATCCTCGTCGCCGCCACGATCGCAGCGCTGTCGCTCCTCGGAGGCGACGACCATGCCCCCGCTCCGGCGCAGGACCTCGCGAGCGCCGCGCTCGTCGAGCACGCGAGCGCGAACGATCTGTCGTCGCCGCTCACGAGCTCAGCGCGCAGCGCGTCGAGCGCGCTGCCGGAAGCGCTCCACGCGGCACCGACGGCAAGCGCGACGAATCCCGCCGCGACGCCGGCATCGATCGTGCGCGGACGCGTGTACGGCACGGATGGAGTCGCGCTGCCCGGCATCGAAGTCGGAGCTTCGACGAAGAACGCCGACGCGCCGCGTGCGCGCTCCGGTCCGGGCGGCTGGTTCGAATGCACGGCTGTTGCGAGCGCGCAGCAGTTCGTCTCGCTCGATCCCGCGTGGGCGACGGTGCGCGCGGGGTCGTATCGCACCGACTCGAAGAACACACCGATCGTCATCGTCGGACACGCGCTCCGGATCGCCGGGGAAGTCGTCGATCCGCGCGGCACTCCGATCTCGGGCGTGTCGATCAACCTCGTGCTCCCGCGCGGGTTCGAAGCGCGCTTCACGGAGAGCCTGGAGTCGACGCACGTGCTCGGTTGGAGCACCGCGTCCGACGCGGACGGCCGCTTCATGCTGGACGTCCCGCACATCGACGACGCGATCGTGCGCGCGGTCGCGGACGGATTCCAGATCGCGCGCATCCCCACGCCGGTGCAATCCGATCTCGCGCTCGTCATCCGCATGGCGCGCGCGGAAGCGCCGGCGTCTGGGTCCGTGCGCGGCCGGGTCGTCAGCGAGCACGGTGAGCCGGTTGCACGCGCGCGCGTCGCGCTCGGCTTGACTTCGGTGCCGACCGACGAGCGCGGTGAGTTCGCCATCGCTCTCTCGCGCGCGGTTACGGCGGATCGCCTTACGGCAGTCAAAGCGGGCTTCCGGCCCGTGACGCTCGCGCGCCCGCAAGAGCCGCGCGCCGAGGAGAGCGGCTGGCCGGATTTCGTCGAGCTGCGGCTCGGCGGACCCGCGCTCACGATCGCGGGGCGCGTCGTCGACGCGGAAGGCAAGCCGCGCGCGGGTCTGCGCGTGTGGCTCGCGGATCCGACGCACTTCGGCCTCGTCGGCCGCGTTCCGATTCCGCTCGAAGGACTGATGGCCAACGCGCGCATGCCGCCGCAGATCCTCGAGTCCGAGCCGCCGCCCGATGCCGAGGACGCGGACAACTTCATGGACCAGATCCATCGCGCAGGACCGGCGACCGCGTTCTGGAACTGGTCGTCGACGAACGACGACGGCGAGTTCGAGATCCGCGGCCTCGACGACCGTGCGTATCGGTTGCGCGTCATGGACGACAAGACGCTCGTCACGTTCACGAGCGAGCCGATCCACGCCGGCGACACGAGCGCGAAGGTGACGATGCCCGCGCCGCTCGTGCACGCGCGTGTCGCCGGCCGCGTCGTCACCGAGCGCGGCACGCCCGTGCCCGGCGTGAGCGTGCTGCTCGCGCGCATGGCGTACAGCACGCGTACGCGCGTGTTCGGCGGCACGGCGTTCTACGGCGTCGTGCAGCCGCGCGAGCGCGTCGTCACGGACGACGAAGGGCGCTTCGAGTTCAAGGACGTGCCGCGCGTCGCGGACGACACGCGCGAAGGGCTCGGGTTCCAGTTCATGTCGGAACGCATCGTGCCGCTCGAGCGCGAACTCGAAAGCGACGACGCCGTCGATGCGCTCGAGATCGTGGTGCACATGCGCTGCTCCGTCGAGGTGCGGCTCGAGGCTCCGCACACGCGCGCGGACCGCATCGGGTTCCAGGACGAGGGCGGCCAGAAGCTCGACGTGCTGGTGATCAGCGACGGTCACAACAACGCGTACACGCAGGTCGATCTCGTCGACGGCCGATCGGGCGTCGTGTCGGTCAGCTCCGCCGCGCGCACGCTGCTGCTCTGGAAAGGCGACGAGATCGTCGAGCGCGTTCCGATCGAGCTCTCGCCGAGCACGCCCAACGTCATCGAGCCTTGACCGGCGCCGCAGGTGCCGCCGGAACGAGCGCGCGCAACTTCCGCAACCGCTCGTCGGCGCCGCGCGCATCGGCTTCGCGGCCGACCTTGCGCAACGCGAACGCGTACTGCTCGTACACCTGCGCGTAGAGTTTCGCGAGCGGCACGTCGTTGCGGCCGGTCAATTGATTCGTCGCGAGCACGCGCTCGACCTCTTCGGGACGCACCTCGAGCGAGCGCTCGAGGATCGCGGTGATCTCGTGCCAGTCGTCGCGCTGCAGTGCGGCGTTGAGTTCCGTCGCGTATCCGACCTGGTAGGCGACGACCCAATCCGCCGAGCGGATCGCAGGTGCGCCGTCCGGCAGCGGGCGCGCGGTCCACGCGACGAGCGCGAGCGCGCCCGCGAGTGCGGCGCCAGCGCGCACGAGTCGACCGTCGAGCGCCCAGCGGACGAGCTCGACGATCGCGAACGCGGCGAACGGCAAGAACGCGGCGAGCAGCGGCCCGCGGAAGCGCGACAGCACGTAGAAGAGCACCATCGTCGACGCGCTCGCGACGACGCTCCAGTAGAGGAGCCACGCCCGGCCACGATGCTTCCACGCGAGCAGCATTCCGAGCAGCCCGAACGGTGCGGCGAACGCGAAGCCGACCGGCAGCCAACGCAGGACCGGCGCGTTCAGCTGGTAGAAGTAGAAGTTCGTGTTGTTCGGGATCTCGTACCAGCGCCACATCGCCGCGAGCTTGCGCCGCACGAGATCGAGATAGCTGCTGACGTCTTGATGCGTGCGCAGCGCGGCGATCGCCGTCGACGCTGGCGTGCCTTCCGTCTCCCCCATGATGCGCGGCAAGTGCGTCGTGCTCGCGAAGAAGCCGACTTCAGGGGGATAGTCGACCGTGTTCGCCGCGGCGAAGGTCACCGGTCCTACTGCGGACAGCGAGAGCACCGGCGCGCCGACCACGACGTTGCGCACGAGCGCCGGAGCGAGACACAACGCGCATCCGGCGGCGAAGCTTCCGAGTGCGCGCGCGGCGGCTGCGCGGTCGGTCCGCTCCTTCCACACGACGGCGAGCAACGCGACGAGCAAGAGCGGCAGGAATGTGGCCTTGACGAGCAGTGCGAGCCCGCCGATCGCTCCGAAGACGAGCCATGCGCGGGGGGAGCGCTCATCGAACGCGCGCAGGCCGAAGTACACCAGAGCGAGCGACGCCGTGACGATCAGCGTCTCGCGCAGGAGGATCGCCTCGTAGTAGACGAGCGGTGCGCACGAGAGCGCCAGCAGTCCCGCGAGCACACCCACGAGGGCGCCGAACAGCCGGCGCGCGATCGCGAGCACGAGCAGGTTCGTGATGACGCCCGCGGCGAGCTGCCACGCGAATACCCAACGCACGTCGGAACCGAAGAGCGCGTACGTCGCGGCGACGAGGTACGCGTACAGCGGCTCTTGGTGAAACGTCTTGCCGCCGTACCAACGATTCCAGAGCAGCTGTCCCGGTTCCTTGCCCGTCGGCGCCGCGTCGACGAGCGCGGAGTCACCCGGGTGCGTGCGGAAGTGCTGCGCCGCGATGCCGCGATGCCAGCCGTGATACGGATGCAGCTCGGCGTCGGTCCACACGTCACCGCCCTCGATCGCGCGCGCCCACGCGTCGAAAAAGCTCATGTCGGATTGATCCCAGCGGTGCTGCGCGACGAGCGGGCTCGCCTGGATCTGCGCGAAGTAGCCGGCGCGCACGAGCACGGAGAGCACGACCAGCACGAGCACGACGAGACGTGCGTGCCGTGCGCACCACTCCTCGAGACTCAGGGCGAGCTGTCGCGCGCGCGCGGTCGTGGGCTGCATCGGCGCAGATCGTAGTGTCCCGAGTCGGAAGTTCGCTCTCGCGAGCCTCGCGATCGCCATCTCCGGTTCGACGCGTGGGCACGGACAACGGGGCAGGTTTCGAGCACGGGGGTGCGCGACCGGCACCGAATCGCCGTCCCGCACGGCGTCCGTCGCGACGTCACTCGGGCCGCGCGGAGGGCGAATCGTGGCAACTCGCGCGCGCGGAACGCATCCTGTGCCGCCCGCGTGGTGCGAGCGACAACGGCGACGCACGTCGCGTCTGCGATTTCGACTCCTCGGACTTTCGTGCACGAGCTCCCAGCTCCCATTCCGCATCGGGCGCGCGACACATGAGCGCAGCGCGTACACCGAGCTCGTTCGCTCGCGCAACGCTCGTCGCGCTCCTGTGTGTGATCTGGGGCAGCACGTGGATCGTGATCCGGGGCGGTCTCGACGATCTCCCGCCGCTGACGTCGGCCGGCGCGCGCTTCCTGCTCGCGGCCCTCGTCATGAGCGCCCTCGCGCCGTGGCTCGCCCCGCGCGAAGGCGGCGGACGCGCGCCGTTGCGGCTGTCGCTCGTCGTCGGCGTGCTGCAGTTCGGAGTCTCGTACGCGGCCGTGTATTGGGCCGAGACGCGCCTGCCGTCCGGCATCGTGAGCGTGCTATGGGCCGTCAACCCACTGCTGATGGCGATCGCGACGCAACGTTATCTGCGCGGCGAAAAGCTCGATGTCCGCCAGTGGACCGGGCTCGCGGTGGGCTTCGGCGGTGTCGCGTTGCTGTTCTTCCGCGACCTCGATCGATTCGGAGCCGGAGCCGTGCCAGCGGCGCTCGTGCTCTTCGTGAGTCCGCTGGCATCCGCAATCGCGACGACGATCGTGAAGCGCCAGGGCGAAGGCGTCAGCTCCGTCGAGCTGAATCGCAACGGCATGTGGATCGGTGCCGCGTGCCTGTGCGCCGCGGCATTCGCGCTCGAGCGCGACGCGAGCGTCACGTGGACGGGCGCGGCGATCGGGAGCGTCGCGTACCTCGCGGTGATCGGTACCGTGGTCGCGTTCGGCCTGTACTTCTGGCTCCTGCGGCACACGGCGGCGCATCGGCTGAGTCTGATTTCGTACGTCACTCCGGCGATCGCGCTGCTCCTCGGAGCGTGGCTCGGAGGCGAGGAGCTGACGCGCTACACGATCGGAGGCAGCGTCGCGATCCTGATCGGCGTGGCGCTCGTCGTCGGACGGCGGCGCTGAGAAGCGGTCAGCCGAAGAACGGGATCGAGAACGGGTACTTCCAGACTTCGTCGTCGCCGGCTTTCACGGCCGCGACGATCGGGAAGATCACGCCGACGAGGATGAGCGCGATCAGCATCGGAATGCCGACACAGCACATGACGAGCACGAGCGACACGAGGGTGTACACGAGGTACGAGATCAACCAGTTCACGGCGGCACGTCCGTGCGCGTCGAGGCCCGGAAGCTCGGCCTTCTTCACTTGCCAAATCACGATCGGAGCGACGAACCCGGCCATCGGCACGAGGTAGCCGGCGAACATCGACAAGTGCAGCAGCATCGCCCACTGGCGCAGCTCCGCTCGCGGGTCGGAGGAATTCGGACGAGGCTCGGTCATGTCCGTCACGGTCGCTTGCTCCTGATGAGGGCCTCGGGGAGACACCTCCAGTACGCGCGCGGCAGCGGATTATGCGGCCGACACGACCGTTGCCCATCCACCGCGCGTCAGGCTTGGACTTTCTTGTAGCGCATGCTGACGTTCTCGCGGCCCATCTCGCGCAGCCGGTCGGCCTCCTTCTTCAAGCCGAGGTTGTGCGCCTTCGACACCACGCTCTTCACCGAGCGGTTGAGCTTCTGCGCGATCTCGAGGTTCGACGAGATCGGATAGAGCTCCTTCAAGCGCTCGATCTCCTCGCCACTCCAGCGCGGCATGCGCGTGGCCGCCGATCCCGTCAGCTTTCGCACGAAGGCCTTGTCCTTCGCGAGGCAGTAGCGCGCGCCGAGGCGCTTCACCGACTCCAGCGTACGTCCGAAGATGATCGCGAGATCGTCGTCCGTGCGCGTGCCGTAGAGGCGCTTGAACTCCGCGATCTCGTCCTGGGTCCAGCGGCCGGTCTGCTGGATGCGCTTGAGCTCGATGATCTGGCTCTGCACCTCGTCGCCGGTGCGACCGAGGATCCGCGCGATGATCTCGACGTGCGTGCCGCCCCAATACTTCTTGAGGTCTTGCACTTCGCGCGCGGTCCACGGGCCGGAGCGCGTGCCGGGACGGAAGATCGCTTCCGCCATCTTGCGAACGCTCGCAACGGGCCGGTTCAGCTCGCGCGCGATGACCTTGTCATCGCGGAGTCCGTAGAGCTCGCGCAGCCGGGCCACTTCGGCCTGCGACCACCGCCCGCGACGCGGTGTGGCCGAACGTTCTTCTCCCCAGTTGGAACGTCGCACTCTACCTCCTCTCCGTTACGGCCACTCAGCCTATCAATCTCACTTGGAATCCCCAATCGACTCACCGATGTCGCGGATCCGATTCGTGCGGTGCGTCGCGGCTCCTGGACGCGCTCGCCGACTCGAACGACGTGTCGTGATCGTTGCGATCGAGTTGGCGATGGTGCAAGCGCTCGCGCACGTCCGCGAGCACACGACGCACGCCCTCGGACTTCACCTCGCGCGCCACGGACGCTGCGATCGAGGTAGCCTCGGAGAGCGGCGTCTGGCGCACGGCGTATTTGATCTCCGCTAGGAAGTTTGGCGCGACGCTCACGCCGTCGTACCCCATCCCGAGCAGCATGAGCGCGTTGGCGTAGTCGCCCGCCATCTCACCGCACACGAAGCAGGGCTTCTGCGCCGCGCGCGCGACTTCCGCGACCTGCTGCAGCGCGATGATGACGGCCGGGTGGTGCGGCTCGTACAGCTTGGAAACCCAGGGATTGTCGCGGTCGACCGCGAGCAGGTACTGCACGAGGTCGTTCGTGCCAACGCTCACGAAGTCGACTTCGCCGATGATGCTGCGCAACGCCAGCACGACCGACGGCACTTCGAGCATGATCCCGACGGGCACGTCCGCTGCGACCTCGTAGCCTTGCTCGACGAGCTGGCGCCGTACGTCGTCGAACACGCGATGCACTTCCTGGATCTCCTCCAGCGAAGTCACCATCGGCAGCAGGATTCGCAACGCGCCATGGCTGCTGGCGCGCAGCGCCGCGCGCAACTGCACGCGCAACAGATCCTGCCACTCCATCGAGATCCGCAACCCACGCCAGCCGAGCGCTGGATTCGCTTCGCGCGGCGTCTTGAAGTACGGCAGCTGCTTGTCGTTGCCGATGTCGAGCGTGCGCAGCGTCACGGGGCGGTCGGCCATGCGCTCGAGGACGCGGCGGTAGAGCCGGTACTGCTCCTCCTCCGACGGGAACTGCGCGCGTTCCATGTAGAGGAACTCGGTGCGCAGCAAGCCCACTCCGTCGGTGTGCGAGCCATCGAACGTGTCGAGATCGCGCACGCTCTCGATGTTCACGTTCACGAGGAAACGACGGTTGTCGGGCGTGATCGAGGGCAGCCCCGCCTGCACCGCGAGCGCTTTCTCCCGCGCGCGCCGCCGCTCGAGCCGTGCGAGGAATTGATCGACGTCGTCCTGATCCGGGCGCAGTTGGACGAGCCCGCGATCGCCGTCCACGCTCACGCGCATGCCCTGCTCGAGACGCGACAGGAGGTTCGACAGGCCCGTGACGCACGGCACGCCGAACGAGCGCGCGAGCACGGCACCGTGCGAGAACCGTCCGCCCGTCTCCGTGATCACCGCGAGGATGCGCTCGCGCTCGAGGAATGTCATGACCTGCGGGGTGAGCTCGGCCGCCGCAAGGATCACCTGCTCGCGCGTGGACGAGACCATCTCGCGCTCGTGCTTCATCAGCGCGTCGAGCACGCCGCGCCACGGATCGCTGAAGTCCGACGCGTAGCCACGGACGCTCTCGCCCTCGAGGCCGGACAACGTCCGCTGGAAGCGCTCGATCAGAGTCTGGACGGCGGCTTCGGCGTTGATCCTTTGCTCACGGATCGTCGCCTCGACTTTTTTGACGGTCTGCGGGTCCTCCAGCAACATCCGGTGGACGGAGAAGATGCCGGCGTCGCGCTCGCCGCTCTGCGCCAGCACGAGCTTCTGGCGCCGGCGGAGTTCCTCGGCGGTGTGATCCACCGCTTCGTGGAGGCGTGCGATCTCGCGTTCGAGCTCGTCGCCGGGGACCGACCACGTCGGGATCACGTGCGCGGCCGCGCGCACGACGTGCGCCGGGCCGATCGCCAGCCCCGGCGCAACTGCTTGTCCTTTGATGATCCTCAGTTGCGCCATCCGGCCACGTCCCTGCTGTTCCGGTGCGCGAGGTTACCGGAGCGAAACACGCGGACCGTGAGCCCGATCGGCCTTGCGGGACACGACCTGCTCGCGGGCTCTGGTCTCCTCCACGCCCGGATAGCACATCCCAATTTACACGTGGGGCCCTCCGCACAACAGTCATCGAGGCCGCGAGGGCAGAAAAAAGTGCTCGACCCGCCCTTGGCGGGGTCTTCCGTGGGCATTCCACCGCGGACCGGCGACCGGGACTCGCGCGCCGGCCGCTGTAGGAACACCCAATTCCGCTTCGCCTCAAGAACCTCGATCCGCCGACCCGAAGGGTCACCAGCCTGCGGAGGGCTCGCCTGCGATGGGAGCGGGGCGCAGCCAAAGGTTCCGGGGGCAAGATCCGCGGGCCAGTACAGAGTCAGGACGAGGCGAGCATGGGCGAAGACAAGTCGAAGGATGGCGTCGACGAAACGACGCAAGTCGGCTCGCAGCGCGAGCACGAGAGCCAGAGGCCGAGCACACGAGGTGGCGGCGGAGGTGGCCTGCTCTCGTCGATCGGCGTCGCGTCGATCCTCGCTGGCGGCGCGCTCGCGTCACTGCCGTGGACAGCGCCGGAGTGGTCGTGGCTCGGCGGGAGCGCGTCGAAGTACGGCGTTCCACCGGGAGCGCTCGTCCTCACCGGCCTCGTGCTCTACGGTCTGGGCTCGGTTGCGCGCAGCACGCGCAACGCGATCGCCGCCGGCGACGAGGAGTCGGACGAGATGCTGATCCTCGAGCAGCTCGTACTCGACTTCACGAAGCTGCGCGACGGCATCCAAGATCTCCGGCCGGAGCTCGCGGGACTGAAGGAGAGCGCCGCCGAGCTGTTGCGCGGCCAGCAGGAGCACGCGCAAGCGCAGGCCGGCGAAAGCCAGCAGGACGCGATCTTTCGCTTGGCGGCGAGCCTCGATCAGGTCGGCGGACGCATCGAGCAGCGCTTGACGTCGCTGAACACGGAGATCGGGTCGGCGCTCACGCAGGTGACCAGCGTGATCACCGCGGCGCAGAGCGGAGGCACCCGGTCACACGATCACTCACCAGGATCCGAGAGCCATCCGGTGTCGTACGGCCGCGCGGTCGACGCAACACCGATGCAAGGTGACGGATGGGTCGAGATCGACACCGGAGCGTCGCGCGATCTCGGCTTGCTCGACTCGTTCGACGATCAGGGTCAGCTCCACGCGCCGAAGGTTTCGCTGCGCGTCGGCGGACCCCATGGCGAGAATCTGGAACGCCACGATCACGTCGGGCCGCTGCCGCACGCGAACGCTCGCGCCGCACGGGGCCCGACGTCGGGGTCATTGCTCGGTCGCGATGCCGGCGACGGCGTGCAGCGCGTCTCGCCGCATCGCGCAGCGGGCGAATCGCCGGTCGGCGAGAAGCTCGATCAGCTCAAGGCGTTGCTGTCGGACACCCGAGTCCGCCACGCGCTCGAGTTGATGCAAGGCGACGGCCGAAGCGCGAGCTGAACCCGCGCGTCGAACCCGCTTCCCGCGTGACATCTTTTGGCTCGCGTTGCTCACCGCCGTGTTCTGAGCGCGAGGCCTCAACCTCGCGACGGACATGGTGAGAGGTGCGGGCCGAATCAAGCGACCGGCCGGGCGTGATTCGCCCGGCCGGTTGCGTTCGATTCGGGCGGCGGCGCTCGGCCGCTATTCGGGCTTCTTCTCGTCCTGCTTCGACTTGAAGAACGAAGCGAATGGGCTGAACGCGGGTGCGCGTCCAGGTCCCATCGCGTCGAGCGGCACGCGCTCGTCGCGGTCTCCTCGATCGCCGCGATCACGATGTCCGCCGCGGTCACGACCGCCACCGCCACGATCCGGTCCGCCGCGCCCCTTGCCGGGACCGCCACGTCCACCGCTGCTGCGTCCGCCGAGCCCGTCACGCCGCGTCTGCGCCGCGCGCACCGGCGCGGCCGGCTCGCGCGGACCGCGACGATCGTCGCGATCTCCACGGCCCTCGCCCCGACGGCCTTGACGTTGGCGCGGACCGCCTCCTCCGCCGCCGCCCTCGCGCGGATGATCCTCGCGCACGCGCGGCGGAACCCGCTTCAGGGAAAGCGAGAGCCGCGGGCCGCTCGCGTCGACGATGCGCGCTCGCACGTGCTGGCCGATGCTCAGGTACTCGCGTGCGTCGCGCACGTAGCGATCGGAAATCTCGCTGATGTGCACCATCGCGTCCGCTGGCAATCCGACGTCCACGAACGCACCAAAGCTCGCGACGTTCGAGACGAGGCCCTCGACGACGCGATCGGCGACCAGACGCACGGGGTCCGTGTCCGGGTCGAGCAGCTGAGGGATGAACAACCGCAAGCGCGGGTCGCGGCCGGGAAACGCGATCTCGCGTGTCCAATCGCGCCACGTTGCCTCGTCGACGTCGAAGTTCGAGCGATTCAGACCGCGCGTGTTGCCCGGTCGCCCGAGCGCCTGCTCGACCGAGAGTCCGGCGCTGTCGAGCAAGCTGCGTACGAACGTGTACTGCTCCGGGTGCAACCCGGTCGCATCGAGCGGCTCGGGGGAGCCCGAAACACGCAAGAACGCGATCGCGCTCGCCCACTGTGCCTCGTTCAAGATCCCCTCGGCGCGCAGCTCCTCGCGGCTCTGGAACGGACGCTCCTTGCGGCGCGCGACGATGCGTTGTGCGGCATCGCGATCGAGACCGGGCAGGTGCTGGAGGAACACGACCGACGCGTAGTTGACGTCGCAACCGACGTGCGCCGTGCAGGACTCGATCGTCTCCACGAACGTGCGGCGCGCGTTGGCCTTGCTGACGAGACCTTGCTCGACGCCGAGTCCGAGATGGCGCGGATCGACCTTCAAGATCTCCGGCAGCGCGTCTTGCAGCCGCCGTCCGAGACTGATCGCCATGCGCGCGGGCACCGCGCGATCTCCGAGCTCTTGCCGCGCGACTTCCGAGTTCGCGTAGCTCGAGAGGCCCGCCTCGTTGACGATGAACACGGGCACGTCGCAATTCGACGCAAGCAGCGCCGCGCGCAGCTTCACGACGGCCGCACGCGGTCCCTTGCCGTGACCGACCGCGATCGCTTGGATGCTGAGCGGCTCGAGCACGGCGCGCAGCTCGGCGCCGAGCGTGGCTGCGTCTTTCTCGCCCGTTTCGATGCGCACGTCCGGACCGCTCGGCTCCGACGACGGATCGATCGGCGCGACCGTCCAATCGCCTTTCGCGTTGACGTCGATGCCGGCGACCGCGCGACGGCCGAGCGACGGCGCGAGCAGGATCTGCCGCAAGTGCTGCGACAGAAAGCGCAGCGCTTCGGCATCGGCGCGCTCCTTGAGCTCCAGGCGCACGTCCTGTTCGATCATCGGCAGCAAGCGATGGTTGAGGGCTTGCAGCGCGACCTCGTCGAGCACCTCCTCGTGGGCGGGGTGCGTGTGGCGTCCTAGCGCGGCGCGCACGTGCGGCATCGCCTTCGCCGGATCGAGCGCGATCACGGTGTTGACCACGCGCTCTTTCTGCGCTTGGCGAATCGCGAGCAGTCGATGTCCCTGCAGTTGGTGCAACGGTTGGCGCACCTTCAGGAGCGAGCGGTGACGGCCGACGCGTCCGTCGGGAACCGTCGCGCGCACGGACAAAACGCCGTGCTTGCCGAGCAACTTGCGAATCGAGCCGCGCAAGCGCGGATTGCGTCCGAGTCGGTCGGACAAGATTCGCAGCGCACCCGACAAGGCTTCCGTCTCGGTGTGCACGCCCTTGTCGGGCCGCACGAACGCCATGCAGACGCGCGCGAGGTGCGCGTTCATCGCCGTACGCAGATCGATGTGCGTGTGCGTGGAGCTCGGCAGCGCTTCGAGCGTCGGAGCGGCCGGCTTCTCTTCCTCGACGTCTTCCGATGCTTCCGCTGCCGCTTCGGTCGCAGCTTCCGCGGGCGACTCGTCGGTCGCGGACGCGACGCCCGTATCGACCGGCGCAGCTTCGACGACGATGTCGCTCTCGGCTTGCGGCGCGGATACGTCGCTCGGCGCATCGACGTCCGCGGGAACATCCGCCCCTGACGCTTCGCGCTCCGCTCTTGGAATCGGCGCGACGAGAGCGTCGGCGAGTCCACCCAAACCGCGATCGAGCGCGAGCTGCACTTCTGGCTCCGGACGACGATGCGGAATGAACAAGTCCTCGAGATCGAAGCGATCCATGCAGCCTGCGATGCCGGCGAGCACCGCGGGCGACACGCTCGGCTCTTTCTCGAGCAAGCGCAGGATCGTTCCGCGGCGGCGGTCGAGCTCCTCGAGCTCTTGACGACGTCGATTCATGCGCCGCAGCGCGCTCTCCGAGAGCAATCCCACTTGCGTGCGCCGGAAGCGCCCGATGAACGGCGCGGAGAGACCGGCGTCGGTCATCTCGAGTGCACTGCGGACTTCGTCGACGTGAACGGAGAACTCACGCGCCAAGCTCTCCAAGATCGGGGTAGCAGTCACTGGGAACGCTCTACGGGCCGAACGGCCAAGGTGGATTGTGGGCGAGTTCGATCGGAGAAATCGGCTCGCCGCGGGGGGCGATATGCTACTCGCTCGCGACTCCGGTGTCGAAACGCGGTGGCGCGCCGCCGTCGCTCATCGCGGCCGTGCGCGCGTCGACGGCAAGTTAGATGCCGACGATCTGTGCGAGCGCCTTGCCGAAGCGGATGCCGACCGCTTCGTCCGCAGCAGTCACGAGATTGTCATCGCGCTCGAGTTGTCGACCCGTGAACTTGCCGCCACCGCGCACGACCTCGTCGCGCAGCGCAGGATCCGCGGTAACGCGACGTCCTTTGAGCACGCCCGCGCGCGCCAAGATTCCCACGGAATGTCCCCACGCGCCGATCATCAGCTTTCGTGCGGCGGCTTCGCGCGCCAAACGGTGCGCGTCAACATCGTCGAAGAGTGCCCGCGCTCCTTCGCCGCCGACGAAAATGACACCCGCGCAACCTTCGACGGTCGCCGTGGCGAGATCACCATCGACGAGGAACTCGTCTTGCAGTCGTCCCTTGATGAGATGCTGCGCGTTGGTCGACACGCTGCGCGTTCCAACGTGCACGTTGTGCAAGCTCGAACGCGCGTGCCTCAACGTCTGCTCGGCATAATCCGACGGCGGGACGACGACCAGCACGAGACTCTGATACTTCTGCACGACGAGCCCGTCGTCGTCCTTCTCTGCCGTTGCGCTCGTGTCGGCCATGGTTTGATTCTCGTCGCGCACGCATCGCGGTCAAGCACCCGAGGCATCTAGCCTGCATTTCTCAGCACGTCCGTCGCGAGGTCGTGCCAACTCGTGCGGAGCAAGGCGTTGCATCGGAATCGACCGCCGCTGACCTGTGAGGTCAGCGAGGATCGATTCGGATCCAACAACGCCGCTCCGTGCGAGTCGGCGCGAACGCAGCAGGACGTGGTGGGAGATGCGGGCTAGTGTCCTGAGTCAGAAGTTCGCTCTCACCAAGCTCGATCTCCTCTGCGCTGGCGGCGTTGCTCGGGTTCGGAAACCTGACAGGTTGCCTGCACCCTCGCGCCTTGCCAGCGACGAC
>JBJXHG010000172.1:0-17842 GCA_046160865.1 Planctomycetota bacterium | reverse complement strand
CGCCGCGACCGCCGCCCTTGCCACCGAAACCACCCTTGGAGAAGCCACCACCACCACCGCTACCGCCGTAGCCGCCGCGGCCACCGCCGCCGCCACCACCGCTGTAGCCGCCACCACCGCCGCCGCCGCCGTAGCCGCCGCGACCACCACCGCCGCCGCCGCCACCACTACGGCCGCCGCCGCCGGTGCGCTCTTGCGCCTCGTTGACGCGGATGGTGCGGCCGTCGAGGTTCGTGCCCTCGAGAGCCGCGATCGCTGCTTGCGCATCTTGCTCGGACGCCATGTCGACGAACGCGAAGCCACGCGGACGGCCGGTTTCGCGATCGGAGATCAGAGCCACTTCACGCACTTTTCGACCGTCGGCTTCGAAGGCCGCGCGCAGGCCTGCTTCTGTAGTGCTGAATGACAAGTTGCCGACGTATAGTTTCGTTCCCACTGCAATTCGCTTTCTGAAGATGTTCACGTGCGGACGGCGCACCAAAAGGCTGCACAGGATCGCCCGAACGGCGGACCAGTCTGTGCAAGAGCGACCGAAGAGCGAAGGGGAAACTGGAAATTGGGTGGACCTGGACCTGCCGGTAGTGTCCCGAGAGATCAGGGAAACCACGGAAGTGCGTGCAGCGCCGCCGGGCGCCGAAGCCGCCTCTCCGCGGCGCGCCGGCGGCACGGATCTCCGTTACGCCCTCGGCGGTCGTGCAGCGTGACCGGCGCCACGCGTTGCGTCCGACTCGCCGGCAGGTGTCCTAGCCCGTGGTGAGAGTCAGGCGGCCCCAAAAGGGACCGTTCGCGGCGGCCCGGCGCGGCTCGATCCTCGGCGAATCTCGACGATTCGCCTGCGGTCTCGCTCCTTGCTCTGAAGCGGACGGGCCGCGGAGTGCTGGACGGCCACGTTGGACCGGTTCCGACCCTGCGATGTGGCTCCGCGCGAAGTGGCGCTGCCGAACAAGCCAGCAACTCTCACCCCGTCGGTCATGAAGTCGCGCCCGCGCGTGCAGAGCGAGGCTTCGCATCGGGTTCGACTTCAGTTGACCTTGCGAGGATCGACTTCGATCCGACGACTCTGCGTGGCGCGAGCGGGTGCGACCACCGTCGGGCGTGGTGAGGAACACAAGCTATCGGTCGCTCGAGAATCGGGCTCCGGCCGCAATCCACGCCTCGACTGCCTCGACGTCCTCGGCCGAGAGCTGCGGTTTCCCTTCCGGCGGCATGTGCTCCTCGTCGGACGCGGGCAGGCGCAGTCGCCGCACGAGCTCGCTCGCGTGCGGCGAACCCGGGACGAAGATCGGCCCGTTCGACCCACCACGCGCGATCGCGGCCGGGTCGTGCAGTGCGAGATCCCCCTTCTGCTTCGTCGTGCCATGACAACTCGTGCAGCGCGACTCGAGCAGCGGCGCGATCCGGCGCGCGTACTCGTTCGCCGACGCGACGCGTGTCGCACGGAGCTTGCGGACGAACGGTGCCGTCAAGAAACCGGCACCGTGCGTGATCGTGCCGCCCAGGTGACCGGCCGGCGCGACGAGCAGGGCGGCGATCACGAGCAGCACGCGCGAGCCGCGTGGTGCGACCGCGAGCGTGAGCGCGTGTGCTAGCGCGACGACGGCGACCGCGACGCCGAGCCAGCGGTGCGTGTCGACTGTCGCGGCGGGGTACGAATCGGACGAGGCGAGCAGCCAGCCGGTCGTGGCGGTCGCGGCCGCGCTCACGGCGGTGAGCCACGCGAGCGTTGCCCGCACGGAAGGTGGAAGTGGGCTACGTGTCCGCCACGCGACCACTTCCAGCGCGAGCGCTGCGAAGACGAAGCCGATCGGCAAGTGCAGGATCAGCGGGTGCGTGCGGCCGAGGAACTGGAGAACCGCGCTCATCGTCGATGCACGCGGACAGGATCTGCGCACTCACGTTTCATCGGATCGCGACGGTAGGACGGCGCGCCGCAGTGGGCAAGCGCCCGCGCGTCGCGTGCGCCGTTTCCACGAGTCGGCGTGCAGATTGCATCCGCAAAGCGACGACAGACCCTTGCTCACGCGCGTACGGACGCGCATGGATCGAAGCATGAAGCGCAAGTCCCGCTCGGAAGCCAAGCCAAGTCACGCAGCGCCGTCCCCCGACGCCGCGCGGGCGCGCGCACCGGAAGCAGCGGACTCCGCACGACGGCCCTTGGCGGATGCGTGGGTCGGACTCGAGCCCACGTTCTCCGATGCCGCAGCCGTGCGGATGTGGGAGCGACTGGCCGACTTGCCGGGCGGCGCGGACGCGTACTTCGAGTCGAAGTTCATGCGGCGCAAGCTGCACGTCGTCGCGCGCGGGATCGTACAACGCTATCGAACGCTGCTTCGCCGCGGCGATCCGGCCTGCTTGTTCGATGCGTGCGTGCTCGAGTTCGATCGCGACCCTTGGGATGTCGAGCGCGCGAAGTTGCGTTTCGTCACGCGGCGGGACGGCGGCGAGTTCCAGGTGCGATTCGGGATGGATCCCGAGACGTTCGAGTTCAGCATCAAGCCGACTCCGCTCGCGTGGTTCTACCAGCCGCGCTTCGTGCGCTTCCTACAAGAATTCGTGTGGGACGTTCCGCGCAGGCACGGCCTGCACGCATCGATGGCGCACGGCGGTGGCCAGTTCTCGTTCTCTGCGCGCAGTTTCCTCGGAGGCTCTTTGCTCGCCGACGAGATTGCGTCGCGTCTGGATCATCCGGAGCTCGCGACGTGGATCCTCGACTATCCGAACGCGGACGATCGCTCGTTCCGTGCGACCGAGCGCCGCAAGCGCGCGTTCGAGTCGTCGCTCGAGCACTACTGGGCCGGTGCGTTCCATCCCCAAGCACTCGGCGAGCTGCGCGCCGAGCACGCGCTGTTCGATCACGGTTTCGGTCCGGCGGCGATTCCCGCACCGGAGCGCATGGATCCGGGGCGCGGTCCGCGCGGCGACGCGCGCACGATCTTCCAGACGAACTTCGCGTTCGGACGCAGCTTGCGTTGGACTGCGCAGAACGTGGATGCGGGCTACTGGCAAGCCGCCGATGGGCGCGAAGACGGCTACCGGCCGGACCAGATCATGCGCTACAGCGAGGCGAATCTGAATCGATTGCAGATCGCGGGCGAGCGGCACATCAAGAGCGGACGCGTGCTCGACGCGGAGCGCGTGCCCGCGCTCGACGCGCCGCTCGATCCGTCGATGCTGTACGACGAGGCCAGCTTCGAGCAGCGCGCCCAGATGTCGAAGACGAGCGCGCAGGACATGGTCGATGCCGTGTTGCTCGAAGCGCATCACGCGCAGTGGCTGGCCGAGCATCCACACGTGCGCGTGCGCACGACGCTCGCGCAGGATCGGCTGCTCGCGGACGCGGAGGCGACGCTCGCGCGGAAGGCGCCGAACCTGCTCGACAAGCTGCGCGTGCGCGCACGCGCAGCGAACTGGGAGGATTCCGGCGGACGCGTACGCAGTGACCGCGTCGAGCCGGAGACGTTGTTCTGGGCCGCCTGGAGCGTCTTGTCGAGTGGCGAGCGCGCCGAGATCGCCCGTGAAGTCGTCCGTGGTTTCTCGGAGCGCGTCGAGAACGCGGCCTCGACCGATCCGCGCGGAGCCGCCGGCGATCCGATGGAGGCGCACCGGCACCGTGTCCATCCGCAACTGTGGCGCGCACTCGAGGAGGACCTCGACCTCGCGGCGCAGTGCGCGGACGTCGCGCGCGAGCTGCGCGCGTGGCAGTCCGCGCGAGCGACGTATCGCGCGCGGCGCCCGAAGTGGTCGGTGACCGGGGCGCGTGCGCCGTGGAAACGGCGCTTCAGCTCGCGATGAACTTGCCCTTGTAGGCGAAGTTCATGGCGAGCGTCGTGAGGAAGCCGGACAGCTCGACCAGGATCTCGTCGCGTGCCGCGAGCGGGTACGTGAGCTGCAGCGCTTTGGCGCGATCCGCGAGGTGCGCGATGAGCGGCTGCGTTACCACGGGATCGACGCCGGTCCAGCGATAGACCGAGTTCGCGAGCGCGTTCTGCCGTCGACGCAGGAGCAGCGCGGCGTCGCCGGTACGCGACGCCACGGGTTCGGCAGCAGCCGCCGGCTTCGGCGCGAAGATCATCGAGAGATCGCCGTCGAGGCTGCGCGGGATCTTGACCTCGCCGGCTTCGAAGCCGGGATAGAAATCCTGGACCGTCGTGTGGATGTCCTTGGCCTCGTAGTCGAGCTGCGTGTCGACGACTTCCGGCGCACGATCACGGATCGATTCCATCGTGCGCGCGCAGAACTCGAGCTTCGCGAGCGCGCCCGGCGAGTCGTTGTAGAGCGCGCGCCAATCGACCTTCGGCGTCATCCACGTCGCGAACGTCTCGGCCCAGTCCTCGTCGGGATGCTTCTGCGCGTAGCCGCCGGGCAAATGACGCACGAACTGCTCGCTGAACGGCTCGACCTTGTAGTCCTCGACGTACGGCCGCGACATCGGACCGAAGAGGCGTGTCCATTCCTCGGTCGCATGCAATCGATACGCGTAGTTGATGACGTGGCCCATCTCGTGGCGCAAGTAGCGCAAGATGTCCTCTTCGGTCTCGCCTTCGATCAAACCGCCGCGACGCCCTTGCACACGCAAGAGATCCTCGTCGGCGAGATAGAAGGGGATGCCGATCGCGACGGTGCCTTCGGGCACGCCCCAGCAATCGGTCAGGTAGAAGACCGGGCTCACCTGACGGATCGCGTGCGCTTCGAGCTCGCGGCGGAAGCGCTCGATCACCGTCTCGAGCGGGCGCCCCTCGATGTGCAGGTCGAAGTCGCTGATGCGTTTGCCGAGCACTTCGGGCGCGATCTCGGGCTCGTGCTCGGTCTCGAAGGTCGGCGCAGGTCCGAGCGGCGCGGCCGCGGTCGGCGGCTGCTCGGCCGGCTGAGGCTCGGTGGGCGGTGTGCGCGTGTCGGTCATGACCTCGAGCCAGTCTGCGCTTCGCACGCGCAGCAGCCTAGAAACCGGGCCGGGCGCAGCCTGCGCGCGGTTTGGTAGCGATCGGCGGGGCGTGCGCGAAGCCCGCGCGGTGAGTGCCGGGCGGTGGATCGTGCCCGTGCCGCTTCGACCTGCTACCGCGCGAAGGACGGGCAGACCACCGGCCAATCGGCGCTCACGAGGGTGCAGTCGCGGGTGGAGTGCGCACGCGCGGGATCATGTCCAGTTCGAGAACCGTGCGCACCGCTTCACGCATGACCCGCGCTCGCGGTGTGCAATGCACCGGGCAACACCGACGCACCCGGCGCATCCGCATGACCAATAGCATGGTGCTCGCGGAGACGGCTCCCAGCGCTGGCGCACGGATGCTGCGCGTCGCAGGATGACCGCCCCACGGAGATCTCGATGCACTCTCGTTCCAGCCGCGCCGTTCCGATCCTCGCCTGCGCGGGGTTCGCCCTGTCGATGGGTCTCTCGGCTTGTCGTTCCAGCTACTACACGGCGATGGAGTGGTTCGGAGAGGAGAAGCGCGACATCCTCTCTACGCGCGTTGCCGACGCGCGGGAAGATCAGGTCGAAGCGAAGGAGCAGTTCGAGAGCGCGCTCGAGCGCTTGGGCAAGATCGTCGCGCTCGAAGACACGGACCTGAAGCGTGCGTACGAGCGCGCGCAGGACGATCTCGAGGCCAGCGATTCGAAGGCCGAGGACGTGCGCGAGCGCGTCGAAGCCGTCGAAACCGTCGGCCGCGACCTCTTCTCGGAATGGGAGGACGAGATCCGGCAGTACTCGCGCGACGACTTGCGCGACAAGAGTCGCGCGACGATGCGTGACACGCGCGCGAAGTACGACGACATGCTCGGTGCGATGAAGCGCGCTTCGAAGTCGATGGATCCCGTGCTCGCGGCGTTTCGCGACCAGGTGCTCTTCCTCAAGCACAACTTGAACGCGCAGGCCGTCGGCTCGCTGAAGGGTGCTGTCACCTCGCTCGAGAAGGATGTCGCCGCGTTGATCGGCGACATGGAGAAGTCGATCGCCGAGGCGGATCGCTTCATCCAAGGCCTCCAGTAGCGGTGTTTCGGCGCGGTCGGCGCGGACAGATCGTCAGCGCTGCGCGGCGTCGCGCCGCAGCGTCACGACCGACTCGACGTGCGTCGTCTGCGGGAACATGTCGACGAGCACGATGCGCGTGATGCGGAAGCCAGCTCCCACGAACAGCGCGAGATCGCGGGCGAGCGTCGTGGGATCGCACGAGACATAGCGCACCTCGCGCGGCGCCAGCGCGGCGATCGCGCGCACGGTGCTCGCTCCCGCGCCCGCGCGCGGTGGATCGAGCAGCACGAAATCGACCGCGGAGAGCTCCGCGGCCGAGCGCGCCAGCCAGCGGTCGACGCGGCTCGTGCGCCAGCGCACGTTCGAGAGCGCGCTGCGGCGTGTGTTCTCGCGTCCGAACGCCACGGCGACGGGGTTCTCTTCGACGGCGACGAGCGCATCGACGCGGCGCGCGAGCGGGAGCGTGAACAAGCCGACGCCGGCGAAGAGATCCAGCGCGAGCGCGCCGTCGACGCCATCGACGGCGACGCGCACGAGTTCGGAGGCGAGTGCGTCGTTTGCCTGGAAGAACGTGCGCGCATCCGATCGCAGCGTGAAGCCGGCGACGACACGCTCGTTCACGCGCGGCGCCTCACTGCGCGCCTGGGCCGGAAACGTCGTGACGAGGACGTCTTCCGGAGCGCTCTCGATCACGATGGACTCGACGCCCGCGGGCAGCTCCGGCGCGCTGGCGCGCACGCCGGCGATCGCGCTCTCGACGTCCGGCTTCGCAATCGGACACATGCCGATCGGCACGAGCGCGCTGCTGCCGCGGCGCAGCAGACCCACGTCGACGTGCTCGCCGTGGCGTTCGACGGCGAGCTCTACGCGCGAGCGGTACGACCACTCCGGCCCCGAAACGACTTCGACGTCGACTTCGACCTCGAGACGGCCGATCCGCACTAGCGCGTCGTGGAGGAAGCCGACCTTCACGTCGAGCTGCGCGGGCTGCGTCAGATGCTGGAGCTGGCAGCCGCCGCACGCGCCGAAGTGCGTGCAGCGCGCAACGCGTCGAGCGTCCGAGGCCGTCGTCACGCTCTCGACCTCCGCGCGGGCGAAGCGCGCGTGCAGCTCGGTGACCCGTGCGCGCACACGTTCGCCGGGCGCCGTGAACGGAACGAAGACGACCTGCGCGCCCGCGCGCGCGATTCCGTCGCCGCCATAGGCGAGCCGCTCGATGTCGAGTTCGAGCAGCGTGCCGACGCGCAACTCCGTCACCGTGCGAGCTCCGCGAGGTCGTTCGGGGTGCACACCAGCGGCGCGCGCGGAACGCGTTGCATGTCGAACTCGACGAGCAGGTCGCGCGCGTGCACGCGATCGTGAACGGGCATGCCGGATCGTCGCGCGACCCACCTGACGATGGTGCGCGGATCCGTGCCGCGCTCGCGCAGCTGCGCGAGAGACAGATCGTCGCTGCGCTTGGCGAAGCGCCGCCCGTCCGCATCGAGCACGAGCGGCACGTGGAATCCCAGAGGCTCCGCGTAGCCGAGCGCCTCGCGCAACAGCGTCTGCCGCGCCGCGCTCGGCAGGAGATCGTCGCCCCGCACGATCTCGGTGACGCCGCTCGCCGCGTCGTCGACGACGACGGCGAGCTGGTAGGCGGCCATGCCGAGCCGGCGTGCGACGGGAAAATCTCCGACTTCGCGCGCCACGTTGCACACGACACGCCCGGCGCAGCGATCGTCGAGTGTCACGTCGCCCGCGCGCACGCGGAAGCGCACTGCCGCGCGACGTCCGGTGTCGCGCTCGGCGTGCTCGATCGACGTGAAGCGTTCTCGGCACGTGCCGGGGTAGCGGCCCGCGGCCTCCACGCCGTGCGGTGCGCTTTGCACGGATTGGATCTCGCGGCGCGTGCACACGCACGGATAGGCGAGGCCGCGCTCGAGCAGCGCTGCGATCGCCGCGTCGAAGGCCGAGGCGTGCTCCGACTGGATCTGCGGCGCGCCGTCCCAGTCCAGGCCGAGCCACTCGAGATCGCGCACGCACTGGTCGGCGAGGCCTGGCTTCACGCGCTCGGCATCCAGATCTTCGAGGCGCAGCGCGAGCGTGCCGCCACGGCTGCGCGTGTGCCACCACGCGAGCAGGAACGTGCGCGCATGCCCAAGATGCAAGCGCCCCGTCGGACTCGGTGCGAGTCGTCCGACGGGGCGCGTGCTTTCACGATCTGCGATCAATAGCGGTAGTGATCGGGCTTGTACGGACCTTCGAGCGGAACGCCGAGGTACTCGGCTTGCTCTTTCGTGAGCTTCGTCAGCTTCACGCCGAGCTTGTCGAGGTGCAGCCGCGCGACGCGCTCGTCGAGGTGCTTGGGCAGCGTGTAGACCTTCTTCTCGTACAAGCTCGCGTTCTGGAAGAGCTCGATTTGCGCCATCACCTGGTTCGTGAAGCTGTTCGACATCACGAAGCTCGGGTGTCCGGTCGCGCAGCCGAGGTTCAAGAGTCGGCCTTCCGCGAGCACGATCACCGAGTGGCCGTCGGCGAACTTCCACTCGTCGACTTGCGGCTTGATGTTGATCCGCTTGATGCCCTTCATCTTGGTCAGGCCGGCCATGTCGATCTCGTTGTCGAAGTGGCCGATGTTGCCGACGATCGCGTTGTGCTTCATCTTCGCCATGTGGGCGACGGTGATGATGTTCTTGTTGCCCGTCGCCGTGATGAAGATGTCGGCATTCTCGAGCACATCGTCGAGCACGGTGACTTGGTAGCCCTCCATCGCCGCCTGCAGCGCGCAGATCGGATCGATCTCCGTGATGACGACGCGCGCGCCTTGGCCCTTGAGAGACTGAGCGCAGCCCTTGCCGACGTCGCCGTAGCCGAACACGACCGCGATCTTGCCCGCGAGCATGATGTCCGTCGCGCGCATGATGCCGTCGACGAGCGAGTGCCGGCAGCCGTACAGGTTGTCGAACTTCGACTTCGTCACCGAGTCGTTCACGTTGATCGCCGGGAAGAGCAACGTGCCCGCTTCCATGCTCTGGTACAGACGGTGCACGCCGGTGGTCGTCTCTTCCGAGACGCCCTTGATGTTCTTGGCGACGGTCGTCCACTTCTTGCCGTCCTCGGCGAGCGAGCGCTTCAGCAGACGCAAGATGTAGCCGTACTCCTCGGAGTCGTCCTTCGACGGCGCGGGGACCTTGCCCTTCTTCTCGAACTCGTTGCCCTTGTGGACGAGCAGCGTCGCGTCGCCGCCGTCGTCGAGCAGCAGGTTCGGGCCCTGCCCATCCGGCCACGTGAGCGCTTGCTCGGTGCACCACCAATATTCCTCGAGCGTTTCGCCCTTCCACGCGAACACGGCGATGCCCTTCGGATTCGCCGCCGTGCCCTTGCGGCCGATCGCGACCGCGGCAGCGGCGTGATCTTGCGTCGAGAAGATGTTGCACGACGCCCAGCGCACCTCGGCGCCCAGATCGAGCAGCGTCTCGATCAACACGGCGGTCTGGATCGTCATGTGCAACGATCCGCTGACGCGTGCGCCCTTGAGCGGCTTCTTCTTGCCGTACTCGGCGCGCAGCGCCATCAAGCCCGGCATTTCGTGCTCGGCGAGCTCGATCTCCTTGCGGCCGAAGTCGCCGAGCGAGAGGTCTTTGACTTTGAAGTCGAACTTGGTGGCTTGTGCGGTGTTGGGCATGACGTTTCGAGAAGTCGTTGGGTAGATCAATCGCCCGTCGGCACCCGGCCGCGGACGAGGAACAAGTCGAGCGCCGGGCGCGCGGATTCGTCATCCGCATCGCTCCGGCGTGGTCGGTATCGGTCTGCGAGCGATTCGAGGCGCAGATCGACGAAGCCGGCGCGTGTCAGCGCCGCGAGCAGATCGCGGGGATCGAGGCCGAGGTGGCGATCGCCGTGGATCTCGTGCATCCACTCCTCGCGGTGGGGGGCGAGCTCGACGATCACGGCGCGACCGCCGGGCTTCAGCACGCGCCGCATCTGCGCGAGCGCGGCGCCCGGATCCTCGAGATGGTGCAGCACCATGCCGGCGACACACGCGTCGAGCTCGCGATCCGCGAGCGGCAGGCGATCGAGCTCGCCGGTGCGCAGCTCGATCGCGACGCCGGGCGGCAGCGGCTCGAGGCGTTTGCGCGCTTCCTCGAGCATCGCGGGCGAACGGTCGATGCACACGACGCGCCGGCACAGCGCGAGCAGCGCACGCGAGAGATAGCCGGTGCCGCAGCCGAGGTCAGCAACCTCGAGACCGTATGGGGCGATCGCGGCAGCCGCGCGCTGTCGCGCTTGGCCGGTTTCGAAGTCGGTGCCGAGCTTGTCCCACTCGCCGGCGATGCGGTCGAAGAAGTCGCGGCTGCGCGCGCGGTGCTCGACGCGGATGCTCTCGAGGCGCGCGACGTCGGCGGCGAACTCGGGTAGCGTCGGGATCTCCGCGCGCAACGTGCGCCACAGCCGACGTTGCAGATCGTCGTCGGGCGAAGGGCCCGACGCATCGTGCGCGATTGCCGGGCGCAGATAGGTCGTGCGTCCGACGTGCCGCTCCACGAGGAGTTGCGCGTCGCGGAGCACCTTCAAGTGATTGCTGACGCGGCTCTGCGCGAGGCCGAGCGAGCGCGCGAGCTCACCGACCGACAGCTCGCCGAGCTCGAGCAACCCGAGGATGCGCAAGCGCGTCGGGTCTCCGAGGATGCGCAGCACATCGGTCAGCGGGGCGGTCGTCGAGATCACATGAGCAACGTATCATGATGCGCTGATCAATGCCAAGGGGTGTGGCGCAAGGCATGCTCGGCCAACGACTTCGAGATCGTGATGGCGTGCGTTGCCGGGGCTACGGAGCCACGACTCCGAGGATCTCGACGTCGATGAACCCGGACGGAAGCTCGATCCGAACCTTGTCGCCAGCCCGGTGACCCAGCAGGCCCGCCGCCAGTGGCGCGCGGTAGGAGACCACTCGCTCGGCGGCGTCGTCGGTGTCCCACGGCCCGAGGATCTCGATCTCGTGCTCCTCGTTCTCGCCGAGATCGCGATAGCGCACCACGGTGCCCGGGCACACGAGTTCCTCCGGCACGAGCGCGTTCTCGATGAGCTCCACCAAGCGCAGCTCCTGCTCGATCGCCGCGGCGCGCGACGTGAGGTTGCGCTGGTCTTCGATCGCGGCTTCCCATTCCGCGTTCTCCGAGAGGTCGCCCATCGCGGCCGCGCGGCCGATCGCGTCCTGGTTCGCGGGGATCTTCACCTCGCGCAAGTGGTGCAATTCGGCGCGGCGGCGTTCGAGTCCGCGGCGCGTGGTCCAGATGCGGTCGTTCTCCCAGAAGTGCGCGGCTCGACCTTGCGACGCCGGCGGAGGCACGTGGCTCGCGATGTCGTGGAACATGATGTCGATCGTTTCGTCGACACCGCGCTGCAAGAGGCGCGCGAGCTTGTGGATCTGCGCGTCTTCCGCGTCGACGAGCCAGCGCCGCAGCGGCGGCTCCTTGCCCTTCGTCAAGAACTCCGTCAGGCGCACCTGCGTGCGTGCGTTCTTCGGATCTCCGCGGCGGTTGACGAATACGTACGTCGCGAGCGAGAGCAGCGCTTCGGCGCGCTGCACCGGCGGCGGCAGGTCCTCGCCGAGCTTGCCGGTCTCGCCGAGCTTCGCGATCGACACGAGCGCGTCGGGCGAGCGCAGCGGACGTCCGAGCAACTCGCGATAGTGTTGGAGCAGCTCGTCGCGCCGACCCGCGGCGGCCAGCGCGTCGACGAGCGGACGGATCATCCCCGCGGGTGCGTGCTGCAGATGTTGGCTCGCTTCGTCGAGCCAACGATCGCCCGACAAGTCCTTGAGCAGCCCGATGCACGCCTCTTGGTCCTGCATGCTGCCGAGCGTTTGGAACAGCGCCCACAACGCGGGCGGGCGCGTGGAGTCCACTTGACCCGGTGCGTCCGCGACGCGCTGGAGCAGGGCGCGCAGCGCCTCCGTCATCTCACCTTTTTCTTGCCGCAAGTAGAGCCACGCGGAGAGCCGAGCCGGTTCCGGGTCGACGCCCTTCTCGGCGCGCTTCTCCAACACCTCGAGCAGCATCGCGCGGATGCGCTCGTCGCCGGCGGCGGCTGCGCGGTGGCTGCGCACGCGCGTCAAGAGATCGGAGATGGAGCCGATGTGCTCCAAGCTGCGGCGCATGTCGAGCACGGGATCGGTCGCGGCGTGGAGCAGCTGCACTTCGCCTTTCGCGAGCGTTCCGGTGACGCGGAACCACTCCGACGCCTCGGCTTGCTTGCGCGCCTTGCGCCACCAGCCGGACCACGCGCTGCCTTCGATGCCGACTTGGACGAGCGCGTTCTTGATCGCGAGGTTCGTCGCGCGGCCGTGGTGGCGCTCGAGCACGGCTTTCAGGATCTCCAGGGGCTCTTCGCGCAGCGTCTTGCGCAAGCCTTCGGGGCTGCGGAAATACAGCGAGCGCAGGTCTTCCTCGCGCAGCGGCTCGAAGATCTCGAGCGCCGCGTCCAGCGGAAAGCGATCCTCCCGACCTCCGCCGAAGCGCACACTCACGTCGGGGACGTCGTGGCGCAACTCGGTGATCTCGCCGACGCCCCAGCCACCGGCGTGGAAGACCACGCGGCCGACGGAGAAACTCATCAGCCGGTCGAACGCGACCCAGGCTCCGCGCGCGTCGGGAGCGCTCGGCCGCAGTCCCGAGATGTCCGCGTACTTCGGCCACCACGGCTCGGTACCCCAGGCCTTCTCTGCTTGCGTCACGAGCGGGTCGTAGAGCTCGCCGGCCGCGCCGCCGCCGAGCAGCGCGAGACCGAGCAAGCGCGCTGCCTCCGCAGCGCGGCCGCCTCCGCCCAGGATCTCGGCGTGCTCGCGCACCATCGGCAAGCAACGCGCGAGCCGCTTCTTCTCGCCGGCCAGGCGCAGCGCCGCGAAGAGGTCCTCGATCGCGCCACCGGAGAGCATCAGCTCGCTCCAGGCATCGTCGAATTCTTGCCATTTCTCTTGGGCAACGAGGTGGCTGAGGCTCATGGCGACGGACTCCCTGAGGACGACGAAAAAGATCGCAGACGACGGAGGCGCCCCCGCGGAGCCGGAGCTCGGCGCAGGGGCGCTACCACGGATTATTGCGCAATCGGCCGCGCCGTTCCACCCCCCGGCCGGCGACGTTCGCGCACGGAGCGCGTCCGCGAACCTCCCGGGGATTCGCGCGGCAGCGCCACAGCGCTCCGACAGCGAGCCTCCGCTACGTAGTTCTGCGTCGATGCGCATCGACGGTTGTCCGTCCGTTCAGCGATTCGGGTGCCCGCCGAACACGACCGAGTTCTGCGGACGTGCGCTCAGTCGACGGCGAGGACCGCGCCCTTCAAGTAGCGCGAACGGCTGAAGTCCGGGCGCTGCGGGTGATCCGGTCCGGCGCCGAGCACCGCGAGCACGCGGATGTCGCGCGCGGCGCGGCGCGCTGCTTGGAACACCATGCCGAGGAAGCCGGGCAGGTCGAGCGAGCCCGAGCACGAGAACGTCGCGAGCACGCCGCCGGGACGCACGCACGCGAGCGCGAGCGCGTTCATGTCCGAGTACTTGCGCAGCCCCTCCTCGTACTGCGTTCGGCTCGCGATCAATTTGTGCGGGTCGAGCACGATGACGCTCGGCCGTTCGCGCGCGTCGCGCGTCGCGCGCATGACGTCGAAGGCGTCCGCGTGCACGAGCTCGACCGCGAGCGCGTTCTCCTTCACCGCCGCTTGCGCGGACTCGAGCACCGTCTCGTCGAGGTCGACGCCGCGCACCGAGCGCGCGCCGGCTCTGGCACACGCGAGCCCGAAGCCGCCGGTGTTGCAGCACAAGTCGAGTACGTCGGTCCCGCGCGCGAGCTCGGCGACGAAGCGGCGGTTGTCGCGCTGGTCGCAGAAGTAGCCGGTCTTGTGGCCCAGCCCCGGACGCACAGGGATGCGCAAGCCGTGCTCGGTCAAGATCACCGTGCCGATGTCGCGCGCCTCCTCGGCGGGCTCGAAGCCTTCGGCCTTGCGCACGGTTTTCGGCACGCGGTGCACGACCGGGAGGCCCGCGTACAACTCGCCGAGCACCCACTCGATCTCGTCTCGCAGGCGCCAGAAGCCGAGCGCGTGGTACTCGCACACGAGCGCCGGTCCGAGCCGATCGATGATCAAGCCCGGCAGGTCGTCGCCTTCGGCGTGCACGATCCGGTACGCGTCCGTCACTTCCGGCAAGCGCAGCGTCTTGCGCCGCAGTCGATCCGCGGAGCTGATCTTGCGCAGCAAGAAGTCGCGCGGGCTGCGCAGATCGCTCTTCTTGCCGCGCGACAGCACGCGCACACAGATGTCGGAGCGCGGATTGAACAAGCCGTGACCGACGAACCGATCGGAGCGGTCGAGGATCTCCACCAGCGCGCCGGGCTCGATGGAGGTCGCCGGCGCGACGACTTGCCGCGCGAAGATCCACGGGCCCGCGGAGATCTCGTCCGTCGAGAGCCGGACACTGGGTAAGAGCAGGGTCATGAGATGTGCGCGCGCGAGCGGAGCGAATGGGTGCGGTTCGAGGAGCGGATGGGGGCACGCGGATCGGCGACGCAGCGGCGTCTGGAGCGCGGTTCGACTGAAACCGCGGATTCGAAGGGATATAACACGGAGCCTTTGTAGCGCGGCTGGCAGGTGCCGCGGAACACCTCATGGTCGCAATTCCTCTCTTCCTCTCCGGCGTCGCGCTCTCCGGCGGCACGGTGCACAGCATGGTCTCCGGCGCCGAACCCGCGGTCGCGACCGTCTGGATCGAGGACGACCGGATCCGCGGCATCGGCGCGAAGCTCGAGCTGCCGCCCGGCGTGCGCGTGATCGACGTCACCGGTAAGCACGTGCTGCCGGGTTTGATCGACGCGCTCGTGAACCACGACGCCGATCACGATCGCTTGTACGTCGCCGCAGGTGTCACGCTCGTGCGCGACGTCGGCAACGATCTCTCGCGCATCCTCGCCGAACGCGATTCGATGCGCGCGACGGGCGCGCGCGAGCGCGGCCCCGGACCCGCGATCGTGTGCGCGGGCGGCGTGCTCGACGGCGTGCCGCCGAGCACCACGTCGGCCGTCGTGCTCGCGAGCGTCGAGGAAGTCGACGCGAAGCTGCCGCGGCTGATGGATCTCGAGCCCGACTTCTTGTCGGCGCATCTCGGCCTGAGCGTGCCGGTGCTCGCGCGCACGATCGAGCTCGCACACAAGCGCGGCTTGAAGGTGTGGGCGCCGATCGTGCGCGGGTCCAACTTGAACGAGCTCATCGGGCTGAAGCTCGACGGCCTCTATCACTTGGAAGGCTTCCTGCCGGCGGGCAGCGCGTGGGACCGCGTGACGAAGGAGGAGCTCGCGCCATTCGTCGAAAAGGCCGCGACCGCGCGCTTGATGATCACACCCGCGCTCGGCGTGTTCGCGCGTCGATTGGTCCCGCCGAAGGACGATCCGCCGGAGCTCGCGTTCCTCGGGCCGTTCTACGAGCGCACGTGGCGCGGGGAGGCCACGCTGCGCGGCTCGCTCGTCGACGAGCAGTACTTGCTCACCGGCGTCGCCGTGATCGAGAAGCAAGGCGCACTGTTGAAGGCGCTCCACGTGCGCGGCGTGACGCTCGTGCCCGGCAGCGCGAGCCCGAACCCATGGCTCTTCCCCGGCGTCGCGTTGATCGACGAGTTGGAACTGTTCGCGCGCGCCGGCATCCCGAGCGAGGCCGTGTTGCGCATGGCGACGTCCGGTGCGGCGCTCGCGCTCGGCCAGGAGATGAAGCGCGGCACGATCGAGCAGGGCAAGATCGCGGATCTCGTCGTCGTCGACGCCGACCCGCGCGCGAATCTTGCGCACTTGCGGCATCCACACGCGGTCGTGTTGCGCGGGCGCGTGCTCGAGCGCGCGGACCTCGACCGTTTGCTCGACGATCTCGGAGCGCGACAAAAGAAGATCCGTGAAGCGGCGGGGCGTCCGCTCGCCGTCGCCGACCCGGAGCTGCCGATCGGCGACGTGCTGCTGCGCGGCACGACGGAGTCGCGCGCGTTCGGCATTCGCATCTCCGCCGAGAGCTTCGCCGTCGTGCAGCGGCCGGGCGGTCGCCGCGCGTACTGCGGCCGGGTGTTCACGCCGGGCGCCGCGAGCGCGCCCGACCGCGAGCTCACGATCACGCAGACGCTGACGCCCGAAGGCGTCGTCGAAGAGTTCCATGTTGCGATCCGTTCGGGCGGGCTCACGATCACCGTCGACGGTGTTCCGAACGCGGGCCGCATCTCGATCGAGCGGCGCGTCGACGGTCGGTTCGTGCACAACATCGCTGTCAAAGACGTGCTCGGCGTCGTCGACGCCGGCAGCGTGACGGCGGCGCTCGTGCTCGGGCAGCGCCGTACGCAGGGCACGTTCAAGGCGCTCTTCTTCGACGACTACGAGCCCGCGATCGGGATCTGGGAGTTGCGACTCGACAAGGACGGCACGCACCTCGTCAAAGGTCACGACGGCCGGAACATGAAGGTCGCGTTCGAGCCGAACGGTGCCGTGCGCGAGTGGGCGCGCGAGCAAGGCAACGGAGTCGTCGAGACGCGCGGCTTGTCGGTGCAGGCCCCGACCGGCAGCGGCTTGCCGGTGCCCGCGGCGAAGCCGGCCGCGTCGCTGGCGACGACCGAGCCGCCGAAGCAGGACGGCCAGTGATTCCCGATCGAACGCTCGCTCCGCGCAGCGCGCTGAACGCGTCGGTCGTGCCGGCCTTGCCGGGCGAGTTCCGGCCGCTCGCACTCGGCCCGCTGTCCGTGTGGCCGCCGGTCGTGCTCGCGCCGATGGCCGGCGTCACGAACTATCCCTTCCGCAGCTTGTGCCGCGAGTTCGGCGCGGGACTCTACGTGTCGGAGATGATCACGGCGCGCGGCTACCGGAACGGCAACCGGATCACGTGCTTGCTCGCGTCGAGCCGCCCGGGCGAGAAACCGCGCTCGGTGCAGATCTACGGCACCGATCCCGTCGACGTCGGTGAGATGGCGAAGAGCCTGGTCGACGAAGGCGTCGATCACCTCGACATGAACTTCGGTTGCCCGGTGCCCAAGGTCACGCGCACCGGCGGCGGCAGCGCGGTGCCGCTCAAGCCGCGGCTGCTCGCGCGCATCGTGCGCGCGTGCGTGCGCTCCGCGGGCGCCGTGCCCGTGACGATCAAAGTGCGCAAAGGTCTCGACGACGAGCTCACGACGTTTCTCGACGCGGGGCGCATCGCGGAGGAGGAAGGTGCGGCCGCGATCGGCTTGCACGCGCGCACCGCGGCGCAGCTCTACGCCGGCGCCGCGGACTGGGCGGCGATCGGCGAGCTGAAGGCCGCGGTGACGAAGATCCCGGTGCTCGGCAACGGTGACATCTGGGAGTGTTGGGACGCGCTGCGGATGATGCGCGCGACCGGCTGTGACGCGGTGATCGTGGGCCGCGGCTGTCTCGGACGTCCTTGGCTCTTCGGCGAGCTCGCCGCCGTGTTCGATGGTCGCGAGCCGCCGTCGCCGCCGAACTTCGCCGGCGTCGTGCGTGTCATGGCCGACCACGCCCAACGCTTGTGCGACTTCTTCGGCGAAGAGCTCGGCATGCGTCAGATGCGCAAGTGGTGCACGTGGTACACGAAGGGCTTCCGCGGTTCTGCGGCAGCACGTGAGGCGCTCACGCGTGTCGCGAGCTTCGACGGGATGATGCAGACGCTTGGATCGCTCGACGCGGAGGAGCCGTTCCCGCTGTCCGCGCTGCGCGCGCCGCGCGGCAAGCCGAGCCGTACGCAAAAGGTCGCGTTGCCCGAGGGCTACTTGGATCAGCTCGACGACGACACGCCGCCGCGGTCGCCGCATTCGGAGGAAGAGATCGCGGCTTGGGAAGCGGCGCTATCCGGCGGTTAGCGCGCTGCGCGCGTAACCGCCGG
>JBJXHG010000171.1:0-7473 GCA_046160865.1 Planctomycetota bacterium | reverse complement strand
GCTAGCAGCCCGTGGTGAAAGTCATTCGGCACGAAAGTCGTCCGTTCGCGCCGGCTCGGCGTCGCACGATCCTCGGCGAATCTCGAGGATTCGCCTGCGGTCGCGCTCCTGGTTCCGACACGAACGGACGACTTTCGCGCTCGAAGCACTTTCACCACGGGCTGCTCGTGTCCTGAGTCGGAAGTCCGCTCTCACCAAGGTCGAGATCGTCGTCGCTGGCACGGCCGCGGGCAGCGGGGCGGACAGGTGCGGCCACGCGCATACCACGGCGAGCTCGCGCCCTGTGGGCCGCGCAGCCGTGGCGGAAACGCCGAGCCGTGTGCGCCGACGCGCGTCACCGTTCGTCACCCCGCGTCACACGTCGTTGCTCGCGCAGAAGCTCGTGCGCACGCTCGCGCCAGCGAGGGCGTGGGTTCGCCTTGCGCCGCTTCCAGCAAGTTCACGCGCGTCAGGCGTGAAGCGCGCTCACGCCAGGATCTTCGTCACGACCTCGCCGAACACGTCGGTCAAGCGGAAGTCGCGTCCTTGATGGCGGTACGTGAGCCGCTCGTGGTCGATGCCGAGCAAGTAGAGGAGCGTCGCGTGCAGGTCGTGCACGCTGACCGGATCCTCGATCACGTTGTACGAGTAGTCGTCCGTCTTGCCGTGCGTGATCCCCGCGCGCACGCCGCCGCCCGCGAGCCAGATCGTGAAGCAACGCGGGTGGTGATCGCGGCCGTAGTTGTCGCGCGTCAGCGTGCCTTGGCTGTACACGGTGCGGCCGAACTCGCCGGCCCAGATCACGAGCGTGTCGTCGAGCAGGCCGCGGCGCCGGAGATCCTCCACGAGCGCTGCCTGCGCCTGGTCCACCGCTTGGCACTGCGCGCGGATCTCCGCCGGCAAGTTGTTGTGCGCGTCCCAGCCGCGCATGTAGAGCTGGATGAACCGCACGCCGCGCTCGGCGAGGCGCCGCGCGAGCAGGCAGTTCGCCGCGAACGTGCCGGGCTTGCGCGCATCGTCGCCGTACAGCGCGAACGTCTCCTCGTCCTCGCCGGACAGATCAGTGAGCTCGGGCACCGACATCTGCATGCGAAACGCGAGCTCGTGCTGCGCGATGCGCGCGTCGATCTCCGGATCGAGCGCGCGCTCTGCCTCGCGTGCATTCAGCTCGCGCGCGAGGTCGAGTGCGCGCCGGCGGTCCGCGCGCGCGACGCCCGGCGGATCGCGCAGGTAGAGCACCGGGTCGGCGCCGCTGCGCAGCTTGCAGCCCTGGTGCTCGCTCGGCAGGAACGCGCTGCCCCAGAAGCGCGCGGAGAGCGCCTGCATGTTTCCGAACCCTTGCGTGATCAGCACGGCGAACGCCGGCAGATCCGCGTTCGCGCTGCCGAGTCCGTAGCTCACCCAAGATCCGAACGAGGGCCGGCCGGGCTGCTCGTTCCCGGTCTGTACGAACGTGATCGCGGGCTCGTGATTGATCGCGGACGTGTGCATCGAGTGCACGAAGCACAGCTCGTGCGCGACGCGCGCCGTATGCGGCATGAGCTCGCTGATCCACACGCCGTCCTGGGCATTCGCGTAACGCTCGAAGCGGAAGATCGACGGCGCGACGGGGAACCGAGCTTGACCGCTCGACATCCCGGTGAGGCGCTGACCCTGGCGCACCGACGGTGGCAAGTCCTCGTCGAAACGCGCGGCGAGTCCCGGCTTGTGGTCGAACAGATCGAGTTGGCTCGGCGCGCCTTCCATGTGCAAGTAGATCACGCGCTTCGCGCGCGGGCGGAAGTGCGGCGCGGAGAGCGGGGCACCTCCCTCGCGCGGCGCGGAGACCGACGCGAGTCCGAGCGCGCCCAACCCGGCGCCGAGCGACGCGGCGGCGTGACCGAAGAATCGGCGGCGTGTCAGCTCGAGTCGGTGCGCGGCGAACGGGTCCATCGGTGTCATCCGCGCGAGATCGTCGCGTCGAGCGACAAGAGCACGTTCGCGATCATCGTCCACGCCGCGAGTTCCGCGACGTCGATCCGCTCGTCGCGCGGCGACGCGCCGACGGACACCAGGGCGAGCGCGTCCTCGGGCGCGCGGCGGTAGCGCTCGCGGAACTCGGCCAGCGCGAGTGCGAGCGCGTCGAGCTCGCCGTCGTCCGGTGCTCGACCCGTCGCACAGCGGAACATCCAAGCCAAGCGCGCGCGGTCGCGCTGCGGAGGCGCCAGACGCACCGATGGAAGGTCGCTCCGCGAGCTCGCCGCGTCGCTTCGCTGCGCGGCGAGCTCGCTTCGCTGCGCGAACGCACGCGCGGCCTCGACGAACTGCGGGTCGTTCCACACGACGAGCGCCTGCAGCGGCGTGTTCGTGATCGAGCGGCGGATCGTGCACGACTCGCGCGTCGGCGCGTCGAGCGCAGCGAGCGACGGCGGCGGCGCCGCGCGCTTCCAGTACGTGTACACGCTGCGGCGCCAGAGATCGGCGCCGACGCCCGGCTCGAACGTGCGCGTGTTCGACGCCGGCATCGCGACTTCCTCCCACAACCCCGGCGGCTGGTACGGCTTCACCGACGGGCCGCCGAAGCGCTCGACGAGCAAGCCCGAGACGTAGAGCGCCGTGTCGCGGATCTCCTCGGCGCCGAGACGCCGGCGCGGATAGTGCGACAGCCAGCGATTGTCCGGGTCGCGGCTCGCGAGCTCGGCGCGCGCGCGCGAGCTCTGCCGATACGTGTTGCTCGTCACGATGCGCGCGACGAGCGCTTGCACGTCCCAACCGCTCTCGCTGAGCTCGACCGCGAGCCAGTCGAGGAGCTCGGGGTGACTCGGCCACTCGCCCTGCAGGCCGAGGTCTTCGCTCGTGCGCACGAGGCCGGTGCCGAACAGCAGCTCCCACGCGCGGTTCGCGGCGACGCGCGCCACGAGCGGGTTCTCCGGCGCGGTCATCCAGCGCGCGAGTCCCAAGCGATCCCGGGTCGCGCCTTCCGGCAGTCGGCCGAGCGCGCGCGGCACGCCGCGCTCGACGGGCCGCGCCGCGTCGGGTTGGTCGTAGACGCCGCGCATGAGTACATGCGTCGCGCGCGGTGTCGCGAGCTCGCGCATCACCATCGTCTGCGCGACGCCCGCGCGGACTTCGTCGCGGCGCCGCTCGAGCGCCGTCAGTCGGCGCGAGCGCTCGCGGTACTCGGCGGAGAACGCCGTGCGCCAAGCGCTGTGCGCGCGTCGCTCGAGCGCGGGGGAGAGCGCGTGCTCGGGCGCTAGCACGAGCGCGAGATCGCCGTCGAGGACGTCGGCGGCTTGCTCGCTCGGAGTCTCGAAGCGCCAGAAGAAGCCTGCATCTCCGCCTGTGTTCGCGATCTTCAGGAGCAGCGCGTGCGTTCCGGCCGTGAGCGCGAACGACGCGCGGTCTTGATCCGCGGCGAGGCCGCGGTCGATCGCGCGCGACGCGACCTCCTTGCCGCCGACGAAGAGCCGGAAGCCGTCGTCGCTGCCGATCGCGGCGCGCACCTCGCGCGCCGACGGCGCGAAGATCTCGCGCGCGACGTACGTGGCGTTAGTCCCCTTGGGCAAGCCATCGTTGAGGCGCGCGTCGGCGAGTGCCGGATCGTGCTGCCACACCTGATTGCCGAAGCCGAAGTTGTGCGCGCGCTCGAGCACGGTGTCGCGCTCCGGTCCGTAGGCGCGCTCGTACGCCTCGGCTCCGGACGCCGCGGGGAACGGACCGACGAGGACCCAGCGTCCGAGCGCGAGCGGCAAGCGCGCGAGGAATTCGTCGACCAAGGGCGACACGCTGAGGCGCACGCGACCGAGCGTGTGCGCCGCGTAGCTCGAGCGGTACTGCAGGCGCACTTCGATCTCGCTTCCGCCGGCGAATCCGAAGGGCGCGTCGGCGAGCAGCAGCAGCACGCGTGCGCCGTCGACGCGGTGCGCATCGACGGCCCAACCGCGCTCGTCGGACGCATCCAGCACATTTACCGCGGCGTAGTCGCCGTCCGCTTGCTCGTGGTCGGCCCAGGCCCAGACGAAGCGGACGTCGTGCTCTTGCGTCGAGCCCTCGATCGAGCGCACGCGCGTCGTGACGCCCGTGAGCACCGCGTTCCCGTTCGGCGCGCGGCCGATGCGACCGTTCGCGAGCGTCGCGTCGGGCAGCGCCTCGATGCACACGAGGCGCACGCCGCGCCCGTCCGTGCGCAGTGTGAGCACGTGCTCGTCCTGGTCTGGATTGGCGCCGCTCGCGAGCACGGAGCCGTCGTCTTGCAGGGTGAGTTGCGCGCCTCCCGACGACTTCGCGGAGACGACGAGCGGTCGTTTCCACGCGAGCGCCGCGTCGTCGCGCATCCCGTGGAACGAGAGCGCGCGCGCGGCGTCCTCGCCGGGGACGGGCTCGTCGAGTTTGATGCGCTCCGCGGCGATCTCTGCGTCGAGCTCGCCGATCTCGCGCGACTGCGCGGGCGTTGGAACTTCGAGCGCGGGCTCGAACGCGCGCTTCGCATCGGGGAGCTGCGAGTACAAGCCCGGCTCGTCGATCGAGTTGAAGTACGCGAGGAAGCCGTAGAACTCGGCCTGCGAGATCGGATCGAACTTGTGGTCGTGGCAGCGCGCGCAGCCCATCGTCAGGCCGAGGAACACGGAGCTCGTGGTCGCCGCGCGGTCGACGGCGTACTCCACGAGCGCTTCCTCGGGGATCGCGCCGCCTTCGTCCGTTGTCACGTGGTTGCGGTTGAAGCCGCTCGCCGTGCGTTGCGCGACAGTCGCGCCGGGCAGTAGGTCGCCGGCGAGCTGCTCCGTGAGGAAGCGATCGAACGGCATGTTGTCGCGGTACGCGGCGAGCACCCAGTCGCGCCACGCAGAGATCGAGCGACCCGCGTCCGTGTGGATCCCGCTCGTGTCGGCGTAGCGCGCGGCGTCGAGCCACGGCGTCGCCATGCGCTCGGCGCAGCGGCTCTTGTACGGCTCGTCGTGGAAGAGCTTGTCGACCCAGCGTGCGTGAGCGTCGGGCGCGCCGTCCGCCAGGAAGGCGTCGATCTCGTCCGGCGTTGGCGGCAGACCGGAGAGATCGAGGAACACGCGGCGCAGCCAAGTCGCGCGGTCGGCGGGCGGGCTCGGCGCTACGCCGTGGCGTTCGAGCTCGGCGAGAACGAAGCGATCGATCGGGTTCGCGGCCCAATCGACGCGCTGCACGTCCGGCAGCAGCGGCCGGACGGGCGGCACGAAGGACCAGTGCTCCTCGTACGGCGCGCCGGCTTCGATCCAGCTCCGGATCGTCTCGCGCTCGCGCGCCGTGAGGCGCGGCTTGCGGCTCGACGCCGGCGGCATCGCGTCGTCGGGATCGGACGCGTCGATCCGTTTCCACAGCTCGCTCTCGTCCGGTTTGCCCGGCACGATCGCCGCGTAGCCTCCGCGGTCGGCGGTGGCGCGCTCGAACGAATCGAGCGAGAGGTCGGCTTCGCGCGCGGCGTCGTCGGGACCGTGGCAGTGGAAGCAGCGATCGGAGAGCAGCGGCCGGATGTCGCGGCCGTAGACGATCCGTTCGGCCGGCGCGCGCGGCGTCGGCGCGAGCAGCGCGCCGGCGCTCCAGGCTGCGAGCGCGATCACGGCGGGCGCCGTGCGCAGATGTCGGATCCATCGAGCCATCGCGAATCGGGTGGGGGCGTTCGCCATTGGAGCACAGCGCGCGACGAGCAGCCCGTGTTGAAAGTCATCCGGCGCAAAAGCCGCCCGTACGCGCCGGCCCGGCGTCGCGCGATCCTCGGCGAATCACGAGGATTCGCCTCCGGTCGCGCTCCTTGTGCCGCCACGTACGGACGACTTTCGCGCTCGAAGCACTTTCACCACGGACTGCGAGCGACCGCACGATCTTGCCGCGTGCCGCGACACGCTCGAAGTGGAATCGGTCGGCCGGAGCGACTACGAGCGTCTGTGCCGACGACTCGCGAAGGAAGGCTGATGCGTGACCTCCTGTTGATGGTGGTGATCTTGGGCGGTTGGCTCCTGCTCCAGCTCGTGATCCTTCCGCGCCTCGGCGTGCCGACGTGAATGTCGAACATGTGCTCTCCGTCGGAGAGCCCGAACGACAAGTCCGATCGCCCGGCTGACGCCGATCGCCCCGCGGATCCCGCCACGCGGCCTTAGCCACAGAGGCCGGCGGCGCCGGGAGCCGCACGGCGATCGAAATGGCGCTTCGCGACTGCGCCGAACCGACCGTTCAGAGCACGAGCGCGCCGACCGCGGCCGCGCAAGCGATGACGAGGAGCACGTTCAGCTTGTGCTTCACGAGGTAGAGCAACGCCAGCGAACCCGCGAAGATCGCGGCGGCCCAGGTCGAGCCCAATGCCGCGGGCGCAAGCTGCACGGTCGTCGCCGCGATCAAGCCGACAACGCCTGCCGTGACGCCGTCGAGGGCGTGTTTCATCCCCGGCCGCTGCGTGATGCGTTCGAGCGGATCGTGTGCAACGAGGGTGAATCCGAAGGCCGGCAGAAAAATCCCCACCGTCAACGCCAGCGACCCGATCAACCGACCGCCCAGGTATCCGACGAACGTGGCGAAGATGATCAACGGTGCCGGCAGGATGCCCGAGAGGGCGAGCCCGTCGAGGAATTGATCGTTCGTCATCCAACTCCCCGTGACCACCGCGTCGCGCTGGAGGAACGGGATGACCGTGTAAGCGCCGCCGAAGGTGAGTAGTCCGCTCTTGAGCCCGGACACGAAGAGCAGCGCAGGCGAGACCGAAGTGACCGACGCCGCCACGACGTCGGCCGGCGCTACGACCGGCTCGGCGGACAGCGCGATGCCGACGGCGACGAGCCACGCGGCCACGGAAGCGGCGACGAGGACTCGTCGTCGTTCGCGCAACGCGAAGTACAACGCTCCCGCTACCGCCAGGTTGATGGAGAAGTGAACGCCGACGAGGCTTCCGGCGAGCGCGAGGGCCGCCAGACCGAATAGCCACCTGTCGTGCAGCGCATGCGAGCCGATGCGATGCACGGCGCGGACGATCAAGGCGACGACGGCCGCTTGGAGCGCGAGGAAGACGCCGGCCCAGCCCTGAGCGAGCGCGCCCTGCGATGACACGTAGAGCCAACTCAGGAGCAGCATCAGCACGAACCCCGGGAGCATGAAGCCGAGCCCGGCCAGGAATCCACCGACGCGGCCGCGCGCGAGCATGCCGAAGTACACGCACAGCTCGTGCGCCTCCGGGCCCGGTAACACCTGGTAAACGGCGAGCGCGCGGTTGAAGCGATCCGGCGTGATCCAGCGCTCTTCCTCGACGAGCTCGCCCTTGATCATCGCGATCTGCGCGACAGGGCCACCCCAGGCGAGTGACCCGAACCGCAGGAAGCGCAGGAACAACGCTCCGTAGCTTTGGTGCGGAATCGTAGCGACGTCGGCGTGGCTCAACTCGACCCTCCTAGCAGTCCGTGGTGAAAGTGCTTCGAGCGCGAAAGTGGCCCGTTCGCGTCAGAACAAGGAGCGAGACCGCAGGCGAATCGTCGAGATTCGCCGAGGATCGAGCGACGC
>JBJXHG010000170.1:0-24246 GCA_046160865.1 Planctomycetota bacterium | reverse complement strand
GCGAGGAACGCCTTCTGCGGAATGTCGACGTTGCCGATCTGGCGCATGCGCCGCTTGCCTTCCTTCTGCTTCTCGAGCAGCTTGCGCTTGCGCGTGATGTCGCCGCCGTAGCACTTGGCGGTGACGTCCTTGCGCAGCGCGGAGATCGTCTCGCGCGCGATGACGCGCGCTCCGATGGCGGCTTGGAGCGCGATCTCGAACAGGTGGCGCGGGATCTCCTTGCGCATCTTCTTGATGACGGCGCGACCGCGGTACTCGGCCTGATCCTTGTGCACGATCGACGACAGCGCGTCGACTTCGTTGCCGTTGACGAGGATGCGCAGCTTGACGAGATCGGCCGCCTTGTAGCCGCTGATCTCGTAGTTGAGCGTGCCGTAGCCGCGCGTGGCCGACTTCAGCTTGTCGAAGAAGTCGTAGATGAGCTCGGCGAGCGGGATGTCGTACACGAGCTGCACGCGCGTGGGGGACAGGTGCTCCTGCCGCACGTAGTTCCCGCGGTGATCGGCCGCGATCTGCATCACGTTCCCGATGTATTCGCTCGGCACCATGATGCTGACGCGCGCGTTCGGCTCGAGCAGCTCCTCGTACTTGTCCGAGGTCGGCAGCTGACCCGGCGAGTGGATCTCGGTCTGCGTGCCGTCGGCGAGGCGGATCTTGTACGTGACCGTCGGCGCGGTCTGGATCATGTCGATGTCGTGCTCGCGCTCGAGACGCTCTTGCACGATCTCCATGTGCAGGAGTCCGAGGAAGCCGCAGCGGAAGCCGAAGCCGAGCGCTTCCGACGTCACCGGCTCGTACGAGAACGACGAGTCCGACAACGACAATGTCGCGAGGCCCTCGCGCAACGCCTCGAAGTCGCCGTTGTTCGTCGGGAAGAAGTCCGCGTACACCATGTGCATCGGCGGACGGTAGCCCGGCAGCATCTCGACCTTCGGACCCTTGTAGCGCGTCAGCGTGTCGCCGATGCGCACGTCGGCGAGCTGCTTGATGTTCGAGATGAAGTAGCCGACCTCGCCCGGACCGAGCTCGCCGGTGCGCTTCATCGCGGGCGTGAAGCGCCCGAGCTCGACCGCCTCGTACACCTTGTCGGTGCCGAGCATGTGGATCAGCTCGCGCTCCTTGATCGTCCCGTCGACGACGCGCAGGTACACGATGATGCCGCGGTACTCGTTGTAGACCGCATCGAAGATCAGGCAGCGCAACGGGTCCTCGGGCTTGCCGTCGGGTGCGGGAATCGTCGCCACGATGCGATCGAGCAGCTCCGGGACGCCCATGCCGCTCTTCGCGGACACACGCAGCGCGTCGGACGCGTCGATGCCGATCGAGTTCTCGATCTCCTCGCACACGACCTCGGGTCGCGCGTGCGGCAGATCGATCTTGTTGATGACCGGCAGCACCGTGAGGTTCGCTTCGACGGCGAGGTACGCGTTCGCGACGGTCTGCGCCTCGACGCCCTGCGACGCGTCGACGAGCAGCAGCGCGCCTTCGCACGCTTGCAGGCTCTTCTGGACCTCGTAGTTGAAGTCGACGTGGCCCGGCGTGTCGATCAGGTTCAGCTCGTACTGCTGACCGGCGACCTTGTGCCAGATCGTGACCGCCGAGGCTTTGATCGTGATGCCGCGCTCGCGCTCGAGGTCCATCGAGTCGAGCAGTTGCGCACGCATGTCGCGCTTCTCGACGGCGCCGGTCACCTCGAGCATGCGGTCGGCCAGCGTCGATTTGCCGTGGTCGATGTGCGCGATGATGCAGAAGTTGCGGATGAAGCGCGGATCCAAGGTCGTGGTGGCCTGCTCTGAACGCGGAGATCGTTCGCTCGTGAACGAGGGCGGAGGATGATACCGATCGCGACGCGCGGGCGAGCACCCGACTCCCGCGTATCGCGTGGCTCGACGCCGGCGGCCCGCATTTCTCACCACGTCCTGCTGTGGTCGCGAGAGCTCGCTCGGAGCGGCGTTGTTGGATCGGAATCGAACCTCACTGACCTTGCGGGTCACGTCCGGTCGATTCCGATGCAACGCCTTGCTCCGAACGAGTTGGCACAACCTCGCGACGGACGTGGTGAGAAATGCGGGCTACACCGCGCGCAGGACGTCCGGCAAGCGGCGCGCGAGCTCGCGCAGCGCCCGCCCGCGATGGCTGACGGCCGCCTTCTCGTCCGGTGCGAGCTCCGCGAACCCGCGGCCCGTCTGCGCGAAGCCGGGCTCGTTGAACAGGAACAGCGGGTCGTAGCCGAAGTCGTGCGTGCCGCGCGGCGCGAGCAAGATGCGGCCGCGCGCCGTGCCCTCGATCTGCACCGCGATCGATCCGTCGGGGCGCGCGAGCGCGAGCGAGCAGACGAATCGGGCGCCTCGCTGCGACTCGGGTACGCCGCGCAGCTTCTCGAGCAATCGCGCGTTGTTCGCCGCGTCGTCGCCGTGCTCGCCGGCGAAGCGCGCGGAGTGGACGCCTGGAGCTCCGTCCAGTGCGTCGACCTCGAGCCCCGAATCGTCAGCCAGCGACCACATGCCGCTCGCACGCGCCGCCGACACGGCCTTCTTCGCCGCGTTGCCCGCGAACGTGGGCTGGTCCTCGACCACGTCGGGCAGTCCGCCGATGTCGGCCGGGAGCACGACGCGCACGTCGAGGTCGTGGGCCGTGCTCTCGAAGATGGCCGTCAGCTCGCGCAGCTTCTTCTGGTTGTTGCTCGCGAGGCAGAGCTTCACGATTTCGTCGCGAGCGCCGTCTTCTGCAGCTCGAAGATGCGCTGGATCGCGGCCGCGCCGATCTCGAGCATCGCATCGAGCTCGCCGCGATCGAACGGAGCGCCCTCGGCCGAGCCTTGCACCTCGATGAACTGGCCCGCGCCCGTCATCACGAGGTTCATGTCGGTGTCGGCCTTGCTGTCCTCGACGTACGAGAGGTCGCACACGGCTTCCTTGTTGACGACGCCAACCGAGACGGCGGCGACCGCGCTCTTCAGCGGCCAGCCGCGCAGGATGCGGCGGTTGTCCATGTGCATCAAAAGGTCGTGCAACGCGACGTACGCGCCGCTGATCGCGGCCGTGCGCGTGCCGCCGTCCGCTTGGATGACGTCGCAATCGACCCAGATCGTGCGCTCGGTGAGCTGCGCGAGATCCATCACGCCGCGCAGCGAACGTGCGATGAGACGCTGGATCTCGATCGAGCGTCCGTCCACGGATCCGATGCGGTCACGCGACTTCCGCTGCTCCGTCGACGACGGCAGCATCGAGTACTCGGCCGTCAGCCAGCCGCGTCCTTTGCCTTGCAAGAACGGCGGCACTCCGTCCTGCACCATCGCGGTGCAGAGCACGCGCGTGTTGCCGAACGATGCGAGCACCGATCCGGGCGCGCGGTTCGTGAAGCCGCGCTGGAACGAGATCGGGCGCAGGTCGGCAGACTGTCTTCCGTCGGGTCGGGGCATGGCGGTTCCTTGGCATCGAGGGGCGGGGATTGTAGGAGCGCGGGCCGAAGCCGGCCATCGCGGCCGGCGACGATCAATGCGTCGCGAGCGCGATGTCGTGCACGAACTCGAGCGCGAAGTGGCGCGTGGCGCCGCCGCACATGAGCTCGAAGCCGCGCTCGAGGCTGATTCCGAGCAGTCGGCCTTCGTCCGTGCCGCCGCTCGTGCGCACGCGGACGACGCGCTCGAGCCAGCCCGCAGCGCGCACGTACTCACGCGCGAGCTCCAGCGGACGCGCGGGCACCTCGTCGAGTCGACGCGCGAGCGCGGCGAGGAGCGCGCTCGTCGTGTCGGCGACGGTCGCGGCGCAGCCTTGCAGGGCGAGGCTCGTCACGGCGCGCTCGCGCTCGAGCTCCGCGTCGAATGTCCGTTGGAGCACGTTGACACCGATGCCGACGACGTAGTGCGGGCGCGTGGCGTCGAGCCCGCGTGTCTCGACGAGAATGCCGGCGAGCTTCGCGCCGCACACGACGACGTCGTTCGGCCAGTCGAGCGTCGCCTCGCGCGCGCCGAGCGCATGCGCCGCGTCGAGCACGGCCAGGCCGGCGGCGATCGTGAGCGCGGGCGCGGGCCACGGTGGCGGCGGCGGGAGCAGGATCACGCTCAGGTAGAGACCTTCGCCGTGCGTGCTGCTCCAGCGCCGTCCGAGACGGCCGCGACCCGCTGTCTGACCGTTCGCGAGGTGCACGTCGCCGTGGCGTGCGCTGCCGAGCGCGAGTGCAGCGAACGCGCGCTCGGACGTCGAGTCGACGACGTCGTGGTGGATGCACGTGAACTGCACGACGCTAGAGTACGCGCGCACGCAGCCCGCACGACACCGGGCAAAGCACAAGGAGCCGCCATCTCGTTCCCTCGATCGTTCGCCGCCGTTGCGCTCGTGGCCGCGTCCGTGCTCGCACCGGCGCAGTCGGTGCAGAGCTCGAAGCCCGATGCGCCGGCGCACGATCCCGCGCACCATTCGCCGGAGCACGTGGGGCCGTCGAAGCCGGAGGATGTCGAAGCCGACGTGCGCCGCAACGTCGTCGCGCAGTCGATCGGACCGGCCACGATCGCGGACCTGAAGCTGCCCGAGGATTTCCTGCGCCGCGTCACCGACCGCGTCGTGCGCGCTTCCTATGAAGAGCGCTACCGCATCATCGTGCGCGACGATACCGCGAGCACGGCGCGCACGCCCGCGCCGCCGCCGGCGTCGACGTGGAGCCGGATGATCTGGATCGGAGTCGGCGCGCTCGCCGTAACGCTCATGCTGACCGTGTGGACGCAGCGCCGGAAGGCCGCGCAATGACCCGCCTTCGAGGGAGTGCGTGCACGCGCGCTGTCGTCGCGCGTCTGTGCAGCTCGGCCGCGAGCTTCGCGCTGCTCTCGCTGCACGTGGCGTCCGCCGGGCAGATCGAAGTGCTGCGCCCGCAGCGTGCGAGCGATCCGCTGCGCGCGCAGTACGCCGTTGCGCGCCCCGCCGTGCGCGGCTTTCGCGCGCCGCTCTTCGGCAACGAGAGCTGGCCGATCGAGCTCGGTGCGTGGACCGCGAACGATCCGCGCAGCCAGGCGGCGGAGATCGTCGCGAAGCGGCTCGCATCGGACGGCTTGCTCCCGACGCTCGCGCTCGTGATCGACACGCTCGGCGCGGCTGGATTCGAGCCGGACGACGACGCGTCACGCGTAGCTGCGTCCGGCGCATTGAAAGAAGTCGGCGTGCCGGTCGATTGGCTCGATCACTTCTCGCTCGGTGCTGCGGAGCCGCCGGTCGCCGTCGCGATCGCGCGCCGCTTGATCGCTGGCGAGAAGCCCGGCGATCTCGCCGCGTGGCTCGCGACCGCGATGTTCGCGTTTCGTCCGAGCGTGCCTGGTTTTCGCATTGCGACCGACTGCGGCGAAGAGGAAGCCGGTGTGCTGCGCTTGCAGCTCACGAGCGGCTCGTACTTCGCGGCGCCCGGTGACGGCGGCTGCATCGATCTCGTGCACCAGCTCGCGGAGCGCTTTCCCGCGACGTCGATCGTCGCGAGCATCGAGGAGAAGCACCTCGATACGTTTCTCGCGACGGCGCAGGGCTGGAACCTCGGCGCGCTCGAGCGCTTCGTCGTGATCCCGGAGCCGTCGCCCGTCGCGCAATGGACGCAGGACAACGGCAAGCCGGGCATCGTCACGTCGGCCGATCTTGCTACGTCGGGCGGACGGACCGCGCGCGTGCTCACACTCGCGCCGCGCTACGCGAGCCGCGGCGAGGAAGGCGCGATCTTCGTCCCCGGCGAGACTTTCGCTCTCGAGAGCTTTGCCGCGGCGGGTCACGAGGTCGCGCAGTCGCCGCTCCTCTTCCAAGGCGGCGATCTGCTCGCCGTGCGCGATCCGAAAACCGGTCAGCGCGCGCTCGTGATGGGCGAGGCCGAGATGCACCGCAATGTCGCGCTCGGGCTCACGCGCGAGCAGGTGCTCGCTGCGTTCCGCGGCGAGTTCGGTGTCGATCGTTGCGTCGTGCTGCCCGCCGTGTCGTTCCACGTCGACTTCGAGGTGTCGGCGCGCGTCCACGCCGGCGAGCTCGTCGTGTTCGTGAACGACGTCGCCGCCGCGGTGCGCACGGTCCTGCGTTGCGGGATCGATGCGCTGGAGCGCGCGCGGCGCTTGGACACGGCCGGCGCGCGTGCGGCGCGCAGTGCGCTCGAGGACGGACAGCCGCACGCGTTCCTCGATATCGCCGGCGCGAGCATCTCGTCCGAAAGCCGCGGCTTCGGCCGCTTCTCCGAGGCGCTCGCGGCCGATTTCAGCACCGGTCCCGCGGACTCGGGCGTCGGCAATCTGCAGCGCTTCTTGCTCGCGATGGACATCGTCGCCGCGCACGCGCCGGGAACCGAGACGCTCGGGATCGATCCGCACTCGAGCGCGTACTTGCGCTCGTTCCGCCGGCAGGCAGCGGACCGCGTCGTGCTCGTGCAGGGTCTCGAGCGCATGGGTTGGAAGGTCGTGCTCGTGCCGTCGTTCTCCGAGCAGGAGCGCGGCATCAATTACCTGAACGGCGTGCACTTGCCCGGCGCGTACTGGATGCCGGCGTACGGTGGTCTTTACGAGCCGCTCGATCGCGCGGCGCAGCTCTCGTTCGAGGGCGCGCTGGGGAGCAGCGTGAAGATCGTTCCGGTGCTGTGCGCCGAGACGCAGCGGCGCGCCGGGGCGCTGCACTGCGCGGTGTCGATCTCGCCTCGCCCGCGCTGACGAGGGGGCCGAAGCGCGTACGAAACCCGTGCTGCCGGCGCGCGTGGCGAGGTCCGACGGACCCGGCGAGGAGCAACTCCGGCGCTGCGTGCGCTGTGCCGGCTGACGTCCGACAGCTCGCGCCGCGACAGCGCGCTCAGAAACCAGTTCGAGCGGACACGCACGCCCGATTCGGCGTAGCTTTTTTCAGGAACTTTCGCGGGTCCGTGTGCGTCCCCGGCAGCCTCGATTCGCCGCCGAGGTGCGAGCCGTTCGGGCTGGTTGACCAATTTGCATCCGTAGGGCTAGCATGGGGCGCTCGACCGTTCAGGCCGAAGTCAAGGGTTCAACTCTCCACGCGCGGCTGCTTCGCGACCGCGATCAGTCTGTGAAAGGTGATTAGCACATGACGAATCAATGGAAGCGGGTGCTCGGCATCTGCACAACTTTCGCGGGAGCCACGCTGCTCTCGATGAACGCTCAAGCCCAGATCGTGAATTGCGGCGACCCGACGGGTCCCGACGTGATCGTCGGCGATCTCACGGGACCGGCGAACTACGCGGCGGTCGGTGGCATCGAGGCGCTGTCGCTCGGCACGACCTCGTGCAACATGGGGCAGACCTGGCTGAACTGGTTCCAGAACACGAACCAGCACCCGGTCATCGGCGGCGCGCTCTACCGCTTCCAGCGTTTCGGTAACGGCGTCACGCAGTTCGAGCAAGTCGGCATCAGCTGGCTGAAGCACGGCTTCTTCGCGCTGAGCCAGAACCTCTGCGGCTGCGGCTGCGCCGGCACGGACGGCACGCACCTCGGCGTCGGCTGCTCCGACCCGTACACCGCCGGTCGCAACGGAACGCAAGCACCGTCCGGCGGTCTGCAAGGTCTCGGCCCGCGTTGGCAGGTGAATGCGAACACGGGCATCTTCACGTTCCCGCCGGCGAATCCCGCGTTCGCGGGCACCGTCGCACGCCGTCTCGAAGTCGCGCAAACCGACCTCGCGGTGAACACGGTCGACAACCGCTACTTCGGTGAGTCGCAGTACGTCTCGCCCGACGACGCCGCAGCCGGCAACCAGAACAACAACTCGTCGTACCGCGAAGTGTCCTACAACGGCACGGCCACGTTCGGCTACATCGGCACCACCGTTCGCCAACAACCCGGGATCAACGCGTGGAAAGTCTGCGATCCGACAGTCACGCTGGTCCCGCACGAGCTCACGAACGAAGGCTTGTACGTCCTCGGCTACGACGTCACCGACCTCGGCGGCGGCACGTGGCACTACGAGTACTCGCTCTACAACATGAACTCGGACCTGTCGGGTCAGTCCTTCACGGTTCCGGTTCCGGCGGGCATCAACGTCACGAACATCGGCTTCCGCGACGTCACGTACCGCAACGGCGACGGTCCGGGCAGCGTGAACTTCAGCGGCACCGACTGGGTCGGCGTTCGCAACGCGAACGACGTTAGCTGGGCGACGGAAACGTTCGCGTCGAACCCGAGCGCGAACGCGTTGCGCTGGTCGACGACGTACAGCTTCCGCTTCGACGCCGACGCTGCTCCGGCCGCCGCGAATGTCGCGCTCGGCCTGTTCAAGAACCCGGGCGCGGGTCCGGCCTTGATCGCCTCGCAAGCTCCGGCCTCGACGCTCGCCGCGGTGGCGTACTGCTTCGGTGACGGCTCGCTCTCGACGCCGTGCCCCTGCGTTCTGCCCTTCACGGTTCCGAATCCGAGCGGTGCTACGGACGCGGGCTGCGCCAACTCGTTCGACTTGAACGGTGCCAAGCTGACGGCGTCCGGCAGCGCGAATCCGGACTCGGTCGTGCTCGAAGCCGAGCAGCTGACGCCGTCGGGCTTCACGTTCTGGATCTCGGGTGACAGCACCATCCCGAACGGCATCCCGAATGGCGATGGCGTGCAGTGCGCGGGCGGCAACTTCATCCGCTTCGGCGGACAGAACGCGGTCGGCGGTACGGCGACGTATCCGAACCCGGGCCTCGGTCTGACGGTTCCGCTCTCGACGGCGACGGGTGTCGTCCCGGGCAGCGGCTCGGTGCGCTACATGCAGGCGTTCTACCGCAACGCGGTCGCGAACTTCTGCAACCTGTCGACCTACAACGTGTCGAACGCGGTCGAGCTCACCTGGAACTGATCTAGGCGAGATGTGGGACCTCGCTCGACGAGGTCCCTTGAAACAGCAGAGGGCGCCGATCGTCGGCGCCCTCTGTCGTTCTTGGAACCGCACGCTTCGCGCGCGTCACATCAGCAGCGTGCCCGACTTCTGCCCGAGCAGACACTTCAAACGTCCCATGACGTTCGAGTGGATCTGGCACACGCGGCTCTCGGTCAGCGCGAGCATCTCGCCGATCTCGCGCATCGTGTGACCGACCTGGTAGTACTGCTCGATGATGAAGCGCTCCTTGTGCGTGAGCGAGCGCGTGATGAAGTGCATCAGGTCGCGGCGGTGCAGGTGGCCGATCGGATCGTCCGCCTTGCGGTCCTCGAGGACGTCGACCTTCTCGACCGAGCTGTCGTCGTCGCGGTCCTCCCACTTCTCCGACAGCGAGAACATCGTCTTCGCGCTCGCGTTGACGATCTCTTGCGACAGCTCGCCGTGATCCATCGCGAGGTCGGCGGCGAGCTCGGCGTGCGTGGGCTCGCGCCCGTACTCGCCGGTTAGACGTTGCAGCGCCTTCTCGATGCGGCCGGCCTTCAAGCGCACGAGCCGCGGCACCCAGTCCTGCGAGCGCAGCTGATCGAGGATCGATCCGCGGATGCGCGTCGTGCAGTACGTCTTGAACTTGATGTTGCGGTCGGGATCGAAGCCGCGGATCGCGTCCATCAAGCCGAACAAGCCGGCGCTGACGAGGTCGTCGAGCTCGATCGACTTCGGGAGCGTCTGCAGCAGGCGCTCGGCGATGTAGCGCACGAGCGGATAGTGGCGCTCCATCAGCACGTTGCGCAGGCGCTCGACGTCCTCCGCGCACTTCGGACCGCCGGTGCGCGCCGCGCGATAGAGGTTCCAGATCTCCTCGGTCGGGAAGCTCTCGAGCGACGGCTTCTCTTCCTGCTTCGCTTGGGCCCGCGCTAGCGCGGGCGAATCGTCCTGCGGCGTCTTCTCGACCGTGCGACGACTCTTCTGCTGCTGCGCGGGTTTCTTGCGGGTCATGTGCTCTCGTCGGTTGGGGTCGTTCGGCGGTGTGGTCCGGGGGGAGATCAGACCTGCATCAATGCGTGTGTCGGAACGTCACCGAGACGTTTGCGGCCGTTCAGGAATCCGAGCTCGATCACGAACGAGCACGCGACGGGCCGGCCGCCGATGCGGCGCACGAGCTTGAGCGCGGCCTCCATCGTTCCGCCGGTCGCGAGCAAGTCGTCGACCATGAGCACGCCTTGTCCGGGCGTGACGGCGTCGACGTGGATCTCGATGCGATCGGTGCCGTACTCGAGCTCGTAGCTCTCCGAAGCCGTCTTCCACGGCAGCTTGCCGGGCTTGCGGATCGGGATGAAGCCCTTGCCGAGATGGTGCGCGAGCGCGGTGCCGAAGATGAAGCCGCGCGACTCGATGCCGCAGACGACGTCGAAGGTCTTCGGGTCGACCGACTTCGCCATCGCCGCGATCGTCTCCTTCAGACCCTGCGGGTTCTGCAGGAGCGGAGTGATGTCCTTGAAGAGGATGCCCTTCTTCGGGAAATCGGGGACGTCGCGGATGTAGCGTTGGATCAAGGCTTCCTCCGGAGGAAGACCGAGCGGGCCGGTGTGCGCTCCGAACGCGGGGGGGGGACGCGGAGCGCGGTCGAAAGGATCGGGCGGCGGACCCGGCTCGCTGGAGCCCGGCCGCTACATTTCCTCCGGAGCGGCGAGCCCGAGCAGGCGCAAGCCATTGGAGATCACGCGCTTGGAGGCGCGCACCAAAGCGAGTCGCGCGGCGGTCACGCCGGCGTCCTGCCCGAGCACGCGGTTCTGGACATACCAATTGTTGACCTCTCGGCATAGCCCGAGGAGATAAGTCGAGAGCTCCGACGGCTCGGCGTGTTGCGCGGCGGAGCGGATGACGTCGGGGAACTGCGCGAGGCGCACGAGCAGCGCACCGGCTTCCTCGAGCTGCGCATGATCGGGGGGCGCGCGGTCCTCGCCGCTCTCGGCCGCCTTGCGCAGGATCGAGGCGAGTCGTGCGTGCGTGTACTGCACGTAGGGCCCGGTCTCGCCTTCGAACGACAGGACCTCCTCCCACACGAACTCGACGTCCTTGACCCGCTCGCGCTTGAGGTCGTTGAACACGACCGCGCCGATGCCGACCTGCTCGGCGATGCGGTCGGCGCCGGCGAGCGCGGGGTTCTTGTCCGAGATGATGCGGCGCGCTTCCTCGATCGCGCGGTCGAGCACGTCCTCGAGGAACACGACGCGGCCTTTGCGGGTGCTCATCTTGCCTTCGGGCAAGCGCATCATGCCGAAGTCGATGTGCTCGACGCGCGGCTCCCAGGGGAGCTGCATGCGCTTGAGCACGCCCTTGAGCTGGCGGAAGTGCAGCCGCTGGTCCGCGCCGACGACGTACAGGCAACGGTCGAAGTCGTACAGCTCGTGACGGTGGAATACGGCGGCGAGATCGCGCGTGGCGTACAGCGTCGTGCCGTCGGTCTTCCGCAGCAGGCACGGCGGCATGTTCTTGTCGAGCGACGTGAGGTCGACGATCAGCGCGCCCTGCGACTCTTCCGTGACGCCCGCGGCGACGATGCGCTCGATCGTCGCTTGCAGATAGGGCTCGTAGAACGCTTCGCCACGCACCTCGTCGAAGCGCACACCGAGGCGTTGATAGATCTTGTCGAACTCGCGCAGCGAGAGCTCGGTCAAGCGCCGCCACGTCGCGCGCACCTTGCCGTCGACGCCGCTTTCGAGCTCCTGGAACGCCGCGCGCGCCGCGGCATCGAGCGTCGGGTCCTGCTCTTCTTCCTCGTGATAGCGCACGTACAGCGCGAGCAGCGACTTGATCGGATCGCTCTCGAGGTCGACCGTGCCGCCCCAGCGATCGACCGCCGCGACGAGCTTGCCGAACTGCGCGCCCCAGTCGCCGATGTGGTTGATGCCTACCGTTCGGTAGCCGAGCGCGTCGTGCAAGCGCTGGATCGCCGCACCGATCACGGTCGAGCGCAGGTGGCCGACCGACATCGGCTTCGCGATGTTCGGCGAAGACAAGTCGACGACGACGGTCTTGCCGGCGCCGAGCTTCGAGTGGCCGTACGCTTCGCCGCGCTCCTCGATCTCGCCGAGCACGGTGCGTGCGAGCACCGCGCGGTCGATGCGGAAGTTGATGTACGGACCGGCGGCTTTCGCCGTGATGCCAGGCAAAGAGAGCTGCGTCGCGAGTTCGGCCGCGATCGCGGGCGGAGCCTTCTTTTGCGCCTTCGCCAGCGCGAAGCACGGGAACGCGAGGTCGCCGAGCGACGGATCGCGCGGCTGCTCGATCTTCACGTCGTCCGCGGCGAGACCGGTCGCTCGCACGATCGCGTGGCGGATGGGATCGGAGAACTGCTGCATGCGCGGCGTCGCGTTGTACACGACCGAATCGGGCCGGTAAACGGCGCGCCGCGCGCGCGGCGATCGAACGGGCAGCGTGATCGGCGAGCGCTCAGCCGCCGATCCACTGCTCCCACTCGCGATTCGCTTCCGCGAGGTCGCGCTCGACCTCGGCGATGCGGAACTGCGTGTCCTTGAGACGCTGCGCGTTGCGGTACACGTCCTCGGAGACGACCGATGCGTGCAACCCCGCGAGCTCGCCTTCGAGCTCCATGATCCGCAGCTCGAGCTTCTCGAAGAGGTACGGGTTGCGGATCTTGCCGCCCGACGGCTTGCGCGGCTGCGCGGGCACGGCGGCGGGTTTCGCCGCGACCTTTTCCGCGACCCTCGCGCGCTCGACCTGCCGCGCGGCGGACTCCGCGACCTTCTTCGCGTGCCACGCGCTGTAGTTGCCGCTGAACCGGCGCGCTCCGTGGCCGTCGAGCTCGAGGATCTGCGTGCACAGCCCGTCGAGGAACTCGCGGTCGTGGCTGATGAACACGAGCGCGCCCTCGAATCCGCCGAGCATCTCCTCGAGCGCCGTGCGTGCGCCGAGATCGAGGTGGTTCGTCGGCTCGTCCATCGCGAGCCACGAAGGATTGCTCCACACCAGGCGCGCCAAGCACAGGCGCGCGCGCTCGCCGCCGGAGAGCGATGCGACGGATGCGTCGACCTCGTTGCCGCGGAACAGGAAGCGTGCGAGGTGGTCGCGGATCTCCTGATCGCTGAGCTGCGGATGGTCGCGGCGCAGCTCGGTGTACGGCGTCCCGTCGCTCGCGAGCATCGCCGTGTCCTGATCGTAGTAGCCGCAGCGCGCGCGATGCCCGAGCTCGATCGAGCCGCTCGCGGGCGTCATGCGCCCGGCCAGCATCTTGAGCAGCGTCGTCTTGCCGATGCCGTTGCGGCCGACGATGCCGATGCGGTCGCCGCGCGCGATGCGCAGGTCGACGTTCGAGAACAATACGCGCCCGTCGTAGCCGCCGGACACACCACGCGCTTCGAGCACGAGCTCGCCGCCGGCGTCGCCTTTCGGCGGCCGGATGACGGGCCGGCGCACGTCGTGGAACGGCTTCGGCAAGCGCTCGATGTTCTCGAGCTTCTTCTGCCGGCCCTTCGCCTCCGCCGTGCGCTGGCTGCCCAGGTGCTTGCGGATGAACGCCTCTTCCTTGCGCAGCACGTCCTGCTGCGATTCGTACGCGCGTAACTGCGACACGTAGCGCTCTTCCTTCAGCCGCACGTACGCCGAGTAGTTGCCGGGATAACGCGTGACCTCGCCGCGCTCGAGCTCGAGGATCGCGCTCACCGCGTTGTCGAGCAGCCGGCGGTCGTGGCTCACCACGAGCACCGCGCCGCGCAGCTCGCGCAAGTATGCTTCGATCCACTCGATGCCGGCGAGGTCGAGGTGGTTCGTCGGCTCGTCGAGCAGCAGCAAGTCGCTCCCGGTGAGCAGCTCGCGCGCGAGCGCGGTGCGGCTCTTCTCGCCGCCGGACAGCGTGCGTGCCTCGCGATCCCACAGCGGCTCGGACAAGCCGATGCCGGAAAGGACCGTGTCGACGCGGCGCTCGAGCTCCCAGCCGCCGAGCTCGTCGACGCGCTCCGACAGACGATCGTGCTCCTTCATCAGGGGCGCGAGCGCGTCGCCTTGCACCGTCGTCATCGCGTGTTGGATCAGGTCGAGCTCCCGCACGGTCGCGCGCGCTTCTTCCAATCCGCCTTCGACGTACGCGCGCACCGTGACGCCCGCTTCGAAGTGGGGTCGCTGCGGCACGTGTCCGAGTCGCGCGCCCTTGCGCAGCTTGACCGAGCCCCAATCCGGCGCTTCGAGGCCCTCGATCAAGCGCAGGAGCGTCGTCTTGCCGCCGCCGTTCTTGCCGGCGAGGCCGATCTTGATGCCCGGGTCGATGGTGAAGCTCGCGCCGCGCAGGATCTCCTGCGCTCCGAAGTGCTTCTTGACGTTCTCGACGATGAGCAGCGACACGACGATCCCTCGGAAAAGGGGAGGAGGATAACAGCGCGTGCGCGCGGCGACAGTGCGGCCGAATGGACGCTCCGGAAAAACGTTCCGCCGTGCGCACGCATTCGGGAACGTGCGTTCGGTGCGGCGCGACAAGGACTTGGGCGTCGCGCGGACGTGCGCTCGACGAAAGCGCTCAGGGTCGAGCGCCGCGGACCGATACCGGCAGCATGAACATCTCCAGCCTGACTGCCAGTGCCGCCGGCCGCACGGGCGCCGAGCGTGTCGCACGCCCCACGGCGCGCGAAATCGAAACGACCGCCAAGCAAGCTCCGGCGCGCAGTCCGGAGGTTGCGACTCGCAAGGACGAGGGTTCCGAAGTCGTGCAGCGCTCGAGCGCGCGCGTGGCGGCCTTCGAACAATCCGTCGAAGCGCGCTTCGACCAGATCCTCGAGTCCGGCGACCTGAATCCGCGTCAAGCCGCGGCGGTCGAGCAGATCAAGGGTCAGTTCAGCTCGATGCTGAACCGCTTGGACAGCGCGTTCTATGGCGCGGACGGTCTCGAAGGCGGGGCGTCGGACGCTCTGAAGAACATCCTCGCGCTCACCGGTACCGCGCTCGAATCGGTGATCGGCCCGCAAGCGGGCGGTCCGATCACGCCGACCGAGCATCCCGGCGCGGGCATCGACACCGTCGCCTGATCGCGCGCTTCGGCGCGTGCGCTCGACAATGACGACCTGCGTTGCGCCGCTGGCGCCGCGCAGGTCGTGTCGCTTCCTGCGTCACTTGCGCTTGCGCAAGACGAGCACGCAGTCGAGCTGATCGTCGGAGAGCTGGCGTTCCTGGCCGTACGTGAAGTCGTACGTCGCGACGTGCTCGAGCGCGGACACGCTGGCGATCAGCGCGCGCAGCTCGCGTGCGTCGTAGGTGCGGAACGACCACTCCGTCTCGTAGCGCGCCTCGCGTGCGCGCGTCCGCACGGACAGGCGCGTGCGCACCGGCTCCAGCCGTGCCTTGCGGTTCGCCGGCCAGACCTGCGTGTTGCACGTGACCGAGGTGCCGCCGCGGCGCGCGACCCAACGCTCGCGCGAGCGACGCTGCGAGCCGTAGTCGGTGAGGTGCAGGCCGAGCACGTACACACCGCGCGGGGCGAGCGCTCGCGCGACCGCACGCAGGTGCGCCCGCGCGCCGTCCTCGGTCGTCAAGTACTTGAACGTGCTGACCAGGCAGTGCGCGAGGTCGAAGCGCTCGCGGAACGAGAAGCGCGCGAGATCCGCTTCGACGAGGCGCGCGTGCAAGCCGCGCGCGGCGAGGCGCTGCGCCGCGAACGCGAGCATCGCGCGGTTCTTGTCGAAGCCCGTGACGGAGTGGCCGCGTGCGGCGAGTTCTGCCACGAGCCTCCCGCTACCGCACGCGGGCTCGAGCACGCGCCGAGTTCGAGCGACGCCGTACTGTTCGAGCATGCGCTCGAGAAACGTCGCTTCGGACTTCGTGCCCTCGTCGAACACGATGTCGTAGTAGCGCGGCAGGTCGTACCAATCGATCGATTGGCGCCGCGCCGCGGGCTCCGTCGCCTTGGCGCGCGTTCGCTCGGATCGACTTGCCGTGGCCGTCATCGCACGCGCCGTACACGGTTCTCGACGTAGTCGACGAGCACGAACGAGCCGAGCCGATCGAGCTCGGAGTAATACGCGCGACCGTGGTTGACCTCGGTGAAGCGCTTCACGAAGTCCACGAGCGTCGGGTCCGTCGTCAGCATGAAGGTCGTGATCGGGATGCGCAGGCGCCGGCACGCTTCCGCTTCCTCGAGCGTCTTGTTCACGATGCGGCGGTCGAGACCGAACGGGTTCTTGTACACCTGGCCGTTGCGCTCGGTGATCGCCGACGGCTTCCCGTCCGTCAACATGACGATGCGCCGATTGTGCTGCTTCTTCTTGCGCAGGATCTCGCGCGCGAGCTCGAGTCCGGCGCGCGTGTTCGTGTGGTGCGGACCCGCGGCGAGGTACGGCAGCTCCTCGATCGAAACTTGCCAGGCCGTGTCGCCGAACAAGATCACGTCGAGCGAATCCTTCGGATAGCGCGTCGTGATCAGCTCGCACAGCGCGAGCGCGACGCGCTTGGCCGGTGTGATGCGGTCCTCGCCGTACAGGATCATGCTGTGCGAGACGTCGACCATCAGCACCGTCGCGCACGACGAGCTGTGCTCGGTCTCGAACACCTGCAGATCTTCCTCGCGCACGGAGAGCGAATCGAGATCGCCCGCACGCAGAGCGTTCGCGAGCGTCCGGACGGAGTCGATCGCGTGGACCGGATCGCCGAACTCGTAGGCGCGCGACTCCGAAAGCCGCTCGAGGCCCGCACCAGCGGCGGCCACGCGGTGTGCACCAGAGAGATCGCGTTGCAGCGCGCCGAACACGTGCTCGAGGGCGCTCGCGCGCATCGAGCGCTCCGTCTTCTTCGTCAGCGCGAGCCGCTGATCGCGCCCGCGCGTGACGAAGCCGTGCTTCTCGAGCAGCTCGCGCAGCTTCTCCGGCGTGATGCCTTGCCCGAACAGCTTCATGCGTCGATCGATCGAGCGCATCCATTCGAGCGCTTGTTCGGGATCGCCGTCGGAGCGCGTGAGCAACTCCTGGAAGACCGCGAACAGCTTCTCGAGGAGCTCCTTCTTGCTGGCGAGCTCGGGATCGTTCTCGAAATAGCGGTAGTCCATCTTCGACGCGAGCGCGGGATCAGCCGTGCTGGCCGCCTTTCGGCGTCTTCAGGCCGCGCACCATCTCCTCGAACATGTCGCGGAACACGCGTCCACCCGCGGCGACGTCCTTTGCGAGCAGCGATTTCTGGTGCAATCCTTCGAGCACGAACTCCATCGCCGCCGCGCACTCGGCTTCGGTCTCACACGCCAAGTACTTGCGCGCGAGCGGCTCGAGCCCCTTCACCGCAGCGAGCTTCGTGTACACGTCGGCGTCGCTCGCCTCGTCGCTGAGCTCGAGCACGCGGCCGTTCTGGAAGTGCGCGACGATCGGTTGGAACTCGCCTTCGCCCGCCTTCTCGGCGGGTTGATACGCATCGGGGAACGTGCGCTCGAACACCGCGAGCACCGCTTTCCCGATCAAGTGGTGCGCGACCGCTTGGCTGCCCTCGCGCTCGCCCTCGTACACGAGCTCGATCTTGCCGGTGATCGCGGCGCCGGCGGCGTACACGTCGCCGATGCGTGCGACGCTCGACGGAACACGTTGCGATACGGCCCGGCGCTCGGCGTTCGAGATGACGTTTTCGAGGAGCGCGATCGAGACGCGCGCGCTCACGCCGGACTTCTGGTCGACGAGCTCGCTCGCGCGTGCTTGGAACGCCACGTCCTCGATCGTCGAACGCAAGTAAGGCGGGACGACGAGACGCGCGCTGCCGTCGCGCTCGGTCCACGCCTCTTGCGACGTGATCGCGGCCGCTTCGTCGAGCGACTGCGGATAATGCGTCAGGATCTGCGACGCGATGCGATCGCGCAGCGGCGTGATGATGCTCCCGCGGTTCGTGTAGTCCTCGGGATTGGCCGAGAACACCAGGCACAGATCGAGCGGCAGGCGCAGCGGGAAGCCGCGGATCTGCACGTCGCCTTCCTCGAGGATGTTGAGCAGGCCGACCTGGATGCGCGCTTGGAGGTCGGGCAGCTCGTTGATCGCGAAGATGCCGCGGTTGCTGCGCGGGACGATGCCGAAGTGGATGACCTCGGGATCCGCGAACGTGAGCTTGCGCGTCGCGGCCTTGATCGGGTCGAGGTCGCCGATGAGGTCACCGATCGTGACGTCGGGCGTCGCGAGCTTCTCGCGATAGCGCTCGTGGCGCGCGAGCCACGTGATCGGCAGCGCGTCGCCCTCTTCCGCACGACGCCGAAGGCACGTGCTGCACACCGGAGCCAGCGGGTCGTCGTTGATCTCGCAGCCCGTGACGGCGGGGATCCACTCGTCGAGGAAGCGCGTGAGGCTGCGCAGGATGCGCGTCTTCGCCTGGCCGCGCAGGCCGAGCAGGATGAAGTCGTGGCGCGACAAGATCGCGTTGACGACCTGCGGCACGACGGTCTTCTCGTAGCCGACGATGCCGGGGAACAGTGGCGTGCCGTTCCGCATATGCGCGAGCAGGTTGCTGCGCAGCTCGTCTTTCACACGCCGGCTTCGCCAGCCCGTGCGTGCGAGTTCGCCTAGAGTCTTCGCTGTGTGCATGGATGAGGGGATTGTCGCCGGTGGGGTGCGGCGCGGCCACCACGGGGGCTAACGGTCCGCGAGCTCTGCGAGCACCTCGTGTAGCTCGCTCTCGCTCGCCGCACGACCCGGAAGTGGCGGAAATTCGCCCGCGCGCGCGGTGGGCACGAGGTGCACGTGGACGTGCCGAACCTCCCAGCCGATCACGGCCGTGCACACGCGCTCGCACGCGAGTTTGTGCTTCAGCATCCGGGCGACGGTGCGCGTTGCCGACCACAGCGCAGCGTGCTCGCGTTCGTCCAAGTCGAACAGGTACGGCACCACGCGCTTCGTCACCACGATCGTGTGGCCGCGCGCGATGGGCTGCGTGCTCAGGAACGCGAGGTGATGCGCATCCTCCCAGACCCGGTGGCAGTGCGCCTCTCCGTTCACGATGTCTTCGAACGTCTTCATGCGATTGCGCGGCGGCGATTGTAGGCGCGCGAGTGCCACGTTTCGCGCGCGCTTGCGTGAAGCTACGATCTGCGGTCATGCCCGCCCCGCCTGCCGACGCGCGATCCCACCTGGGCCGCGCGACCAACGTGGAGCCGTGCGGCGACGACGGCGTGATCCTGCGGCTCGAGCTCGACGAGCCGCTGCCGCCACTGCGCGCCGCGCGCTTCTTCATGCTGCGCCGCGAGGATCGGCTGTCGCCCGCGATTCCGCGGCCGTTCTCGCTGTACCGGCAGAGTGGCCGTGAGCTCGAGTTCCTGATCAAGGTCATGGGCGCCGGCACGTCCGCGCTCGCGCGATCGACGGTCGGCACGCCACTGCGCGTGATCGGGCCGCTCGGCAACGGCTGGCCGACGCTGGACGGCGACGGTCCGCCGTGGGTGATGCTCGCGGGCGGCATCGGCTCGGCGCCGTTCTACATGGCGATCCACCAAGCATTGGCCGGGATGGACGGCGCGCGGCCCGCACGACGCGAGCAAGTCACGATGCTCTACGGCGCAGCGCGCGCCGGGCTGCTCTACGACTTGAAGCGATTCGAGTCGCTGGGCGTTTCCGTCGCGACGTGCACCGACGACGGCTCGCACGGCTTGCGCGGGAACGTCGTGCAGCTCTTGGAGGAGAAGTGGCGGCGCGGCGAGCTCCCACGCGACGTGCGTGTGCTCGCGTGCGGCCCCGAGCGCATGCTCGAAGCGGTCGAGCGACTCGCCGCGGAACACGCACTCGCGTGCTGGCTCAGCTTGGAAACGGTGATGGGTTGCGGGGTCGGAATCTGCAACGGATGTCCCGTGCAGACGCGCGCCGACGGACCACTCGCAGCTTGGCCGAACGCCAAGTGCTGCGTCGAAGGCCCGGTGTTCTCGACGCGTGACGTGTGCCTCGCGCCGCACGGCTGAGCTCGCCGGGATCCCTCACCACATCCGCTGCGGCGAGGTGACGGCTCGCGTCACCGACTCTCCGCGTCCCAGCGTTCGAGCTTCTCGCGCACCATGCGCGCGGCGCTCTGCGATTCCAGACCCGGATCGCGTGCCGCGATCGCGAGCGCGGACTCGAACCGGGCGCGCGCCGCATCCTTTCGCCCGCGTTCCGTCAGGAGCACGGCGAGATCGAAGTGCAGCGCGAAGTCGTTCGGCAACGACGCGCAAGCTTTCTCGAGCTCGGCCTGGGCCTCCTCCGCGCGGCCTGCACGCCACAGCATCCGGCCGCGCACGGCGTGCGAAGGACCGTGGTCGGGCCGCAACGCGAGCGCGCGCGCGAGCCACTCTTCCGCATCCTCGAGACGCCCGCGGCGCGCGTCGTGCGCCGCCAAACGTGCGATGAGATCCGCGTCGCGCAGGTCGAGCGATCGCAACGTGCGGCGCAGATCGCCGCCCGCCGCTGTCGCGGGCCGCACGGCGTACGCGCTCTCGAGCTCGGGCAGCGCCGCCGCGAACTCGTTGCGCTCGAGCAGCAGTGCCGCGAGGTTGTAGTGCGTTTCGAAGCTCGCGGGCAGCAAGTCCGCGGCGCGCTCCAGCGCGGTGAACGCCGCGTGCTTCTCGCCGAGCGCGAGATGGATCTTGCCTTTCAGGAGCCAGGACTCGCCATCCTCGGGAGCGAGCTCGAGCGCCGCGCGCACGTGTGCGAGCGCGGCGTCGAAGTCGCGCTTGGACGCGGCGACCGTCGCCTGCAACCACAGCGGCCCCGGGTTCTTCGGGTCCACGCGCGCCGCGTGCGCGATCGGCTCCGACGCACCCGACACGTCGTTCGCTTGCACGCGTGCGCGCGCGAGCAGCAAGAGATCGTCGACGTGATCGGGCCGGCGCCGCAGCGCTTCCTCGAACGCTTCGTCGGCTCCTTTCCAATCGCCGCGTCGCGCGCGCACGATGCCGAGATCGTGCCACGTCTCCGCTGGCCGTGAATCGATCGCGAGCGCTTGCTCCAGCGCGGCTTCGGCTTCTTCGTCGCGACCGAGCGCCGACGCGGCGACGGAGTAGCCGACTTGCGCCTCGGTGCTGCGCGGATAACGCTCGACCAGCGTGCGGAAGACGGACAGCGCGGTCTCGTCGCCGACGTAGCCTTCGGCGGCATCCTCGTGCAGCAGTGCCCAGCCGAGACCGAGGTTGCTCTGCAGGAAGTCGTTGCTCGTCGCGAACGTGCTGCGATCGCCATGCTGCGTCTTCTCGAGCTGATCGAGCGCCGTTTGGAACGCGCTGCCCGCGCGCGCGAGCGCACCTCGATCGCCTTGCTCGCGATATTCGTCGAGGAGCGCGTGGCCGAGCCGCCAGCGCAACGTGGGGCTGGCCGGCGATTCGAGGACGGCGCGCGTGTACAGCGCTCGCTCGTCGGCCCACGCGGGCAAGCGACGTGCGGTGAGCACACCGAGGACGAGCGGCGCTGTGCACACGACGATCGTGACGAGCCCGTGCTTCGGCAGCGCGTGCGCGATCGCGGCCGTGCACAGCGCGAATCCGACGAGCGGTGCGCCGTGAATCGTGCCGGAGAGCGGGAACGGCAGGAGACGCTCGGCACTCACGAGCGCGGGCAGGAGTGCGAGCGGAACGAAGACGAGCGCCGCGAACAGCGTGCTGGCGCGGCGTCGCCACGCGACGATCGTGGCGATCGCGAGCGCGACGATCGCGATCCACACGACGACGAGCGCCGGATCACCTGGGCCGAGAGCGGGCCGGAACGGCGGAAAGATGCGCACGGCCGGCGGCCAAGCGAGGTCGCGCACGACTCCGCCGAGCATTTCGGCACGCAGCAGGATGCGGCGTGAGAGGCCGACGCTGTCGTCGAGGCTTTGCGCAGCCGCGTTCGGCAGCGCGATGAGCAGAGCGAGCGCACACGCGGAAGCGATGGCGAGCGGCAGTGGGCTCGGCGCTCGTTCGTTCGCCGCACGCATCGCGAACGCTCGTCGGCGAGCGAGTGCTGCGGCCAATGCGAGGGTCGGCACCGCCAGCGCCCAGCGATCACAGGCGAGCGCGAGTGCCCACGCGATCGCGGCGCACGTGACGAGCGGCGCGCGCCGTTTCGACGTGGCGGAAGTCTCGTACGCGTCGAGCGCGACGAGCCCGAGCAAGAGCGCCATCGCCGCGTCTAGCCCGGCCAGCGTCGCGACGAGCGGTACGGCCACCGGGTGCAATCCGAACACGCCCGCGGCGACGGAGCCCGCGCGCGCGTCGCGGAACCAACGCCGCGCGATGCGGCCGACGAGCCACGCTGTGAGGACGTGAACGACGAGCGCGAGCACGCGGAAGGCGCGCGGCTCGAATCCGGCCGCGCGGTAGGTGGCCGCGAGCACCGCGCGTGGAAGAGGTGCATTCTGCGCCGCCGTCGGCGCGATCTCGTGCGCGTCCGTCCCGAGAACGGCGCGTGCCGCGTGTGCGCGCGGGACACGCGACCAATCCTCCTCGAGAAACCCGCCCGACAACGCGGGCCAGTACGCGAGCAAGATGGCGACGGCCACGACGAACGCGAACGCCGCGCGCGCTCGGCCCGGCGTCGGGTCGCCGGAGTCGGCATCGGTCGTCGTCATGCGCCTCCTGTACCTGGACCCCCGCGCAGCGACAACCGAATCGCGTGCCGGTGGATCTGGCCTACTTCATTGTGCTTGGCGTGCGCGAAGACCGATGCGGCTGCGGGAGCTGCGCGCGAGGTGCGATCGCGGCGGGCGCAAGTGCTGGCCAACCCGCATTTCTCACCACGCCCTGCTGCGTTCGCGTCAACTCGCTCCGGTCGATTCCGATCCAACGCCTTGCCCGAAGCGAGCTGTCACGCCCTCGCGACGGACGTGGTGAGAAGTGCGGGCTAACAGCGCGCACGCACGATGACGTCGGACAGACACGCGCGAAGGCACTCGCGCGTGTGCGTCATCGCACTGCGCGCACAAGCGAGGAGGGCGGCCGCAATCGGCCGCCCTCCTCATTCGTTCGAGACGCCAGCCGAGCTGGCGTCGAGATCACTGGTTGTTGCCCCAGACGATCTCGTACGCGTTCGTGTAGTTGAACGTGCCCGGAGTGCAGAAACCCGGAACCGAGTTGCGGTAGTTCACTTGGTACTCGCCGATCACGCCGCTGCCCGGCGTGATGCCGCTGACCGACGACAACGGGGTCGTCAAGCCGAGCCCGGGGTTCGGGTACGTGACCGTACCGGCGACCGCCGTCTGGGCACCGAAACGGATCAGCGCGCCAGCCGCGCAACGCACGCCGTCACCCGACGGGACGCCGTTGCCGTCGACCGTATCACCCTTGAAGAACAGCGCGAACGCCGCCGTCGGCAGGCCGTTGGCCGTCAGCACGACGAGGTCCGGATTCTTCGAGCCCGTTCCGTCGAGCTTGCCACCGTTCAGGTTGAACGAGTTGGCGCAGCCGGCATCGGGAGCACCGCTCGGGACCGGAACGGTATCCGGCGGAGTGCACGGGCACGGGTTGAACGTCGAGCCGTCGCCGAAGCAGTACGCGACGCCCGGAGGACCCGGCGGAACGAAGATCGGGTTGTAGGGAAAGCCGTTCGACAGCGACGCATGTCCAGAGGAAGACAGCTTCACGAATACGTCTCCCGCGCCCGTGTTCACCGGGAACGTGACGGAGATCGTCGTTCCGTTCGAAGCCACGTTGAGCGCCTTCACCGGCTCGCCGGTGGTGTTCGGCGGCGTGCGCGTGAACCACACCTCGTTGTTCGTGGCGCCGAAGTTGGTGCCGTTGATCGTGATCGTGCTGCCCACGACGGTGACGCCCGTGATGCGCGGCTTGCCCGCCGAAGCGACACCGTAGACCGCGCGCACACCGTTCGTGTCGTCGGTCGCGATCGAACGTTGCGCGACGCCCGACCCGCTGACGGACGCGAACATCGTCGAGCCGCCGACCGTCGTGTGTCCGAGGCCGAGCGCATGCCCGTATTCGTGGCACGCGATGCCTTGGATGTCCGTGCCCTCGGTTCCGGGTCCGTCTTGCCAGCCCCACGTCGCGTAGTAGCGGATGCGCCAGCCGTCGCTGATCGGCGTCTCGCAGAATGCGAGCACGCCACCATCGCCGCCAGCGAGCTCGGAGTGAACGTTGTCGTTCGTCCCACCGACCGCCGAAGCATTGCCCTGGAAGACCGCGTCGAAGTTCGCACCGCCGGAGCCGAGGCCACCGACCTGGCTCGGGTCGCCGTTACCGGTGCCGCCGTGCAGTTGGCTACCCCATTCGGTTACGGCCTTCCAGATCGCGAGCTCCACACCGGTGAACCCCGGGAAGTTCGTGTTGTCGGCCGTCGTGTTGTTGTTCGCGGACGCGTCGGTGAAGTTGTCGAACACGCGCACGTCGCGTTGCGACGTGCCGAGGCTGCCACCGAGGAGTGTGAACGCATCGGTCTGCGCGGGGAGGAGCAAGAAAGCCGCTCCGCCGAGCGCGAGTGAGGGAAGCAGGAAGTGCTGGATCTTCATGGGGATCGATTCTTTG
>JBJXHG010000169.1:0-19142 GCA_046160865.1 Planctomycetota bacterium | reverse complement strand
GCGTTGTTGCATCGGAATCGATCCTCGCTGACCTAGCAGGTCAGCTCCGGTCGATTCCGACGCAACGCCTTGCCCGAAGCGAGCTGCCACGCCCTCGCGACGGACGTGGTGAGAAATGCGGGCTAGCGCTCCGTCGCGCCGACAGGCTCGCTCGCAATCGGCTCACTGGTGAGCTGCTCACGTAGCGCCTCCGCCAACTCCGGGGCACCCGACCCGCTCGTGTTGCTCAGCACCACGATGACTAGGCGTTCGTCCGGAACGACGAGCAGCATCGCGTGGCAGCCTTGCTGCGAGCCGGAGTGGAGCACCGCCGAGCCGTCCTGCGCGAGACGCCAGCCGAGGCCGTAATTCGTCGCCGACGCGTCGTTGAGAACCGCGGGCCGCCACATCTCGTCGCGCGACCGAGCGGAGACGAATTCAGCGTCGAGCACTGCCTGCCCAAAGCGCGCGACGTCCATCGCGGTCGCTTCGAGTCCGCCTCCGCCGTACTTCCAGGAGTTGTCCTCGCGCACGGGTCGTGCGACGGCTTCGCCGTTTCCGGATCCATCGTAGAGCGACGCGCGCTCGGATTTGGACTCGGTGAGGATTTCGCAGTCGAGGCTCGGCGCGAAGCGGCGCGCGTGCTCGCGCAACACGTGCACGTAGTCGCGCTTCGTCACGGATTCGATCGCTGCCACGACGAGCGTGTAGGCGTGCGTGCTGTAGCTGTACTTCGCGCCCGGCTCGAACAGCAGTGGATCGTTCACGAAGAGCTCGAGTGCCTCGCGCGTCGAACGGTGGGTCGTTCCGTTGTCCGCTCGTCCGAACGCGTAGTGGCGAACGCCTGCCGTGTGCGAGAGGAGCTGGTGGAGCGTGAGCGGTCGAATCGTCTCCGGCAAATCGGCCACGCACTCACCGATCGGTGCGTCGAGCGCGAGCGCGCCCTGTTCGACGAGTCGCATCGCAATCGTTGCGCAGACGGGCTTGGAAACGGAGCCCAGCCTGTAGAGGGTCGACGTCCGAGCGGGACGAGCTGCCTCGCGATCGGCGAAGCCGAATGCTTCGTCGAGCAGCACCGCGCCGTCGTCGATGATCGCGACACTGAATCCGACGGCACGTTGCTCGTGCGCGAACGCATCGCATGTAGCGCGCAACGACGCCGCGCGCGGATCGATGCGAGTGATCGCTGCACCGACGCAACCGGAGGGGAGTGGCGCGAACGCGAGGGCGAGCGCGACTGCAAATGCGACGCGAGCGAACATGCGATGCGCTCATCAAACCACACGCGCGCCCTCGCGAGCCATCATTGACCGATCGGTGAAGGATAGCTAGGTTGCGGCCATGCGTGACAAAGCTCGCCGTCCGCCCGGACCTCCCAAGCGTTTCGACCCCCGGCGCACGCTCGAGCGCGCGCGCGATCTCTTCTGGCGCCGCGGCTTCGATGGCACGGGCCTGGCCGAGCTGGAGGACGAACTCGGGGTCGGGCGCAAGAGCCTCTACGACACGTTCGGAAACAAGCGTGCGCTGTACGTGGCGAGCCTCGCGCACTACGGCGACAGCGTGATCGCCGACATTTGCGCGGGGCTCGAACGGCCGGGCGCGAGCGCACTCGCCAACCTCGAGCGCGTGCTCGGGAAGCTCGCGCGCCACCACGGCTCGGGTGAGAGCGTGGGTTGCCTGCTGGGTGTCGGCTTGGCGCAGGCGCAGCGTGCGGACGCCGTCGTCGTCGCCGCGCTGCGACGCGAGCTCGCGCGCCTGGAAGACGCGTTCGAACGCACTTTGCTGCGCGCGCTCGAAGCCGGCGAGCTGCGTGCGACGGTGCGGCCGAAGGAATCAGCTCGTCAGTTCGTAGCGCTCGTGCAGGGGATCGCGCTCCTCGGCCGCATCGCCGATTCCCCCGCGGTCCTGACGGGCGCGGTGAGCGCGGCCATCGACGGACTGCGCGCCTGAGCGCGATCCGCACTCCGTTCCGCCGATCCCGAACCGCAAGCAGACGACCATGATCCTTCCCGCACTCCTGACCGCCGCGCTCCTTCTCCCGGCGCAGGACTCGTCCACGCCCCCGGCGTTCCCGCCGTCGACCGCCCTCGAGCAGGGGATTTCGCCGGAGATCCTCGCGGGTCTGGGCGAGCTAGTGCGCTCGTTCGTGGAGACGGATGAGATCGTCGGCGCCGAGCTGCAGGTGATCGTGCACGGACGCACGGTCCTGCACGAAGGCTACGGCTGGCGCGATCGCGAGGAGCGCGTGCCCATGAAGCCGGGCGGCGTGTTCTGCGTGCGCTCCATGACCAAGCCGCTGATCGGCGCGGCGACGTGGATGCTCGTCGAGGACGGACGGCTGAAGCTCGGCGACCGCGTGGCGAAGTACCTGCCCGCCTTCGAGGGCGAAGGGCTGCGCGACGTCACGATCGAGCAGCTCTTGCATCACGAGAGCGGCCTCCCGCTGTCGCTGATCATGGCCGACGATCCGCGCAAGCTCACGAGCGTGCGCGCGGTCGCCGACCGCGCGAAGGGCCGCGCGCTCGACTTCGCGCCTGGCACGGCCTTTCAGTACAGCGATCAGGGAACCGACACGCTGACGGCAGTGATCGAGGTCGTGACCGGCGCGCCCGCCGAGGACTTCGTGCGCGCGCGTCTGCTCGAGCCGCTGGGTATGACCAGCACGACGTGTCTGCTCACGGAGGATCATCCGCTGCGCGCGCGCACGAGCAGCGCCTACATCGGCTCGCCCCGCGCATGGACGCGCTTCAGCCAGCGCGTAACCTTCAGCGACTACCGCGACGTCGGCGGCGCCATGCTGCCCTGGCACACGAAGACCGAGCTCGCGCACCCGCTGATCGGCGCGTTCGAGAGCGTGGTCGAGGCGGTCGAGCTCGGCTGCGAGACGCCCGCGGGGCTATTCGAGCTGCGCGACTAAAGTCACACGGCGTGATCGCGTGCGGAGGTCAAGTCCGCGTCACACTGGGTCCGCAACCGGAATGACAGCCGGCAGAGTGCAACGCGGAGAGCGACCAGCAGCCTGGGTGACGTGTCAGATAACGACGGTACGACCGGAAAAGAGTGTGTCCGGTCGTACCGAATCCGATTCGGCGGCGAGCGCCGTCTTCGGGTGTGAGCTCGCACCCGAAGTACGTCGGGCTGGGTTATCGATCTGCCGAATGATACGTTCGCAGGCATGCAAACTCTCATCATCGTCTTGTTGCTTCTGCTTTTATTTGGCGGTGGAGGTTTCTATTGGGGTGGGCCGGGATTTGGTGGCGGCGGCCTCGGCGCAGTGCTCGTCATCTGCCTCATCATCTATTTGATGGGCGGATTCCGAGGAAAGTCCTAGAGCCTCGACAGCTGGTCGCCATGCAGTCCAGGCAGGGAACGTAAGACGATGAACGGACGCACAGTATCGGTTGCCGTAGTCACGACCGTCTTTGTTCTGCTGACCGGTTGCCGCGCGATGGGGAAGCCAGATCAGGATGGTGGTTCACACATGCGTGTTCACTATCTGGAGATTGTGTGCGCCGATGTTTCTGCCCAGTGTGCAGCATTAGAGCGGATCCACGGGCTGTCCTTTGGTCCGGCGGTGGCCGATCTCGGTCAGGCCCGGGTCGCAGAAGCTACAGACGGATGTCGGATCGGAGTGCGCGCACCGCTGGCCGCACACGAAGCACCGATCATTCGGACGTATCTGGAAGTCGAGGACATCGCGAGAGCCGTACAGAACGCTGAGGCCGCAGGCGCAGTCATCGCGTACCCACCAACTCGACAAGGCGACACCGGTACGTGGGCGATCTACTTCCTCGGCGATGTGCAAATCGGCCTGTGGCAACGGTAGGCAGTCGCTATCGCGAGGCAACGATCATGGACATCCGCGCACGCCGGCAATCAACACGAATCAACCCTTCCGACGAACCATCTCGTTGATCCAGATCGGCGCGAAGGGCGACGTGCAGCCCTTGGAGACGGGATAGTCGCGAAAGATCCCCAAAGACTCTCCGATGGCGAGAGCGCGTTTGCGATGGCTCGGGGAGTGGATGCCGATCGAGGGCAGTGAGCGCACGCTGATGCTTGACGTGCAGCACAAGAAGCTCGCGCCGAAGACCGAGTAAGCGCCCGAACCCGCAGCTCTCACGCGGCGACCGGCGAATCCGTGCACCGCCGTCATCGCAGTCACGACCGTAGAATTCCAGAAGACTTCTCTCGCCCGGGGTTCTGCTTACGTTTACGCGCGACCATGAAGATCTCCATCAGGTTCGGCACCGGCCTCCTCGCACTCTCCGCAGTCGCGACGAGCTGCACCACGGCTGCAGGTCATTTCGCACACGGCGACAGGGTCTATCTCGTCGGTGTCGCCGGCGGAGGCTGAAGCGCGAATGAGAAGGTCCGTGCGGCCTTCAAAGAGATCGACGGTGTCGCGAATGTCGACTACGACTGCAAAGTCGCGACGGTCACCACCCGGAGCAACACGGCCCTCACCGAGGCGGACGCCAGCAAGGTGATCCGGGACGCTGGCTACGAGGTGGTCAGTTTCGCGCGCGGCGAGCCGCGGAAGCTGACGGCGTTCCTCTTCCACGTGAACACATTCGACCCGGCCGTCCGCGCGGTCCTCGAGTCAGGCCTCCGCGAGGATCTGAACGACGCGGACAAGGTCGCGGTCGACAGCCTCGGTCGGGCTACCGTCGTCGTGAGCGGCAAGTCCGCCGCCGCGCGGGAAGCGATCGCGCTCAGCCTGAAGAAGCGCGGAGCGGCGGGCGAGGACTTCGAGACGAAGACTTGGCCGACGCTGGACGCGACGTACGTGGTCGCGGTCTCCGGGATCCGTGGCGCGGTCGAGACACGCACGGTCGCGGACGCGCTCGCAGGCGTCGCCAAGGTCGTCGCGGTTCACGTCTACCAAGACGCCGGCACGGCGACGCTGTGGCTGAAGGAGCCGTGCGACGCGCTCGAGACCAACGTGAGGGCGGCCCTCACGTCAGCTGGTTTCTCCGTCTCGAGCTTCGAGCTGCAGGCCGACTGATCGCCGTCACCGAACTCGAAGGAGTGGACGAGTGTCGAGTGCGCCGCGCTGACCGCTCGCGACCGGATCGCTGTCGCGCTAGCCCGCATCTCTCACCGCGTCCGGCTGCGGTCGCCTCCGCTGCGACCCCGAGCACGCTCGCGCGACAGCGCCACGCACGTGGTGAGGGCTGCGGGCGAGTCGCATACCATGCCGGAGCGGACACGGAACCGTCCGGCACGAATGGAGGCCTACTTGGAACTGTCCGTGAGACGATTCACCGCTCGTGTGCTCGGGTGCCTTCTCGTCGGTTGCGCGTCGACACCCGCTCCGAAACCCAGTCAAGAAAAAGGAACTGCGCACATGCAGCTCGGCAACTTCTCCGTGAGCCTCGCCGTCAAGGATCTGGCCGCGTCTCGCGCGTTCTACGAGAAGCTCGGCTTTCGGTCGGTGGCCGGCGACCCGGCGCAGAACTGGCTGATCTTGCAGAACGACACCGCCACGATTGGGCTTTTCCAAGGGATGTTCGAGAAGAACACCCTGACGTTCAATCCCGGCTGGGACCGCTCCATGAACACGCTGTCCGACTTCGATGACGTGCGAAGGATCCAGCGATCGCTCAAGAGCGACGGCGTGGCGTTGGCGTCCGAAGTCGACGAGTCCGCGTCTGGACCTGCTGGACTGATGCTGTTCGATCCCGACGGCAACCCGATCCTCGTCGATCAACACGTGCCCAGCCCGCGCAAGTGAGCGCGAGCACCACTACGCGCCGAAGCGACGCGACGAGATCGCGCGCGCCACACGCTGCCCGCTCTCGGCGATCTGCGCGCGGTTCAAGGTGCGTAGCGGGTGAAGACCAAGTCGCGATCCGTGACGGTCTGATGGCATCGAAAGCAGGTGTTGATCACGGTCTCGCCAGCAGCCGTGCGTGACGATCATCGGCAATGCGTTTTCATGCTTCGAGCGGACGTGAATGAAGTGGATGTCCAGCCCGTCGATCTCGGTGATGAACTGCGGCAGGGCGTTCAGCTTCGCCTCGCACTTGCGCCAGTCGTATTCCGTCGCCCAGTAGCGCGCGAGCTTCTGGATCACCGCGAGCTGCACGCCCTGCGACTCATCTGCGACGGTCTCTTGTTCGGGCCACTGAGTCGCCACCACGCGTCGGCGGAGATCGACGAGTGCCGCTTCCGGAATGTCGACGCGGAACGGGCGGATGGCGTCGGGCTGTTTCGCGGAGGCGCCTCCTCCTGGCTCGCCCGTCGCGAGTGTTGGAGCCACTGTGGTTGCGAGGGCGCAGAATGCGCGCGCGACTCGCGTGCCGCGACTGTGAGGGGAGACGACGGTCGGGGCGAGTTCCGCTTGTGCCTTGTTCTTCATGGCTTGACTCCGTGTGAGTTGGCGTGTCACGACGCGTGGCCGACCCGCTGAACCGCGTGTGCCCGAACCCCGTCGTTGGACTGCAGTACTCGGGCACTGCGGCAGACCTAACCCGCATTTCTCGCCACGTCCCGCTGCGGTTGCGGCAACTCGTTCGAAGCGGCGTTGTTGGATCCGAATCGATCCTCGCCGAGCAATCAGGTCAGCTGCGCTCGTCGCTCGGCGGCGCAGCAGGCGAGCGCCAAGCCGGCATCGCAGCTCACGACGGTCGGGGCAGACGGCTCTTTGGAGCGCGGGCGGTGCCAGCGGTCGGTTGCTTCGACGTGTTCCGTGCCACGGCGGCGCGAATGAGCGCCTTCAACGCCCTTTCATCGATCTCGTCGCCCGCGTGAAAATCGATGGCACGCCTCGTGTTGCCTTCGAGGCTGGAGTTGAACAGACCCGCGGGGTCAGCGAGCGACGCGCCGCTCGCGAACGTCAGCTTCACGACGCTCTTGTAGGTTTCGCCGGTGCAGAGGATGCCCGCGTGCGACCACACCGGAACGCCTGCCATCGCGTTCGACGGCTTTCGCCATTTCACTTCCTCGATCACATCGGGGTCAGCCTGCTGGATGAGCTTTCGGACTCGAGCGAGCGTCTCGCTCCGCCAATCCTTTGGCTCCTTCCTTTTCGCAGCGAGCGGCTTCCGGCTTTTCCCGTCCTTCGAGCCGTGCTTCTCCTTCATGGACGTAGTCGCCTTCTTCATGGCTGTTGTCACTCGCTGACTTGGCGCGCGGTCATACGACGCATGCGTATCGCACGGCCACTCACATTCGCTCGCCGGGCAATTGGCTGGCTTGCTTCACCCAAGCGGCGAACCGGGCTTCGTCGAGCGGGTCACCCTCGTGGATGTCGAGGTAGCGCACTTCTTTTTGTTTGGACGGACCGGGCGGGGGAGGACGCAGCGCTGCGCCGCGGAAGAAAGCGACCTTGACGTACTTCGTGAAGACATGCACGCCGAGGAACCAGCCTTGGCCCGCGATACCGTAGAGCGGCGAGTTCCATTTGACCGCTTTGTTCACGCCTGGAACGGTGCGCACGATGAGCGCGTCGAGGCGTCGTCCAACGTCGCGTTTCCAGCCCGGCATCGCAGCGATGTACGCCAGAACCGGGCCGTCGCCGTAGCCCTTCGCGATCTGAGGGTTGCCGCCTGAGAGTAGGGTCGGCTTCGTGGTTCTCGCGCGGCCCTTGCTCTTGCTTGCGGCGGCTTTGAGCACTGCATCGTGCGTGGGCGGTTTTTTCGCCGCAGCCTTCGTGGCCGCGCGGACGGATGATTTGGCCTTGGCTGACTTCACAGCGATCCGCTTGGCGGAAGCCTTCTTCACAACTTTCACCGACTGCTCAGGTGTTTTGCCGACCATCCTGTTCACTCCAATCTCAGCTGGCACTTCTCACCACGCCCTGCTGCGGTCCCGCCAACTCGCTCGGAGCCGCGAGGATCCCGCCATCGCGCTGACGCTACTTGTCGTCGCTGCCACCGAAAATGTCGTCGATCGTGCCCGCGACGCCCTTCACCGCTCCGCCGATCACCTTCTCGGCGCCCTCGATCACTTTGCCCGCCACCTTCACTGTGACCGTGACCCCGCTCTTGCCGAGTCCCGCGAGGCCTGTTCCGAGATCCTTCGTGATCTCCACCGGAAGCTTCACGCCCTGATCGATGACTGCCGCGAGCGTGGCTTTGACGATCGTGCCCATGAGCTGGGACATGACGAGGCCGGAGTCGGTGCCGCTCCCCACGTTCTCGAGCAGAATCTCGTCGATCTTCACGTCGAGCGTTCTGCTCTTGCGGCCAAAGCCCGGATGGACCGCGTGCACCGTGATGTCCTCGAGCACGATCCGGCGGACGAGGAACTTCTTCCCGCTCTCGCTGGGCGGTGCCGTTTGCTCCTCCTTCTTCATGGTTTCGAGGAGCACCTCGTAGTTGGCGGTGTCCTTCGTCTTCTCGAGATAGATCTCGATCCCGCGGAGCTCGATGAAGTCCATTACGACCTGGTCCTCGAGCACCGTGCTGACCTCGAGCGACGCGTCGCCTTCCGAGAGTCTCATGAACCAGGGCGTCTTGAAGCCCGGCGGGTTCGACACCTCCAGTCCTTTGACGCTCCCCTGCCCTCGGAAGGGTTTCAGCTCGATCCGGTCGAGCGTGGTTGCCACGCCCAGCGCACGCGCGCCGCCTTTCTCGACCGCCGTTGCCGCAAGCTCGTCGATGGAGGCGTACGCCACAGCGAGCAAGAGCACGAGGAGCAAGGGAAGCCCGATCAGGATCTTCTTCTTGACCGACATGGCCACCAGGATAGGCACGCGAACTGGGTTCGACGACCGCTGTGGAGGGAATCGCTCTCGCCCGCATTTCTCGCTACGCCTTGTTGCGCTTGCGCCAACTCGATCCGAGCGAGTTGGCGCAAGCGCAACAAGGCGTGGTGAGAAATGCGGGCTGGCAGCCCGTGGCGAAAGTCATTCGGCCCGAGAGCCATCCGTTCGCACCGGCACGGCGTCGCTCGATCCTCGGCGAATCACGAGGATTCGTCTGCGGTCAAGCTCGCCCTTCGATGTACGGGGCCGACACAAACGGATGGCTTTCGCGCTCGAAGCACTTTCACCGCGGACTGCTATCAGCCCGTGGCGAAAGTCATTCAGCCCGAAAGCGGCCCGTTCGCGTCAGCACGGCGTCGCTCGATCCTCGGCGAATCACGAGGATTCGCCTGCGGTCAAGCTCCTTGTTCCGACACAAACGGATGGCTTTCGCGCTCGAAGCACTTTCACCACGGACTGCTATGACGACGATCCATGGGCCGCATCTCCAAAAACATCGATTGATCGGCAAAACACGTTGAATCTGTTGGCGTGATCCAGTATCAGTTCTACAGCTCGCTCGCCAACCCCTCTGCGAGTCCCACAGTTATGGCAAAGAACAATTCAGTTCAAGCATCCATTTCCACGCTCCTCGAATCGTTTGCGGAGCAAGTCGAAGCGCTGGTCCGGCAGTCGGCGTTCGACCAAGTCTCGTCTGCCCTGGCAGGTCTCGGCGGCGCGCCCAGCGCCACGCGAGGCGGCGGCCTCCGTCGCAAGGCGGGTCGACCCGCTGGCTCGAAGAACAAGGTGCGCGGCGGCAAGCGCACGAGCGAAGGCCTCGACGAGATGAGCGCGCGTTTGCTTGCGCACGTGAAGTCGAATCCCGGTCAGCGCGGCGAGCAAATCGCGAAGGCCATGCGCTCGGACGCGAAGACGATCCGTCTTCCGATGAAGAAGCTCATCGCAGCCAAGAAGGTCAAGACGAAGGGCCAGCGCCGCGGGATGACCTATGCCCCCGCGTAAGGCCACCGCCGGAAAGAAAGAGCGAGTCATGGCTGCCACAACAACGCGCGTTCGGCGGACGACCGAACAACTGATCCAGGATCTCGAAGCGCGCATCGCCCAGGTGAAGTCGCGCGCCGCGAGGAAACAGGCGAAGGCGAATCCGACGACGCGTCACATGAGCCAGGCGCTCAAGTCGATCGACAAGGCGCTTCAGGCTTGCGACGACGCAGCGACGAAGCGTGCGCTGCAAGAAGCGCGCGGCACCTTGAGTGCCGTGCTGGCGCTCGACGGTGTCGTGATGTCGAGCGGCACGGGCGTCCGCAAGGCGTCGGTCACGCCGGACCTCCTGCTCGACTACGTCACGAAGAACCCGGGCCAACGCGGCGAGCAGATCTCGGCCGCCCTCGGTACGGACAGCACTTCGATGCGCCCGACGATGCAGAAGCTGATCGCCGAGAAGAAGATCAAGACCCGGGGCGAGCGTCGTGCGATGACGTATCAGCCCACGTAGTCGGACGGCAAACGACGAGAGCACATGGTCGCGCTCGTGGCACGCAAGTGCTGCGAGCGCGACCTGTCGTTCACTGCGGATTGGCCGCGAGCCAATCCGCGGCCAAGTTCGCCAGCGCCTTCGCGCCGACCGGGAGCGCGCTCTCGTCGACGAAGAAGCCCGGCGAGTGATTCGAATCAGCGGTCGCGCATTGCGCTCGCGGCGTGACGCCCAGGAACACGAACAGCCCCGGCACTCTGCGCGCGTAGAACGAGAAGTCCTCGGCGCCCGTGATCTTGCGCGCATCGCCAACCATGTCCGCGCGCAGTGCGAACTCATCACGGCGGGACGGCGATGTTCGGTGAGATCACCGCGGTCAGCGGACTCACGCCGGGCGGGTTCCCCGTGTAGTCGGTTCCCCACGCGTCGCGGTCGTAGCTGGCGCTCGGCGGCAGGAAGCCAGCCGATTCGAGTGCTGCGCGCGCCACACTCCAATTGCCGGACAACGGAGTCGTCGACAGGAACACGGAGTTGTACTGCGCGACGGCCGCGTTGATCACCCGCAGTTCCGCCATCGTGAGCTCGCGCAGCACGGGAATCGCGCTGATGACGAGATCGATGTCGTCGGCGGTCGACGGCGTCCGGTCGGGTCCGTCGCTCGCGATCGTCAGCTCGTACCCGCTCGTGCCGAACGAGTAGGGGTTTCCGAAACCGTCGACGGCGTAGCTCGATTGATTGCTCCAAGGGTCCACGACTGCTCCGCGCAGATACGGACCCGACCACCCCGGCACCGCACTGCTCAGGAGATCGAGCGGCGTTGCGGGGAACTGCGCGGTGTCGCGGTAGAAGTCCAAGACGGCGTCGGCGAGCAGCTCCATCTCCTGAAGCGTCGTGCGCCGGCCCTGCGAGCGCAGCATCGATCCGGTGGCCGGGACGACGACACCCGCAAGGATCGCGAGCAGGCTCATCACGATGAGCAGCTCGAGCAACGTGAATCCCGACCGTCGACGTCGCGCGGTCATCCGATCGTCTCGTAGCTTTTCCATGTGTCGTTCATCCGAGAGTCTCGTAGATCTTGAAGATGGGCAACACCGCCGCGACGAGCAGGTACGCGACGACGATGCCCCCAACGATGAGCACGCACGGCTCGATCAGACCGAGCGCCCACTTCACCGCGCGTGGGATCTCCGCTCCGTACGACTCGGCGATCGATTCCCAGCACTCGCTGACGCGCCCGGAGGTCTCGCCGACGGCGGTCAATTGCTCGAGGTAGGGATCGATCCCGCCCGCTTGCTTCATGCCTTCGCTGATCGAGTTCCAGCCTTGCACCGCTGCGCGCACGGCGTGGAAGCGCTCGCGCAGGAACGTGCTCCCGCACGCATCGCTCGCGATCTCCAGCGTGCGGACGATGTCGCAGCCTGAGCGCTGCAGCGCCGAAGCGACCGTCGCGAAGCGCGCGACCGCCAGCATCCGCACGAGCTCGCCTAGTCGCGGAATGCCGAGGAGCGCACGCGAAAGGAAGAGACGCGACCGCCGCGCGCGCAGCAGTGCCGGGAATCCGGCCGCGACGACGATGACGAGCGAAACGAGCACGATCCCGTGATCGCGGAAGAAGCTCGAGATGCCGAGCACGACCTTCGTCTGCTCAGGGAGGTCGTCGTGCCCACCGGGGAACAAGGCCACGAGGCGAGGGATCAAGAACGTCACCAGGATGATGACGAGCCCGACGACCGCGAGCCCCAGCGCCGCCGGGTAGATCAACGCCTGCCTCACCGTGGCGCGGACTTCGTGGACCCATTCGAGATAGCGACCCTGGCGGCGCAGCGCTTCGGGAAGCGTCGCCGACATTTCCGCGCCCTTGACCATCGCGATGTACGTCTCGTCGAAGATCGCGGGGTGCGCCACGAGTGTTTCGGAGAGGCTCGCGCCGCCTTCGATCCGGTGCAGCATCGATTCGACGGCCGATCGCACCCGGTGGCTGCGGCTGTGCTCGCCCAGGTGTTGCAGCGCACGCAGCACGGGGATGCCGGCTTCCATCATCGTTGCGAACTGAGTTGTCAGCGCGACGAGCTCGCGGTGCCTCAACCGCAGTACGCCGGCCTTGCGCGCGGAGCGGCTCGGTCGCGCCGACACGAGCGTCAAGCCATCGCGCGCGAGCATTCGGTCGAGATCGAGCTCGCCGTCGGCGCTCGCACGTCCGCGCACCTCCAAACCGTCGCCGCGTCGAGCCTTGTATTCGAACCACGCCGGCGCCTCGGCAACCGCGGCGGCGGTCTCAGGCGGCATTCTTGGCCTCGCTCGCGAGCGCGTCGCCCAAGCGGCCACCGAAACGCTCCACTTCTTCGAGCGTCGTCACCCCTGCGACGACCTTTCGTCGTCCGTCCTCGGCGAGATCCGAGTAGCCGCTGAGCCGTGCGCGCGTCGCGATCTCGCCGGCCGTGCTCCCGCCACGAATGAGCTCGCGCGTCGACTCGTCCGGGAAGAAGAGTTCGGCGATCACGGTTCGGCCGGAGTAGCCGGTGTTGCCGCAGCGCGGACATCCGACGGCCTGCGGAAGGCGCTCGACCGTGCTGCCGAACACGCTTCTCTCGCGCGGATCGAGTGCGCGCCACGTGCGACAGTGGAAGCAGATGCGCCGCACGAGACGCTGGCCGAGCACGCCGACGAGAGAGTCCTCGACGAGGTAGCGTGGTATGCCCATGTCGGCGAGACGAGAGATCGCGCCGATGGCGGAGTTCGTGTGGAGAGTCGAGAAGACGAGGTGGCCCGTCATCGAAGCCTTGATCGCCATGCTCGCCGTCTCGAAGTCGCGGATCTCGCCCACGAGGATCACGTCCGGATCCTGGCGCAGCATCGATCGCAATCCGACGTCGAACGTGAAGCCGATCGAGCTGTCGACTTGACTCTGCCGCACGAACGGCAGGTTGATCTCGATCGGATCCTCGATCGTGGCCACGTTGCGCGTGAGCGCATCGACGTGCGCGAGCGTGCTGTAGAGCGTTGTCGTCTTGCCCGAGCCGGTCGGGCCCGTCACGAGGAACAAGCCGTGCGGCAAGTCGGCGACGCGCTGCAGCGTCCGGCAGCTGTCAGCTGAGAATCCAAGGTCCAAAAGGCGCGGGCTTCCGCCGCCGCGGTCGAGCACGCGCAGCACGATCGACTCGCCGAACGCGCACGGCATCGTCGACACGCGCATGTCGACTTGCCGGCCGTCGATGTCGAGGTGCATGCGACCATCTTGGGGCAAGCGGCGCTCGGAGATGTCGAGCGTCGCCAGGATCTTGATGCGCGAGGTGATCGCGCTCGTGATCGTGCGCGGAATGGTCTCGATCTGTCGCAGCAAGCCATCGAGCCGGTACCTCACGCGCGTCACGCGCTCGCCGGGATGGAAGTGGATGTCCGTCGCGCCGCGGCGCACGCCGTCGATCAAGATCTCTTCGGTGATCTGTTCTACGGAGCGCTGCGGAGCCGGCGCTTTCTCGCGTGGTTCGAGCGCCTTCGAGTCCGACTGGCTGAAGACCTCGCGCGCGAGCTTCGCGAAGTCTTCCTCCGTGATCATCCGCACTTCGATTTCGCTGTGGAAATACTGGCGCAGCGCGGAGAGCGTCACCGGGTCGGACGGATCGACCATCAGGACCTGCAAGCCGCCGGCGACGCGCTGGACGGGCAGCGCCCTGCACTTGCGGATCCAGTCTTCGTCCAGCGCCGCGGTGAGCGTGCGATCGATCGTGACCTCGCCGGCGGTCGCGAGCTCGAGGCCCAAGCCCTCGGCGACGAGGCGCGTGATCTCGGTAGGCCGCACGAAACCGAGCGCGACCAGGAGCTCGCCGACGGGACGGCGATCCTGCTTCTGCTCCTCGAGCGCGATCGCGAGTTGGCGCTGCGTCAGCAGGCCGCGCTCGATCAATACCTCGCCGATCTTTCGCCGTTCCATCGCGCGTTAGCCGTCGACCCCGCCCAGGGTCGGGAAGGTCAGGTCCTGCCGCGAGTTGCGGTAGGACTGCCGGTAGCGCCCGGCGAGCTTCGCCGCTTGGCTGGGGCTAAGAATGCGCGGCGTGACGAAGATCAGAATCTCCTGCTTCTTCTGGAGGTCGTTGTCGCTGCGGAACAGCGCGCCCTGGATGGGAATGTGCATCAAGAACGGAACGCCTGAGCGACTCTCGCGCTCACGGTTCTGAATCAGGCCGCCGAGCACGATGGTCTCCTTGTTCTTGACGAGGAACTGCGTGCTCAGCGTGCGCCGGTCGACGACCGGGATGTCGTTGAACCGCGCGATCTCCTGGATGACCTGCTGGAGGATGTCGATCTGAATGTAGCCCGCTTCTTGGATCGACGGCGTGATCTCGAGCTTGATGCCGGCGTCCTTGAACTCCACCGACTCTTGCACGGTCGAACCGATGCCGCCGGTCGTGCCCGTCGTGGTCGCGGTCACCTCGACGTACGGCAGCTCTTGAACCACGTCGACGATCGCCTTTGTGTTCGTGACGGCGAGCACGCGCGGCGAGCTGACGAGCTCCAACCCGACGAGACGCCTCACGGCGTCGATCGTGCTCGTGAAATCGCCGTCGTCATCGGACAACGTCATCGAGAAGTCGCTCTGCTGACCGAAGCTCGAGAGGATCGCCAACGGGTTCCCGTCGATCGAGCCGTCGAATTCGCTGATCGCGCCCAGAGCGAAGCCGTCCTCGTAGGAGACCTCGAAGATGTGGACCTCGAGCAGCACCTGATCCTTGAGCGTGTCGACGTGCTGCAGATACCGCCGCACCGCAGCGACGTCGGACAGCCGCCCGACGATGCAGACCAAGTTGCGATCGTTGTCCGTCAGGACCTTGGAAGTGCCGCCTACGAGGGCCGTCAAGTTCGGCGCGACGTCCACCGCGCGGACGTTGCGCAAGTGGATGAACTCCGTCACCAGGCTCGAGTCGTCGATTCGGTCGACGAAGTAGACGTTCTTGGGACCGGGGAGAACGACGAGTTCGTGCTGTCTGAGCAGCGTTGCCAACGCATCGTCGAGCGCGAGGTCGACGAAGTCGACGTCCACGGTCCCGGTCACCGACTCGCCGACGATCAACGTGACGTCGGCGCGCGCCGCGATCTCGGCGAGAGCGACGCGGACGTCGGTTCCTCGGAAGTGCAGCGTGTACGGTGTGTCGTCGGCCAGGCGCAGCGCGCCGTGCTCGACGTGGAGCTCAGGCTCGGGCTCGTCGGGGGGCAGGTCCACCAGCAGCGGTGATTCGTCGAGCATCACGGTTGAGTCCGCTGCGCGCGCGGATCCGCGCACCAACGGGTGGTGGCAAGCCGCGAGGACACACATCGAGCTGAAGCCGAGAGCCAGGATTCGCATGAGAGTGCCTCAATTCTCCGTGGTGCCGGCGATCGATGAGCGCGCTGTGCGCGAACCACACGGCGGCAAGGGCACACGCACGGTCTTGTCCGCGCTGCGCAGCACGACGGCGTCGTGCTCGATCGCGATGACCTCGGCGCTCGAGTCGCCGATTACGTCGCCGACCGCGACGCGGAACAGGCCGAACGTCGCCGTGGCAAGCCCGTTGCCGCGCACGATCGCGTGAAGCGGGTTGTGTCGCAGGAACTCGTCGAGTGCGTGCTCCGATTCCGCCACGAACACGATGGGATCCTCGCGCGGGATCGGCGCACTCACGACGTGGGTCACGGGAATGGGCGCAACCTCCGCCGCGGCCGGAGCGATCGCGATCGTCTTCGGCCCTTCGAGCTGCAAGTCGAGCATCCTGACGACGGCATCGAGCGTTTCCGGCGCGAGCTGCTGTGCTTCGCCGTCGGGCTCCGAAGGTTCGCTGCTGTCGAGCGAGCGCGGGGCGGGCGGGGCCGTGCGGCCAATGACCGGCTCGTTGGGCCCCGGCTCGTCGGGCAACATGCCCAGCGGATCGAATCCCGTGAGCTTGGGCGTCCACACGAGCGCGACTCCAGCGAGCAGCGTGCAGGCGATGACGGGTTTGGCGTGGGTCATCGAAGAGTGTTCACGAGTCGTTGTCGGCCTCTTCTTGGGACGAGGATGGCGGGGCCAGGAAGAACGCGCCGAGCGCGAGCTGGAAGTCGAACCGTCCGGGCTCGTTCTCGAGCGCGCGCAGATTGCACGCATGAACGCAAACGGGTTGACCCGCGTTGCGCAGCGCGTCTACGAAGCGGGTCAGGTCCGGGGCACGCGCGCTGCCGCGCAGCCCGACACGTCGCTCGTGGATGGAAAACGGCCCGCAAGGCAAACCCAGATCCGATTCGCGCTGCGGATCGATCAGGTCGAGGTTGATGTCCAGGCCAGCCGTCGCCGCGAGAGTGCGCTCGAAGAATGCGCTGGGCTCGAAACCGCGCGGGATGCGCTCGACGAGTACATCGAGCACGCGCTGGTAGCGTTCGGTTGGCGGTCCGTCGGGCCCGAATGCATCGAGGAACGCGCGCACTGCATGCGCCTCCTCCGAGCGACCGCGCGCGCGGTCGAGTTCGCGCGACAAGAGCTGCGCGTGCAGCGCCGGCTCGACGGTGACTCCGACGACCGATAGCGGCAAGAGGCACGCGATGACGAGCGGCAACCGCGCACGCGACCTGAGCGGGCGGCCAAAGTTGTGCACGAAGGCATTCACGAGCGAGTCCCCACGAAGGCACCCGTGATCGTGAACGTCAGCGGCTCGCGGTGCTCGCCGTCGGGAACGCGCGTCGACGGTTCGACGCAGAGGTCGCGAAAACGTGCATCGCTCTGGAGTCGCAGGCGCAAGTCCTCGAGCCGGCGCGTCGCCTCGGTGAGTTCGCCTGCGACGTGGGCTTCGACGACGAGATGGGTGCCGACCTCGGAGTGCTCGAAGCTGAGTTGGCGCACATCGGCGCTGCGATCGAGGAGTGCCTTGACGTCGCCCAGCGCCGCCGGGAGCGAGAACCCACGTTCCGCGGCGCGTCCGATGCTGGCGAGCGACGCGCTCAAACTCGCGCGCGTGTCGAGGTATTGCCGTTGCTGGGCCAGGTCCTCGTCCATCGTCGATGCGCGCCGCAGCTCGGACGAGATCTGCTGGCGCTGCACCTCGACGCGGTACTTCCAGTGTCCGAACAGTTCCCACGCTCCGAGCGCGCAGAGCGCTGTCGATGCGGCGGCCGCGGCGGCGATGCGGCTCGGTCGCCAGGGCAGGCGGACCTTCAAGTCGGGACTGTGGTGTGCGTTTCGGACGAGCGCGCCGAGGAGCTCCGCGCGCACGTCGTGCCAGTCATTACTGGCTTGGCTCGCTTCGCTGGCGTTACTGGCATCGCTCACTCCACCGGCCGGACAAGATCCGGCGTTGATCTGCGCTCCGCGCGCGGCGATCGCGAGCGCGGGGCGCAGGCCCTCGACTTCACTTGCCGAGAAACCGAACAGCTCCACGCAGCGGAGAGGCGTGCCGCGGCTGCCCTTCGCCCAGAACGCGGAGAGCTGCCTCACGTCTTGCACGACGCTCGCATAACTCTCCGCGCGCGTCTCGAAGCTCGGGAGTGCGACGCGGCTCTCCTGCACGAGCGTCCGGCCGCGGAACAAGTGCACGTACACCTCGCGGCCCGTCGAGGTGACGAGCACGCGACCGTCCTCCGCGCCTTCGCCCTCCTCCGCGCGCGTCAGCGCGTCGCGGGTGGTGATCGTGCGCCGAATCCGAACACCGACGTGGCGCAGAGCCAGGAGCAGATCGAGATGCTCGCGGCGCCGTCTCGTGTGTACGAGCCAAGTGATCGACGGCGTCCCGTCGCCGTGAAGCGGCGTCGCGCACGGACGTGCCCAGAAGAGGCACTCAGGAAGCTCGAGGTTCGCGCCGACCGCGGCCTTCCGCGCGAGCACGTCGCGCAGTTCGCGATCCGGAAGCTGGACGAGCATCACCTGCCGGCTGTCGAACAGACCGGATGCGAGGCTGAGAACGACACGACGGCGCGAGAGTCGTGCGTCCGCGACGAGCTCCTTCGCGGCGGCGGCTATCGTCGACCCTGCGCTGCCTTCGACCTGCATGGATGCGCGGCGCAGAGCGCCTTGCTCGATCCATCCGAGCTCCACCCACGGTGGATCGATGTGGAGCACGACCGGCGCGCGCGCCGGCCAGGGGCGCGGACTCGCGCCGCCATCCATTAGGAAGAGAAGACATCGATGGTTGTGCCTCGCGTGAGTGAGGTGATCGCGTCTGCATCGTCCGTGCACAGACGGGACTGGTGGTCGGCGCGTCGGCGACCGCCGAATCCTCCCAGCCGCGGGACGGCCAGCACGGAGCCGCAGAATCGTGATAGGTCGAGCCGGCGTCGGGTCGATGCAGGGAAGCTGCGGATGCGAGACGAAGAGCCCTCGCCAGTGCCGCGCGAACCGCCACTCACCCCTCAGAGCACCAGCGACATGAACACCAAGAGCACCTCGAGCGGCTTCTCGCTGCTGGAGATCATCATTGCCATCGCGATCATCGCGATCCTCGTCGGTGTCGTCAGTCTGCGCGCGGGCAACGCGATCGGGCGCGGTCAAGCCTCGAAGCTCTTGCAGCTCGTGAACTCGTGCGAGCAAGCCGCCGCGATGCACTACACCGACACGGGACAGTACCCGCGCGAGTACATGGTCACGCAAGCGGCGAACGAACGGCACCTCTCTTCGACACAGACGCTCCCCGGCTGGCAAGGTCCGTATCTCGAGCGGCCGCTCGCCGCCAATGACACGAATCCGTTCGGCGACGTGCGCCTCTACAACAACTTGGCACAAGGCGGCTGGATCGCTGGGTTCGACAGCGACGGCGACGGGACAGCGGATCTAACGGGAACGGGCTGCATGCTCTACTTCACGGGCTTGCCGCAAGAGATCGCTCAAGCACTCGACAAGGCGCTCGACGGCGGCATCCCGGGCACGTGGTCGACGACGGGGCGTGTCGTGTGGCAGCAGGGAGCGAACCGAACGCTCGTGTTCGTCTTCAAGTAATCGCGGGAGGCCCTAGTGTCCTGAGTCAGAAGTTCGCTCTCACCAAG
>JBJXHG010000168.1:0-26597 GCA_046160865.1 Planctomycetota bacterium | reverse complement strand
GTTAGGTGAGAGGCGCGCCGAAGATCTCCGGGTTCTTGCTCTGGATCTCCTGCAACGAGTCCGCGAGCTTCAGCCGGATGCGATCGACTTCTTCCGCACGGCGCACGAACGACGCGACGACATGCGGATCGAAGTGCTTGCCGGATTGACCTTCGATCCATTCGATCGCGTCGGCGTGCTCCCACGCCGTCTTGTGCGGTCGCACGGTCGTGAGCGCGTCGTACACATCGGCGAGAGCGAGAATGCGCGCCGCGAGCGGGATGTCCGCGCCCTTCAAGCCACGCGGATAGCCACCGCCGTCCCAGTGCTCGTGGTGACAGTACGCGAGATCGCGCGCCAGCGTCAGGAAGCCGTTCGTGCCGTTCTCCTGGATCACGCTCGACAGCGCGAGCGCACCGATCTCCGGGTGCGTCTTCAGGATCTCCCACTCTTCCGGCTTGAGCTTCTGCGGCTTCAGCAAGATGGAGTCGGGAATGCCGGCCTCACCGATGTCGTACAGCGGCGTGGCAGCGACCAAGTCGTCGACGAACGTCTCGGTGATCGCGTCGACTTCGTGACCGTCCGCGCGCAGGCCTTCCGCGATCAAGCGCGAGTACGCTTCGACGCGCTTCAAGTGCTTGCTCGTCTCGTTGTCGCGTCGTCCGAGCAAGCGCGCGATCGCCATCAACGTGTCGTGGTGCGCGCGGTCGTCCTCGCGGCGCCGCAGCGCGCTCGACGCGGCGACGGCCGTCGTGTACGCGATCGACGCGAGCAAGCTGCGCTGCGGCTCGTCGAGGCGCTCGTGTCCGTTGCCCGTGCCATCGACGGCGATCTCGCCGATCGGACCGCGATGGCCGAGGATCGGCTCGAGGAAGATCTGCGACGACATCTCCGGGCCGGCGCTGGCTTCGATCGCAGGCCGATCGCCGTGGTCGTCCCACACCTGCACGTGCACGCCGCGTCCGATCAACGCTTCGTGCGCAGCGTACGCGGCGAGGTCGGCGATCTCTTGGATCGTGCGCGCGGTGATCAAGCCCTTCGCGAGCTTGTGCAGGCAAGTGAGGCCGGCGGCTTGCTTGTCGGGCGCGGTTTCGGTCGTGTCGATTCGGTCCATGGCAAGGATCAGTTCGTCGGCCGCTTGTTCGGCCGAGTTCGATGCACGGTGACGTACGAGGGCTGCCTCGATGGCCTCGATGAGGCCTTGGAACGAGTACGGGCGCGTGAGGAGTCGGAAGTCGAGACCCGCGTCGCTAGCTGTCTCGACGCCGTCGAGAGTCGCGACGTCGGCCGCGAGCAGACCGACGAACAGCGGATCGGCGCTGCGCAGCTCGCGCAGCAGTGCGACGCCGTCGCGCGCGTCCGGATGCTCGACGAGCACGACGCCGAAGGGACCCTCCGCGTGCACGCGCGCCAGCGCCTCGCGCGCGTCGCGCACCGTCGCCACGTCGTAGCGGAAGTGCAGCATGCGCTCGAGGTTCGACGAGGCGGCGGCGGGATCGATGACGAGGAGGAGCTTCTGGGACACGCGGGGGCTCGTGGAGCACGGGGCGAACGCCCGCCGCGCACGAAGCCCATGGTTCGAGTCCGCGGTGTGCAATTCTTGAGGCGCGGAAGGGATTGGCGTGTGTGTGGCGCGAAGAGTGTTCCGCACGCGCGTCGTGGCACCGCCGAAACGGCATCCGTGCGCAAGACGTTCGCTCTGCGCGCAACGAAGGTCGGAAGGAAGTGCGGAGATCCTGACCACACGCGCGGCACAACGACGAAGCGGCTCGCGCGGTTCCTGCTACGATCCGTCGCGCGCAGTTTCGACGGAGATCGGGCTCGCGCGCTTCACGCCTTTCCGGGAGCTCTCGCCATGCCGCGCTTTGCTCGAGCGACCCTGTTCGCCTCGCTGTGCTCGTCCGCTTTCGTGCTGACTTCGACGACGGCATCCGCGAGCGTGTACTACGTGCGCGCGTCGGCGAGCGGGTCGAACAACGGCAGCAACTGGGCAAACGCGTTCACGAGTCCCTCGTCGGCGCTGCTCGCAGCGCAGAGCGGTGACCAGATCTGGGTCGCGGCCGGAACGTACGAGCCTGCGCGGCCAGGCGGTCTGCGCAGCGCGAGCTTCGCGCTCAAGACGGGAGTGTCGATCTACGGCGGCTTCGCCGGCACGGAGTGGGCGCTGTCCCAGCGCGACATCACCGCGCATCCGACGATCTTGTCGGGCGACTTGAACGGCGACGACAGCGCCGCGCGTTTCGATTGGACGAACCACGGCGAGAACAGCTACCACGTCGTCACGGCGAGCAATGTCGGTGCGAGCGCGCGGATCGACGGCTTCGTCATCACCGGCGGATACGCAGACGCCGTGGCACCCACGGATCCTCACGACGGCGCCGGCGGCGGCGTCGTCGCCACCGGCTCGTCCCCCACCTGCGTCCATCTGCGCATCGAGGACAACTACGCGCGGAACGGCGGCGGCGTCGCGGACGCGAACTTGAAGTCGTCGACCGTCACGCAGAACCAAGCCCAGTTCGGCGGCGGCCTGCACGCATCGGTGATCAGGCTCGAAGCCTGCCGCATCTTCGGCAATCGCGCGACGACGGAGGGGAGTGCCGTGAAGCTCGCATTCGGCAACGGCTCGCTGATCGTGAACTGTCTCGTGTACGGCAACACCGGGCCCGGGACCGCGATCCTGGGCGAGTACGTCGGCGCACACGTGATCCACTGCACGGTGGCGTACAACCTGGCGACGAACGCCACGTGCGCCGGCGTCGCGGATTTTGGCCTGTCGAGCGGGATCATCGTCCGCAACTCGATCTTATGGGGCAATCGCGGTGCGTCCGGCTCGCTGATGGATCAGCAAATCGGCGGCTCCAGCAGCGATTGGAGCGCGATCGAAGGCTTCGTTCAGCCGAACGCGCTGCACATCGGCAATGCCGATCCGCGCTTCCGCGACGCGCGCGGTGCGGACGACGTGATCGGCACGAGCGACGACGACTACACGCTCGTGCTCACGTCTCCGTGCATCGACTCCGGCAACAACGTCTACGTCCCGCTCGGCATCGCGGCGGACGCGAGCGGTCTGCCGCGTGTCGTCGACGAGCCGCTCATGCTCGACACCGGCCCGGGACCCGCACCCCACGTCGATCGCGGCGCGCACGAGTCCGATGGAACGAACATCCCCGGACTGCGACCGCTGAAGAAGTAGCGCGTTCGCAGCGACGCGCGCGAGCAGCCCGTGGTGAAAGTGCTTCGAGGTTGAAATGGGCCCGTTTGCATTGGCGCAAGGAGCGCGACCGCAGGCGAATCCTCGAGATTCGCCGAAGATCGAGCGACGCAGCGCCGACGCAAACGGGCCCATTTCGGGCCGAATGACTTTCGCCACGGGCTGCTAGGCTGCGCTCGGACAGACGTTCACTACGCCGGAGCTTCGTCCGGCTCTGCGGGTGACGCTTCAGCGAGAGCCGGTCGAGCCGCGCGCGCTCCGGAGGTCGCACGTGCACGTACCGGTGGGCTCGTCGCGAGCTGCACCTTCGGATGGTTGCGGCTGAAGTAGTCGCACGCCCACTCGGAGTCGAAGAGGATCGCGCGCTCGCCCGTCGAATCGATCACGAGACGTGAAGACGAAGAGATGTCGGCCGGCGAGACGTCCCCACTCTCGATCCAGCGCATGCAGGACCACGGCGCCATCTCCAAGCGCGACTCCGAGCCGTACTCGGATTTCAGTCGAGCGCACACGACATCGAATTGCAGCGGACCGACCGCTCCGAGGAGCGGCACGCGCTGCGCCGCACCTTCGATGAAGTACGACTGCATCACGCCCTCTTGCAGCAATTGCTCGAGGCCCTTGTTGAAGCGCTTCGCCATCGCCGGTGTGGGGCAATGAATCCACGCGAAGCACTCGGACGCGAAGCTCGGGATCCCGTCGATCGTGAGATTGGGATCGTCCGCGAGCGTGTCGCCGATGCGCAGATCGGACTGTCCGACGAGCCCGATCACGTCTCCCGGGTACGCCTCCTCCACGGTTTGGCGATCGCGGCCGAAGATGCGGTGCGAGCTCGCGAGGCGCACGCGCTCGCCCGAACGCGTGTGGAAGACCTGCATGTCGCGCTCGAAACGCCCGGAGCAGATGCGCACGAACGCCACGCGGTCGCGGTGCTTCGGATCCATGTTCGCTTGGATCTTGAACACGAACCCGGAGAAGCGCGCGTCCGCCGGATCGATGGTGCGACCGCTCGCCGAGCGCGGCGCCGGTCCGGGCGTGAGCTCGAGGATCCCGTCGAGCAGCGAGTCGACGCCGAATGTGTTGACGGCGCTTCCGAAGAACACCGGCGTCAACTCGCCCGCGAACACGGCTGCTTGGCTGAACGTGGGCCCCGCTCCTTCGAGGAGCGCGAGCTCCTCGCGCGCGCGCTCGACGATCTCCGCGGGCAGCAGCTCGGTGAGGCGCGGGTTCGCGAGATCGTGAACGTCGACCGGTGCGAGATAGGCACCGCCCGGCGTGCGCTCGTACAAGTGAACGGCTCCCGCTCGACGATCGAAGATGCCGCGAAAGCCTGCGCCGACGCCGAGCGGCCAATTGACCGGATACGCCTTGATACCGAGCACGGATTCGAGCTCGTCGAGCAGCGCCAGCGGATCGCGCGGCGGCCGGTCCAGCTTGTTGATGAACGTCAGGATCGGAACGCCGCGCCGGCGGCACACCTCGAACAGCTTGCGAGTCTGACTCTCGATGCCCTTGCCGGCGTCGATCACCATGACTGCCGCGTCCACGGCCGTGAGCACGCGATACGTGTCCTCGGAAAAATCGCGGTGTCCGGGCGTGTCGAGCAGATTCAGACAGTGCCCGCGATACTCGAACTGGAGCACGGTCGAGCTGATCGAGATGCCGCGCTGCCGCTCGATCTCCATCCAATCGGAAGCCGTCGCGCGTTGGCTGCGGCGTGCGGTGACCGAGCCGGCGAGGTTGATCGCGCCGCTCTCGAGCAGCAGTTTCTCGGTCAAGGTCGTCTTGCCGGCGTCCGGGTGCGAGATGATCGCGAAGGTCCGTCGTCGTTGAATCTCTCGTTGCATGCAAACTTCGTCTGTCCGTCGTGCGGCTCTCGGTCAATGGTTGCGCAGGCGCTGCTGCCCTCGATGCAAAACTCGACGAACGTCGGCCGCGTGCACGAGATCGGCCGGAGTGGACGTCGAGACCGCTCGCGCCTGCGCGCGCGATCCCGATCGCTCCGAGTCGCGCTAGCGCGGTGTCGGCCGCGACTTTGGCGCGCGCGACCGCTCCTCGTCGCCGGAGTCACCGACGGCGCGCGTGCGCTCGCACGAATTCGGGATCCAGCGCTGCTCCACGATCGGGGGATCGTAAGCGAGCCTCCGCGGCGCGACAAGCCGCGCTGTCGTTCGCCGCGGCGTCGACGGCGCGGCGAACGGTGAGCTGGTCGCGACGGCGAGTGTCGCGCTCAGTTCCAGGTCACGCTGTACGCGTTCGTCAGGTTGAACGTGCTCGGGCTGCAGAAACCAAACGTCGCGTTCCGGTAGAGCACCTGGTACGAGATCGTCTGGCCGCTCCCGACCGTCGTCGACGTGATCGCGTGCAGCGGCAGCACGTGGCCGACGTCCGGATTCGGATACGTCGCCATGCCGGCCGCGGCGAACTGTCCGCCGAAGCGCACGAAGCTGCCGCGCGCGCAGCGCACGCCGTCGCCGAACGCGATGCCGCTCGCGTCGATGCCGTTCGCTCCCATGAACACGCAGAAGCCCGCTGGCGTGACGCGCGTCACGCGCAGCACGACCGAGTCGGGATTCACGAGGCCTTCCGCGACGAGTTTTCCGCCCGCCGCGACGAATGAGTTCGCGCAGCCGCCGTCCGCTCCACCGCTCGGATTCGGAATCGTGTTCGGCGGAACGCACGGACACGCCGTCGCGAGGGATCCGTCGCCGAAGCAAAACGCGACGCCGGGCTCGCCGTCGCACGCGACGTACTGCGCGACGCTCGCGGTCGCGACGTCGCCGGCCCACGTGAACGCGCCGCCGACGAACAGGCTCGACCGCGCGCCGCCGAGCGAACCGACGGCTGCGCACGAGAGCTCGGCCGAGCCGCTCGTCTCGCTGTGCGTGCCGACGAGATCGACGAGCTCCCACGTCGACCCGTTCCACTTCTCGAGCACGGCCGGCTGCTGCGCTCCGCCGCTGAACGGCTTGCCGCCGGAGTACAGCGCGGGTCCGCTGCCGTCGTCGAACACGGTGAGGAACTCACACTGGCCACTCGGACCGCTGCCGAGCGCCGACCACGAAGACCCGTCCCAGCGCGCGACGTAGAACGCGCTCACTCCGCCGGCGATCTGAAACAGTCCGCCCGCGAACAGGAGCGGCTGGCCGGTACCTTGCTCGTCGAAGCGCACGAACGATTTCACGATGCCGTTCATGCCAGTGCCGAGCGGCGTTCCACACGGACCGCACGCGGAGCCGCGCCACTTCGCGACGCGATTCGCCGGCACCGGACCGATCTGCGTGAAGCTGCCGCCGAGGTAGAGCTCGGGACCGTTCCCCGAGCCGTCGTCGTGCACGATCATCGCGTTCACGTCGCCGGCGATGCCCTCGCGGTCCGACCACGTCGTTCCGTTCCAGCGCCACAGCTTGCTCAAGTTGCCTGCGGCGAAGAGCGCCGGTCCGCCGCCCGTGCCGTCGTCGTAGACAGCGAGCGCGTACGCCGGGAACGGAAGGCTGCTCCCGACCGCAGACCATGCGGATCCGCTCCAACGTGCGATGTACTGCGCCGGAATCCCGCCGGCGTGGAGCAGCGAGCCGCACACGTAGAGTGCGCGGCCGCTGCCGTCGTCGAACTCGATCATGTCGCGCACGATGTTGCGCGCGGGCATGCCGACGTGCGGCGTGAGTCCAGTGCCGAGCGCGGACCAGCTCGTTCCGTCCCACTTCGCGATGTGCAGCACCGTCGCCCCACCGATGCTCGTGAACTCGCCGCCGGCGTAGAGCACCTCGCCGTTCGTGGAGCCGACGCTCGAGAATTCCACGGAACGCGCCGCCTCGTCCGCGCCGCTGCCCGGCGCAACGATCGACCACGCGCTCCCGCTCCAGCGCGCGAGGTCGTGCACGGTCGAGCCGCCAGCTTTGTCGAAGTCGCCGCCGACGAAGATCGCCGAGCCGGATCCGTCGTCGAACTGAGCCATCGCTCCGAAGTTCTCGAAGTCCGTGCCGCCGGAGATTCCGGATCCCAGAGCGGCCCACGTGTTGCCGTTCCACTTCGCCACGCCGTGCGCCGAGACGCCGCCCATCGCCGTGAAGCTACCGATCGCGAAGAGCGCTGGATCCGATCCGTCGTCGAGCACGTGCAGCCCGTTGAAATCGATCGACCCCGTGCCGCCGACGTCGGACCACGCGCTGCCGTTCCACTCGGCGATCGCGCGCAGGCGGTTGCGGCCCGCTTGCTGGAAGGTGCCACCGGCGTACAAGCGCGTCGTCACCGGTCCCACTCCGTCGGGATCGAACGACGCGAAGCTACGCACGTAGCCGTTCGCCGGAGTGTTGCTCAAGCTCGTCCACGTCGAGCCGTCGAACTTCGCGACGCGCGGACCGGCGCCGTCGATGAACGTGAAATCACCGCCCGCGTAGAGCGCCAGTCCGCCGCCGAGCCCGTCGTCGTGCACGGTGAGCGCGTACACGAACGAGCCGCCCGCCGAACCCGGCAGCGTCCATTGCGCGCCGTCCCACTTCGCCAAGCCACCGGCGGCGACTCCGTCCATCAGCGTGAACCGCCCGCCCACGAACAGCGACGGCGCCGCTTCACCGGGCTCGTGGAACACGGCCATGGCGTACGCGATCGGCGTGCCGACGCCCGAGAGTCCTCCGTTGAGCGCGCTCCACGCGCTGCCGTCCCAGCGCGCGATGCAGTTCGCCGGAACGCCGCCGATCGTTTCGAAGAATCCGGACGCATACAGCGCCGGTCCGTTGCCGTCGTCGAACACCGTCAGCGCGTAGACGCCGCGAGTCGGATCGTTCGACGCAAGGATCGGCAGGCTGCCGCCGACCGTCGACCAGTCCGTGCCGTCGTAGCGCGCAAGGCCCGTCGCTTGGATCGGGCCGATCGCGTTGAAGCTGCCGCCGACGTAGAGCGCCGGTCCGCTGCCGTCGTCGAACACGCACAGCGCGCGCACGACGCCGTCGGAGCCAGGCAAGTTGAAACCCGGCGCCCAGTCGGGGCACTGCGCGCGCGCGAACGGGGTCGACGATGCGAGGACGAACCGGACGGCGATGCGACCGCTGGCTCGGATCATGTGGGAAACTCTGGCTGTCCGACGCACGACAATGAATCGCACGCGACGATGCCGAGCCGCGCGCGGGCCCGAGGGTCCTCGACCGCGAGCCGCGTCGGAAGGGCTCGTGGCGCTCGGGCGCGAGAGAGATGAGCAACTGTACGCGCCGCGCGTGAATAGCGGTTCAAGCGAGTTCGCCGAACCAACGCGCGCCGTCGTCGACTCGCCGGACGTCAGTTCTTGTAGCTCTGCAGCGGCGCCGGAATCCGTCCGCCGCGCAAGTACAAGCCTTGGCAACTGAACTTGCCGGGATCCTGCACGATCGCGGTGCCGAGCAAGCCGCCCCACTCGACCGTGTCGCCCGGACCCTTGCCCGGCACCGGGATGATGCGCACGGCCGTCGTCTTGTGGTTGATCATGCCGATCGCCATCTCGTCCGCGATGATGCCCGCGATCGTCGCCGCGCTCGTGTCGCCGGGAACGGCGACCATGTCGAGTCCGACCGAGCACACGGCCGTCATCGCTTCGAGCTTCGCGAGCGACAGCGCACCCTCGCGCACGGCGCGGATCATGCCGCTGTCCTCCGACACCGGGATGAATGCGCCGGAGAGACCGCCGACGCTCGACGACGCCATCGCGCCGCCCTTCTTCACGGCGTCGGTGAGCAGAGCGAGCGCCGCCGTCGTGCCGGGCGCGCCCGTGCGCTCGACGCCGATCAGCTCGAGGATGTCGGACACCGAATCGCCCGGCGCCGGCGTCGGCGCGAGGCTCACGTCGACGATGCCGAACGTCGTGCCCAAACGTCGCGCCGCCTCGCGGCCGACCAATTCACCCATGCGCGTGATCTTGAACGCGGTGCGCTTGATCGTTTCGGCGACGGCGAGCAAGTCCGTCTCCGGCGACAAGCGCAAGAGCGCCGAGCGCACGACGCCCGGCCCGGACACGCCGACGTTGAGCACCGTCTCGCCCTCGCCGATGCCGTGGTGCGCGCCGGCGACGAACGGGTTGTCCTCGACCGGATTGCAGAAGCACACGAGCTTCGCGCAGCCCAGACCACCTTGGTCGCGCGTGAGATCGGCCGTTCGCAACACGACCTCCGCGAAACGATTCACGGCGTCCATGTGGATGCCGGCGCGCGAGCTCGCGAGCGAGACCGACGAGCACACGCGCTTCGTCTCCGCGAGCGCGCGCGGGATCGAGTCGAACAGCGCGCGGTCGGAGTTCGTGAAGCCCTTGTGCACGTACGCGGTGAAGCCACCGATGAAATCGACGCCGACTTTCGCCGCCGCGGCGTCCATCGCGCGCGCGAACGGCACGAGGTCGTCGCTCGCCGATGCGGCCGCGACGAGCGAGATGGGCGTGACCGCGATGCGCTTGTTCACGATCGGCACGCCGTAGTCGGCCGCGATCGAGTTCGCGACGGCGACGAGGCTCTGCGCGTGGTGAACGATCTTCGTGTACACCTTCTCGCACGCGCTCTCGAGGTCGGGGTCGGCGCAGTCGAGCAGGTTGATGCCGAGCGTCGTCGTGCGGATGTCGAGCGTCTCGAGCTCGATCATCCGCACCGTTTCGAGGATCTCTTGGTCGGTGAAGGACATGGCGACCGGGGAGAATACCTGTTCGACGAAGCGCGCTCACGCACGGCGTTCGCGACCGCGCGGCCGTGAAGGCTGCGGGCTACCCGTCAGTGACCGTTCCAGAACACCGTGCACGTGTTGCTGGACTGGTTGGCGGAGACGATGTCGACGTCGCCGTCTCCGTCGATGTCGCCGAGCGCGATCGAGAAGGGCAGGTTCGTCACGGTCGGACCTCCGAGCACGCTCGCCACGCCGAAAACGCCTGGGCTCGTCTGCAGGAAGACCGTGAGCGTGTCGGCGCCATTGCCGCCTGCGACGAGATCGACGTCCCCGTCGTGGTCGATGTCCGCCGCGGCCACCGCCACGACGGAGTCCGTGATACTCGAGTTCCCGACGAGCAGCGGCACCGCTCCGAACTTTCCGGGACTCGTCTGGAAGAAGATGGAGAGCGCATCGGTGTTCTGGCAAGCCGCGACGAGATCCAGATCTCCGTCGCCGTCGAGATCGGCCGCGGCAACCTTGAGCGCTCCGTCGGAGACGCTCGCGTCTCCAAGCGTAGTGGGAACGGGATCGAACGTGCCGGGGCTCGTCTGGAAGAAGACGGCCAAGTTGTCGCCAGCCTGATTCGCCGAGACGAGATCGAGATCGAGATCTCCGTCGAGATCCGCCGCGATGACGCTCGTCGGTTGATCGGTCACGCTCGGACTGCCGAGCAATAGAGGTGGGGCTGCGAACACGCCCGGGCTCGTCTGGAACGAGATCGTGAGCGTGTCGCTCGAAGGGTTCGGCGACACGACATCGAGATCACCGTCCAGGTCGAGATCGACCGCGGCAACGGATCTCGGAATCGCTCCGAGTCCTCCGTCGCTCTCGAGCGCCAAGGGCGACGACCCGAACACGCCCGGGCTCGTTTGGAAGTGGACCGTAACGTTCAGCATGTTCGCGCACACGAGATCGAGATCGCCATCGCCGTCGATGTCGGCCGGCGCGACGGAAGTCGGGAAGGGCGTCACGCGCACGTCTCCGAGCGTGAGCGGAGCTCCCGCGAAGACGCCGGGGCTCGACTGCATGAAGATCGTGAGCGTGTTGCTGATCGAGTTCGCGGAGACGACGTCGAGATCGCCGTCGTCGTCCATATCGCCCATCGCGACGGAGCGCGGGCGGATCGTGATGCTCGAGTTGCCGAACGAGAGCGGAAGCGATCCGAACGCGCCCGAGCTCGCCTGGAGGAACACCGTCAGCGTGTGACCTGCGCGGTTGGCCGACGCGAGATCGACGTCGCCATCGCCGTCGAGATCCGCCGGCTCGACGTACGAGGGTTGGTTCGTCACGTTCGAGTCGCCGAGCGTCAGCGGCTCGGCCGCGAACACGCCGGGGCTCGTCTGGAAGAAGACGGTCAGCGTGCTCTCGAGCGGATTGGCCGAGACGAGATCGAGATCGCCGTCGCCGTCGAGGTCCGCGGCGCGCACAGCCCCCCCGCCGCCTGTTCCGCTCAACGTCAATGGAGCACGCGCGAAGACGCCACGGTTCGTCTGGAAGTACACCGTCACGCTTCCGATGTTGTCGACCGTGAAGTTCGCCGTCGCGAGATCGAGATCGCCGTCGCCGTCGAGATCCGCGGCCGTGACCGACACAGGTGAGGTCGACGGATCTCCGAGCGCGAGCGGCGTGCTCGCGAAGACGCCCGGGCTCGTCTGAAAGAAGACGGTCACCGTGTTGCTGCCGGAGTTGGCCGTCGCGAGATCGAGGTCACCGTCGCCATCGAGATCGCCCGCAGTGACGCTTTGCGCAACGGAGGTGATACCGGGGCCGCCGAGCACGACCGGCACGACTGCGAACGCACCCGCACTCGTTTGGAAGAACACGGTCAGCGTGTGGGTGCTGGAGTTCGCCGACGCGAGGTCGAGATCGCCGTCGCCGTCGAGATCCGCCGCAACCACGCTCTGCGGATCCGTCGTGATTCCCGGGCCGCCGAGCGCGAGCGGTGCACCTGCGAAAGCACCCGGGCTCGTCTGGAAGAACACCGTCAGCGTGTCGTTGCCGCGGTTGGCCGACGCGATATCGAGATCACCATCGTCGTCCATGTCCGCCGCCGCGACGGACATGGGATCGTTCGTCACGCTCGTATCCCCGAGCGAGAGCGGCGCGGATCCGAACACGCCTGAGCTCGTCTGGAAGAACACCGTGATCGTGTCGCCGCCGGTGTTCGCCGAAACGAGGTCGAGATCGCCGTCGCCGTCGATGTCCGCCGACACGACGCACTGAGGAAGGTTCGAGAGGCTCGCGTCTCCGAGCACGATCGGGTCCGTGTCGAGCGCGGACCGAATCCTCTTGGCGCCGTCGGTCGTGCCGTCCACGCCGTGCTCCGCATCCATCGGGGTCGCACGGAACTGCAGTTCACCGCCCGCGCGCGCATCCTCGCTGTTCCACAAGAAGACGCCGCGCGCGCCGGCGGGCGTGGCACGCGGTGTCACTCGCGGCTGCTCGACGCGATATCTCTGGGACGCGTGCAGCGCGGGATCGAACGCGACCGACACGTGCGCGATTCGCGGAGCGAGATCGAAGGCCTCGACGGTCCGTCGCTGCTCGAGGCCACCTCCTACCGCGAGGTCGTCTTCGCTGGAGAGCGCGAGGACAACGAGCCCATCGCGTCCCGTAGCGATCGATCCCACGTCGCCCGCGAGGGACGGCGACGCCGTGAATGCAGCCGTTGCGCTCGCGCTCCCGATGTCGATCGCGCGCACGACCGTGCCGACCGGCGGGTCGAGGTCTTGGACGACGAAGAGGCGACCCGCGCGCGGATCCAAAGCGAGCGCTCGCGGTGCGTGCACGACGTCCGCGCGCGGATCGCGCGCACCGAACGTGAGCACATTGCGCTCGCGGCGGTCCAGATCGATCACGACGATTCGACCGAACCCGGCGCCTGTCGGCGCGTCGTGCTCGGCGACGTACACGCGCTCTCTCGCGAGCGGGTCGACGGCGATGCCCCACGGCATGGAGAGATCGTCGAACAGCGTCGTCGCTTGCGCGGCGCCGGGACCTGTCTCGGCAAGACGGATCAGCGAGCTCGAGAGCGTGATCAGAGCCACGTGCGAACCGACGCTCGCGATGCCGCGCACGCGGCCCGCTTCGGTCGTGCCATCGAATGCGATCCAACTCGCGACGCTTCCGTCGGCGAGCAGCACGCGCGTCACTTGCCACGCGCCGCCGATGTCCGATGCGACGAGAACGGAAGTCTCGTCGCGCTCGAACGTCATCGCGTTCGGCTCACCGGGCGCCGAGGCGACGAGCTCGCGCGTCACGACGCCCGTAGCGAGATCGAGCTGGCGCAATCGCCAAGCGCCGGGCGCGGCGCGATCGAGGACGATGGCCTCGATTCCGTCGCCGAGTGGCAGCACGGCGACTGGTTGCTGCAGCGGATTCGCGCTCCACGTCGAAGCGATCGGCGCGGGAATGCTCGACGCGCGCAGGATCTCGATCTCGCGACCGACGATCGTGACGTCCGCGAGGATCGAGGACGCGCTCGTCGCGAGCTCCGGCAATCGAACGGAGCTCGAGTCGATCGGGACGACGCCGCCCTCGACCCACGTCGGATGCTCCGAGCAGATGTGGAGGAGCTCGCGCTGCGCCGGATCCGCGAGAAGCGCGCCGATCTCGGCCAGTGTGTTCGGCAACGGCGGAAAGTCGTCCTCGGGGTGCTTCCACTGCAACACGACCTGCACGTCGTCCGACTCCTCGTCGCGGATCGTGTACGGGATCGGAACGCCGCGCCGCACGTCGGTGTTGAGCAGCAAGAGATCGCCGCTCACCGTCGCGATCGGTGCCGCATTGTTGTCGACGTGAAAGGACGGCGTCGAAGCGCTCGCGCCCACGACGACTGCGTCGCTCGGCGTGAAGCGCAACGCCACGTCATGCTCGAGATCCAGGAGGTCGATGTTCGTGTTCCAGAAGAACACGAGCTCGACACCGGGATCGGGCGGTGCCACGACGCCGCGAAACGCGAAGTCCGGTGTCGGCGCTCCGGGCGCAAGTCCTGCCGGTCGCGCGATGCGCCAGCCCGCGTCGGGCACGTCGCCAACGATGTCGTACTCGACTTGGATCGAGATCGGGTCGCTCGAAGAGTCCGTCACAGCGAACGGCACGGCCGCGATGCCGATGACTTCGGCGTCCTTCGGCGCGTGCGCCGCGATCACTTCGGGCGGATCGTTGCCGATTCCCGCGTGTGTGTTCGAGCTCGGCGCGAGCGCGCTCGCACCGTCGAGCCGCGCAATCACGCGCGCTCCTTCCACGAAGCCGCCATCGTCGGGGAGCAGCGCTTCCGCGGCGAAGTCCCACTGAAATGCGTACAGCACGCCGCTCGCGGAGCTCGCGAGACTGCCCGGATTCGCGGAAGGCACGGGGACGCCGACGATCGGCGCGATGTGCGTGATGCGCTGTTCGGGCTGTCCCGGCACCGAGTACAAGAGCTCGACGTCCGTCGGATCGCCCTCGGCGTCGCGCACCACGAACTCGACGCGACACAACGCGGGAACCTGCGCGTCGATCACCGCGAAGTTCGCGATCGAGGCCGCCGCATTGCCTCCGCTCTCATCGCTTCCGCCGCTCACCGCGGCCGCGGTGCCCGCGCCGCACGCCGACAGCACGAGCAGCGCGGCGACCGACGAAGACACGTGCAGAGTATTCATGGGGAGCACCTCACGATCCCAAGTGCGCCGCGGTCGGCAGCGCGAACGTGTACGTGCGCACGAAGCGATTGCGCGCGCGCGCCTCGAGCTCGAGCGCGAACGTCGTCTCGCCGGCGGCCGGCACCAGTGGCTCGTCGATGCGGTACACGATCCAGCGTCCGCCGCGCAGGTCGGGTTCGGGATCGCCGAACTCGCGCTCGACATCGCGCCCTGCGATCCGCACGCGATACGCGCCCATGCGCTCGATGGCGCTCTCCTCGCGCAAGAGCACCGTGCCGCGCAAGCGCAAGCCGCCGTCCGCGTCGCGTTCGATCCGTGACTCGTTCGGATCGAGATGGAACGGCGCCACGAGGTCGGAACGGGCCAGCTCGTCGCGCTTCTTGATCACGCTCGCGGCGAAGTCCTCGCTCAGATCGTCGACGACGATCCCGGCGAGATCGCGCTCCAAGTCGTCGTTCGAGCGCGCAAGGAACCCGGACGGGATCAAGATCGAAGCCGCGTAGTGTCCGACGTTCCCGCCGCGCTGCAGGAAGTTGAGGTCGACGCCATCGAAGGCTTCACTCGCGAACAAGACGCGCGCGAGCGGGCTCCCCAGGCGCACGTCCTCGCCGTCGATCGCGGACACGTCGTAGAACTCGCCGCGCAGCTCCACGTCCGCGCCGTACTCGTTGTCCTTCACGAACCAGACGAACGGGCCGCCGATCAGGAACAGCGGGAAATCCAGCCAGAAGTTGCCGTTCACTTCGCGGTGGATCGCCGGTGCGAGGTCGAGCGAGCACTCGAGCACGAGATCCGCTCCGGCCGCCCGCGCCGCGTTCACCCAGCGCGCGTCGCGCGCATCCTTCGCTTCGTCCGCTGGCACGTCACCGCCCGCTGCGAGCAGCGTCACCTTCGTGAACGCGCGGCGGTCGAGCGCGCGCACGACCTCGAGTGACAAGCGCCCGAGGTCGGGGGCGAGCTCCATGTCGGTCGCTCCTTCGCGCACCGGCTCCGCGTTGCGCACCGTCGAGGCGACGATCGGGATCAGCGCGACGTGGAACGGCAGCGGGTTCGCGGCTTCGTCGCGATGCGTGCTCTTGCACGCGCTCAGCGCGAGGCCGACGACGAGGACGGCGATCGGATGGATCTTCATCATGGCACCTCTTCGAATGCTCCACTCTCGAGCGCGCGGCGCACGTCGGCGAGCGACGCGGCGCAGCGGAAGCCGACTTTGACGTTGCGCCACGTGCGGCCGCGGTGATCGGCCACGGAGAAGTCGTAGCGTTGATCCGCGAACGAACCGCCGGCGAACCAGAACGCGCCCGCGCGCTCCCAGTCGGCGTGCGGGCGCGCGCCGAGGTACAGCTCGCGCTGCTCTTGCGCGTGGCGCGCGACGTTCGGTGGCAGCTTGCCGCCGTGCTCCGGTGCAACCGGCGTCGACGTCCATTCGGCCACGTTCCCGGCGAGATCGCGGATGCGCGTGTCGGGCGTGACGTCGTCACCGCGCCCGCGCTTCCACGGCGCACCCACGACGCCCTTCTGTGCGACGTTGAGCGACGGCTCGGCGACACCGTCCACGCTGCACGCCGCGAACGGTCGGTACTGCGCGCCACCGCGCGCGGCGTACTCCCACTCGACGAACGAGGGCAACCGCTTGCCCACCCAACGCGCGTACGCGCTCGCTTCCTCCCAGGTCACGTCGTGCGCGGGTTGCTCGGAGTCGAGCGCAGCGAAACGCGTCTCGACCTCGGTGCGGCGCGCCGCGTCCGCGGCACTCGCGCAGCCGGCGGGCCATGATTCCGGTGCAGCGAAGCCGTCCGGCGCGCGCACGAACTGGAGGAAGTCCCCCACCGACACCTCGTGCTCGTCGAGGTAGTAGTCGCCGATCGCGCCCGGCTCGTACGGCACGGACCACGACAGCTCGCGGCCGCGTCCTCGATCCGGATTGAACGGAGCGAGACCGCCGTCGCGGAACTTGCGGTTCTCCACGTCGTCGCCCTGTCCACCGAATGCGTACGTGAAGCCGGCATTGCCTTCCACGAAGCGCATGCGAGCGCCGCGTGCGTCGGCGACGAGCGCGGGGCGCGGCCGATGGATCGTGGGCAGCTCGAACCCCTCCTGCGCGAGCACGCTCGCGACGCCCATGCGATCCGACGCACGGACGTGCAGCGTCACCTGCGTGCTCGACCAGTCGTACGGAAACGTGAGCGCGCCGACCCACACGCTGCCGCCGACGTCCGCCATGGGAACGGCGACGCGTTGCGCCGACGCCCCGTCGCTCGTGCGCGTGCGCTCGATCTCACACGCGACGGACGCAACGCCGTTCGCGTCGTCCGCGCGGACTTGCACGCTCCAACGGTTGCCGCTGCCGGGCTGCCATTGGCCGCCTTTCGAGGGCGCTTCGACGCGCAACGCGGGGCCGGCGCGAGCGCGCGTGAACGGGAGCGCGATCGGCTCGGAGCGATTGCCCGCCTGATCGTTGCAGAGCAGCGTGAGCACGTACTCGCCGTCCGCCTCGAGCGCGACGCCGAGATCGAGCGGCGGCAACGCACGTCGATCGCCGTCGACCAGATCCGCGGCGATCGTCCGCGTGAAGAGCGCCGTCGATTCGTTCGCGCGCGCGACCTGCACGCGCGCTTCGATCGGACTGCCGCGCACCTCGCCGCCCAGCGCGAGCGTGAGCGCGGGCAGATCCGGATGCTCGTTCGTGAGCAGCAGCGGCGACGCGCCGGTGCCCTCGAGCTGTGCGCGCGGTGCGTGCGTGTCGAACACGATGCGCAGCGGGATCTCGAGGTCGGGCCGCTCGGCGCGCGCCTCGGCCTGCGAGTCGTACTGGTACGCCTCGACGCGCACCGCGAACGACCCTTCGGATGCGAAGCGCACCGGAAACCTGGCCTCGGACGCCGACAAATTGCGCAGCTCGGCGCTCTCGAACACGCGCTCGTCGCCGCCGTCCTCCGGGCGCACGCGCACGAGGACATGCAGCGGCGTGCGCGCGGCGCGTTCGACCGCGAGCTCGACCTCGGCGTGACGCACGTACGCATCGCGGCTCGGAGCGAGCCGCTCGGCGACGCCGTCCGAGCCCGAGAGGCGCACGACGAGCTCCGGCTGCACGCTGGTGAGCTCGAACGCGACCGCGTCGGAGAACGCGCCGCGCGGCGAGCCGGCCGCGTGCAACACGGACTCCGACTCATCGAGTCGGTAGCGCAACCGTCCACGGAAGCGATTGGTCGTCGTGGCGCGCGCGAGGGACGAACCGAGCTCCACCGCGTGGGCGCGCGCGGACGGCAGCTCTCCACTGCCGATCGCCTGGCTGTCGCCGTCCGCTTCGATCGACCACGAGAGCTTGGCGGGACGTTCGAGCTCGATCCACAAGACCGGATGCGTGCGCGGCGAGAAGAGCCAGCCGCCGCCGATGCGGTTGCACGGAGGAAACGTCTCGGGCGCACCGCCCGCCGCAGCGTCGCGCAGCTCGACCTTGCTGGGCGCGAGCGGCGTCGTCACCGCGTCGAAAGCGAGCTCTTGGTCGTGCGCGCCGCCGGCACGATCCTCGACGCGGATCTGGATCGTGTGCACACCGTTCGCGAGGGCGAGGTGCTCGAGCGGGATCGCGTACACGTCGACGTCGCGCTCGTGCACGCGCAGCGGCAACGACAGCGGTGCACGCTCTCCGACTCCTACGGAGACCGCGGCGACGTCGCCACGCGCCGCACCGGCGAGACGCACGTCGAGCTCGAGACCACGCGGGTCGATGGCGCGGTCGCCGAGCGCGCTCGTATCGACGCCACCGACGGACGCGCGCTCGATCCGCCAGGCGTCCTCTCCGAGCCACACGAGCGTGAAGTCGTTCGCACGCACGTCCGCACCCTCGAAATCCAAGCGCACGCGTTCCGCCACGCGGCCCCGCAACGGCGCGCTCGGCGCGCGCACACGCACGGCGCCGTCCTCGATCGACGCCGTCCAACCCGCGAGCGGCTCGCCGTCCGCGACGCGCACGAGGCGCGCGCTGGTCACGTCGCCGAGCGAGACCGCTGATCGCAGCAGCGCATCCGTGCGCGCTCGACCGAGGAAGAGCGGCTGCGTGGCGCTGACCTCGCCGGTCTCGCTCACGAGTGCAACCGAGGGCGCCGCTTCCCGCCGCATGATCAAGCCGCCGACGACGAACGCGACCAAGAGCAGGGGCACGCCGATCAACGCCACGCGCTTGCCGATCGGCGGATGCACGATCGCTTGCATCGCACGCAGAGCGATGTGCGTGTCGGGGAACCGATCGTCCGGATCCTTTTGCAGGCAACGATCGACGAAGTGCGCGAGCGCGCGCGGCACCTTGACGCCCATCGATCCGAGCCGGCGCGGCGGACGGTGCAGATGCAGGCGCAGCATGTCCGCGCGCGACAGCGGACGCGTGAACGGCAAATGCCCCGTCAGCATCTGGAACGCCATGACTCCGAGCGAATACAGATCCGACCGCCCGTCGAGCGTCCGGATGTCGTCGAGTCCGAGCACGTGCGCACTCTGCTCGGGCGACGCGTACTCGGGCGTGCAGCCCGAGCAGCGACGAAAGCCCTTCGGTGCCGGCACTTCGTCCGCGACCTTGAAGCGCATCGTCGTCGCGTGGAAGCCGGTGTCGCCCGCGGCCGCGTCGCGCGGCGTAGATGCGGAGAGATCGGGCAGCTCGTCCTCGGCTTCTTCGCCGATGTATTGGCCGATGCCGAAGTCGATCACCTTCACTTGCTCTTCTCGTCCGGCGCGCGCGGGCACGACGAACACGTTGCGCGGCTTGAGATCGAGGTGCAGGATCGACTCGCCCTCGCCCAGATGGTGCGCCGCGCGCAGCGCGTCGAGGATCTGCAGCAGGATGCGCGCGGCGCGCTTGGGCGGCAGCGGCGCTTCGCGCGCGAGCAGGCGATCGAGCTCCTCGCCTTCGACGAGCTCCATCACGAAGTAGCGCGTGCCGTCGTCGCTCTCGTCGAAGACTTTCCAGTCGACGATGTTCGGATGCCCGAGTCGCGTGAGTCGCCGCGCTTCGTTGCGGAACGCGGTGACGAGCACCGGATTCGTCGCGAGGTCGGAGCGCAGGATCTTGATCGCGACGCGATTGCCGGCGCCGCGCTCGTCGCGCGCTTCGTACACCGAGCCGAAGCCTCCCACTCCGATCATCGAGAGGATCCGGTACTTGTGGTGGAACAGCGTGCCGATCAGCGGATCCGCAACCGGCAGCGGGGCGTCGCTCGAAGCGGCAGCTGCGGCGTTCGGCAACTCGGCTCGTTCACGGAGCTCGTTCCCGCTCGGCTCGTCGCGTGCGTCCGGCGGCTGCACGGCGTCGGCACTCGCCGCGTCGAGCAAGCGGAGCAAGTACGTCTCGAACGTCGCGAGCTCGCGATCGGCCTCCACGACTTCGACCTCGGACGCCGCCACGGGCGCGGCACCGAGCGCGGATTCCTGGCGCCTGTAGAAGACGACACGGGAACGCGCCGGCGCGTCGCCGGCGGGCGCGCCGGCAGCCGACGGCAGGAAGCGCCGGATGCGCTCGAACGCCTGCTCGTGCGCGAGCAAGAAGAGCGTCGAGTCGCCAGAGCGGCCGGCGCGGGGCGATTCGAGATGCGGGCGCAGACGCGCCATCGCGCTCGCGATCTGCACGTCGAGCTCGCCTCGTCGAGCGCCGCCCGCCTTGCGCAGGACGAACACCGCCGACGGTGGGCCGGCGTCCGCGAGCCCCGCTTCCCTGCACGCGAGCGCGTGCCCGACCGAGAGCGCCGCGCCGAGGCGCGACGACAACACCGCCGCGAGCGGATCGCCCGCACGATCACTGCGCACGTTCCGGAGCGCGGTCGACTCTTCGTCCGTCAACTCGGGACGAAACAGCACCGCACGCACGCTGCGCACCAGCGCCGCGGACGGCGCGAGTGCTCCGCCGGCGCGCTTGAGCTCGCGCTGCAAGCGACCGTGCACGAGCACTTCGATCGGATCGGGGTCGGAGGTGTGTGACATGCGGCGCGCGACACGCCCATCAGCGAGGGAATCCGGACAAAGACAGCCTCGCTGCCCGTTCGACCATGCTAACCACGAGCCGTGGTGGCGGTGCCCTCACATGCGGGTCAACGAACGAGTGCGCGAGAAGAGAACAACGATCTTCGATCGTTCGCGCGCGTGGCGGCGGTCGAATCGGACGCCCGCCTCGTGTCGGGTACACTCGCTGACCCCGACCATGGACTCGCACTCCTCCGACTCCTTGCTCCGCCGCTGGCAAGTCGACGGCGATCCGCGCGCGCTCGGCGAGCTCCTGCGGACGGAATTGCCGAAGCTGCGCCGAAGGTTGCGCGTCGACGACGCGGGCCTGCTCGGCACGTCCGTCGGCGCGACGGACGCGGCGCAGGAGGCAGCGCACCGTTTGATCGAGCGCGAGAGCGAGCTCTCGTTCCACGGCATCGCACCCCTGCGCGCTTTCCTGTGGACGACGGCGCGCCGCTACTTGATCGATCGCTTTCGCCGGCGGCAGCGGCGGCGTCCGCTCGAGGAGCCGGAGCTCGTCGTGGACGCGCGCGACGCGAGCCATGAGGAGCGCGACCCGGCTGGCATTGCCGAGATCTGGAGCGCGATGCGCGCGCTCGCGTTCGGCGACCGCGAGATCCTCGAGCTCGTCTACGTGCACCAGCGCTCGCTCGAGGAAGCAGCTGGCGAGCTCGGCATCCAGAAGAGTGCTGCACGCATGCGGCTGTCGCGCGCGGAAGAGCGCCTGCGCGATCTACTCGAAGTACGCAAGCGCGCGAGCACGTAGAGCGCGTCGCGCTCACTCCGCGAACGGAGCCACCAGGCTCCACCACGCCGCGCCGCAGCCGCTCTCCGAGAGCCACGGCTGATCGATCGCGGAGACCGATTCCGACGGGCCGATCTTCCACACGCCCTCGCTGCCGGTCATCGTCAGCACCGACGCGCGCGTGCCGGTCCCACTCGAGTTCATCGACCAGCCGACGATGTGCTCCGTGTTCGGCGCGGACGTCGTCGTGTCGAGCTGATGCTGCACCGTGCACACGATCGAGCCCTCCGCGCGCGACACCGTCCACGAGACGTTGCGAGACTGCGCGCCCGGCACGTTCGGGATGCCGGACTCGTACATGTCGATCGTCAGCCGGTCGCCCTCGAGCTCGAAACGGCACTGCGCGACGGAACCGTCGATGGCGATGCGCCCGTTCACGACGTCGCCGGTCTCGCTCTTCGTCACCGAGCCGTCGACCACGCGCGCTTGCCCCGCGAGATCGCGCACGACGCCGAGCAATCCGCGCGTGTCGGGCTCGCCGGTGGCGAACGTCGCGGTGACGCGATCGACGCGCTGCGCCAGCGGCGAGCGCTCGCGCTCTTCCGATCCGTCCGTGCCCGGATTCGCGAACGGCGCCGCGTGCGCGCCTTCGTCACGCGTCGTGATCGGCGACTCGGGCGCATCCAATGCGACGCGCTGCGGCGCCGCGTCGGGCACGACGGCGTCGATCGCGGGCTGCGGCACCGGTGGAGTCGTTTGCGGCACGCTCGGTGTGCTCGACTCCGGCACGCGCGGCGACCACGTGATGGCGATCAAGAGCACCACACAAGCGCTGCACGCGCCGAGGATCCAACCGAGAGTTCGACGGGTGACCATGAATGCGCCGAGTGTAGCGTGCGGCGCTCAGCGCGCGTTCGCCTTCGCGCGCACGACGTAGTAGAGATCGGGCTCGGCACGGCCGATCACGAACGGCAGCGGACCGAGCTCGCTCGCGTAGAAGCCCGCGCCGATCGACGGCGCGACCGTGTGGACGAGGCGCGGACCCTCGGACTCGAGCTCCTCGATGACCGCGAGCGATGCGCCGGGCGGCCAAGCGAGATTCGTGTTGTTCTTCATATAGAGGAGGCGATCGCCGGTTTCCGCGCGGTCGCGCCGCACGTCGAACGTCGGGATGCCGCACTGCTCGACGTAGTACTGGAAGCCCCAGTGCGCGCCGCCGTAGACCTTGCCCGGCTCGCTCGCGGTGCGTTGGACGAGCAGCTGCGCCGCGCCGCGCACTTGATTCGCCCACGCCGCATCCGCGGCAGCGACCGCGATGGCGAGCACGGCGCCCGGCGCGAGCGCGAGCCAACGCGCGCGCCCGATGCCGCGGCCCTCGAGGCGGCGCACGATGAGACATGCGAGCGCGGGCGCGATCGGCAGCAGGGAGCGCGCGTTCGTCGTCCAGTTGACGACGCTCGCGAATGCGAAGACGCCGACGACCCACAGCGCGAGCAGCCACGCATCGGGCGTACGCCGTTTCCACAAGTCCGCGAGCGCGAGCGCGAGCACCGCGACGCCGCCGAGCAAGAACACCACGAACTGCACGCGCACCGCGAGCGGCACGTTCGGCGCTAGACCGGCCGTCTTCGTGACGTAGAGCGAAAGATCGAGACCCGGTGCGAGCAGCGCGACGAGCACGACGCTCGCCGCCGCAAGGGTCCAGCGAAACAGGATCGGCGCGCAGAAGATCGCGTGCAGCAAGCTCCCGCCTGCGAAGACGAGGCCGACGGCGACCTGCGCGGCGCCGCCCTGAGCAGCGGCTTCGCGCTCCGTGCGCGCATAGAGCACAGCGCTCGCGAAGAGCCCTTGTCCGTACATGCCGCGCGTCAGCACGTCGTACGCCGCGAGGATCGCGACCGGCAGGACGAGCGCGAGCGTCCACGTGCCGAAGCGCCGCTCGCGTGCGAAGCCGTGCGCGAAGAAGAGCGGCACGAGCACGACCGCGGGATACTTCGACAGCGTCGCGAGCGCCACGCACAGGCCCGCGACGAAGAGCCACGCGAGGCGACCGCGCTCGAAACCTTCGAGCCACGCGACGACCGCCAGCAACCAGAACGCGAGCATCCACGTCTCGCACATCACGTTCGTCGCCGAGACAAGGAAGGCCGGCGTGAGCACGGCTGCACAGGTGGCGAACAGCGCGTCCTTCGTCGTGCGCCGCGCGAGCTCGTACGCGCCGAGCGCGCAGATCAGCGCGGGCAGCAGCGACGCGGCGTGCAGCGCGACCTCCGACCAGCCAAGCAGCGTGCCCGCGAGCGCGAGGTAGTAAGCCGCGAGCGGCGGGTTCTTGTCGAACTCGGAGAGCGGCTGCGCACCGCCGTACCAATTCACCAGGGCACCGTAGGGATCGAGCGGATGCTGCGCGATGTGCTGCGCCTGCCAGATGTAGACGGGGTCATCGATCGTGAACGCCTTGCCGAGGAACGGCAGGAGCGTCGCGAGCGTGAGGAGAAGGACGAGCGCGCGTTGACGCGCGGGTGAGGCGAGGGAAAGTCGGAGCACGAAGCCGCAGAGCGTAGCTCAGGGGCGCCCGATGAGATTGCACCGGCGGCCTCGCTGCGCTCGGCGGCGCGCGGGTCGATCGGCAACTGCGCACTCTCGTGGCGGCTTCGCCCGCGCAAACTCGAGTCCCGTGGTGAAGTGGTGAAGTCAATCCGTCGAGACGGACCTGGCGGGGCGGAATCCGACGTCGTCCCACCCGAACCACAGGAGGCTCTTGAGCCGGTACGCCGACCGCGCGCCCTCGGCGGAGATCCTGAAGGATCCGCCGCGGAAGACGCGGTCCACGGAAGCCGCGTCCACCCACGCAGATCCGTCCAGTGGCGCTCCTGTGTAGTCGTCGTGCCATGTGTCCTCGCACCACTCCCACACGTTCCCGTGCACATCGTGAAGCCCGAACGGATTCGCCCGCTTCTTCGCGACGGCATGAACACCACAATTCCATTCCTCGGTCACCTTCGTGCCATCCCACGGCGTGTCCGTCGGCAGCAACGTCTTGCCGCTGTTCACGAAGTACCAACCGTAGTGTTGGAGCTCGCTCCCGACATCACCGAAGCTGAAGTGCGTCGGTGTGCCAGCACGACACGCGTATTCCCACTCCGCTTCCGACGGCCGTCGCAGACCGAGCTTCGCGCAGAACTCTCCGACGTCGTCCCAGGAGACGTCGGTCACCGGAAGCTGCACACCCTTCACCGCCGACGGTTCCGTGCCCATCACGCGCTGCCACACGCCCTGCGTGACCTCGGTCTTCCCGATCAAGAATGGACGGATCGAAACGGTACGTCGCGGACGCTCGTCGACTCCGCCTACTCCTTCCGCCGATCCCATCTCGAACCTCCCGCCAGGGATCGAGACGAGGACGAGCGCCGTCTCACCTCCGATCGCGAGCTTTCCGCGCGTGTCGCGCACAGGGATCGCGCCGGTTCCAGCAACCGCGAACTCTTCCAACTTCGAATCGGGATCCTTGCCGAGCGACACGAGCGCGCCGAGCGACGGTTCTGCGTCGCGCGCGCTCGGTGGCGCAGCATCCGTTCGCTCGTCGAGCGGCGACCGCGTCGCGTCCTCTGGTTGCACGTGCGTCGTCGAGAGCGACTTCCAAACTCCGAATGCGGCGAGTCCCGCAGCGAGCGCCACAGCGGCGAGCTGCACGCGTCGTCGCCGCCACACGTACCTCGCGATCTCGACCGCCTTCGGTCGAGGCAATGGCTGCGGAGCAAGCTTCGCCATCTCGGCTTCGAGCTTCGCGCTTTCGGCACCGGAGCACTCCAACGACGCCGACAACTCGAGCGGAGGCGAGAGCTCCAGCGGTGGCGAAGGCTCGAGGACAGGCTGTGGAACGTCGCCGCGGAAGCGCGCTGGTGATGCCGGACGTTCAGGTTCAGCAGAACGCGGCGGCGACGCTGGCGGTGAAGGATTCTGCGGCGCGACCTGATGATCCGCCGCCTCAAGCCAGGGCGCGTCGCGCTCGACATCGAGGTCGCGGTCGGGAACGTCCTCGCCGAGCTCCCGTGCGAGCTCGCGAAAGTAGCCGTCGTCGCGACCGCGCCAATCGCTTGCGAGCTCGATCGCTTCGTAGATCCGCAATTCAACGGGCACGTCGAGCTTGCCCACGGCGTCGCGTGCGGCACTAGGCAGGGCAAGCGAGAAGATCGAGAACGACTTGTCCGTGCGCCGGCGCGCAGTCGCGTGGCTGACCTCCTCGTCGAGCGCGCCGGCGATCCCCTTTGGTCCAAGCAGCGTGCAGAAGCCGTGCGCGGCGTAGATCGCTTTCACGGTCTCCTTCGGCCACGGAGTTCCCGGCTTGCGCCCGCGCTTGTACGCCGAGCACCACACGTCCACGCCGACGGCGTGCAGCCGTCGCGCGAGCTTGCGCGCGTCGTCGCGATCTTCGTGAAAGCCCAGGAACAGCATCTCTCCCCCTTGCGAGGAGCGAGATGGTAGCGGCGCACTCATGCGGACGGGAGTGCGGCCACGTGCACGCGGAGCGCAGGCTCCAGAAGCGACAGTGCGGAGCTGCGAGGCTCTGCACTGGCTTCACTCGCGCCGCGCGATGCGCCGACCGCCTTCGCCAGGCAGCGCTTCATCGGCTTGGTGTGCCACCTACGTAGCGGTCGGGACTAGTAGTGCGTGAAGTCGGACAGCCAGACTTGGCCTTTGTATCCCTGTCCACCGTACTCGGCGTCCGTCAACGTCTGCGTGCTGTCGAACACGCCATCGTTGTCGGCGTCGATGAGCATCAGGTGCAAGAACGTGCCGAGCATGTTCGTCTCGCCGCGCACGATGTACACACGGCCTTCGGTGTAGTGCTGCTTGCAGTGCATCCGTCGTGCGAGATGCAAGAACGATTCCTCTGCGGGCGTGTACAACAACTCGGGTGTCGCGCTGGGCGCGATCGGCACGCGATAGAGATTTCGAGGCGATCCACCGAGCACGAGCACGAAGCGTTGTTCGGGATCCGCCGTGAGATCCCAGACACTGTTGAAAGCTTTGCCGCGGTAGATCTCGAGCCGCGCGACGTCGGGACTGATCGTTCGAGCGCGCGCCGGAACATACTCGCCGCCCCCCGCGATCCCGCCGCTCGAGCCCGGAAGCGGCGCGGCTGGGACCCCGATGCCGTTCGAGGCGGGCTCGACATGGAAGAAGTGAGCCCCGTCGTGCGTGCGGAGGATCCACTGCTCGAGGATGTCCTCGTTCGCGTCGGTTCGACCGGCGACATAGAACTCATCTGGGCCGCGATCAGCCACAACGATGACTTGGTATGGAGTCGCGAACTCGTAGCTCACCTCATCCCAGCTCCCCGCCGGCGTGATGTCGCGATTGATGACCG
>JBJXHG010000167.1:0-66907 GCA_046160865.1 Planctomycetota bacterium | reverse complement strand
CCTACGCTACCGTCGCGCGACATGCGCCCGCGTGCGGTGCGTCTTCGCGCCGCACACCTTAATCGGCGGGGACTGTTGCGGCTGCCTTGCGCTCACTGTGACGTTTCAGGTTGCTTGCGCGCTTCATCTGCCGGTTGCGCGGCTGCGAGCCACGGCGGTGTGACGAACCATCAGCCGTCGCGGTCTTCGCCGAGGCAATCGAGAAGCAACGGCAACCTGTCACCGCACAGTCGAGCGCACGGCAGCTGCAACGGGTCCCCGCCGCCGATTCATGCGTGTGGCGCGAGTACGCGCCACACGCGGGCGCTCCGCGTGGAGGACCACGCTTCGCGCAGGCGTAGCGAAACGCTACCGTCGCGGCCGTGCGCCGCTCGCTCCTCGCCTGGTATCGCGCGCACCGGCGCGCCCTGCCGTGGCGCGCGGATCGCGATCCGTACCGCGTCTGGATCTCGGAAGCGATGTTGCAGCAGACGCGCGTCGAAGCCGTCGTGCCGTACTTCGAGCGCTTCCTCGCGCGCTTCCCGAACGTCGCGGCGCTCGCGTCGGCTCCGCTCGACGACGTGCTCGCCGCGTGGAGCGGCCTCGGCTACTACTCGCGCGCGCGCACGCTGCACGCCACCGCCCGAACGATCGCCGGTCCGCGCGCCGGCGTGTTCCCTTCGACAGTCGAGGAGCTGCGCGGCTTGCCGGGCATCGGTCCGTACACGGCCGGAGCGATCGCGAGCATCGCCTTCGACGTGCGTGCACCGCTCGTAGACGGAAACGTCGCGCGCGTCTTGTGCCGCGTGCTCGCGCTCGCGGGCGATCCGGCGTCGGGCGAGCTGAAGCGCGCACTGTGGGAGCGTGCGGAGGAACTCTTGCCCGCGCGGTCATCGCCCGGCGAGTGGAACCAAGCGCTGATGGAGCTCGGTGCGCTGGTGTGCGTGCCGCGCGATCCGCGTTGCTCGGCGTGCCCGATCGCACCGGATTGTCGCGCGTTCGCTGCCGGGCTCACGCGCGAGCTGCCGTGGCCGAAGGCGCGACGTGAACCCGTCGACGTCGAGCTCACCGTGCTCGCGGTCGCACGCGGCGGCGCGATCTTGGTCGAGCAGCGGCCGCTGGGCGGGCGGATGGCAGGCTTGTGGCAGCTGCCCACGATTCAGCGATCGCCGCACGAGCCGCTGCTCTTCCCCGCGGATTGGCCGGCGGCGCCGATGTCGGCGCGACGGCTCCTCGTCGCCGACGCGAGCGACGCGCGCGAGCTGCGTCACGCGATCACGCACCACCGCATCCGTGCGGAGCTCCGGCGCGGACGGACGACCAGCGCTGCGTTGCCGGACGACATGCGCTTCGTCGGCCCGCGCGAGGTCGCCGACCTCGCGCTGACGGGCATGGCGAAGAAGGCATTGCGCGTGCTCGCAGCCTGGGACGACGACGGTCGCGCCGCTATCCTCGCGCCCCGCCGTCTGCGCGCCCGCGCCGTCGGTTCCCGGAGAGCGCCATCGAATCCCAAGCGACGCAACGATTGACCGCGCGCGGCGTGACGTTCGTCGTTCCGGCGTTCGACGAGGAGCGCGGCATCGAAGGCGTCGTCCGCCGTCTGTTCGGCCTGCGTCTCGACGCGCCGGTCGAGATCCTGGTCGTCGACGACGGCTCGACCGACGGCACCGCTGCGAAGGTCGAGCAGTTGCGGAGCGAGTTCCCCGCGTTGCGCTGCGTGCGCCACGGCGTCAACAAGGGCTACGGAGCCGCGCTCAAGACCGGGTTCGCGCGCGCGAGCCACGCCGTGGTCGTCATCACCGATGCGGACGGCACCTATCCCGAGGACAAGATCGGTGCGCTGCTCGCGCGCGTCGACGATGGCGCGGATATGGCCGTGGGCGCGCGCACGGGGCTCGATGTCAACATCCCGCTCGTGCGGCGGCCGGCGAAGGCGTGCTTGCGCTTGCTCGCGTCGTTCCTCGCCGGCTCACGCATCCCGGATCTGAACTCCGGCCTGCGCGCGATGCGGCGCGACCTCGTGATGCGCTACCGGCCGATCCTGCCGAACGGCTTCAGCTTCACGACGACGATCACACTCGCGGCGCTGACCAACGACCACCGCGTCGACTACGTCGAGATCAACTACGCCAAGCGCTCGGGCAGCTCGAAGATCCGGCCGATCCGCGACACGCTGGGCTTCACCGCGCTGATCATCCGCACCGTCGTCTACTTCAATCCGCTGAAGGTCTTCTATCCCGTCGCCGCGCTCGTCGCGCTCGCGCTCGCGGCGTCGATCTACTACGACGTGGCCGTCGTGACGCCCTCGAACCTTTCGGACAAGACCGTGCTCTTGTTCGTCGCGCTCGTGCAGGTGCTCTCGATCGGCTTGCTGGCCGATTTGATCGAGAAGCGATCGCGGCTGTGAGGGCTGCGCGAAGAGGAACAGGAGGCGCAGAGAAGCGAGCGCGTCGAGGGAGCTTGGAACCCAACCGTATGGATCGCTCGCCCGCGCGGCGCGGGCGAGCTTCGCAGTCCGTGGTGAAAGTGCTTCGAGCCTGAAATCGGCCCGTCTGCGTCGGCGCAAGAAGCGCGACCGCAGGCGAATCGTCGAGATTCGCCGAGAATCGAGCGACGCGGCGCCGGCGCAGACGGGCCGATTTCGGCCCGAATGATTTTCGCCACGGGCTGTTAGGCGGCTGCTCGCAACACCGTGCGCACGACGCGCTTCATGAAGCGCGCGAGGAGCCGCGGGTCCGTGCTTTCGGGCGATACACGCGCCGCGAGCTCCGCTGAACTCACGCGTCCGTCGGGCTCGCACGCGAGATGGATACGGCACGAGCGCTTGGGTGCGCCGGACACCGAGAGGTCGAGCCCGGTCGGATGCCAAGCGAGCTCCAATACATCCTCGTGCCCGTCTTCGAATGCCAGGCGGTAACGCACGCCGCCTTCCGCGGGCGCATCGAGCGACAAGCAGCCGCCGATCGTGACACGGTGCGTGCGCGTGATCGCGACCGGCTCGGCAGACAAGTTCAAGTCGCGCAGCTTGCGCAAGAGCGAGCGCGCGCGGTCTCCCACCTGATGCGATTGCGACACGTCGAACACGACAAGGTCTCCATGGCGGCGACGACCGCCGGACCGCACGTATCGACGGCGAACGTCGCGAAGTTGACGCAGCGCACGCGAGCACGCTTCAGATTCCCGAGCGCGGTGCCGAAGACTTTGGCCGTGGCATCCGGACCTTCGCGTCCGGTTCCATTTCGACCACGACATCGAGCCTGCGTCCGGTGCGCCCCGTGTGGTGTGCATCGGACGCGGTTTTGTCTTGGCTCCGCTCGCGCGCGTGGCTCCAATCTGCCGGCTTGCGAACAGCCCTGCGCGTCCTCGTCTCGCTCCTGATCGCGGGGGTCTTGCTCGCCTTCCTCGGGTTGTGGGGCGGAGTGCATCCGCACGAGGTGGTGCTCGCGTGCAAGCGGCTCTCTTGGCGGGTCTACGGCCTCGCATTCCTGCTGCACGTGGTGATCTACGTGCTGCGTTCCGTGCGCTTCTACATCCTCTTTCCGCCACGGTCGCGGCCGCCGTTCGGGGCGCTGACGGCAGTGAGCTCGGCGTCCGCGATGGCGGCCGGCATCCTGCCGGCGAAGGTCGGCGAAGCGACGTTCGTCGTGTACCTGAAGAACGTCTGCGGCGTCCCGGCGACGCTCGGCGCCGCGTCGCTCATCGTCGCGCGCTTGCTCGACGTCGCGAGCCTGTGCCTCGCCCTCGCCCTCGCGTGCGCGACGCTGGTGTGGACGGGCGCGTATCCGCAGCTCACCTGGCTCGCGGGCCTTGCGGCTCTGCTCACGGTGGTCGCCGCGGTCGTGTTCGCGCTCTCGATGCGCGGTGACCGGCTGGTCCGCGTCGCGTCCGCGACGCTGCGCATCGTCGGAATGTCGCGCACGAAGATCGGAGTGCGCCTGCTCGCCGTCGCCGAAAGGTTGGAGGACGCACTGCGCCAGGCCGGGAGCGACGGCCGGCTGCTCGGAGCGACGCTCGTGTCGCTGCCGCTGTGGCTCGGCGTCGTCGTGTTCTGCGCGCTGATCGCGCGCGGCATGGGCCTGCCGGAGACCGTGACGCTCGCCGAGGCGACGTTCGGGACGAGCCTCGCGATCCTGACGAGCCTCGTGCCGCTCAGCGCGTTCGCGAACTTCGGCACGCTCGAGACGGGTTGGGTGCTCGGCTTCGGCGCGCTGGGCGTCGATCGGTCGCTCGCGTCCGCGACGGGATTCGGCACGCACGTCGTCCAGATCCTGAACGTCGTGATCTTCGGCGTGCTAGGTCACATCGGCATGGCTGTTCTGGCGCGCCGTTCCCGTCCGGAGTGAGGCCGCACCGGAGCTCGCGTCCGGCATGCGCGCGAGGAGCGCGCGCGCGACGATCTCGCCGACGATCGCGCAACCCTTCGGAGTGTGGTGCAACTCGTCGTAGTAGATCTCGAGGTTGCGCTCGAGCAGTGGCATGAGATCGATTTCCTCGACACCGGTCTCGTGCACGATCTGTGTCGCGCGCGCGTCGATCAGCCGCATGAGTTTCCAGACGACGTCGTGCGCGTAGTACGCGTGCACTTCGCCTTCGTAGGGACGCCCTGCGCCGAAGTTCCACATCTGCCGCGCTTCCTCGGGCGTGAACTGCTTCTCGAACCACGGCTGGCGCACGACGATCACGCGGTCGGTCTTCGTGCGCGCGAGCGCCAAGAGCTCGCGGAAGTGCTTGTCGAAGTGCGCGAGCAGCGGCGCCGGATCGGGCACGTCGCGCAGGATCTCGCGCGCGTTCGCGCGCATCGCGCGCGCCTTCGTGAGACGTTTCCCCGCGCGCTCGCGCACGTCGACTTTGCCGAACCAGCGGCGGCGCACCTGCGACGCGATGCGCCGTAGCGCGAGCGACCTGTGCGTCCAGCCGAACGGTCCCTCCGGGTGCGCGCCGAAGACCTGCGACGCGGTCGGCGGCGAATCGTCGAGCACCGGCGGCGTGCGCTGCTCGAGCCAGTACACGAGATCGCTGGCGCCGACCATCAGCACGATCGCATCGAGTCGTGGATAGCGCGGCAGCGTCTTCGCGAGCATGTGCGCGACGTGGCGGCACGTGACCAGAGAGCGCGCGACATTGCCGACGTGCGCGCGCTCGACGCCGAGGCGCTTCTGGTTCTCGGGCTGGTTCAGGATCCGCTGGATGACCGCCGGCCACGCGGTGTCCTGGTCGAGGAAGTAGCACTCCGCGACGCTGCCGCCGGTGACGAGCACGCGGTACGCGCGCTCTCCCGGAGCAGGCTGCGGATCGCCGCGCTCGCCGTGGGCGTTGATCTCGATGCGCGTCGTCGGCTCGAGCATCGGCAGTGCTTCGCGGTCGAGCTCCATGCGCGTGCGCGACCACGGCGGCCAGATGAAATAGCGCCCGTGCTTCGCGAGCCACGCGCGCGTGACGAGCTCGGCGATCACGAACGAGGCGAGGGCACCCGCGACGGCGATCGCCGCGATCGCGAGCGGGCTCACGGAGTGTTCCTCGGCACGGCTCGGCCGCGCACGCCCAAACGGAGCGCGAGATCCATGTACGGATCGCCGCGGTAGACGAAGAACACCCAGCAGAGCGCGAAGGTGGTGACCATGCCGATGCCGGCGAGGACGAGCGCGACGAAACCCTGCACGTCGAAGCTCCACTTCAACGTCGCGAGGAACGCGAGCGGCACGAGCGCGCCGATCAGCGGCCGTGCGATCACGTAGCGCGCGTACTCGCGGATCGGCAGGTCGAGCTCACGGCACGCGCGCCACAGCACGGCGAGCGCGAAGAGGACGTTCGGCACGGCCGTTCCGACCGCGACGCCGGCGATCCCGTATCCGCGCACGAGCACGAGGCTCGCGATCAGGTTCACGATGCCCATCCCTAGCAGCGCGAGCGCCGGGAATGCGGGCTTGCCGAGCCCCATCAAGATCGGCAGCGCGACGCCGCGCACGGGCAAGTACACGAGGAACGAGACCATCAAGATCTGGAGCACGCGTCCCGAAGGTTGGGCGAACTCGGGGCCGACCCACCAGCCGAGGAACTCGGGCCCGAGCATCAGCAGGTAGAGGCCGATCAAGAGCACGATCGAGAGCGAGATCTTCGACCACTTCAAGAAGACGTCGCGCAGCTCGCGCAAGTCGCCGGTCGTCTTGAGCCGGGTGGCCATCGGCATGACGACGCCGGCCACGGCGATCAGCAAGTTCGTCAACGGGTCGAAGAACTTGTTCCCCATGTCGAACTCGGTCACCTGCGCCGCGCCGAGGAACGAGCCGATCACGAGCGCGTCCGACCGGAAGGCGAGCAGCGTCCCGACGTTCAAGAGCATCGCGAAGATGCTGAAGCTCAGGATGCTGCGCACGAGCGCGCGGTCGAAGTGTGCGAGGCCGAAACGCACGCCGGGGTAGCGCTTGCGGATCACGAGCAGCGCCACCGTGAACTCGGCCACCATGCAGCCGATTTGCACCCAAGCGAGCATCACGAGCGACGCGTTCCAATGGAGCAGGGCCAGCGTGAGCCCGAAGCGCAGCACGAGCTCGCCGGCCATGATCCCGTTGCGCACGACGAAGTCGTGGTGCGCGTCGAAGATCCCGTAGGGAAGCCGCATCACGAAGCCGAGCGACACCTGTGCGACGACGAGCAGGAACGCCAGGCGCGCGGCGTCGGCCATCGCGGGCGTGGTCGCGTGCGCCACGTACTCCGCGTCGAAGAAGGGATACAGCAAGGCGCCGACGACCAGCGCGCCGACTCCGAGCCCCGCGCAGATCCCGAGGCACGTCGAGATCGCCGTGTTCGTGCGCCGGGTGTCCTTCTGCGCGACCGCTTCCGCGATGTAGCGCACCGACGCCATCGGGATGCCGAGGATCAAGAGCGACAGGAAGCCCGTCAGTGAAACGATCGTGATCCAGAGGCCGTTCTGATCGTTGCCGAGCGTGTGCAGGACGAACGGCGTGAGCCGCATCAGCACGACGATCTGGAACAGATTCAGGATCCAGGTGCTGCCGATGCTCTTGAACACGGGGAGATCGTCTACGACGGGGGAGCGGTCTTCGGTTCAGCGGGGACGGATTGTCGAGGTCCGGAGCCGTCGATCTTCACGGAGCGAGAATCTGCCCGACCTTGCCGCCATCCTCCAGGATCCATCGTGCGAGCTGATCATAGCCCCGCGCGTCGAGGTGGTATCGGTCGGTCGACACCTCTTCGGCCAGGTCGCCGCGCGGACTTGTGAATGGAGGGCGGAGCGTGTCGACGTACGCGAGCTCGCTGCGCGACGCGAAGGATCGGAGCGCGTCGATCAGCGTGCGCAGTCGCTCGATCTGTGTCGTGCTCATCTCGCGGCGCGGCATGACGCCGATCAGCGCGATCGGGACCCCGGGGGAGCGCTCGCGGATCCGGTGCACGGCGATCTCGAGCGAGCGCACGATCGCGTGCGGCTCGGCGCCGTGCTCGTGGAAATCGATGGTGCCGCTGTAGAGCACGATGCCGGCGGGTGACTCGGGCAGCGTGCGCGGCATGCGCTGCGCGAGCGCGGCGGCGCTCTCGAACGCGATGCCGCGATTCGCGCAGGGCTTCGCGGGGAAACATGCGGCGAGCGGGAAGCGCTCGATCGTCGACGACCCCACGAACGCGATCGCGCCCGCGGGCGTGGTCGCGTTCGCGGCCTCGAACAGGGTCCAGCGCTCGCGTGCGTGCCGCTGGTTCTCGCGCGTCTGGCGCGTGGAGTCGGGCTCGACATACGAGCGCAGCCGGTAGCCGCCGGGCAAGACGTCGTGCCACGCGAGCGTCAGCGCGACGAGGCCCGCGAGCCACGCCCACATCCACGTGCGCGCGAGGCGCGTGCGAGCGGGAGCTCGAGCGGTTTCCATGGGCGGCGCAGGATAGCAGCCCGTCGAGAACGTGCTGCGAGCGCGCGAGCCGTGCGTTCGCGCCGGAGCCCGGCGCGCGACCGGCTGCGAGTCCGCGCGATGTGCCGGCGATCGCGCGACGGACGTGGTGAGAAGCGCGGGCGAACGGTCGGCTGTCGCACGGAATGACTTTCACCACGGGCTGATGGCGGACCGCTCGAGCGAGGTAGACTCTCGAGCTTCGCACGCCGCGGCATGAGCTCCACGAACGCCCAAGCCCAGATCGATCTGCACCGCGCGCTCGCGCCGCGCTACGCGTACCGCTACGGCTTCGACTTCTCGCGCTTGTTCCAGCAGGACTGGCACGCGGAGATGATCTCGCACGTGCCGGCCGGCGCGCGCCGCATCCTCGACATCGGCTGCGGCACCGGGTTCTTCCTGGCCGAGCTCGATCAGCAGCACCCGGGCGCCGTCGGCCTGGATATCAGCCACGACATGCTGCGCGTGTCCGAGCAGTACGTGCCGCGCGCGCGGCTCGTCACCGGCGACGCCGAAAAGTTGCCGTTCCGGAGCGGCACGTTCGACGCGGTGTTCTGCAAGGGCAGCCTGCACCACACGCGCGACCACGTCCGCTTCCTCGCGAACTGCGGGCGCGCGCTCGACCGGAACGGCGTGCTCATCATGAGCGAGCCGTGCAACGACAACCCGTTGATCAAGCTCGCGCGCGCCATCCTCTACAAGAAGAGTCCGCACTTCGACGAGGGCGACGAGGGCTTCACGCGGCGCGGCATCGTGCGGCTGTGCGAGGCCGCGGGCTTCGAGGTGACGGTCGTCAAGAAGTACGGCGTGTTCGCGTACGTCTTCGCCGGCTTTCCTGACCACCTCGGCATCCTGAAGTACATCCCGGGCAACGTGTGGATCACGCGCGGCATGATCCGGCTCGATCGTCTGCTGTGCGCGACTCCGGGACTCTCGCTCCTCGGCTTCCACGTCGTGGTGGTCGGGAAGCCGAAGACCCGCTGACGAGTTGCTCGCGCCGCGTCGAAGGTGTTCGGACGCGTGAAGTTCGCACACGAGTGCTGGCCCGCAACCCTCACCAAGAGCACGTCCTAAAACCTCGCCGGGCTTCGGGCGGCTGCGCCGCCGCGGCGCGGCGGCGAACCTCCTCTGCGTATTTCTTCGTCAATACGCATCGTCGGCTCTTCTTGCGCCGCATCGGCTCGCTCGCCCTCGGGCCACGGCGAGGTTCTAGGACGTGCTCTAAGTCCTGCTGCGTTCGCGTCAACTCGCTTCCGCCCGCGTTGTTGGATCGGAATCGATCCTCGCTGACCTGGCAGGAGAGCTCCGGTCGATCCCGATGCAACGCCTTGCTTCGAGCGCGCTGACCCGACCTCGCGACGGACGTGGTGAGAAACGCGGGCTGGCGGCCGCGCGCAGCGATCGATTCGAGCTCGGAGCGCAACCGCCCGCCGCGCGGGCCGGTCACGGCACGTGGGGGACCAGGCGCACGCCGCACCGAAACGACGCTACGTCCGCCGGCCTTCGACGCCGCGCACTTCGATCCCGTGGTAGCGCAGGAGCTCGGTCGTAACGCCGGGTCCATCGACGAGAGCGCCGCCGACGTGCGTCTGGCACACGCCGCACGACGGGGAACGTTCCTTCAGCAGTGCTCGTTGCGCGCCGTGAGCGCGGCACGCTTCGAGCGCACCGTGCGCACCGCGCAGGAATGCCGCGGTCACGTCGACGCCGGCGTCGGTGAGAACGCGTGCGCGGCCCTCGACCACCGCGCGCGCGCCTTCGCGCTCGATCCACGCGGGCGGCCGCGGAGTGCCGAGCTCTCCGTGCTCCTCCGGGCAGAACGGAACCGGGTGCTCACCGCGCGCGGCGAGCTCCCGCACGAGTGCTTGGTCTTCGTTCGAGCGCCCGTCGTAGCGGCACGCCCGCCCGAGCAAGCACGCGCTGACCAGGACCGGCTGAGTCGCGGGCGTGGAAGCATCGGCCGGTTCGCTCATGGCGACCTTATGATAGGCGCGCCGCGACCTGTTCCGCGCGCGTATGCGCCGGCGGCCTGGGTCGAAGGGCGTCGCGGGATCCTCGGCGAAGCGCGCGGACTTGGCCGCGGTCGCGCTCCCCGCAGCGCCAAATGCACCCAAGCGAACGGCTGCTCGACATGAACGACCCGCACCGGATCCTCGTCCCGCTCGCACAAGGCTTCGAAGAGACCGAAGCCGTGACGATCGTCGACGTGCTGCGGCGCGCCGGTCTCGATGTGACCGTGGCGGGTCTGCAAGCGGGGCCGGTGCGCGGCTCGCACGGGATCACCGTCGTCCCCGACGCGTCGCTTGGCGAACTCGAGCTCGACCGCTTCACGATGGTCGTGCTGCCGGGTGGCATGCCGGGAACGCGCAACTTGATGCGGGACGGAGCGCTCTTGGAGCTCGTTCGGCGCTTGCATCGCGAAGGTCGTCCTACTGCCGCGATCTGCGCCGCGCCGCTCGTGCTGCAAGAAGCGGGGATCTTGGCCGGAGTCGCGGTCACGTCGCATCCGTCGGTGCGCGAAGAGTTGTCGCAAGCGGTCGTGCGCTCCGCGCCGCGCGTGGTGAAGTCCGGATCCGTGACGACGAGCCAAGGGGTCGGGACTGCGCTCGAGTTCGCGCTCGCGCTCGTGGCCGATCTCGTGAGCGCCGAGAAGTCGGCCGAGCTCGCCCGCGCGATGGTGGTCGACGCGCCGCGCTGATCCCGGAAAGCGCCGGACGCGGGAGCGGGCGGGGGGCCCGCGGAGATTCTTGCTCCGGTCGGGAGTTCGGGGAAACCGCGCGCCGCGCGCGAGCGTGCGAGCACCGCACACCACGGCTTGCGCCGTGCGCGGGCTCGAACGGGCGCACGACCTGGGGATGCGCGGCGCGAGCGCGGAGCTTCGGGAGTCGGATCGGAGACGCTCGCAGCGGTGCGACGGTGCGCGACGATCCGCAACGCAATCGCGGAGCGACGAAGCGCGCGGTCTGGGGTCTTCTGCGCGCCGGACGAGACACGAGAGCGCGGGAAGCGGTTTCCCCGCCGGAGTCTCGGCCGCGCAGGAGTGACCCGTGCACGGTTCCGTTGCGACTCATACTTGGGAGGGGCTGGAGGACCTGCGTCCGTTGCTCGTCGCCTACCTGACGCCGCGCTGTCGCGACGCTCACGAGCTCGACGACATCGTGCAGGAAACGCTGTTGCGCGCAGCGCGCTACCGCCCAAGCCTCGTCGATGCGAAGCGCCTCGAAGCCTGGACGCTGCGCATCGCAGCGAACGTGCTGCGCGATCACATCCGTCGCGAGCGGCGCATTCCGCGGATCGAGGAAACGGAAGCCGTGCTCGAGCTGTGCGAGGGACGCGAGCAACCGCCCGAGGAGCGCGCAGAAAGTGTGCAACTGCGACTCGGCACGTCGGTCCTCGAGAAGGAGCTCGCGCTGAGGCATCTCGACGTGGCGATGCTGCGCTTGCGACGCGAGGACCGCACGGTGCTCGGGTCGTACTACGCAGGCGACGGTCGATGCGCCGACACGGCTCGCACATGTGCGATCTCGCCGCCCCTGGTGAAGGTGCGCCTCTTCCGCGCGCGCAGGCGACTGCTGCGCGTGCTCGAGCGCAGCCTCGCGCAGGAATGTTGCGAGGCAGCGCAGGTGTGGGCGGTCGAGCTCCGGAGGCGTCCGCGCGGCCTCGTCGATCCGCGCGATCCAACTGCTACGACCGGCGCGAAATGCGCCACAGGACCGAAACCATGATCCGATCGAACTGTGCTTCGTTCCGAGCCGCCCTGTTCCTCGCCACTGCGAGTTCCGTGTTCGCGTCGGGTGCCGTCGCAGACAGCGCCGCGGTCGCCGCGACGAGTCGCACTTCCGTACGCGCCGTCGAGACCCCGAGCGTGCCACGGCAGGAGACCGTGGACGCGCAGCTCGATATGGGTGCCGCCGCGCGACGCGCGATGCGCGGCATGGAGGGTGCCGCGCGCGACAACGCGCGCGCCGCCGCGATCCGAGCGTACCGCGCCGTGCGTGAGCATCACCCGGAGCGGTCCGCGGCGTGCGCGGAAGCTGCGTTTCGGGCGGGCGAGCTCTTGCGCGCGGCCGACGACACGGCTGCGGCTGCCGCGGAGTTCGAGATCGCGCGCGCGCGTGGCGACGGCACGGCCTTTCGTGCGCGCGCGGGGCTCGAGCTCGGCCATCTACAGCGTCGCGCCGCGAAGCTCCCGGCCGCCCTCGCCGCGTACGAGGGTGTCGCGTCCGATCCGTCGGCCGCGCAGACGCACCGCGACGACGCATGGTTGTGGGTGGGGCGCGTCTGTGCGGATCTCGGTCGCGCGGACGACGCCGTGCGCGCGTGGGAGCGCGTTGCGACGGGCGCGCAGGATCCGCTCGACCGCGTGCGCGCATTCGATTCGCTCGCGCTCGCGCGCCTGGGCGTGGGCGACGCGGATGGTGCGGCGAGCGTGCTCGCGCGCTGTCGCGACGCGTTGTCGGAAGTCGCGCAGGAGGAAACGTCGACCGGCGAACGTGTGCGCAGCGCGCTGCAACGCATGCGCGCGAACGACGAGATGGAGCGCGTGCGCACGCGCCGCGGCGCGCCGCCGACCGCGGAGTGACGAAAAAAATTCGCGGAGATGGCCGGAGGACTCTTTGGTCGGCGCCCACGATCGAGTAATCAAAGGGCGTCGAGGCGAACCTCCAGCGTCGTCAGGGTGCTGTCACACTCGTGACACGGGCGGTGCGAGAGGCGAGCGTCGGCACCACGACATCATCGGGCGATTCGTTCCTCACGGGACGGATCGCCCTGTCGTTTCGGTGCGCGTGTGCGCCTGCCGCCTGCACGAGCGCGCGCTCGGCGCGCTCGTCCCATACGGAACACGAGCGCGCGCCCGGCGCAGCGCGCGGTTGCACGCCGCGCGCTAGCAGCCGATGCCGTGGTAGTCGAAGCCCAACTTCTCGAGCGTGCCACGCGAGTAGATGTTGCGCCCGTCGAAGATCGTCGGTGTCTTGAGCGCGGCCTTGATGGCCTCGAAATCCGGGCGGCGGAACTCGTTCCACTCCGTCACCAGCACGAGCGCGTCGGCGTTCTCGAGCGCGGTCATCGGCCCGCTGGCGTAGTCGATCCGATCGCCGAAGTGGTGCGCCTTGCACTCCTTCATCGCCTCCGGGTCGTACGCCACCACGCGTGCCCCGGCCGAGAGCAGTCCCTCGATCACCGCGATCGCCGGCGCCTCGCGCATGTCGTCGGTGTTCGGCTTGAACGAGAGGCCCCAGACCGCCAGCGTCCGGCCCTTCAGGTTCTGGCCGAACTTCTGCTGGATCATGCCGACGAGCACGTGCTTCTGGAGCTCGTTGACCTCCTCGACCGCGCGCAGGATGCGGAAGTCGTAACCAAGATCGCTCGCCGTCTTGACGACCGCCTTCACGTCCTTCGGAAAGCACGAGCCGCCGTAACCGATGCCCGCGAAGAGGAACTTCGAGCCGATCCGCGCGTCGGAGCCGATGCCCTTGCGGACGGCGTCGATGTTCGCGCCCACGCGCGAGCAGATGTTCGCCACCTCGTTCATGAACGAGATCCGCGTCGCGAGCATCGCGTTCGCCGCGTACTTCGTGAGCTCGGCGGATGCGATGTCCATGTGGAGGATCGGGTTGCCGGTGCGCACGAACGGGGCGTAGAGCTCGTCCATCACTTCGCGCGCACGCGTGCTCTCGCTGCCGATCACGACGCGATCGGGCTTCAGGAAGTCGTCGATCGCGGCGCCTTCCTTCAAGAACTCGGGGTTGCTCACGACGTCGAACTCGTGCCGCGTGCTCTCGCGCAACGCAGCCGCGACCTTCTTCGCCGTTCCAACCGGTACCGTCGACTTGTCGACGACGACCGTGTAACCGGTCATGTGCGTCCCGATGGAGCGCGCAGCTTCGAGGACGTATTTCAGGTCCGCGCTGCCGTTCTCGCCCGGCGGAGTACCGACTGCGATGAACACCACTTCTGCGCGCGGCACACCCTCCGCGTAGCTCGTAGTGAACGTGATGCGCCCGTCGTGCGAGTTGCGTCGCAGCAGCTCTTCGAGGCCGGGCTCGTAGATCGGCACGACGCCTTGCTTGAGACCTTCGATCTTCTTCGCGTCGATGTCGATGCAGACGACGTGGTTGCCGCTTTCAGCAAAACACGTGCCCGCAACGAGTCCGACGTAGCCCGTGCCGACGACTGCGATGCGCATGAGTCCGATTCGATCCTGGTAGTGAAGCGATGCTTGGCGAGTCCGTCGCGACGAGCGGCTCGCGCACCTCGCCCCTTTGGAGAGAGGACCGCGAAGGATACCGTGTCCGGCCCCGTTCAGGATCGGGCGATTAACTCAGCGGCTAGAGTGCCTCCCTTACAAGGAGGAAGTCGGGGGTTCGAATCCCTCATCGCCCACCAGTGACGCGCCGAATCCACGCGCGACGCGCACATCGAAAATTCGAGCGCGGCGGAGTTGGACGAGCGCGATGCGCATTGCGATTCGATCGCGCGCAAACGCCGATCGCGTGCGCGAATTCACGCGACAAATCGCGAGAGCAGCGACGCGCGGTCGCGGAAACCCTTGCAGGGAGCGCGAGGCCCGTTACTGTCATGCCTCTCGCCCCACGTTTCCTGCTTGCCGCCCGACGGCACCAACTTCCCGGTCGCTGTCGGTTCCGCCCTGCGTCCCCCTCGTCGCTCGCCATCCGATGGAGGTGCCCGTGAGCCGCATTCTCGTCGTCGATGATGATTCTGGTCACCGCATCATTCTCAAAAGCCGGCTCGGCAATGCTGGGCACGAAGTCGTGGAGGCCGACAACGGTGCGCGCGGATTGGTCGCCGCACGCAGCCACACGTTCGACGCGTTCCTGATCGCCGCGGGTCTTTCGTCGGGTGTCGACGGCTACGAAGTGTGCCGGCGGCTCAAGGCGATCCCGGAGACGAACGGCGCGCCGCTGCTCCTGTTCCACGCGCAAGCGCCGGTCACGGAGGACATCGCGCGCGGCTTCGACGCGGGCTGCGATGCATTCCTCTCGCGCACGGAACTGCCGACGCTCGAGCACGTGCTGCGCCTGCAGCTGCGCGTCCGCCAACGCATCCACGAGCTCCACGAGGAACTCCGCGCGTACCAAGGCCATGCGCGCCGCGCCGCCGAAGAGCGCGCGCGGCCCGCGGACGGCGCCGGCCCTCGCGATGCCCACGACGGCGCACACGCGCGGGATCACGGCATCGCGCGGCCGGACGGCGTGCTCGTCGTCGACGGCGAAGGTCTCGTGCGCCAAGCCGACCGCGGCGCGCGCGAGCTGCTCGGTGCGCGCCTCGAGCACCAGCACTTGGGTAGCTTGGCGCCGGCCACCCGCCTCGAAGCGTTCGTGCGCGACGCTCGCATCGAGCTGCGCGACGGATTCCGCTTCGACCTCTCTGCGCGCAAGGGACACGCTCCGCGCTCGCTCACGGCGACGGTCGTTCCGCTCGTCGTCCATCCGGGCGATCTCGATCCTGGTCTGCGCGTGGTGCTCTTGTACGACGCGGCGAAACGGCGCACGGCGACCGAGCACGCGCGCGTCCACGGCGTATGTGTGGCGCGCCCTGAAGCGGGTGCGCTGGTCGAGGCGGCGCGCTGCACGTATCGCATCGACGCGCTCGCCGGCGACAGTGACGCGGCCGCACAGCTGCGCGCCGCGGTGCAGCACGCGGTCGCGACGAACGAGCCGGTGTTCTTGCGCGGGGAACACGGCAGCGGCAAGGAACGCATCGCCCGGACGCTGCACTACTCCGGTGCGTCCACCGGCGCGTTCCTGCAGATCCACTGCGGCGCCGTCTCGGGCGACAACCTCGAGCTCGAGCTCTTCGGACACGCGAAAGGCGCACACGCGGGCGCGCACGGCGAGGCCGCGGGTCTCTTGCACCTCGCGCAAGACGGCACGCTCTACTTGGAAGAGATCCAAGAAGCGCCGCTCCCGATCCAAGAGCGCCTCGTGCGCTTCCTGCGCGACGGGGCGTTGCAGCGCGTCGGCTCGACGCGCTCCGAGCGCCTCGACGTGCGTCTGATCTTCTCGGCGTCGGAGCCGATCGAGTCGAAGATCGTAGAGGGCCAGTTCGCGCGGGACCTGGCGCAGCATCTCGAGCCGCACACGCTCGGGGTACCGACGCTCGTCGCGCGTGGCGTCGACATCGAGTCGCTCGCGCAGCAGTTCCTCGGGCGTTACGGCACACCGCGCAAGGTGGCCGGCTTCTCCGAGGAAGTGCGCGCGATCTTTCGTGCGCACGCTTGGCCCGAGAACATCGGCGAGCTCGAGAACACGATCGAGCAGGCGTGCCTGCACGCGACCGGCCCGACGATCGAGGTCGACGACCTGCCGCGCAGCTTGCGCGAGCAATTCGAAGAGCTGCCGGGCCACGATTTGATCCCGGCGCGGCGGCCGTCGGGGCCGCAGGCGCAAGGCACGCACTCGATCCCGGGTCGTCCGCGCGAGTCCGATGCACGCAGTGGCGTCCGCTCGGCGCGGCTCATGCGCGAGCGCGGGCCGTACGACATCGACATCGACTCGCCGCTCAGCTTCGACTTCTACGAGAAGATGCTGCTCTTGCGCGCGCTCGACCGCACGCAAGGCGACAAGCTCGCGGCGGCGAAGCTCTTGAACCTCGGCAAGAGCACGCTGTACCGCAAGCTCAAGCGCTACGAGATCAGCTGAGCGTCCGCTCCGTCGCGCGATGGGTGCGTCGGTCTCCGCACGCTTCTATGCGCGGCGGACGGGCGACGATCCGCCCGCGCCACTCCTCACCGGCGTCACGAGGTCGCGCCAACGCGCTGGCGCAACTTCGCGACGGACGTGGTGAGAAATGCGGGCTAAGGCAACTCCGCGACGGCCTCATCGCTCGCGAGCGCGAACGCGTCCGTGCCGCTGAAGTCGGGATTGCGCAGCACCGCCGTCAAGCGCACGACGCGTGCGCCGTCGAGCGTCCGCGGCACGTCCTCTGCGGCGAGCTCGATCGCGCGCGTGCCGGTGCTGTACAGCAGGATCGAGCGGCGTGCCTGCACGGCGAACTCCATCACGAACTCGCCGTTCGGCCGCAGCCACCACGTTCGGCCGCGCTCGTCGAGTGCACGCACCGACAAATCGACGATCTGCTGGTGGCTGGCGTGCTTCGCGAGGAAGCGTGCACGGCCGCCGTCGAGCACGATCTCGAGCTTCGGCGCGAGCGCGAGCCCGCGGTTGCGCAGCAAGAAGAAGCGCCGGCTGCGCAGCGGCGCGGTGCCGTGCTTGTCGCCGTGCACCGGGATCGTGACGAGTTCGAAGCGCTCGAATGCGCGCTCGATCTGCGCCGCGCGACCTTCGTCCATCGCGCGCAAGTCGAGCTCGAGGCGCCAAGCCTCGGCGATCTCGTGCACCGACGTGGCGCCGCTCGCGCGCGCGAGCAGGGGCACGACGAAGTCGGGACCGGTCTCGAGCGCCGCGACGACGTCGGAGCGCTCGCGTCGGCTCCACGAAGCGGCGGCACGGCTGCCGGCGATCGGGTTCGTGCGTCCGAGCGGATCGAGCACCGTGAGGCGCGACAAGTAGCCGATGGCGCCGGGCCACGGCGTGAGCACGCTGCGCGCCGGGTCGACCTGCTCGTTCAAGAACGCGCCGACCGAACGCAGCTCGTTCGTGTTCGTGACCTCTTCCATCACGCCCGGCCGGCCGAGCGCCTGGTCGTAGCCGTAGCGCGCCGAGCCGCTCGACGTCATCCACGCTTCGTGGAAGCGCGCGGTCGAAAGCGGCCCCAAGTCGCCAGGCTTCTTGCTCGCGAGCGCCGACGCGACGAGGCACAGCGTGAGCAGCACGAGCGTGAGGCGCCGCCACAGCATCGACTTGCTGTCGAGCGCTTCGATCATCCCTTCCTGGATCGCGATCACGAACAGCGGCAGCGCCGGCGCGAGCGCGCCCGAGAACGGCAGCGGCGAGCGCCCCTGGAAGATCATCACGAGCACCCAAAGCAGCGCGAGGAACAGCGCACGCGCGCCGGTGCCCGAGAGCCGTCCGAGCCAGAAGTAGCCGAACGGGTACACGAGCAAGAGTAGGCTCGGCGCGGCGACACATGCGTCGAGGAACGCGCGCCAACCCGACTCCCACTGACCCGAGTACGGCTGGAGCGCGGCGCGCGCGGTCGGCGAGAGCCACTCGCCCGTCCAGCGGTGGCGCAAGTACGCGAAGACGCCGAGCACGAGCGCGGGGACGAGCAGCGGCCAGAGGCTCTTGCCGCCCGGACGCGGCGGCGGCGCGGACGACAGTCGCATCGCGACGCGCAGCACTGCCAGGCCGCCGGCGACGACGAGCCCTTCAGGACGAGTCAGCACGATCAACGCCATCGCGATCGCGAAACGACGCGAGTAGCCGTGCTCGAGCGACCAGAACGCGGCCAGGATCGCGAACGTGAAGAGCCCCGTCTCGAGCCCGTTCGCGGCCGCCGCAGCGAGCGCGCCGGTCGTCACGAGAATCAGCGACGCGATCAAACCCGCCGCGCGATCGGGCCGGAAGTGCGCGGCGACGACGACCGTGAACAGCACGCACAAGACGCCGACGGTTTGCAGGAACAGGTAGGGCTTGAACGAGGAAACGCTCGCGGCGATGCGCTCGCCGACCGCCGCGACGCCCACCCACACGATCGACGGATAGCTCTCGAACGGCGGCTCGCCGACGTTCCAGCGCAGGTGTCCGTCGAGCACGAAGTTGCGCGCGAGGCGCAGCACCGCGTAGGCCTGGTCGTACGGGTACGCGAAGAAACCCTCGCCATCGTTGTGGATGACGAGGATGTGGGCGAGCAGGATGACCAGCGCGACGAAGAGCGCGATGCTCCGGTTCATGTGCGGCAGAAGGTAGCAAGCGCGGGGAGGCGCGGCACGACGACAATCGGTGGCGCGCGCGGTCGCGCGGATTCAAGCGCGCCCGTCTCGATCTCAGTTACTTGCCGCGGCCGGCGCTTCCCGTGCCCGCAGGCTCCCACACCCGCGTCGCGCTCGTCTTCGCGATGTACACGAGTCCGTCGAAGTCGACGCGTGGCTCGATCTGCTGAAGCTTGTCGAGCTGGATGCTCTGCGCGACGACGTCGTCGGGAATGTTGTAGCCGCCGTACCAACGCATCGGATGCGATTGCGCGAGCCACGCACCGACGTCACCGTCCTTCGGCGCGCCGCGCAGATCGACGATCAAGTCACCTTGGCGCGCGCGTTGAAACGTGGCCTCGACCGAGCCGGGACAGGGCGGGACTTCGTAGCTCTTGAAGGTCCACTTCCGATCGGCGTCCTGCGCCAGCGCGGCGAACGACCCTTCTCCGAACAGGAAGCCGAGCGCGTAGTACTTCTCGCCGAGAGACGCCGCGAGCACACCGCCCAGGCCGAGTGCCGTCGTCCCCATGTACCGCAGCGGTCCGTTCGTGACGTGCGCGTTGTGCGCCCACAGCACGACTTTCGTGCCCGCTCCAGCACGCGCGAGCTCGTCGAGCAGCGTCTGCGCCATCGCGTGATCGCGGCCTTCGGCGCTCGTCGCGGCTTCGGCGAAGCGCGCGAGCTCGCGGGCACGCGTGAGGACTTCCTCGGCGTCGGCGCGCGACGTCTTCGCGGCGATCTCCCCGAATGCAAGCGACACGGATCGCAGCAGCGCGTCGACCTCGCCCGCGGCGGCGGTGAACGTGCGCCAGTCGCCGCCGGAGTACGCCGCGTCGCGCGCGGCTTCGATCTTCGTGCCGAGCCCCTTTGCCTCCGCGGCGAGCGGCGACCGCGCGCGCTCTAGCAGCTCCGTGAGTCGCGCGCCGGCGGCCTCGCCGTCTTGCACGTCGACGCCGACGAAGCGCACGCGGTCCTCGGGCTTCGAGCCTTGGTTCCACGCGCGCAGATCGTCGAGCAGCGCCGCGTTCTCGTCGTTCCTCCAGATCAACATGCCGAGGCCGTGCAGCGCGGCCTGCATGTCGCTCGTCCGGCCGGCGATGTAGTCGTCGCAGGCGCGCGCGCGCGTGCTGCTCGCTTCGTACGCGACGATCCGAAAACCCTGGTCGCGCACGAGGTGCAGCGTGAGCCGCCGCTTCAGCTCGAACGACTCGCGCTGGCCGTGTGTCGCTTCGCCGAGACCGACGACGTGCGCACCCGCGAGCACGGCGTCGATCGCGGTCCAGGCCGACACGGCGCTCGCCGCAGCCGGCACGGGCAGCGCGCGCTCGCGCAGCCATTCCACGATCGCGCGATCGTCGCTCGCCACGGCGTTCGACGGCACGTTGCTCTGCGCGACGGCAGCCGGAACGCACAGCGCTGCGACTCCGACGAAGCGGAGACAACGCTCACGCATCCTCGATCTCCACGATCTCCACGTTCTCCACCGCACGATCGATGAGCCCGTCGATGTCGAGCTGCGCTTCGGCCTCCTCGCAGTGCGCACGCTTGCCGTAGATGATCGGATGCGCCGGCATGAACAGCGTGCAGCAGTCCGGCTCCTGCATGCTCGAGATGTCGAACGTGCCGATGCGGCGCGCAACCGCGATGGTCTCGTCCTTGTCGAAGCCGATCAGCGGCCGCAAGAGCGGCATGTCGACGACGCTGCCGATGCAGTCGATGTTCGAGAGCGTCTGGCTCGCAACCTGCCCCAAGCTGTCGCCGGTGATCAGCGCGCGGAAGCCGAAGCGCGCGGCGAGGCGCGCGGCGATGCGCTGCATCATGCGGCGATAGAGCACCGTGCGGTAGCTCTCCGGCGTCGCTTCGCGGATGGCGACCTGCACGTCGGCGAACGGCACGACGTACAGCCGCGCCTTGTTCTGGAAGCGCGCGAGCGTGCGCGCGAGCGTGATGACCTTCTGCTTCGCCGAGTCGCCGATGTACGGATACGAGTGGAAGGTGACGAAGGACACGGAGAGGCCGCGCTTCATCCCCATCCACGCCGCGACGGGCGAGTCGATGCCACCCGACAGCAAGCACAGCGCGCGACCCTGCGTTCCCACCGGCAGCCCGCCGGGGCCCGGATAGCGGTGTACGAACACGTATGCGTGCTCGGAGCGGATGTCGATGCCGAGCTCGACCTCGGGCTCGTCGAGATTCACGCGCAGCGCGGGGAAATGCGGGATCACGTGGTCGGCGACCACGCGATCGAAGTCGCTCGACGTGATCGGAAAGCGCTTGTCCGCGCGCGTCGTGCTGACGCGGAACGGGATCTCGCGGCGGCCCGCGAAGCTTCGCAGCGCGTCACCGAGCACTTGTCCCGCGCGCTCGACGATCGCCGCCGCCTCGCGCTCGACGGTCCACACCGGCGACACGGACTTGATTCCGAACACGTCCTGCAAGCGGCGCGCGCACTCTTCGACGCGCGCGGGCGGAGTGACGAGGATGCGGCCGCGATGGCGCTCGAGGCGTGCTTTGCCGATCGAGCGCAGCGCCGTCTTCATGTTGCGGACGAGCTGCGACTCGAACTGCAGACGATTGCCGCCTTTGAGCGACAGCTCGCCGTAGCGGACCAGGACACACTGCGGCGCGGCGAGCTCGGCCGGCAGAGCGAGCTCCGATTCACGCGCGGTCAACGCGCCGTCTCCACGCTGCGCGCGACTTCGTCGAGTGCGGCGAGCGCGCGCCGCGCGTCGTCGATGGTCGTCGTGCGCGCGAACGAGAAGCGCAGCATGCAGCGCGCATCGTCCTCCGACAGGCCGAGTGCCGCGAGCGACGGGCTGAGCGCGCTCTTCTTCGCCTGGCATGCGCTGCCGGCGCTGACGATCACGCCGCGCGCTTCCAAGTGGTGCATGCGTACTTCCGACGGCACGCCCGGCAAGATCACGGCCAGGATCGCGGACGCGAGCGGTTGAGTCGGCGCACCGGGCTCGAGGACGCGCGCTGCCCCATTGCTATCGGCGATCGAACGGAGCGCATCGACGAACACCGCGCGCACGGCAGCCGTCGAGCGCATCGTCTCCGTGACGGTCTCGCGCGCGCGCGTCGCGGCGACACCGAGGCCGACGATGCCGGCGACGTTCTCGGTGCCGGAGCGCAGGCCTTCCTCTTGATTGCCGCCGTAGACGAGCGGACGGATCTCGAGGCCCGAACGAAGCACGAGCGCGCCGGTGCCTTTCGGCCCGTGGATCTTGTGCGCGGCGATCGCGAGGCTGTCGACGCCGAGCTCGACGAACGAGAAATCGACCTTGCCGAACGCCTGCACGCCGTCGACGTGCACGGCGGCGTGCGGGGATCTCGAGCGAGCGAGCCGCGCGAGCTCGCGCACGGGATAGATCGATCCGACCTCGTTCTGCACGAGCATCTGCGCGACGAGCACGGTGTCCTCCCGCATGCGCGACGCGGCGTGCTCGAGATCGAGCGCGCCGCTCGCCGTGAGCCGCAGGGTCTCGACGTCGAAGCCTTCGTCGCGCAACGCATTCGCCGGCGCGCGCACGCACGGATGCTCGGTAGGACCGACCAGGACGTGCCGGCCTTGTTTCACGCGCGCCCGCGCATGACCGAGCACGGCGAGATTGTTCGCTTCGGTGCCGCCCGACGTGAACAGCACGCGCTCGCGCGGTGCGCCGAGCGCGCGTGCGACGGCGCGGCGCGCGTTCTCGATCGCTTCCGCGGCGCGCACGCCGAGGCGGTGGCGCGAAGACGGGTTGCCGAACTCGTCCTCGAGCCACGGACGCATCGCTTCGCGCACGGCCGGATCGAGGGGCGTGGTGGCGGCGTGATCGAGATAGAGGACGGCGGTCATCGTGTTCGTCGAAGAGGATAGCGTCAGAGGCGCGAGTGCGGCGCACGCCCGCGCATCACGCTCCGGAGTCGCTCTTCTCCGCCGGCTCGACCGCACCCGCGTCGCACACGAGCGCGCTCGCCGCGATCACCGATTCCTGGCTGCCCGCGAGCACGACGATGTCGCCCACTTGGATCACTTCGCGCGCCGAAGGCACGACGATGCTCGCGCTGCCGCGGCGGATCGCCAGCACGGTCGCGCCGGTGCGCCCGCGCAGCTTGAGTTCTCCGAGCGTTCGACCGACGCACGGGCTACCCGGCGCGACGAGCACGGGCGTCGGCTCGCCGAGTCCCGGCAGCAGTTGCTTCGCTTCGTCGAGCGCGTGATCGAGAGGGCGTACACCGTGCGTCGGTGCGCCCTCGCGCGCGTGCGCGGCGAGCGCTTCGCCGAACATCTGCGCGCCGGCGCGCACGTGACCGTGCAAGTTCGTGGCGCCGCGCCAGAACGCGAAGCCCGACACGGCGAGGAGCACGAGCAGCGCGAGGGTGGCCGGCACGCTCGGCAAGAACGGCTGCGTGACCGCGAGCAAGAGGAGCGCGACGACGAGGATCGCCGCGATCTGCAGCGTCACCACGAGCGCGCGGCGCGGCGCGGCCGCGCGATCCATCCGGCTGCCGTCCGGGCTCGGCATGCTGGCGTCGGCGAGCGTCGTGGCGAGTCGTCGCGAGATGCGCACGATGCCGATCGCGAACGGCGTCGCGAGCGCCGTCGCGCTGATGACGACGCTCACCTTCGACACGCCTGCGGCGAGACCGAACTGCGACGACAAGCTCTCCGAGATGCGCTCGTAGAACACGGCCGCGCCGATCACGATCGCGGCCAGGAGCGCCGCATCGAGCGCGAGCAGGAGCGCGAAGCGGCGCGCGCTCGCGCCCGCGGTCTTGCGCGGCGGCGCGGTGCGCGCGTTCTCGAGCCAACTCGCGTAGAGCGCGGCGAAGGTCTGCAGCGGCTTCGGCAGCTTCCTGTCCACGAAGCTCGCAGCGCGGTCGGAGTTTTGGATGAGCCACGGAGTCGTGAGCGTCGTGATCGCGGACACCGCGACGGCGATCGGATAGAGGAAATTGCCGGTGGCGTCGAGCGAGATCCCGAGGCCGGCGATGATGAACGAGAACTCTCCGATCTGCGCCAAGCTCATGCCTGCTTGGATCGACGTGCGCGCGCTCTGGCCCGTCAGGAACGCGCCGAGCGAGACGCCGACGACCTTGCCGACGATGACGATCACCGTCAGGACGACGATCGCCAGCCAGTGCACCATCACGAGCCGCGGGTCGATCATCATCCCGACCGACACGAAGAACACCGCGCCGAACATGTCGCGCACGGGCACGATCAAGTGCTCGATCTCCTTCTCGTGGCCCGACTCGGCGACGAGCGAGCCGGCGATGAACGCGCCCAGCGCGACCGAGTAGCCGAACTCGTGCGCGAGCAGCGCACCCGCGAAGCAGACGCCGATGCTCGCGACGAGCGTCGTCTCGGCGCGCTGGAAGCTCACGACCGCGCGCATCATGCGCGGCACGATGAGCAGGCCGACGATCACGAGCCCGGCCAGGAATGCGGCTAGGCGTCCGCCGGACTTCCACAGGACGGACGCGGACATCTCGTCGCCGGACGCGAGCGCCGTCAGGATCGCCATCAACAGGATGCCGATCAGGTCCTCGATTACGAGCACGCCGACGACGAGCTCGCGCAGCGAGCCCTTCACGCGCTGCTCGTCGAAGACCTTCGCGATGATCGTCGTGCTCGAGATCGCGATGATCGCGCCGGCGAAGATGCTCTCGCGCGGCGTCCAGCCGAACGCGCGGCCGGCCATGTAGCCGAGCCAGACCATGATGCTCGACTGCACGACGGCGGTGACGCCGGCCGTCGCGCCGATCTTGACGAGCTTCTGGAGGCTGAACTCGAGGCCCAGCGCGAACATCAAGAGGATGACGCCGAGCTCGGAGACGAGCGCGACCGCCTCGCGGTCGGCCACGAGCGGGATCGGGACGTGCGGCCCGACGATCAGGCCGGCGACGATGTAGCCGAGCACGACCGGCAGGCGCAGCTTCTGGCACAAGACGGTCGTGACCCCTGCCGTGCAGAGGACGATCGTGAGCGCGCGCAGGAAGCCGTGCGAGTCCATGAGGCACCTGCCTTATTGCAGCGCGCGCCGCCGTTCAACGCCGAGACCGGAACTCTTTCGCGCGCCGGAGCGCGGCGCGACGCGACGCGCGCGCGACCGGACGGATCTGGCCTACTTCATTGTGCTTGCGCGCGCCGAACTCACTGCGAGCACAGATCTTGGGGTCGTGACCGGCTCCGGTGCTCGCCTCGGGCGGGGTTTCGGTCGCAAGTCGCGGCGCGGCAACGCCTCGCGCGATCGCCAAGCACAATGAACGGGGACAGACTCCTCAGCGGCGGCCGATGTCGAGCGCTTCGAACACCACCGCGCCGCTCCGTCCCGCGACGACCCGAGCCGTCGTCACCGCTGACGCCGATCCCGCGCGCACCGAGATCCGGTATTCGCCGGCCGGAAGATCGCGAACGACGAGCTTCCCGTCCGCCCCCGTCGTCATCGGCGGCCACACGCGCGTCGCGTCCGACGCCGGGTGGATCAGGACGAGCGCGCCCTCCACGCTCGCGCCCGACGTGCTCGCGATCTCCGCGCTGAGCGATCCCGCCGCGAGCTCGAGCGCGAGCTCGCGGCCCTTCGCCGTCTCGTCGTGCACGTACGCGCGCTCGTCGCCGCCTTCGAGGGGGCGCAGGAGATCGGGCCAGGATCCGCTCTCGGCCCAGGCGGGGAGCACACGCAGCCGGTAATCACCGTGCGCGAGATCTTCGATTGCGAATCGACCGCCCGCGTCGGTCATCACGCGCCGCGGCACCGGTGCATCGAGCGACTCGGGCGCGAGCGTCGGATGCAGCACGACCTCGTACGTGCCCGCGGCCTCGGACACCACTCGGCCTGCGAGCGGCGTGCGAACGACGGCTTGCAGCGTCCGCATGCGCGGAACGGGCGCGCCGATGTCGATGCGGCACGGCTCGAGACAGCCGGTGAGCTCCGTCTTCGCCGGCACGAAGCCGCGCGCGACGACGCACACCGCCCAGGGGCCCTGCGGCAATCGTTCGAGGTGGAACGCGCCGCTCGCGTCCGAGTACGTCCAGAACGGCTCGCCGCCCGCGCGTGCCATGACCAGCGCATCGGGCACCGTCGCACCGCTCGCGTCGACGACGATGCCGCGCAGCTCGCGGTCGTGCGCAGGGAATTCGAGCGGCGGCAAGCTCGGCGGTGCCGCGGCCGCGATCGTGAGCGCCATGTCGGGGCGCGAGCTGAACCGCGCCGCGATCCAGCCAAGGAACAGCGCCACGAGCGTCGCGATCGGAATGGCAAGGCGCAGGATCTTCATCGCGCGGCGGACAGAGTGCCGCTCGCGCGCGCCGGTTGCGAGAGCGCCACGCGCCTCAGTGCGCGCGCGCGAGCGCGTGCAACGCGGCGATCAAGTCGCGTTTGAGCTCGTCCGCCGCGTCGAACTCGGAGCAGTCGAGCTCGGCCAGCGACTTCTCGAAGTCGGCCAAATCGCCGTGGCCACGCCGGCGATACGCGAGCAAGCGCAGGCCGAGGTGCAATCCGTCGCACACGCGCACGAAGCGCGCCTCGCGCGACTCCATCTGCCGGTACTCGACGAAGCGCTCGTGCGCGACGTTCGACAGCGGGCCGAGGAGCTGCGCCGCGGCCTTGTCCTCGACCGCCGCCTTGGCGCCGGGCGGGAGCAGGCGGCTCGCGGGCTTCGGCCAGTCGCCGATCAAGGCCTCGGGCGCGTCGTGGACCAATGCCAGCGCGACCGCGCGATCGACATCGACCGACGGCTTCGCCCGCTGCGCGAGCGCCAGCGCGACGAGGCACGTCCCGAGCGTGTGATCGCCGACCGACTCGGGATTTTGGATGCCGTGCTGCAACCAGCCCGTGCGCGGCAAGTCATGCAGGGGCAGGAGCGCGAGGAGCGCGTCGAGAGGTCCCAAAGGCGTGTCTGCGGTCATGGAGCAGTCCAATTAATGGAGGGCGAGATGGGGGAGGCCTGGTCGCGTGAGGATCGGCGTCGGGTTGAGGAGACCGACCGTGTTTGGCGGTCCGAGTGGGGCAACAGATTGGAACCACAGGAACCGTGTACGGCCATGCGGGCGTGGGCCTCGTCGCAGCGGGAGCCCGTCGCGGACGGTTCATCGTCGCTGCGCTGGCGGCGTTCGCCGGAGCTGGCGGCGTTGCCCCGCGCTCGCGCGTTGACGGGCGCGGGCAGTCAGAGGATATTGTCCGCCCTTCTTCCCGGAGCTCGGGCTTCCCGGAGCTCGGGACTCCGGAAACCATGCTCTTGCGCCTGAGAAGCACCCTCCCCGGGCTCGAGCTCGATGCCGTCCTCGAACTGGCGCGCGAGCTCGGTTACCGGACGCGCTTCCTCGACGAGCGGCGCGAGATGCTCGAGCTCACGGGGCCCGGCCGACCCGAGCATCGCTCGCGCTTCGAAGACCTGGCGGGTGTCCGTGCGGTGCTCGATGCCGGCGAAGCGCACGAGCGCCACGAGCGTGCGCCGGGTCAAGCCGACACAGTCGTGTCGGCGGCCGAGGCGCGCTTCGGCGGAGGATCGCTCGCGTTGATCGCGGGCCCGTGCGCGGTCGAGGACTACGACCGCCTCGCCGACATCGCGCGCCGCGTGCAGTCGCACGGTGCGACGCTGCTGCGCGGAGGCGCCTACAAGCCGCGCACCTCTCCGTATTCATTCCAAGGGCTCGGCGATCAGGGGCTCGACTACCTCGCGCGCGTGCGCACCGAGGTCGGCATCGGCGTCGTGACCGAGGTGCTCGATCCGCGCGACGTCGAGAAGGTCGGCGACGCGTGCGACATGTTCCAGATCGGCGCACGGAGCATGACGAACACGCCGCTCCTCATCGAGGTCGGCGAGACGCGCAAGCCGGTGCTCTTGAAGCGCGGCTTCGCGGCGACCGTGCGCGAGCTCTTGCTCGCAGCCGAGTTCATCCTCGCGCGCGGGAACACCCAAGTCGTCCTGTGCGAGCGCGGTGTGCGCGGCCACGATCCCGTCACGCGCAATCTGCTCGACGTCGGTGCGGTCGCGTACTTGAAGCGCGTCACGCACCTGCCGGTGATCGTCGATCCGTCGCACGCGGCCGGCCGCGCGGATCTCGTGCGGCCGCTCGCGCGCGCCGGAGTCGCCGCGGGAGCCGACGGGTTGATCGTCGAGGTGCACACGGATCCGTCCGAGGCGCACTCCGACGCGACGCAAGCCGTGTCGCCCGAGGTCTTCGGCGCGATCGCCGCCGACGCGGCCGCGATCGCCGCGCTCGACCGCCGTCGCGTCGTACTTCCGCCCGTACGGAAGGCAGCGGTGTGAGTCCTTCGATGCGCACGCCCTTCGTCGCCGGCAACTGGAAGATGAACCTCGAGCGCCGCTCCGCGCTCGATCTCGTCGCCGCGCTGCGCGAGCGCGTCGGACAGCGCCGCGACGTCGATGTCGCCGTGTTCCCGCCGTTCGTGTACCTCGCGGAGATCGCGCGCGCGCTCGCAGGCTCGCCGGTCAAGGTCGGCGCGCAGAACTGCTGCGCCGAGACCGGCGGCGCGTTCACGGGCGAGATCGCGGTCGGGCAGATCCTCGATTGCGGCGCGACGTCGGTGATCCTCGGCCACTCCGAGCGCCGCCACGTGTACGGCGAGACCGACGCGCTGATCGCGCGCAAGGTGAAGACCGCGCTCGAGGCCGGCCTCGACGTGATCTTGTGCGTCGGCGAGAAGCTCGAAGAGCGCGAGGCGAAGGCGACCGAGAAGGTGATCGGTGCGCAGCTCCGCGCCGGGCTCGACGGTGTCGACGCGCGCGCGATGCGCAAGATCACGATCGCGTACGAGCCCGTCTGGGCGATCGGCACCGGCCGCAACGCGACGTCGCAGCAAGCGAGCGAGGCGCACGCGTACCTGCGCGGCGTTCTCGCCGGCCTCTACACCGATCCGCTGGCCGACACCGTGCGCATCCAGTACGGCGGCAGCGTCAAGCCGTCCAATATCCGCGAGCTCATGGCTGCGCCCGACGTCGACGGATGCCTCGTCGGCGGCGCGTCGCTCCAAGCCGACAGCTTCTTACCGCTCCTCGAATTCCGCTGAGTCTTTCCCATGTGGCAACTCGTCATCACGCTCCTCTACATCCTGTTCGTCCTCGCGGCGATCGTGCTCGTCGTCGTCATCCTGTTGCAGGAAGGCAAGGGCGGCGGGCTCACCGACGCGCTCGGCACGTCCGGCCAAGCGACCTTCGGCGTCGGCCATTCGGGGATCAACCGCTTCACCGGCATCGCGGCCGGCGTGTTCCTCGGCTCCGCGCTCTTGATCCACTACCTCAACCGCAAGGAGTCCGGATCGTCCGTCGTCTCGGAGTCCGTCGTGCCGGGCATCGAGGCGCCGGCCGAAGGCACCGCGCCGCCGCCCGTGGATGTGCCCGCGGAGCAACCGAAGTGACGAGCGTCGCGGAACAACGACCGGTGGACCAAGCCCAAGTCCTCGATCTCTTCCGCGAGAGCGGCGCGATGCTCGAAGGCCACTTCGAGCTGTCGTCCGGTCTGCACAGCGACCGCTACTTCCAGTGCGCGCTGCTGCTCCAGCACCCGAAGCGTGCGGAGAGGCTCGCGCAAGCGCTGGCCGCGAACGTGCGCGCGCAGGAGAAGCAGAAAGTCGACGTCGTCATCGGCCCCGCGCTCGGCGCGGTGACGTGGGCGCACGAGGTCGCGCGCGCGCTCGACGCCCGCGCGCTGTTCACCGAGCGCAAGGACAATGCGATGTCGCTGCGCCGCGGCTTCGTCGTCGAGCCGCACGAGCGCGTGCTCGTCGTCGAGGACGTGCTGACGACCGGCGGCTCCGCGCGCGAGGTGATCGCGGTCCTCGCGAGCTTCGATGTGCGTCCATTCGCCGCGGGTGCGATCGTCAATCGCTCGGGCGGCAATCCGTTCGCGACCGAGAAGCTGCCGCTCTTCGCGCTCGCCGAGGTGAAGGTGCAGACGTTCGCGCCGGCCGAGTGTCCGTTGTGCAAAGCCGGCGGCAGGGCGATCAAGCCCGGCAGTCGCGTCGCGCGCTGACGCGCGCCACTCGGAGACACGCGGTGATCCAATCGATGACCGGCTTCGGAGCCGCCGCGGTCGACGACGGTGGCGCCGCGGTGCGCGTCGAGATCCGCTCGGTCAACCACCGCTTCCTGCAAGTCAAGGTGCGTCTGCCGATCGACTACGGCGACCTCGAGCCCGAGATCGACGCCGCTGTGCGAGGCGTGATCGAGCGCGGAGCGGTGACGATCACGGTCAGCTTGCAACCGCGCACGGAAGCGTCGGCCGTGCGTCTCGATCTCGAAGTCGCGCGGCAGTATCAGAAGTCGCTCGCCAAGCTCGCGCGCGAGCTCTCGATCGACGGCGCGATCCCGCTCGCGTCGCTCATCGCGCTGCCCGGAGTGATCGCGGCGCCGGAAGACGGCGAGAAGCACGAGCGCGACGAGCGGCTCGTGATGAAGTGCGTCAAGGAAGCGCTCGCCACGCTCGGCGAGATGCGCAGCGCCGAAGGTCGCAGCCTCGCGCGCGATCTCGACAAGAACTCGCGCTCGATCGCGAAGGCCGTCGCGAAGATCGAGAAGCGCATGCCCGTCGCCGTGAAGGAGCACCACAAAGCGCTCGCGCGGCGCGTGAACGAGCTGCTCGAAGGCCGCACCGTGGTGCAACCCAGTGATCTCGCACGCGAGGTCGCGCTGATCGCGGACCGGATGGACGTCAGCGAGGAGCTCACGCGCCTCGAGAGCCACATGGCCCAATGGGGCACGCTGCTCGGCTCGGACAAGCCCGTCGGCCGTCAGCTCGACTTCCTCGTCCAAGAGCTCCTGCGCGAAGCGAACACGATCGGCGCGAAGTGCAACGATGCCGAGGTCGCGCACGCCGTGGTCGAATTGAAGACGTGGATCGAGCGTCTGCGCGAGCAAGTGCAGAACGTGGAGTAGACGCGCGTCGCGCGTCGCCTCGCGTGCTCGTGGCCACCCCTCACAGGCTCCTCGCGACGGTGGCCCGCGCTCGATCTTTCGCCGACCGCGACGTGGGATAGGGATCGAGCGTGGGTTCCGGCACTAGTGTCCTGAGTCAGAAGTTCGCGCTCACCAAGCTCGACCTCCTCCGCGCTGGCGGCGTTGCTCGGGTTCGTAAACCTGACAGGTTGCCTGCACCCTCGCGCCTTGCCAGCGACGACGATCTCGACCTTGGTGAGCGCGAACTCCTGACTCAGGACACCAGCCAGCGTTTCTGACCAACCCCTGCTGCGGTTGCGCCCACTCGCTCGCAGCTGCGTTGTTGAATCGGAATCGATCCTCGCCGACCAAGCAGGTCAACTACGGTCGATTCCGATGCAACGCCTTGCTCCGAACGCGCTGGCGCAACCTCGCGACGGACGTGGTGAGAAAGGCTCGGCGGCGCGCGGAGCGCGTCGTGCGACGCCGCCGCCGCCTACTTCCGCACGATGTCGACGAGCTCCGTCCGCTCGCCGGTCTTCGCGTTCACCGCCAGCACGAATCCCACGCCCGCGGCGAAAAATTTCAGCTCCTCGACGTCCGGCTCGATCGGCGTCTGATCCTCGGTCTGGATGCAATGCGTGAACGAGCCGTACGGCACGACCGCCGCGGCCGAGACGCTCTGCACTTCCGCGATGTCTTCGGCCTCGCCGATCAGGAACTCTTGGCGGTACACGTCGCCGATGTGCGGACGCGCCTTCATGACGATGCCGGGCTTCGCACCGTCGACGCCTGCGCGCCACGACCCGCCGACATCGACGAGCTCGCCGTCCTCGAAGTTCAGGGCGATCTCACCGAAGTACCACACGTTGCCCCATGCGTCTTGCGCGAACCAATCGAGCGTGTCCTCGATCAGGACTCCGCGCATCGTCACGACGTCGCGGACCTCCGTGCACGTCACGCCGAGGATCACCTTCTTGCGATCCGTGGTCGTCACCTCGATGCGCTCGACGCCTTCGTCCGTGTGCTTCTCGTACACGAGCGTCGTGCCCGGATGGAGCGGGAAATAGGGATGGTTCACGCCTTCCACGAACTGCGCCGGGTTCACGATCGGATCGTAGATCCCGCCGCCCAGGTCGTCGCAGACGTCGAGGCGCTCTTCGTGCTGGTCCTCGCACAGCTCGAGCGCCTCCTGGAGCGTTGCGTACGTCGCGGCGAAGCACGCAGCGCGCTGAGAAGGGGTCGGCAAGTTCGTGCAGCGCGCGCGCTCGAGCCAGTAGTCGGCGGGCGCTTGTCGCTTGCACGATTGCAGGAGCGCGTCGGCGGTCCTGTCGCACGGGTCGGCGATCGGAGTCGCCAGCAAAGGGAGACTCGCGGCGACGGGGAAGAGGAGGGACAGGATGCCGCGGCGGAATTGCGCGCGGTCGATGGAGCGTGCGTTCATGTGTTGCGCCTCTTGGGTCTGTTGTCGTGGGAGAACGATCGCGCGAATGCGCAGCGAGCGCGGCCGCGATCTGCGCCTCGCGGTGCAGTCGTCGTTCCGCACGCGCGTTCGCGAGTTACGCGCGGATGAGCGCACGAAGCCGCGTCGTCGTGCGCCCGAACGAGTCGGCGCCGAATCATCCGCGCCTAATGAACGACGACGTGGGCCGACGGCCCGAGTGTGCGAACTTCGCTCGGATGACGAGCGGTTCCGATCAGCGCCGCGCAGTCGCACGTAATGCCCGTCTAATCCAGGGCTGCGACGAAGCGGGTATCATCGAATCGGCCCCCCCCCGGCGATGGATGCGGGATCGCGACCGATTCGCGTGGAATCGCGACCGTCCCGTGAGGAGTTCGAACATGTACAGGGTGATTGTGACCACGGCGGCGTTCGTGCTGGCGTCCTTCGAGAGACCGACACCGAAGAGCGAAAGTGCGATCGCCTTCAAGGACGAGGCGATGGTCTTCGAGTACGTGCCGGCGACGGGTGAAGCCGTGCTCGTGATGTCTGCGGAGAGCGACGCGTCGCTCTCCAGCGTCGACATTCGTGGGCCGCACGGCGCGTCCATCATGAAGCTGCGCTGCGAGGGTGGACGACAGCTGGCGCTGTCGGGCTACAAAGTCGAGTCCGAGGAATCGGACCTCGCGCAGCTGTTCGATGCGTATCCCGAAGGCGTCTACCGCATTCGCGCGCGCGCCGTCGACGGACGCAGTGTCAAGGGCGAGGCGATGCTTTCGTACACGCTGCCCCTTGCGGCTGCGATGGTGTATCCGCTCGAAGGTGCCACCGATGTACCGACGAGTGGGCTCGTGATTCGTTGGAACGCCGATGCTTCGGCGGCGGCGTACCAAGTCTCGCTCGAGCAAGACGACAACGACGGGCTGACGGTGCAGTTGCCGGCGGGGAAGCAGTTCTTCGAGGTGCCAGACGGATTCTTGGCTTCGAACACGAAGACGAAGATCGAGATCGCGGTGATCGGCGTGAACGGCAACCGTACGCTCGTCGAGGTCGCGTGCGCGACCCAGTGATCTGGCTGCCCGAAGAGAGCATGCACTCCGCGAGCGGACGACGACCCGAGCAATCGTCGTCCGCGGCTCTCCTTGCACGAACGGCGAAGTAGAAGACGCTGGCCGCGAATCGAAATCACCGATGCGCCTCTTGATCATCGAGGACTCGCAGGCCTTGCGAGAATCGCTGCGCGTCGGCCTTGCGCGCGAGGGCTTCGCCGTCGACGTGGCCGCGGACGGCGAGACCGGCCTCAGCTACGCAGGCAACAATCCCTATGACGTCCTCGTGCTGGACTTGATGCTGCCAAAGCTCGATGGGATGGAGCTCCTGGCGCGACTGCGCGACAAGCCCAAGCGCGCGCACGTACTGGTCCTGACGGCGCGCGATCAGCTGCGTGATCGCGTGCAAGGCCTGAATGCGGGCGCCGACGATTATCTGGTCAAGCCGTTCGCGTTCGAGGAACTCCTGGCCCGCATCCACGCGCTGGTGCGCCGCCGCTACGGAGAGCAATCGCCGGTCGTGCAGGTCGAGAGCCTCGCGATCGACGTGGTGGCGCGCACGGTGAAGATCGGAGACTGCGCGCTCGACCTGACGGCGCGCGAGTACGCGCTGCTCGAGTATCTGGCGCTGCGGCGCGGCCAAGTCGTCACGCGCGAAGAGATCGAGGATCACATCTACGGCGTGAACAAGCTGCCCTCGAGCAACGCGGTCGATTCGACGATGTGCGTGTTGCGCGGCAAGCTGGGTCCGCACGGGCGCAACCTGATCCGTACGCGACGTGGTCAGGGCTACGTGCTCGGCGAGACGCGCGCGTGAAGTCGATCCGCTCGTACCTGCTCTCGCGCTTGCTCGGCGGGTCGGCCGTCGTCCTGACGGGAGCGGCAATCGTCGTCTACCTGGTAGTGACGCGTTCGCTCGAAGCTCAGTTCGACCGCAACTTGCACGACCGGATGCTGGGCCTCGCATCCGTGCTCTTCCAAGTCGAGGACAGGGTCGAGTTCGAGTTCTCGGACCAACTGATGCCCGAGTATCAGCGCGCGGAGCTGCCTGCGTACTTCGAGCTCACGTTCGACGACGGTCGTCTGCTCGAGGGATCCGATTCGCTGCACGGCGCGCACCTGGCCCGCGTTGCCGACGTGACCGAAGGTCCAGCGTTCTGGACCGCGCCGCTCCCCGACGGACGCACCGGACGATTCGTCGCGGAGCTCGTCGAAGTGCACCACGTCTATCCCGAAGAAGGGCCGAAGCGACCGCAGGCCGCGAAGGTGAACGTCGTCGTGGCGCGCGGAGTCGAAGAGCTTCTCGCCGCACGCGGAACGGTCCTCGCCGGCGTCGTGGCCGTGTCGCTCACCGTCCTCGCGCTGCTCGGATTCCTTTCGTGGACGGCGGTGACGCGCGGCCTCGAGCCCGCCGATCGCCTCGCGACCGCGCTAGACCGCGTGCGCGTCGATCGCTTGCCGAAGAGCTTGCACGTCGGACCACTGCCATCCGAACTCGTTCCAATGGCGGAGAAAGCGAATTCGCTCATCGCACGCGTGGACACGGCGCTCGAGCGCGAGCGGCGCACGAGCGCCGACATCGCGCACGAGCTGCGCAATCCGATCAGCGAGCTCTTGACGGTGTCCGAAGTCGCTCTGCGCGACGAGGACGACGTTCCCAGCACGCGCCGCGCGCTTGGGACGGTCCGCGACATCGCGTGGCGCATGGGTGGGCGCGTGTCCACGTTGCTCAAGCTCGCGCGCCTCGAGATGGGAGCGGAGGGCTTCGACTGCGCCGCCGTCGATCTGGGAGCTCTCGTGCAGGAGCTCGGCCGGTCGCTCTCGGCATTGCAGCACGAGCGCGGCCTGCGCTTCGACGATCGCGTAGCCGCCGGAGACACGGTCGAAGGGGACGCCGACGTCCTGCGGATCGTCGTGTCGAACCTGCTCAGCAACGCGCTCTACTACGCTCCTCGGAAGAGCACCGTGGAGTGCCGTCTCGAGCGCTCCGGCGGCGAATGGAGGTTCGTCGTCGAGAACGAAGCCGCGGACCTCGTGCCCGACGACCTGCGCTTCTTGTCCGAGCCGTTCTGGAGAAAGGATCGGGCGCGGGCGGACGGCAATCGGTCCGGCCTCGGCCTTGCATTGTCGCGCGCGCTCGCGGAGCAAAGCGGGATGGATCTGTCGTTCGCGCTCGAGAACGGCATGTTCCGAGCGACGCTGGCTTGCGCGAGCACGCATCGGAACGGAAGCGCGGCCTCCCCGGCTGCGGACACGACGCGAGCGCGCTCGTAGCTCAGGGTGCGGTAGGCGGCGCTCATCGCCAACGATTCGACTTGCGCGCAGTCGATCGCCAGGCTCAGCGGCTTGGTACCGATAGAACCTGTTCAGCGCGTGGCCCGCATCGCCACAATGTCCCCGTGACCACCCGCGGCAACATGTTCGTGATCTCCGGTCCGTCCGGCTCGGGCAAGAGCACGATCTGCAAGCGCTTGCTCGAAGACGCGCGCGTCGTGTTCTCGGTCTCCGCGACCACGCGCAAGCAGCGGCCGGGTGAGGTCGACGGCCGCGACTACTACTTCCTCACGCGCGAGGAGTTCAAGGCGCGCGTCGAGCGCGGTGAGTTCATCGAGCATGCCGAGGTCTACGGCAACATGTACGGCACGCTGCGCGGGCCGATGGACGAGGCGCTCGCGCGCGGGCAGGTGTACTTGCTCGAGATCGACGTGCAGGGCGCGCTGCAGCTGCGCGCGATGAACGTGCCGGGCACCTACATCTTCATCGCGCCGCCCGACTTCGAGGAGCTGCGCAAGCGCCTGATCAAGCGCAACAGCGAGACGCCCGAGATGCTCGAGCGCCGTCTGCACAAGGCCGAGGACGAGTTTCGCGAGCGCGTGAAGTACGACCACGTCGTCGTCAACGACGAGCTCGATCGCGCGGTGGCACAGATCCGTGGCCTGATGGGCCTCGACAAGGGAGCGTGACATGGCACGGATCCTCCTCGCCGCCGCGGCGTCGGTCGCGGTGTACAAGGCCTGCGACCTCGCGAGCCAGCTCACGCAATCGGGTCACACGGTCCGCGCGGTGCTGACGAAGCGCGCCGCGAGCCTAGTCAGCCCGCAGCTCTTCGAAGCCGTCACCGGCGAGCCCGCGTTCACCGACGAGTTCGAGGCGACGCGCAAGAGCGCGATGGACCACATCGAGCTCGCGCGCTGGGCCGAGCTTCTATTGATCGCGCCGTGCAGCGCCGACCTCGCCGCGCGACTGGCCGTCGGCCTCGGCGACGATCTCGTGGCGACGGTCGCGCTCGCGTTCCCCGCGGGCAAGCCGCGGCTTCTGTGTCCCGCGATGAACCCGAACATGCTCGCGCACCCGGCCGTGCAGCGAAACCTGACGACGCTGCGCGAAGACGGTTGGCGCATCCTCGAGCCCGACGACGGCCACATGGCGTGCGGCGTCGAGGGCAAAGGCCGCCTGCCGGATCCCGCGCGCATCGTGAAATGGGTCGCGAGCGAGCTCGGCCGTTGACGAATCGGCCAGTGACGAAGCGCCGCGCCGCGACCGCGCCGAAAGGCCGCCGGACGTCGGCGCGAGTCGTCGCTCGGACCGCGACCCGCACCGGTGGCCGCCGGCCGCTGCACGTCGTCGTCACCGCCGGGCCGACGCGCGAGCACATCGACCCCGTCCGCTACCTCACCAATGAATCGAGCGGGCGGATGGGCTTCGCGATCGCCGCGGCCGCGGCTGAGCGCGGGCACCGGGTCACCTTGATCGCCGGGCCGGTGCACCTCGAGACGCCGGCGGGAGTCGAGCGCGTCGACGTCGAGAGCGCGCGCGACATGCTCGCTGCGACGAGCAAGGCGACGCGGACGGCCGACGCGCTGTTCATGGCGGCCGCGGTGTGCGACTGGCGGCCGGCGAAGAAGCTCGCCGGCAAGTGGCGCAAGAAGGACGGCGGCACGCAGGTGGCGCGGCTCGACCTCGTGCGCAATCCCGACATCTTGGCGACGGTCGCGCGCGCGATGGCGCGGCCGCCGCCCCGATCGGAGCGCGGTGCGAGGCGCCTCGTCGTCGGCTTCGCGCTCGAAACCGGCGACGGCATCCGCCGCGCGCGCCGCAAGCTGCATCAGAAGGGCGCAGATTTCATCGTGCTGAACGACGCCTCGGCGTTGAATGCGCGACGCACGAGCGTTCTCATCCTGGGGGGTGACTCGAGTTGTCGTCGTCTGCAGAACTGCACCAAGGAAACCGTAGCGGAAGCGCTCGTCGAGCTGCTCGCACGGATTCCGAGCTGAGAGGTCGTTCGGGTGCGCCGCATTCGGCGCGGGTGGCGGGCAAGGCGTGGGCCCCCGGCGCGGTCAGCGCGCGACACGGCGCGGTCAGCGCGCAACACGAGGTGATCCGGTGAAGCGCCGTGGTAACGCCGGTCGTTTTTTGGAGGCCATGCGCGGCTTCTTCCTCGGCGACCCCTTGGACGACGACACGAGCTCGCGGTTGCGCGAGATCTTCGGACTCTCGTTGATCGGGCTGTGTGTCTGGCTCCTGGTCGCGATGGTCTCGTTCTACGCGCCGTACGGCGACCCGGGCGCGCGCGGGGCGAACTGGGGCGGGCAAGCGGGCTTCTACCTCGCGAACGGGCTCTTCCTGTTCCTCGGACTCGCGGCCTACCTCGCCGTGCTGCTCGCGCTCGCGTGGTCGTGCATCCTCGTCGCGGGACGACGGATCTCGCTCGTCTCGCTGCGCTGCATCGGCGGGATCTGCTTCGTGTTCGCGGCCGCGTTCCTGCTCCAGCACACGTTCGGGCCGGAGCTCGACCTGCGTGGTCGGCCGGTCGAAGGCTCGGTGAGCGCGCGCATGCCGTTCGGCCCCGGCGGATGGCTCGCGCTGCAGCTCGTCCCTGTGCTCGTCGTGAAATTCGGCGGACCGGGCTTGTGGTTGCTCCTGCTCGTGCTGTCGGGCGTGTCGTTCCTGCTCGCGACCGAGCGCGCGTTCTATCCGGCGTGGCAGGCGCTCGCGGCGTGGGCGCGCGAGCAGCGCGAGAAGCGCGGCGAGGGCTTCTTCACCGCGCTGCGTGGCTGGACGAAGGCCTTCTTCGTCGGCCTGTGGAACTTCGTGCGTGGCGCGGACATCGCGCCCCTCGGCGCCGGGCCTGTGGCCGGCGCCGGAACATCGGTGAAGGTCGCAACTCCGGCGCGATCTTCGAAGGCCGCATCGAAGAAGTCTGCCGCGGCGACGACCGCCGAGAAGAAGAAGCCCGCCGCGAAAGCGGCGGCCGAAGAGGACGAAGACGAGCTCGCTGACGACGACGAAGACGAGTCGGACGAGTTCGACGAGGACTATGACCTCGACGAAGACGACGAGGACGAAGACTACGACGCGGAGGACGAGGACGAGCTCGACGAAGCGGACGGTGACGAAGACGACGAAGATGCGGACGACGCCGAGGAAGACGACGAGGGCATCGACTCCGAGCGCGAGCTGACGCCCGCCGTCGCCGCCGTGAAGAAGCCGGTGGTGAAGCCGACCGAGAAGCGCCTCGCGTTCGATCCGCCGACGCCGCCGCCGGGACCGTGGACGTTCCCGCCCGTCGACTTGTTGCTACCGCCCGAGAGCAACGCGGGCTTCGACGACAAGTTCCTCGAGGACTCCGCCGCGAAGCTCGAGAACGCGCTGCGCAGCTTCCGCGTCGAGGCGTCGGTCGTCTCCGCGCAAGTCGGCCCGGCCGTGACGCTGTTCGAGCTCACCGTCGTGCAAGGCACGCGCATGAACAAGGTGACGCAGCTCTCCCAGGAGATCGCGGCCGCGTTGCGCGCGCAGTCGGTGCGCATCATCGCGCCTATTCCTGGCCGCGAAACGATCGGCATCGAGGTGCCGAACGCGAAGCGCCGCGTCGTGCGCATCAGCGAGCTCATCACCCAGAAGGCCTACGACCCGAAGTTCATGGCGCTGCCGCTGTTCATAGGCATGGATGCCGAGGGCACGCCGATCGTCGAAGACCTCGCGCGCATGCCGCACCTGCTCATCGCCGGCACGACGGGCTCGGGCAAGTCGGTGTGCATCAACACGATCCTGTGCAGCTTGCTGCTCACGCGCTCGCCGCACGACGTGAAGATGATCTTGATCGATCCGAAGATGGTCGAGCTGCAGACGTTTTCGAACGTGCCGCACCAGATGTGTCCGGTCGTCACGGACGCGCGGCAAGCGACCGGCGTCCTGCTGTGGGCGGTCGAGAAGATGGAAGGGCGCTACGAGCTCTTCAAGAACGCCGGCGTCAAGAACATCAAGAGCTACAACGCGCTCGGCGAGGACGAGCTCAAGAAGCGTCTGGGCGACGAGTGGAACGACGAGCGCACGCCGCGTCACGTCCCGTACATCGTCGTCGTCGTCGACGAGATGGCGGACTTGATGATGACGTCGAAGAAGGAAGCCGAGCTCGCGATCACGCGCCTCGCGCAGAAGTCGCGCGCCGTCGGCATCCACGTGATCGTCGCGACGCAGCGGCCCTCGACCGACGTCATCACCGGCGTCATCAAGGGCAACTTGCCGACGCGCATCGCGTTCCAGGTCGCGAGCAAGGTCGACAGCCGCGTGATCCTCGATCATTCCGGCGCGGAGAAGCTGCTCGGCGGCGGCGACATGCTCTACACGCCGCCGCAGAGTTCGCAGATCAAGCGCGTGCAGGGCGCGCTCGTCGAGGACTCGGAGATCCAGAAGCTCGTCGACTTCGTGTGCACGAACTCGGCGCCGAACTTCAGCCAAGAGCTGATCCAGGTCGCGAACGGCGAGCGGCAACCGACCGGCGGCATGGTCGACGAAGGCGGCGAGGACGACGAGCTCTTCGATCAGGCCGTGATGGTCATCCTGAAGTCGAAGCGCGGGTCCGCGAGCCTCTTGCAGCGCGCGCTCGGCGTCGGGTACACGCGCGCCTCGCGCTTGATCGACATCATGACGGAGCGTGGGATCGTCGGCCCGCACAAGGGCAGCAAGTCGCGGGAGATCCTGATGACACTCGAGCAGTGGGAGGAGATGCACGGCACTCCGACCGGACAGGGGGCGAACGATGAGTGAGCGTGGGTTCTCGATGCGGCGCGACGGCGTCGGCATCGTCTTGTTCACGGCGGGGGCTTTCTTCGCCGTCTTGTTGCTGAAGGCTCTCGCGAGCGATCTACCCGCGGGCGAAGCCGTCGGCACCGCCGCGCTCGCGCAGCTGTGGATCGACGGACTCGGATTCACCGCGAGCCTCTTGTTCACCGCCGGCATCGCCGCGATCGGCGCGCGCATGTTCCTGACCGACACCGCCGCGCGCACCGCGGCGGCCGCCGGTCTGCTCGCGATCGTGGCGATCGCAGTTGCGACGATCGCGGGCTCGTTCTCGGCGAGCGCCGGCGGGCGCATCGGCGACGCGATCGGCGGCAGCGTCGGCCGTGTGCTGCACCCCGCGGTCGGAGTGTTGCTCGGTCTCGCGCTCCTCGCGCTGCCGTTCGCTGGCGCGCTGCGGCGCCGCCTCGAGGTCAGTGGCGAGGCGCCGCTGGTGGCTGGCGATGCGACCGAGAACGAGATCGACGGCGTCACGGCCGCCGAGGCCGCGGCACTTCTGCCGGATGATCGGCACCAAGCGACGCTCGAAGCTCGGAAGCAACCCCGCACGTCCACGTGGGCCCCCCCGCCCTCGCCGTACCCCGAGGACGTCCGCCGCCGCGGGGAGATCCCGGCCGGCGCGAAACCCCTGGAGCCCGTCCATGTCGCGACCGCCGATCCAGTCGAGTCTCCAGCGTTGCACCGCTGGACTGCCCCCCGGACTGAAACGCCCGCCGACGCCGCTCGCGACGATGTGGCTGTCGTCCGAGACGACGAGCTCGCCGAGCCCGCGTTCGCCGCTGCCGCAAGCGTCGAGCTCGACCGCGTCGAGTCCGATGTCGTCGAGCGCCTCGTCACCGCAGCGGACCTCGACGACGCGGACGATGCCGGCGAGCTCGCCGTCGTCGAGCTGCGCGCCTCCGGCGTAACGCGCGCAACCGAGGCGGACGACGACGCGGACGACGACGCGGACCTCCTCGCCGCCGCCGAGTACTTGATCACGCCCGCACCGAGCGTCGCCGTGCCGCTCGACGCGGCGCCGGTGCCGAGCTGGGAGCAGTCGTCGCTCTTCGTCGAGGAAGAGGAGCCGGTCGACGCGTACGGCACGCCGCTCACGCTCGTCGACGCGATCCGCGACGAGGTCACTCCCGAAGCGGTCGCCGAGGTCGCCGGACTCGTCGAGGCCGCGCAGCCTCTGGACGTCGACTTGGACGACCTCGACGAGGACGAGGACGAGGACGGTGAGCTAGACGAAGACGACGACGGCGAGTGGGACGAGGACGAAGACGACGCCGAAGAGACCGACGAGTACGAGGTCGTCGCGGAGGAAGTCGAAGAAGAGCCCGCCACGCATGCCGCAGCACCGATACTCGCTGCGCCCACGACGGTCGCAGCGGTCGCAGCGGCGGTCGCCGCGACCGAAACGGAGGCGGCCGGCGAGCCCGACCTCAACGACGTCGTGCTGACGCCGATCGCGACGGCCGACGCGGACCGCCGCGAGATGCTCTCCGCGGCCGGTTGCCTCTTCGTCGAGCGCGGCCGTGTCGCGGTCTCGATGCTCCAGCGCGAGTTCGGGATGGACTTCGACGCGGCCTGCACGGTGCTCGATGATTTGCAGAACCTCGGTCTGATCGGTCCATACTTGGGTGGACAGCGCCGGGATATACTCCTCACCCGCGAGCAGTGGCTCGAGAAGGTCGAGAGCGCCTGACGTCCGCGTGGCAAGCGGGTGAACGGGCCAGAGCTCCCTCTCCGCGCCCCGTTTCCACCGGCTTGAACACCGAAACCCTCGTCTCGCTCGTGCACCTGGGCTGCGCGAGGAACCTCATCGATTCCGAGCTCATCCTGGGCCGCATGGCGGAGGAGGGTCTGGTCGTGACGGGTGAGACCAGCGGCGCGCACACGGTGGTGCTCAACACGTGCTCGTTCATCGGGCCGGCGCGCGAGGAGTCCGAGAACGCGATCAAGGATCTCGTGGCGAAGAAGCGCCGCGGTGAGATCGAGCGCGTCGTCGTCGCGGGTTGCCTCGTGCAGCGCTACCGGCGCGATCTCGTGCGACGGTTCCCCGACGTCGACTTGTTCGCCGAGATCAGCGACTACCGTGCGCTCGCGCGCTCGGTGCGCGAGATGGCCGAGGGCACGGCGGTGCCGCGCTACCTCGAGGGTCCGCTCTTGCGCAGCCCCGAGCGCGAAGGCGCGCGCTTGCTGTCGACGCCGAGCTCGTACGCCTACCTGCGCATCTCGCACGGTTGCGATCACACGTGCAGCTTCTGCGCGATCCCGTCGATCCGCGGCCCGCACCGCAGCAAGGATCTGCGCGCGGTCGTCGGCGAAGCGGAGGAGCTCGTCGCGTCCGGCGTGAAGGAGCTCGTGCTCGTCGCCGAGGACTCGACCGCGTGGGGACGCGATCACGGACTCGAGCTGCCCGACCTCGTCGAGCCGCTCGCCGATCTCGACGGCGTCCGCCGCGTGCGCGTGATGTACGCATATCCCAATCGCTTTCCGTGGCGCTTGGTGGAGCTCCTGCGCGATCACCCGCGCGTCGTGCCCTATCTCGACATCCCGGTGCAGCACATCGCGACGCCGGTTCTGCGCGCGATGCGGCGCGCCGGCAGCGGCGATCAAGTGCGCAAGATCCTCGATCGGTTGCGCGAGGAAGTGCCCGGCATCACGTTGCGCACGACGGTGCTCGTCGGCTTTCCCGGCGAGACGGACGCGGACGCGGAAGAGCTCGTGCGCTTCATCGGCGAGTACGGTCTCGGACGTCTCGGCGCGTTCGCGTACTCGCCGGAAGAGGGCACGTCGGGATTCGATCTGCCGGGCGCCGTGCCGCCCGAGGTCGCGGAAGCGCGGCGCGAAGCCGTGCTCGCAGCGCGCGATCGAGCGCTCGCGGCGTCACAACGTGCGCTGGTCGGCCAAGAGCTCGACGTCCTCGTCGACGAGGTGCACGCGCGCGACGATCGTGTCGTGGCGCGCGCAGCGTTCGACGCGCCGGAAGTCGACTTGATCGCGCTGTTCCACGCGCGCGACGTGCGCGTGAAGGATGAGGTGCGCGTGCGCGTGGAAGGCGTGGACACCGAATCGAACCTGATCTGCCGGCTGGCGGCCGATTGACGCATGGGCGTCTTCGAGCACTGGCCCAACCGCATCACGGCGCTGCGCTTCCTAGGCGCGCTGGCTCTGTTCGCCGTGCTCGCGTGGCACGGGCAGGAGGACCGCGCGGCGATCGAATCCGACCGGGTCGCCATCCAGTGGGCGTTCTGGCTCTTCATCGCAACCGCGACGAGCGACGTGCTCGACGGCTATCTCGCGCGCCGCGGCAATCACGTGACGGCGTTCGGTCGCATCGCCGACCCGTTCGTCGACAAAGTGCTGGTGCTCGGCGCGATGGTGTTCCTGGCCGTCATGCCGTGGTCGCGCGCGTGGTTCCCGGCGTGGATCGTCGTCGTGATCCTCGCGCGCGAGTTCCTGGTGACCGGATTGCGCGGCTACGTGGAGAGCTTGGGCCGCCAGTTCCCGGCCGACTGGTTCGGCAAGGTGAAGATGTTCACGCAGTGCGGCGCCGTCGGGATCGTGATCGGCTTGCACGCGTTCGATTTCTCCGCGTCCGCGTACTCGTTCTGGCGTACGGTCGGGTTCGTGTTCGTGTACGCGACGCTCGTGACGACGATCGGCTCGTGCGTCTCGTACTTGGTGAAGACCCGTCAGCTGCTCATGGAAGGTGCGCGTTGAATCGACTCAAGCTCGCCGTCGTGTCGTTCGGCTTCTTGGGTTGCTCGCCGTTCGCGCCCGGCACGGTTGGGACGCTCGGCGGCGTGCTGATCGCATTCTTGCTGAAGGACGCGCCGTACTTCCCGGTCTGGATCGCGCTCGTGTGCGCGGTCCTGTACGTGGTGTCGCTGCCGCTCGGCGGCTGGGCCGAGCAGTACGCCGGCCGCAAGGATCCCGGCATTTTCGTGGTCGACGAGGTGATCGGCTACTTGATCACCGTCGCTTGGATGAGCGGGCCGAGTCTGCTCGCGCTCACCGTCGCGTTCTTCGTCTTCCGCTTCTTCGACATCGTGAAGCCGCCGCCCGCGCGCGGCATGGAGAAGATCCGCGGCGGTCACGGAATCCTGCTCGACGACGTGTTCGCTGGACTCTGGGGCCTCATCGCGGTGATGATTCCCGCGCGCCTCCTCCTCGATCTGCCGTGGACCGCGAGCGCGCAGTAGATGGCGCGCGCTAAAAGGGCGAACGAGCTCAAGCTCAGTGGCTCCACGCTGGGGACGCGCTTCTCGCTGATCATGAGCATCGCGCTCGCGGTCGTGATGCTCGCCGCCGGTGCGTTCCTCTACAGCCGCGTCATCAAGGTCGCGGAGCGCATCCAGGAGAACGCGTTCGTCGATGCGATCCAGAACCAGGCGCCGCTGCAGGCCCAGTTGCTCGAAGAACAGCGCACGCGGCTGCTCGGTCTGAAGTCGCCGCAAGCGCCGGTCGAGAGCGCGATGCCGATCAAGGACCGTCCGGCGGTCTCGTTCGCGAACGGCGACGTCGTGCGACTCGAGGTGCTCTACGGCGAGAAGATGGACCGGGAGGGCTACCTCTACCAGTTCAAGGACATGCAGCCGCCCCTGATCGTGCCGATGTCTCTGCGTGAGCAAGCGGGCCAGGGCCTCTTCGGCCTCATCCTCGGTGTGACGGTGTGCGTGATCCTCGTCGGCGCGTGCGTGGCGTGGATGGTGGCGAAGACGGTGTCGCGTCCGCTCGAGACGATCGTGGACGACATCGCGCAGATCAGTCGCGGCGACCTGCGTCACCGGACGCGTGTGCGTGCCGGCGGCGAGATCATGCTGCTCGCGAAGTCGATCGACCGGATGGCGGGCAATCTCGAGGAAGCGCAGGACGCGCAGCTCGAGCTCACGAAGCGTGACCGTGAGATCGCGCTCGCCGGAGACGTGCGCGAGGCGATGTTGCCCGAGTCGACGCCCGTCGTGCGCGGTTACGAGCTCGGCGCGATGCACGTCGACTCGCCGACCCCGGGCGGAGACTTCCACGACTTCATCGAGCTCGACGACGGCCGCGTCGGACTCTTGATCTGCAGTGTCAGCGGGCGCGGCATTCCGGGCGCGATGATCGGCGCGATCGCGCGCTCGTACCTGCGCGTCGAGCTCGCGCGCGGCGGCGACGTTGCTCGCGCTCTGCAGGCGGCGAACGGCCACTTGGTGCGTGACGTGCGGCGCGGCATGTTCGTGACGGCGATGTACGTCCTGCTCTCGCCCGCGAGCGGCGAGCTCTCCGTCGTGTGCGCCGGCCACAAGCTGCCGCTCTTGCGCTACGTGGCCGCGGACCGAAAGATCCGACTCGTGCAGCCCGAAGGCATCGCGCTCGGTTTCGACAAGGGGCCGGTGTTCGCGCGCGCGCTGCAAGCGGCGTCGTTCGTGCTCGCGCCCGGCGATCGCATCCTGATCTCGAACACCGGTCCGGTGCAGGTCGTCGACGCCGAGGGGGGCGAGCTCGGCGAGAAGGCCTTCTACCGGCTCGTGCAGCAGAACGCGGCGCTCAACACGGTCGATTTGCTGGCGCAGATCCAGCGTTCGATGCACGAGCACGCTGGCGAAACAGCCTTCCCGAATGACATCTCCATCATCACTGTGGCTCGCAGCAGCTGACTGGATCGCGCGCGCTTCGCGGTGTGCCGCGCTCGGCGCCATCGTCGGCGGCGCGGCGTGCTTCGGCTCGTGCATCTCGGCCAGCGCGTGGACGAAACCTGGGAACACGATCGTCGTCGACGAGGCGAACGGGCCGGGCGCGCAGTTCACGGACATACCGGACGCCGTCGCCGCCGCTGCTCCCGGCGATCTCGTGCTCGTGCGACCGGGCGAGTACTCGTCGTTCCTCGTGAACAAGGCGATCACGATCCTCGGCGCGCCGAACGGCGCTGCACGTGTCGCGCGGCCCTCGTCGCTGCCGGTGTCGATCGTGGGCGGCATTCCAGCGGGCGAAGTCGCGGTGATCGCCGACCTCGCGTTCCCCGCGACGCTCTCGGTGTGGGGAGCGAAAGGCACCGTCGCGGTCGACGGTTGCTCGATCGGAAGGCTGATCGTGCCGCTCGCCGACGACGTGCGCGTGTACCGCGCGGCCCACATCGGACGTGTCGAGGTGCAGCGCTCGCACGTCGAGATCGTGTCGTCGAGCGTCGGGGGCGGAGATGTCTACCTGTCGTTGAAGTCGCACGAGCTCGGTGTGTGGGGATCGATCACCACACAATCGCACGCGGAGCACGCGTGGCCGTCCGTCGCGATGCGCGATCAGAGCAAGCTCATCTGCGCGCTGACCAGCGTGCGTGGGCGGCATCTCTATTGGACGGCTTGGGGAGTGATCTCCCTTCAACTGCCGATGACGGAGGGCACGTCTGCGATCTCGGTGCAGGGGCTTTCGACGCTCGCGCTGATCGGAACAGCGAAGGACGTCGTGCGCGGCGCAGACGCGACGCTGCAGCCCGGCGTGAGCTACTGGTACGGCTCGAATCCCAACCAGAGATCCGGCGGGCACGGCGTCGAACTCGATTCGGGGCAGGCCGCGCGTTCCGGTGTGCAACTGATCGGTGGCGTCGGCGGGCCGGTGGATTTCTACATCCTGATACTCGTTCCCTGGTTCACATACGACGGGGCTCCCGTCTCCGGTGCAGACGAAGCGAAGCTCGTCGAGATCACGCCCGACAACCCCACGCTCGAGCTGCTCGATACGCCCGTGCCGGGATCGAAGGTGCGCCTGCGCGTGCGCGGTCCGGCGAACTCACAGGTGAAGGTCGAGTACGGCGCGCCGACGATCGTGCCGGTGTCCGCGACGCGGCCGATCGAGACGCTCGTCGCGGTGACCGGCAGCACGCAGTCCGGCGCGCTGCCGAGCTCGGGCGAGCTTACGTTCGATCTCGACATCGATCCGGCGGTCGAACCGGGTTGGCACGTTTTCCTGCAAGCGCGCCTCACTCTGCCGAGCGGCGCCGTGCGCGTGTCCAATTCCGTGCTGCTCGTCGCACGCTGAGACGCCGGGCGATTCGCCGCGACGCGCCAAGTCGTTGCGCAGCAGCGGGCAGGCGTCGCGCGGCGCCCGCTCGCTCGCGCGCCGCGACCACGGGCTGTAGCTTTGCACGCCCCGCACGGCCGGACGAGGACCCACGATGCGCATCGCCGAATTCCAGAAGCGGATCGAGGACATCTACTACGAGCGCGACAGCGCGCGCGGTCTCGCCGGCACGCACATGTGGTTCTGCGAGGAAGTGGGTGAGCTGACGCGCGCGTTGCGACGCAACGAGCGCGAGGAGCTCGAAGGCGAGTTCGCCGACGTGCTCGCGTGGCTGTCGACGCTCGCATCGATCGCGGGCATCGATCTCGAAGCCGCCGCGCACAAAAAGTACGGAGCCGGTTGCCCGCGTTGTCACGGCACGCCGTGCTCGTGCGCGTGAGGAACGCGCCGTGGCAACGGAGGGCCTGCTCTTTCCCGACGCGGACGCGCCTTCGCCGCGCGCGCACGGCACGCCGCCGCGCCGTGCCGATCGTGCAGCGCCGGCGCGCACCGATGCACGCGCGCCTCGAGCCGAAGCGAAGGCCTTCGCCGACGTCGCACTCGACCGACCCGTGCGCACCGAGTTCACGTACGGCGTGCCGCGCGAGCTCCTCGCGAGCACGGTTCCCGGTGTGCGTGTGGCCGTGCCGTTCGGGGCGACCCGCGAGATCGGAGTCGTCGTGCGCGTGCGCGACCACTCCGACGTGCCGAGCGCGAAGCTCCGCAACGTCGCGCGCGTGCTCGACGCCGAGCCGCTGATCGACGCCACGCTGCTCGAGCTGACGCGCTGGGTCGCGCGCACGTACGCGTGCTCATGGGGCGAAGCGCTCAGCGCCGTGCTGCCGTCCGCGTTGAAGCACGGCCGCGAAGCGCGGCGGGTCGCGCACGTTTCCGCCGTGGCGCCGATCGACGCGGCCGTGCTCGCAGAGCTCGAGACGAAGAGCCCGAAGCAGTTCCGCGCGCTGCGCACGCTGCTCGCCCTCGACGGCACGATCGAGCTGCACGACCTCTGCCGCCGCACCGGCGTGACACAGGCGCCCGTGCGTTCGCTCGAGCAGAAGGGGCTCGTGAGGATCGCGTCGGTCGATGCGGTGTCCGACCGCTTCGACGCGCCGGTGGAAGGGCGCGTGCGGCCCGCGCAGTTGTCGCTCGATCAGTCGAGCGCGCTCGAGCGCATCACCGCTTGCCTGCGCGCGCGCGAGTCGCGCACGTTCTTGCTCCAGGGCGTGACCGGCAGCGGCAAGACCGAGGTCTATCTGCGCGCGATCGAGACCGCGCTCGCGCTGGGCCTCGGTGCGATCGTGGTCGTGCCGGAGATCGCGCTCACGCCGCAGACCGTCGGCTGGTTCCGCTCGCGCTTCGGCGGCGTCGGCGTGCTGCACAGCCGCATGACCGACGCCGAGCGCCGACGCACGTGGTTGTCGGTGAAGCGCGGCGACGCGCGCGTCGTCGTCGGCGCGCGTTCGGCCGTGTTCGCGCCGGTCGATCGCCTCGGCGTGCTGGTCGTCGACGAGGAGCACGAGCCCTCGTACAAGCAGTCCGACTCGCCGCGCTACCACGCGCGCGACGTCGCGATCGAACGCGCGCGTCTCACTGGAGGCGTGTGCATCTTGGGCTCGGCGACACCGTCGCTCGAGAGCTGGCACGCGGCGAAGACGGGCCGCTTCGAGAAGCTATCGTTGCGCTCGCGCGTGAGCGGCGGCGCGCTGCCGAAGATCGAGATCGTCGACCTGCGCGGCGAGAAGCCCGAAGACGGCGTGCGCGGCCCGATCATCTTCTCACGCCGATTGAAGTCGCTGCTGCGCGGCGCGCTCGAGCGGCGCGAGCAAGCGATCCTCTTTCAGAATCGGCGCGGCTTCGCGCCCGTGCTCTGGTGCCAGGCGTGCGGCGAGACGGTGCGCTGCAAGAGCTGCGACGTCAGCCTGACGTTTCACCGCAAGATCGGGCGCGCGGTGTGCCACTCGTGTTGCGAAGAGATCGCGCCGCCGCGCGCATGTCCGAGCTGCACCGCGCCCGGGCTGCGCTACCTCGGCATCGGCAGCGAGCGCATCGAGTCTGCGTTGAAGGAGCTCCTGCCCGACGCGCGCATCCGCCGCATGGACTCCGACACGATGCTGCGGCGCGAGGACTACGAGCAAGTGCTCGACGCGTTCGGCCGTGGCGAGATCGACGTGCTCGTCGGTACGCAGATGATCGCGAAGGGACTCGACTTCCCGCGCGTGACGGTCGTCGGGATCATCTCGGCGGACAGCGCGCTGTACCTGCCGGACTTCCGTTCGTCGGAGCGCACGTTCCAGTTGCTCGCGCAGGTCGCCGGACGTGCCGGACGCGGCGTGTTGAAAGGCGAGATCGTCGTGCAGACCGGCACGCCCTCGCATCCGACGATTCGATTCGCCGCGCAGCACGACTTCGAGGGCTTCGCCGCCGCCGAAGATCGTCTGCGCGCGGAGCTCGGGTATCCGCCGCACGGAAGGCTCGTGCGCGTCGTGTTCGAGGACGAAGACGAATCCGTCGCGGCGCAGGCGGCGAAGGAGTGCGGCGAGCTCTTGCGCGCCAAGTGCCTCGAGATCGAGCGCAACGCGAGTGCGACGCGCAGCACGGAGCGTCCGCCGCGCATCGCGATCCTCGGCCCGGCCGTTGCGCCGGTCGCGCTCGTGCGCGGGCGGCATCGCCATCATCTCGTCGTGAAGGCGACCGCGAGCGCGGACGTGCTCGCACAGCTGCAAGAGGCGGCGGTCGACTTCGCGCTCTCGCGCTCGCGCCCGCGGATCATCGTCGATCCAGATCCGGCGTCGATGCTCTAGCGCGCCCTAGCGCGTAGCGCGGTCTGCCGCGCGCAGCGTGTCCTCACGCGGCGCGCATGAATCGGCGGCGGGGACCCGTGTCGGTTGCCTACGCTCGCTGTGCCTTGCATGTCGCGAGTGGTGTCGGGTTCCCGTTGCGCGGTTGCGACGACGTTCGCGTCGACAATGAGTCGGCTGGACTCGCCGTCGCATTCACGCCAAGGCGACTGAGAGCCAAAGGCAAACCGCACGACACAGTCAGCGTAAGCAGCCGACAAGGGTCCCCGCCGTTTAAAGCGTGTGGCGCGAGGACGCGCCACACGCATGCGCTCCGCGCGCGATGCGCGCTACGCGCGGGCACGCACAAAGTCAATGAACCCGCGCTCGACATCCGTGCGCACGAGCTCGACGCGCACGCGATCCGCCACTTCCATCCCCTCGAAGCCGCGCACGACCTTGCCTTCGACGGACGGACCGAGGATGCGCACCCACGTGCCCTTCTCCGACGCGCCGGTCACGATCGCGTCGAAGCGCTCGCCGATGCGCGTCTCGAGCAAGAGCGCCGCGGCGGACTTCACGACTTGCCGCTCCACTTTCTCCGCGTCGTCCTCTTGCTCCGTGCAGTGACGCGCGAGCGCATCGAGCTCGCCGTTCGAGTACGGCGCCGGCTTCCCGGCGAGCGCCGCCTTCACGAGTCGTTGCGTGATGAGGTCCGGGAAGCGCCGGTTCGGCGCCGTCGAGTGCGTGTAGTCGCGCGCCGCGAGCCCGAAGTGTCCCTCGATCTCCTGGCCGGGCAATTCGAGCGCGTACTCGCCCGAGCCGAGCAGCTTGACGACCGACAACGACACGTCGGGGAAGCGCAGCGGATCTTTCTGACTGCGGCGCACGAGGAATTCGCCGAGCGCGCGTGCGTCGGGCTGCAGCGGAAGCTTCTCGCCGAGATCCGCCGCGAGCTGCACGATGCGTCCCCAACGCTCCGGCGTGCGCAGCACGCGCCGCAGCGACGGGAAGCGCTTGCGCTCGAGGAACGCGGCTGTCGCGCCGTTCGCCGCGATCATGAAGTCCTCGATCAGCTCCTTCGCGCGATTCCGTGATTCGGGCCGCACGTCCGCGAGCATCTCGCCGTTGAACACGGCGCGCGGCTGGAGCGTTTCGAGGCTCAACGCGCCCGCGCGCTGCCGCAGACCGCGCAACGCTCGAGCGACGCGATCCTGGATCCGCAGTTGGTCGTCGAGTCCGGGCACGGCCGAGATCCGCGCGGGCGCCTGCGCTTGGCCGTCGAGCCACGCGGCGACCGCGTTGTACGCGAGCTTCGCGTGATTGCGGACGAGCGCGCGCTGTAGGCTCGACTCGGTCACGACGCCGCTCGCGTCGACGGTGAGCTCGATCACGATCGCGAGGCGATCCTCTCCTTCGCGCAACGACGTGAGGTCCGTCGAGAGCTTTTCCGGCAGCATCGGAAAGATCGCAGCCGCCGTGTAGACCGACGTCGTGTTCGTGCGCGCGTGATCGTCGATCGCCGAGCCCCGCGCGACGAGCGCGTCGACGTCCGCGATCGCGACGAGGATCTTCACCACGCCGTTCGCCGACGGCTCGGCGACGGAGAGCTGATCGAGGTCGCGCGAATCGTCGTTGTCGATCGAGCACCACGGACGTTCGCGCAGATCGCGGACGGACGAATTCGGCTCGATCGGGGCGCCTCGGATCGCGTTCGTTTCCGCGAGCGCAGCGGCCGAAAAATCCGGCAGCAGTCCGCGCTCGATCATCGCGCGCCGGCCGATTTGCTCGAGCCGTTTGCGGCAGCGCAGCTTGGAGTCGTTCATCGGCGCGCGATCCTACGTCACGACGGCGTCGCGGATCCACGCGCGAGCTGACGAACTTCGTCGTACGCCGGTCAGGGCAGCAGGACGCCGTGCGTCGTCAGCCACGCGTGGAAGTTCGCGAGCATGTCGGCGTTGAAGCTCGGCACCTGGTGCAGGTTGTGCTGCGCCGTCGCGTAGACGATGTGCTGGTTCGGCACGCGCAGCGTGTCGAGTAGCGCTTGGAATTGCGCCGAGCGTGCCGCGGGAACGGTGGAGTCGCCCTCGCCGTGGAACATGAGGAACGGCGCGCGCGTGCCGCTGGCCTCGCCTTCGGTCGGAGTGGCTTGGTCGACGCCGGCCGCGTCGTCGATGACGCCGCCGGCCGACATCCCGGCCGCGCGGATGCGACTCGGCAGCGCCGACGCGAGGCCGATCGTCACGAACGCGCCCTTGCTGTGTCCCCACAGCGCGACGCGTTCTTGGTCGACGTAGGCGAGCGACGCGAGGATGTTGCGGCACGCGCTGCCGCGCGCGACGTTCTCGGCGTTCATGCCGGATCCAGCGGGTGTGCTGTCGCCGCCTTGCACGTGCGTGTAGTTCGGCGCGATCGACACCATGCCCCACGCCAAGAACTCCTGCGCCTTGGCGAGCGAGTAGCCGACCGCCGATCCGCCTTGACCGTGGCTGATGATCGCGGCGGGGAACGGGCCGTTGCCGGCGGGCTTCACGAAGATGCCGGTGACCGTGCGCGCGGCGTCGGTGTACGTGAACTGATTGCCGTTGATCGAGAACGTGAACGGCGGCGGCCGGCGCACGCGGAAGACGCCGGTGAACGTCGCACCGGCAGGTTGGACATGCAGCGCGCTCACGAGCAGCGTGACGTCGCTCTGGCCTGCGTTCGCCGTCCGCGCGCTCGCGATTCCGGCGCCGACGCGCGTCGCATACGCGAGCCCTTCGTCGAGCGATGCATGTGCGCCGTGTGACCACGACACGCGCACGGTGGAGTGCGTCACGTTGGGCTCGACCAACGTCTCGTTCGCGTGCGCGAAGGACGCGAGAAGTAGGACGAGCGCGAAGAGGTGAGCGAGGCGCATGGGCAGAACTCCTTTCGGGATGGAGCCAGCTTAGAGCACGTCCCGAAACCTCGCCGGACTTCGGGCGGCTGCGCGCGGTGTCTACGTGCGGATCAGCTCGCGGAACCGGCAGAAGAGGTGCGACGAGTCGAGCGGGCCCGGCGCGGCTTCGGGGTGATACTGCACGCTGAACACGGGCAGCTTCTTGTGGCGCACGCCCTCGACCGTGTTGTCGTTCAGGTTGATGTGCGTGAGCTCGACGTCCTTCGGCAGCGATGCGGGGTCTACGGCGAACGAGTGGTTCTGCGACGTGATCTCCACGCGGCCGGTCGTGATGTCGCGCACGGGATGATTCGCGCCGTGGTGCCCGTAGAGCATCTTGTGCGTCTTCGCGCCGAGCACGATCGAGAGGATCTGGTGCCCGAGACAGATGCCGAAGATCGGCTTCTTGCCCATGAGGTCCGAGAGCGCGTGGATCGCGGGTGTCACTGCCGCCGGATCGCCGGGGCCGTTCGACAGAAAGACCGCTTCCGCGTCCAGCCCGATCACGTCCGCCGCGGTCGTGTTCGCCGGCACGACGGTCACGTCGAAGCCGCAGTGCACGAGGCTGCGCAGGATGTTGCGCTTCGCACCGAAGTCGTACGCCACGCAGCGCACGCGCTTCTTGTGCGGCGACGGCGGTATCCACTGCGGGTACGAAGCGTCGTATTCCGCGCTCCACGTGTACGGTTCCTTGCACGTCACGCCGCCGGTCAGATCGCGTCCGTCGGTCTGCGGCGCCGCGCGCGCTTTCGCGACGAGCGACTTCGCGTCGCTGTCGGTTGTCGAGACGATGCAACGCTGCGAGCCGCCGGTCCGTACGAGGCGCGTCAGCATGCGCGTGTCGACGCCTTCGATCGCGACGATCTTCTGCTTCACGAGCCACTCGGGGAGCGGCATCGACGAGCGGTGGTTGCTCGCGAGCGACGACATCTCGCGCAGCACGAACGCTTCGGCCCAGCCGCGCCCGCTCTCGGCGTCCTCTTCGGCGACGCCGTAATTGCCGATCAGCGGGTACGTCATGATGACGACCTGACCGGCGTACGACGGATCGGTGAGGATCTCGTGGTAGCCCGTCATCGCGGTGTTGAACACGAGGTCGCCGCCCGCTTCGCCCGCGGCGCCCGCGGAGCGACCTTCGAGGACGAGGCCGTTCTCCAGCGCGATCCATGCCTTGCGTTGCTCGCTCATCTCGCTCGAACCTCTTCCGTGTGCAGCGCGCCGGCGCCGGCGCGGTTGATCAAAGCTGCGGCGTAGCCGGCGCCGAAGCCGTTGTCGATGTTGACGACGGTGACGCCCGACGCGCACGAGTTCAGCATCGCGAGCAGCGCCGCGAGCCCTCCGAACGACGCTCCGTAGCCCACCGACGTCGGCACCGCGATGACGGGCCGGTCGACGAGGCCGCCGACGACACTCGGCAGCGCGCCCTCCATGCCGGCGACGACGACGAGCACGGACGCTTGCTGCAAGCGCTCGGTGTGCGCGAGCAAGCGATGGATGCCCGCCACGCCGACGTCGTGTAGCTCCTCGACGTGCGCGCCCAGCATGCGCGCCGTGACGGCCGCTTCCTCGGCGACCGGCCGATCCGACGTTCCGGCCGCGACGACGAGCACGAGCCCGCACGCGTCGAGACCGGCGGCGGGCTCGACGGCCACCGTGCGCGACAGCGGGCGGTGGATCGCGCGCGGAATCGCGCTCGCGAGCTGCAACGCCGCGTCCGGATCGACGCGCGTGACGAGCAGGCGGTCGTGGTGCTCGAGGATCGCGCGCGCGATCTCGACGAGCTGCTCGGGCGTCTTGCCCTGACCGAAGACGACTTCGGGCTGACCGCAACGGACGCCGCGGTGCGTGTCGAGCCGCGTGTGTCCGAGGTCGCGCAACGGCCACGCGCGGAGGCGTCGCAGGCCCTCTTCCACGTCGATCTCGCCGTCGCGGATCGCTTCGAGCGCGTGTCGCAGTCCGTTCGTGTTCAAGGGGCGGCGAGTGTACGAAAGGACGCCGTTCCCCGGGCCGCGAGCAGCGCGAAAACTGCACGCGCGCTGCGGAGAGCGGCGCGCCGTGCCCGGCTCAGCGGGGCGACGCGTCGAGGTCGAGCGCCGCGAGCCGGCCGGCCTTCCACAGGTGCCAGCCGAGACCCGCGATCATCGCCGCGTTATCCGTGCAATACGCCGGCGAGGGGAACAACGCGCGGACTCCGGCCTGCTCGGCGCGCGCCCTCATCTCTCGACGGAGCACGCGATTGCACGCCACACCGCCTGCGACGAGCACCGTGTCGAGTCGCTCCGTGCGCGCGGCTCGCAAGCTCTCCTCGACGAGCACGTCGACGACGGCGCGCTCGAACGAAGCGGCGACGTCGGCGCGGTCTTCCACCTCGATGCCGGGACGCGTGCACGCCGCGTCCTGGCCGCGCACGTGGTAGAGCACGGCGGTCTTGACGCCGCTGAACGAGAATGCCGGTGCGCCGCTCTTGGAACGGTAGCGGGGGAGTTCGAGCGCGCGGTCGTTGCCGCCCTCGGCGAGCTTCGACACCGCCGGACCGCCGGGGTAGCCGAGACCGAGCAAGTGCGCGACTTTGTCGAACGCCTCGCCGGCGGCGTCGTCGAGCGTGCCTCCGAGCGGACGCATCGTGAGCGGGTCCTCCGCGCGATACAGGGCCGTGTGGCCGCCGGACACGACGAGCGCGAGGCACGGGAAGGCGACCTCAGGGTGCTCCATCGTCGCGGCGTAGACGTGCGCCTCGATGTGGTGCACGCCGACGAGTGGCAGTGATCGTGTGAACGCGAGCGCTTTCGCGGCCGAGACGCCGACGAGCAGCGAGCCGATCAGCCCCGGTCGAGTGGTTACCGCGATCGCCGTGAGATCGGAGAGGTCGATCTGCGCCAGATCGAGCGCGCGGTCGACGACCGGCAGGATGCGCGCGAGGTGCGAGCGGCCCGCGATCTCTGGAACGACGCCGCCGTACGCAGCGTGCAACGCGGCCTGGCTGTGCACTTCCGACGAAAGGATTTCGCGACCGCCGCGGACGACGGCGGCCGCCGTTTCATCGCACGAGGACTCGATGCCGAGGATGAGTTCGTTCACGAGGAGCGGCGTCGCCCGGCCCGTGTCTCCGACAGTGGACGGAGCACCCGGACGTCGCTCGCGAGCGGCACATCCTAACCCCCCGAAGTGGAGCTTCTTATCCCCGAACAATCCGATCGATCGCTGCGGGCACGCTTCTCGCCGGCCCGCGGCGCGATGTGGCGAGTGGCGATTTTTCTGAGCGTCGGCATCCGTGCGCTCGGCGTGCCGGCAGTTGCCGAAGAGGCCATGCTCGGAAACTGCGCGCGCGCTTCCGCGGCCTGGACAAGCTTGGATGCCGATCGCAGCGGCCGCATTTCACCCGCTGAAGCCTTGGCCAGTGGCGTCGACGCGCGCCTGTTCGCGCAGCACGATTCCGACGGTGACGAGTCGTGGTCGCGGTGCGAGTTCGTGCTGCATTACGCGCAGCGCTGCCGCAACGCGAGCATCCCGATCGCGGCGGACCTCGAGGCCGAGATCATGCGGATCCGAGCTCTGCGCAATGCGCGGCGCATCCTCGAAGGTCGTCGCGTCGCCGGCGACGACGGCCCTGCCGCTGCTCGGCTCGCGCCTGCGAGAGCCACACTCGCGTCCACCGCGCTCGGGGAGCTACGAGCGCACGCCGCGCGTGGAACGATGACGCCTGCGTGCGTCGGACGCGCACGCTCTCGCTTCGCGGTGCAAGCGGATCTGCGGGTGCGCAATGCGGCGGACGAGGCGAAAGCGCGCGAGCGCGCGGCGTGGGCCGAAGTCCAGCGCGAGCTCACGCGAGTGGCGCACGGAGTGCGCGCTCCGCATGAAGCGCGCGGCGCCGTCGAGGGACTGCGCCGAGCGCTCGTTCGCAACGGGTGGCTCTAGCAGCCCGCTCAGAGGTTCGCGGTTACTGCGCGCCCGCCGGCGTGAGTTCCTCGTCGAGCGGGCTCCAGCGATAGCCTCGCATCAGCTCGCCTGTCTCGCCGGGGATGAGCACGCGCGCGGGGTGATCCTGGTCGATCGCGCAGCCGAAGCGCGCGAGCTCGCGCGTGGAGAGCCGCATCTGTCGCCGGTGCTCGGCGATCTGCGCGCGAAGCTGCGTCGCGTCGTGATCTCGGCTCGCCGTCGCGCGGTCTTGGAGGCGCGTCTCCAATCGCGCTTCGAGCGTCTCGATCTCTCCGGTGCGCTCGAGGATCTCCGTCATGATCGAACGAAGCATCGGGACGAGCTGGGATGCGTGCGTGCGGTCGTACGTTCTTTGGTTCATGTGGTGGTCCTCCGTGCGCCAAACCTCTAGACCGCCGAGCCAAAGTTTCCCGACAAACCGAAGCAACCGTGCAGGCACTTTCGAGCGTGGTCAAGCCCGCGCGCGTGGCCTATGATCCCTCTTTCCCCCGCGCGCAGGTGAACGATCCGCGAGCACTCCGCATGGCCTCCCCCGAAGTCGAGATCACTCGCCGCGAAGAGTTCTCCGCCGCTCACCGGTTGCACAACCCGTCGCTCCCCGACGACGAGAACCGGCGCCTCTACGGTGTGTGCAACAACGCGAACGGGCACGGGCACAACTACGCGGTCGAGGTGACCGTTCGCGGTCCGCTGCCGGCCGGCACCGGCATGGTGATGGATCTCAATCGCTTGATGGTCATCTTGCGCGAGGATCTCATCGACGCCGTCGATCACAAGCACTTGAATCACGACGTGCCGTTCCTCGCGGGCGTCATCCCGACGGCGGAGAACGTCGCGGTCGCGTTCTGGCACCGGATCGAAGAGCGCTTGCGGGCGTTCGAGGGTTGTCGGCTGCACCGCGTCCGCCTGTACGAGAGCCGGAACAACTACGTGGACTACTTTGGAGCGACGCGATGAGCACCGCCGATCTCGTGCGCCAGCTGCTCGTCAACCTCGGCGAAGATCCGACGCGCGAAGGTCTGTTGCGCACGCCCGAGCGCGTCGAACGGGCGCTCGCGGAGCTCGTCAAGGGCAGCACGCAGACCGTCGAGGAAGTCGTCGGGCACGGCGTCTTCGAGGAGGACTGCTCCGAAATGGTCATCGTCAAGGACATCGAGTTCTACAGCCTGTGCGAGCACCATCTGCTGCCGTTCTACGGCCGCGTGCACGTCGCCTACATCCCGGACGGCAAGATCATCGGGCTCTCGAAGCTGCCGCGCATCGTGGACGTGTTCGCTCGGCGGCTCCAAGTCCAGGAGCGGATGACGGTGCAGATCGCGCACGCGATCGAGAAGATCCTCGCTCCGAAGGGCGTCGGCGTGGTCGCCGATGCCAGGCACCTGTGCATGATGATGCGCGGAGTGCAGAAGCAGAACTCGTCGACCATGACGTCGTGCCTGCTCGGATCGTTCCGCAACGACTTCCGCACGCGCAACGAGTTCCTCGGCCTCGTCCGCAGCATCGGCGGTTGATCGCCGCGCGTGCGTCGAACGATCACGCGCGCGGCGGAACGTCCACGTCGTCCACGTTGTCGCTCGGCGGCGCCTTATAGGCGCGCCAGACGACTTCGGCCACGTCCTCGGGCTTGTTCATCTTCGAGCGATCCCAGTTGCCCGGCACGCCGTCGAAGATGCCCGTGTCGGTCTGTCCGGGATAGATCGTCGACACGCGCACACCCTTCGGGCGCACGTCTTCGCGCAATGCGTCGCTGAAGCCGCGCAAGCCGTACTTCGAGGCGCTGTACGCCGTGCTGCCGGGGAAGCCGCGCTTGCCGGCGAGCGAGCAGATGTTGAAGACGTGCGCGTGGTCGCTCTCGTACAGCGCGTCGAGAGCTTCCTGCGTCACGTAGAACGGACCGTTGAGGTTGATCTCGATGTTCTTCTTCCACGTGGCGAGCTCGAGCTTCTCGATCGGCTGCACGTCGAACACGCCGGCGTTGTTCACGAGCACGTCGAGCGCACCGCCCATGAACTCGACCGCGCGGTACACGGCCGCCTCGACCGAGCCGTGGTCTGCGACGTTCATCTGCTGCGCGCGACCTTTGCCTCCAGCGGCGTCGATCTCCTTGACCACCGCATCCAATCCGGGAGACGAGCGTGCTGCGACGGCGACGATCGCCCCTTCGCGGGCGAAGCGCAGCGCGATCGCGCGACCGATGCCGCGGCTGCCGCCGGTGATGAGAACTCTGAGAGGTGCCATTGGCTGCCAAGCATAGCGCGCGGACGAGTAGAATCCCGCCGATGGTTTGGACGCGACTCGCCACACAATTCGCGCTCGAACTCGGCTTCGGCGTGTTCTTCGCGCTTGCCTTCGTGCCGCGCGCTCCCGTGGGGCGCCTCTTCTATCGGATCATGTCGACGACGGGCGCCCTGCCGCTGTTCGCGGTGGCTTCGATGCCGTTGTGGCTCGAAGGCGCGCGCTGGAACGACGCGAGCATCTGGACGAGCTCGGTCGCGCTGCTCGCGTATCCATTTTTGTGCGCGCCCGTTCGTGGAGCGCGCTTCGGCGCCGCACTGGCTTGGTGTCTCGCGTGGACGGTGGTTGCGATCGCGACGACGGTGGCCACGGCGGAGCTCGCGAGCACGCCCGCCGTCGCGGCGCTTGGCACGCTATCCGCGCTCGCGACCGGGAGCGTCGCGGGCAGCGTGTCGCTCGCGATGGTGCTCGGTCACTGGTATCTGACGATTCCGACGATGCCGATCCGCTTCCTGACGCGCCTCAACCGCGTCACGATCGGCAGCATGATCGCGAGCATCGTGCTCGTGTCGCTCACGTGTTGGTGGCTTGCGGAGCCGTTCAACGCGGGCGAGGCGCCACTCACTTCTGCGACGGGACTCTTCTACCTCGGAACGCGTCTCGTCGCGGGCCTCGTGCTGCCGCTCGTCTTCGCAGCGATGACGGCTGCGTCGCTCGCGTACCAGAACACGCGCTCCGCGACCGGCATCCTGTACGCATCGACGATTCTCGTGCTGATCGGAACCGCGGTGTCGATCTCGCTCCAGGACTCGTACGGGTTCCCGTTGTGAGCGAACGCGTCGTCGCGCGCCGCCACCTCACGTTGCACTGTGCTTGCGGCGCGCAGTCGCGCATGGAGGTGCCGCGCGCAGCGCGAGATCTTCCGTCGCTCCGCTGTGCAGGTTGCGGGAGCACGACGGGCGGCCATGTTGCTGCGCTGCATCCGGACGGAGGATTGACGGCATGCGTCGCGTGCGGACATCCCGAGCTCTACCGCATGAAGGGTTTCCCGCGCGCGCTCGGCATTGCGATCGTCGTGATGGCGGCGCTGCTCGCGCCGTTCACGCACTACATCAGTTTGGCCGCCGCCGCGCTGCTCGATCTTTCGCTGTACGCGTTCCTGCCGGAAGTCGTCGTCTGCTACGTGTGCCGCAGCGAGCACACTGGATTCGCGGCCACGCCGAAGCACCCGCGCTTCGATCGCACGATCGAAGAACGACTACGCTACGGGCCGCGCGCCGTCATGGGCAGTCCGATGCGTGCGGGCGGAACGGCGGGCGCGCCGGAACCGGATCACTGAGCGGAGCGGCGTTCAACGCGCGGCGACGCGCTCTTCCGCGAGCCGTGCGCGCAGTTCCGCCGGCGTGTCGGCGGGTTCGCGGCACGCGTAGTTGCGACACACGTAGGCGCGTGCGCCGCTCGGACCAGCGACCTTGCCTTCGATCAGCGGCAGCGTGCTCGAGCGCGCGCTCGGGCGCGCGAGGGCGACCACGCGCTGCGGCAGGAACGTGGCCCGCACCTCCCGCAACAGCGCCAGCAAGCTCTCGTCGTCGAGGCTTCCGGCGAGCACGATCTCGCGCGGTTGCGCGGCGAGGAAGTCGACGGCGATCAAGAGCTGGCTGAACGCGGCTGGATAGCGGTTGACGAGCGCTCCGAGCGAGCGGATGGTGCGCTCGGCCGACTGCGCGAGCGTCCCCGCGCCCGTCAGCTCGGCGAGTCGCAGCAAGTTGAGCGCGTGAACGCCGCTCCCGGATGGCAGCGCGCCGTCGTGCGGATTCTTCAAGCGCGCGAGCAGCGACTCGTGGTCGTGTGCGGTCGTGAAGAAGCCACCGCCCTCCGCGTCCTCGAATCGATCCGTGACGATCGTCGTGAGCCGCGTCGCCTCGTCGAGCCAGCGCTCGTCGAAATCGGACTCGTAGACGTCGATCAGGGCCTGCACGACGAACACGTAGTCGTCGAGGTACGCGTTCAAGTGAGCGCGACCGCTGCGCGCAGTCGCGAACAAGCGCCCGTCGGGCTGACGCATGCCGGTGAGCACGTAGCGCAACGCCGCGCGCGCGGCGTCGAGGTAACGCGGCTCGTCGAGCACTTGATGCGCGAGCGCGAGCGCCGAGATCATCAAGCCGTTCCACGACGCGAGCACCTTGTCGTCGGTTCCGGGGTGCACGCGTTGCGCGCGTGCGGCATAGAGCTTCGGCCGCGCACTCTCCATTGCCGCGACGAGCTCGGCGCGCGGTATGTGCAGCTTCTGTGCGACCATGTCCGCAGCCTCAGGTCGCCACAGCGCGCTCGCACCATGCTCGAAATTGCCGTCGTCGGTGACGCCGAACCACTCGGCGGCCCACGCGCCGTGCTTCGCGCCGAGCACGCGCACGAGCTCATCAGGTGTCCAGACGAAGAACTTGCCCTCGACGCCTTCGCTGTCCGCATCCTGACTACTCGCGAAGCCGCCCTCGGGGGTCGTCATCTCGCGCAGCACCCATTCACACACGCCGCGTGCGACGTCGGCGTGGCGCTCGTCGCGCGTCAGCGCGAACGCCTCGAGGTAGGCGGGAACGAGCAGCGCGTTGTCGTACAGCATCTTCTCGAAGTGGGGGATCAGCCACTTCTCGTCCGTGCTGTAGCGGTGGAAACCGCCGCCGATCTGATCGTAGATGCCGCCCGCTGCCATGCGGTCGAGGGACACGAGCGCCATCTTGCGCGCGGCGTCTTGCCCGCTGCGCAGGTGGTGGCGCAGCAAGAGACGCAGATCCATCGCGTGCGGGAACTTCGGCGCTTCGCCGAAGCCGCCCCAGCGCGCGTCGAAGTTGCGCGTGAGCATCGCGAGCGAGTGGTCGAGCACCGCGGGATCGAGGTCTGCGTTCGTCTTCGCGCGACTCTCCTCCACGATGCGGTCGGTCAAGCGCTTCGCCTGTTGGGCGAGCGCGGGGCGATCCTCTTTCCACGCGCGCGCGAGCGCGGTGAGCACTTCCGGAAAACCGGGTCGGCCGTACGCGCCGCGCGGCGGAAAGTACGTCCCGCCGAAGAACGGCTCGAGCTGTGGCGTGAGGAACACGCTCATCGGCCAGCCGCCCTGCCCCGTCATCGACTGGACGGCCTTCATGTAGATTTCGTCGAGATCCGGCCGCTCCTCTCGATCGACCTTCACGTTGACGAAGTGCTCGTTCATGAGGCGTGCGATCGCGTCGTTCTCGAACGACTCGCGCTCCATGACGTGGCACCAGTGGCACGCCGAGTAGCCGATCGAGAGGAAGATCGGACGGTCCTCGCGCCGCGCGCGCTCGAGCGCCTCCGGACCCCACGCGTACCAATCCACCGGGTTGTGCGCGTGCTGGAGGAGGTACGGGCTCGTTTCCGCCGCGAGGCGGTTGGCCGGACGTGACAAGGTGTTGCTCATGGGACGGGGGGCCAGCAAAGCGTCAGACTATCCCACACGTGAACGACCGCGTCATCACGCGGCTCTCGTACAGATAGGCATTTGCTGAGAGCGCTGGGGTGGCCATCTCAAGTGTCAAAATTGGTTCTCATCGCGCAAGGCTGAACGACCCGTTCAGCTGATCGAACGAACCCGTCATCAAGTCTCCCGCGATTAGGGCATTGAAGCCAATCTTCGCTGAAATGCCTGAGAACGGATCCGTGATCACCAGGTCGCCTTGGAACGATTGTGCGGTAACAACCCCGGCCACTTCGATTCCAGAGAGATTCGCGTGCCCGCTGGCGAAGCAATCCTCACCGTCGAACACGATAACCGTGAGGTTGTTCATTTGCGCTGTGCCAAAGACCGAAGCGCCGGTTTGTTGAAGGGTCATTCTCATTGCGCCTGTGTCGTGGACAGTTGGGCAAGGAGCAGGCAGATCTCCCGTGTACTTATAGCTGCCAATCCAGAGTCCGGCCAGGTTCAACGGCGGCGGTGGCGATTGGGTCGTGACGATAATCTCTGCAGATGACACCGTGTTGGGCGATTGAGGATCGTGTACCTCGGCTTTCACTCGACGACTTGTGCCGCCCACAGCGCCAGGGAGATGAACTATGCATTTGTCTTGCCCGAGCACGAGACATGAAAAACTGGTTGAGTAGTTGTCGGTTCCGCTAACGGTACCGGATACAAATGCACCAGGTCCCGCGCAAGCAACCTCCACGGCGACATCGTACGGCTGCTGGATGAGCGGAAAATACGTAGAGGCGGTCATGTGAGAAATGTGCCCGCTATCGAATACGCTAACCGGGAACACTTGGGGTGATGGCGATACAGGAATCGTCAACGGAATCGTCAGGTCGGGGGTCACTCCAGGGACCCGCACGACCACCTCGGCTTCGCCCGTGTATGGCTGATCGGTCATCGTCGCTAGTCCGGAGCAGATGATCTCGAACGGATTTGGTTGGCCCGTATCGATTGGTGTACCGAGTGCATCACAAATAAACTCCAGTGCCGGAATGACGCGCTCGCAAGCGACGAGCAATGCCTGCCTGACAATAGCATTCAGGCTTGCCAGTAGCGGGCTGCCCAGGGCGATTTCGATGTAGTCGCACACGGCGCCGCTGACATCCAGGATCGGCGACATCACCTCGCAGACTTGTGCAAGGCTTTCGCCAGTAAGTTGACAAAACTCCTCTAGTTCAGGATGGCTTGATGTTGGCCGGTTCGGAATCGTGGCAATATATCGGCCGGGAACGGCATAATCACGAAGGCAGGGAACAACAAAGAGTGAAAATGGATTGACGTCGGCATCCCAGATCGTGACGAAAGCAAACTCTTCGAATGGCACGCCACAATTGCTGATGTCGACGACTACGGTCGAATCCGCGATTTGAACGTTGGCTCCAGGAGGGGGGCGAGTCAATGTGCGCAACAGTCCGAAGGCGGTAGTCGGCACTTGCGAGCGCCTCTCAATGGCCGCATTCACGAGCGCGTCAGAACCCCCGCCGAACGGAGACGATTCCACTTGTGCGGACATGTCTCGGTTGCCGATCCACCGGACTTCGTGCATTTGCACGCGCTGAATCAAGGCTCCGGCACTGCTCGTGCCCGCTAAGTGTGTCAATCCCGCAGAAAGGGTAACGCGAAATACGATAACGACGGAGGCGTCAGGTGCCGTTACGGCGACGTCGAATGTGTCGTGCGCCAGCCGATCAAACTCGAAAATGGTGCCGTTGAACGCGCGCACAGCGTCGACTGCTCCCGTTGGGCCGAGGTAGATCTCGGTCGCGTCGCCGTTGGCTTCTACCACTCGCATTGACGTCAGCGCTGCGGGCAGGCCGATGGAGTCTTTTACGCCGAAACAGTCAACAATGGTGCCTCGCGTGTCCTGAGCGCGCAGAATGCGAGCCTCGGCGGGATTTGGGTATACGCTGATCGTCGAGAGATCAACGACGGGTGGAGCAACGTTCCCTCCCCCTCCTCCTCCTCCGCAGGAGACAGCAAAGAAGAAGGTGGAGCATGTAGTCAGAATTAACCTGGCAGCGTGCAACATTTCAATTCCCTCGTGCGGCGCCAGGGTGAAGCAGAGCGGCGCGGCGAAATCATTATGCCGTGAAGCCCCCCAATGCGCGTGACTCCAGCTCGAGGCGCGCATCTAACCGTCGGGCACGATGATCGGGCGCGCACCATGGACGTGGTAGTGTGCGTTGACGGCCAATCCCCCCGTCACGGCGGCGTGCAGGCGCGCGGACGTATACCGCGGGAAGTCCTCACGCCCTCGATTACTCAACGGGGTGCGTCTCCACGGTGCGCTGATCCCGGACCAGTGCCGTTCGGCGTCGAAGCGTCTCGAGTGGGAGCGTCCCGAGTAGGGACCTTCGGCGAGGGAGGTTGGGGAAGCTAAGCGCTGGGGCACCGTCGCGCGGCTCACTATACCGCTGGTCGGGTGAAGGGGCACGGCAGCTTGGGCCACGTGGGCGCGGGACAAGACAACGGCGCGGATCTGTCCTGACCCCGCTTGTCCTGCGCACAAGCCGAAGCCCGGCGCCGAAGCCATCGACAGCGCCCGTGTGGCCGCGCGGCGGACTGCGACGCTCTGCAGCCCGTCGCGATGGCGCACGGCACCCAATCGCCGCTTCTCGGTCGCGTATCAGCGCACAAACGAACAAGCCCCGCGACGCGCGCGGGGCTCGTGTGCTGAGGTCAACCCGCGACGCGCGCGGATCAACTTGAAGAACGGGTCAGAAGGACACGCCCAGACCGACGCCGATCTGGGTGATGTCACCTTCCGGGTTTGCGAGCGTCGCGTCCGAGCTGATGTTCGTCCACTGCAAGGTCCACTTGATGTCATGGCCTTGCACGTAGCGATTCACGGCCACGTGGAACGCGTTCGTGTCTTCATCGTTGTCTGAGTCTTCGTAGCGGACGGCGGCTTCGTACATCTCGGTGAACATGTACGAGGCGGTCGCGTTCCACGGAGTGGTATCCGCGACATCGGAAGTGGCCAAATCGGAGTCGATGTTGCTAAGGATCGGGTCGTGCACACCGAACTCATCGTTGCCTCCGACAACCGATCCCTTGTCGAAGTCGACCATTTCGGCCGAGATCGCGATCGGGCCGGCGGTCAGCGCTGCTTCGATGCCCCAGAACATCCCGTCGTCGAGGGTGCCTTCGTCGGCGACTTGAGCACCCACGAACAGGGCGGTTTCGTCGCCGGCGCCGTACGCGCCTTCGACCTTGCCGACGCTGCTGCCCATCAGATCTGCCGTGACGCGGCCCGTGAATAGGTATTCGTCCGCTTGGCCGTCGCCACCGTTCTGCGCGGCGATCCACCAATGGACCGTGTCGTAATCGCCGCTGAAGGCGAGACCGAGATCGCGACGCACGAGTTCCCCGATACCGGTGCGCTGAAGGAACAGCAGACGGTTGTCGGAGACCAGCGCGCTGCGCAGGAAGGGTTGCTTGAAGCGTCCCATCTTGCCGTTGACGATGTCGCCGATCTTCCAAGTTGCGTAGGCGTCCTTGAGGCTGGCGATACCACCGAGCGTGACGTCGTCGCCGTTCGCGTCGACGCCAGCTTCGATTCCCTCGGCGAAGTCGAAGCTCAGCTTGTAGCCGTAGTCGCTACCCGCATCCCCCGTAATCTCGAGGCGCACTGTGTCGAGCTGGAAGCCGCTTTGGTCTTCGGTCGTGGGAGGCGTGGTGGTGGGGTCTGTCTCGACCTCCACGTCGCTGGAGTGTCTCCAGCTCGAATGGATCCATCCACCGACCTTGGGGCCGGTGTTTTGAGCGGACAGGCTGGACGTGAGGCTTTCGAGTTCCTTGTCGAGACTCGACCACTCTTTCTCCGACGCGACGCCCGGCGCACTCGCCAGGGTCAACGCAACGGCGCTGTAGACGAGCTTGTTCATGCGGAATGCACTCCAAAAAGGGACAGACAGAGAATCACAGAGGGGATGGGGGGTTTGAGCGGGCAGAGAATGCCGCGCATCCGAGGCAAGGAAAAGGGACAGGCCACTTTTTTTGCCCGAATCTCGCCGCGGAGAGCGGGGTGCGGGGCCGCCCACACCGTGGCGATGGGAGGCGCGCGCGCGCCACGCGCCGCACGCAAGCTCATACGAGCTAGCGCATTGCGACCGCCCTCTCTGGAAGTGGGAGGGCGCCCCGAGGCCTGCCGAGAGCCGTCTGTAAATCACAACTTCCTACGAGGCGCCGCCCGCGCCGCAAATGCGATTAGGTTCGAGCCGCGGCCTTCCCGTCAGTTCGGACTCTCCTCGCCGCGTCGCCGGCGCAGGAACGGCTCCAACTCCAGGTCGGCGCGCGCGACCTCCTCGAGCAAGTGCTCGGCGGGCGCGAGCTCGAGGTGGCTCGCAGCCGCGAAGCGGATCT
>JBJXHG010000166.1:0-4727 GCA_046160865.1 Planctomycetota bacterium | reverse complement strand
CCTGCACGACCCGCCCGCCGGGAACTTCAGTGCGAGCGCCGCACGGGGCGGCGCGCCGCGATCAGTAGTCCATGTCGCCCATGTCCTCGCCGCCGCCACCGCCCCCGCCCTTCTTCTTCTCGGGCATGGTGGAAACGAGGCACTCGGTCGTCAGGAGCAGCGTCGCGACCGACGCGGCGTTCTGCAGCGCCGCCTTCGTGACGTTCGCCGGGTCGATGATGCCGGCCTTGATCATGTTCTCGTACTCGCCGGTCGCCGCGTTCAGGCCGAAGTCCGCGTCCTTGGAAGCCCGCACGGTCTGCACCGCGATCGAGCCGTCGATGCCGGCGTTCTGCGCGATCTGGCGCAACGGAGACTCGAGCGCGCGCCGCACGATGTCGGCACCGACGCGCTCGTCGCCGCTGAGCTTGAGCTTGTCGACGAGCTCCTGCGCGCGCAGCAGCGCGACGCCGCCGCCCGCCAGGACTCCGCCGTCGACGGCCGCACGCGTCGCGTGCAGCGCGTCCTCGACGCGCGCCTTCTTCTCCTTCATCTCGGCCTCGGTCGCCGCGCCGACGTTCACTTGTGCGACGCCGCCCGACAGCTTCGCGAGACGCTCTTGCAGCTTCTCCTTGTCGTAGTCGGACTTCGTCGTCTCCATCTCGGCCTTGATCTGCGCGATGCGGCCCTTGATGCCGTCCTTCGCCCCGCCGCCTTCGATGATCGTCGCCGTTTCCTTGGCGATGACGACCTTCTTCGCGGTGCCGAGATCCTTCAGCGTGACGGTCTCGAGCGTGCCGCCCGTCGCTTCGAAGATCGGGTTCGCGCCCGTGAGGATCGCGATGTCCTCGAGCATCGCCTTGCGGCGATCCCCGAAACCCGGAGCCTTGACCGCGACGCACGGGAACGAGCCGCGCAGCTTGTTGACGACCATCGTCGCGAGCGCTTCGCCTTCGACGTCTTCCGCGATCACGACGAGCGGACGGCCGCTCTGCGCGACTTGCTCGAGCAGCGGGATCATGTCCTTCACCGACGAGATCTTCTTCTCGTTGATGAGGATGTACGGCCGCTCGAACACGGTCTCCATCGTCGTCGCGTTGGTGATGAAGTGCGGCGAGAGCCAGCCCTTGTCGAACTGCATGCCCTCGACCCACTCGACTTCCGTCGTGATGGACTTGCCTTCTTCGACGGTGATGACGCCGTCCTTGCCGACCTTGTCCATCGCCTTGGCGATCATCTCGCCGATCTCGACGTCGCCGTTCGAAGCGATCGTGCCGACTTGCGCGATCTCTTCGTGGCCCTTGACGGCCGTCGACATCTTCTTGAGGTTCGCGACGACTGCGTCGACCGCCTTGTCCATGCCGCGCTTGAGGCTGACGGGACTGGCGCCGGCCGTGACGTTCTTCAGACCTTCTTCGAAGATCGACTCGGCGAGCACGGTTGCGGTCGTCGTGCCGTCACCGGCTTGGTCGTTGGTGCGCTGCGCGACTTGCTTCACGAGCTGCGCGCCCATGTTCTCGTAGGCGTCCTCGAGATCGACTTCCTTGGAGACCGTGACGCCGTCCTTGGTGACGGTCGGGCTGCCGAAGGACTTCTCGATGATCACGTTGCGGCCGCGGGGGCCGAGCGTGACCTTGACGGCGCGAGCGAGCTTGCGGACTCCGTCGCGGATCTTCTCGCGTGCCGCCGCGTCGTAGCAGATTTGTTTGGCCATGTGTTGTGCTGATTTCTGGTTGCGGTTGTGCGGCGGACGACTCAGGCGATGATGCCGAGCAGATCCTCTTCCTTGATGATCAGGTATTCCTCGCCGTTGAACTTCACTTCGGTTCCGGCGTAGGAGCTGAAGAGAACGCGGTCGTTCGGCTTCACGGAGAACTTCGAGCGCTCACCGTTGTCGAGCGTCTTGCCGTCGCCGATCGCGATCACGCGACCTTCCTTGGGCTTTTCCTTGGCGCTCTCCGGCAGGAGGATGCCGCCGGCGGTCTTCGCTTCGGCTTCGACGCGCTGAACGAGAACGCGATCTCCAAGGGGACGAATGTTGGTCTTGCTCTTCGTGGTGGTGCTCATGGTTTTCGCGGGTTGAGTTTTGGTGGCCATGGAAAAGTCCGTTGTGTTCGTGTTCGGGGAGGGTTTCTCTGCTGCGCATTCGCTGCGCAGCAGGTGATCGTTCGGGACGGCGCCGTTCAGCAGCTGCGCGGCGGCGCGGACTCGAGCGCGCGGCGCACTTCCATGCGCAGTCGCAGCGGCTCGAGCGGCTTGCAGAGGACGGAGAACGCGCCCTCTTCCAACGCTTGGCGTTGGATCGCGAGCGTCGCGTCGGCGGAAAAGAAGATGCACGGGATGCCGAGCGTCTCGCGGCGGACCATCGAGAGCAGCTCGAGTCCGGTGCGGCCCGGCATGTGCATGTCGAGCAGCGCGAGGTCGAGCGACTGTCCGCGCAGGATGTCGAGCGCGATGAGTCCCGTCTCCGCCTCCACGATGTGCAACTGCATGTCGTGGAGCAGGTCGATGAGCCCGGCTCGAAGCTCGGGGTTGTCGTCTGCGATCAGAATTCGGCGGTCGGAGAACATGGCGCCACGTGAGCCTCGCCGAAAGCAAACCGTGTGCCGGTAGCCAGCCGTCGATGCCGCGGGCGGAAGCCGTTTTTCAATAACGCTTTGCGTCCGTGCACCCGGAGCGCGCCGGCGTCCGTGCTCTGCCAGCGTGGCAGCTGGCCGCGAGGTCGACTCCGACCCCTGTCACGTTGACAGGCCCCCAATCGGGCTCCAGTCTGCGTCGGATGTCCCGATTCCCGGTGTTCGACGCGCACGTCGACGCGCTGCAGCGCCAGCTCGATCTCGGCCACGATCTGGGCCGCCGCACGCCCGGCCACTTCGACCTCGAGCGCGCGCGCGCGGGCGGCCTCGACGCCGTAGTCCTCGTCAGTTGGGTCGACCCCAAGTACATCGAGCTCGGTCAGGCGCGTGCGCGCACCGTCCTGCTCCTGCGCGAGTTTCATCGCCTCGCGCGCGCGCACCCCGAGCGCGTCGGTTTCGCGGGCAATGCGCGCATGCTCGCGAGCGCGCGCGCGCAGGCGCGCATCGCCGGGATTCCCGGCATCGAGGGCGGCCATTCGATCGAGGAGGATCTCGATCACTTGCGTTGGTTCTTCGAACGCGGCGTGCGCGTGATGACGCTCGTTTGGAACAACCACTTGTCGTGGATCCGCTCGTGTCAATCGGGCGCGGGCGCGTCGATCCCCGCGGGCTTGTCGGCGTTTGGAAAGAGCGTCGTGCGCGCGATGAACGAGCTGGGCATGGTCGTCGATCTGTCGCACGCCGGCGAGCGCGCGTTCTACGACACGCTCGACGCGACGTCGAAGCCCGTGATCGCCAGCCATTCGGGCTGCAAGGCGCTGCACGCGCACGTGCGCAATCTCAGCGACGATCAGTTGCGCGCGCTCGCGCAGAACGGCGGCGTCGTCGGCATCGTGTTCTGCACGCCGTTCTTGAGCGCGGCCGCGCAGCGGGAGGACGCGCGCGTGCGTGAGACCGAGGCGTACGCGTCGCTCGACGGCACGAACGACACCGACGTATTCCTGAAAGCCGGCGAGCTCTTGCAGCGCACCGCCGAGCCGCTCTCGATCGGCGTCGTCGCCGAGCACGTGTTGCACGCGATCGACATTGCCGGCATCGAGCACGTCGGCATCGGCTCCGACTACGACGGCATCCTGCGCACACCGCAGGGACTCGAGGACGCGTCGTGCTACGGCGCGCTCGCGGACGCGCTCGTCGCGCGCGGACTGAGCGCGGCCGACGTCGCGCTCGTGATGTCGGGCAACATGGAGCGCGTCTTCGCGACGGCCACGGGTCCCGGCACCGATGCCGCGACCGCGGCGCTCGTCGCGATCGACGCCTAAGCGCGCGCCTGCGCGCGCGAAGAAATATCGGGACCGTCTGCAACCCGTTCGCGTCGCAGCGAGTCCTCCGGTCATCCGCGAGGCAGATTCACCCCGCGAGCGCGACGCCGGCCGGTGCGTACGCTCGCACAGACCGCATCACGGCCGGGAGGCAACCATGCACTTCGATTTCCGATCCGTGGACGACGTCGATTCGTACGTCTCCGTTCCCGACGGCATCCATGTGTGCCGCATCGCCGAGGTCCGTGAAGGTCGAGCGCGCGATGGAAGTGTGCGCTGGACGTTTCGATTGGAAGTCGTCGACGGTGAGTGGGCCGGCCGCACGGCGGCGTGGGACTCGATTACGTGGAGCGAGCGCGGCGTGTATCGCGTGAAGAAAGTGCTCGAAGCGCTGGGCATGGACGTGCGCGGCGAACTCGAGGTCGAACCGAACGACCTCGTGAGCTTGGTCGCTCAAGTGAAGGTGGAGCCCGAAGAGCGCGAGGATCCGCTCACGGGGCGGCGTCAGGTGCGCATGCGCGTCCCGTACCTCGGCTACGCGCCGGCTGAAGGCTCGGTCGAACGCCCAGTCGAAAGAAACGGCGCCGCGAGGCGTGACCACGCGCGTTCGCACGGTCGCGGCAAGCAGGACGACGAAGACGCCACCGCGCCAATCGACGGCGACCGCAGTGGAGACGTGGAGCACGCATCGGAGAACGGCGAAGAACGTCCGTTCTAGCCCGTATTTCTCACCACGTCCTGCTGCGTTCGCGTCAACTCGCTTCGGTCGGCGTTGTTGGATCGGAATCGATCCTCGCTGACCTAACAGGTCAGCTCCGGTCGATTCCGACGCAACGCCTTGCCCGAAGCG
>JBJXHG010000165.1:0-53928 GCA_046160865.1 Planctomycetota bacterium | reverse complement strand
GCATGTTGAGCGTGAAGATCGAGGACGAGAGGCCCTGCGGCACGGCGTTGTGCTTCGCGATCGCGTCGTCGATGTCCTTGACGCGGATCACGTACAGGATCGGAGCGAAGGTTTCCTCTTGCACCGTCTTGTAGTGGTTCTCGGCGCGCACGATCGCGGGCTTCACGAAGTAGCCCCCGGCGTTGTCACCGCCGAGCTTGGCCGGCTCGCCGCCGCAGAGCACCTGGCCACCTTCCTTCACGACGCTCGCGAGCGCGCTCTGCATCGTGTCGACGGCGCTCGCGTCGACGAGCGGTCCGCACAGCGTGTCCTTGTGCAACGGATCGCCGATGCGCACGCCTTCGTACGCCTTGACCAGGCGTTTCTCGACCTCGTCGGCCACCTTCTCGTGCACGAGCAAGCGCCGCGTCGTCGTGCAGCGCTGGCCGGCGGTTCCGACGGCGCCGAACAAGATCGCGGGCAGCGCGAGCGCGAGGTCGGCGTCCTCCATCATGACGATCGCGTTGTTGCCGCCGAGCTCGAGGATCGTGCGCCCAAATCGAGCACCGACGGTCTGCGCGACGCGCCGACCGACGTTCGTCGAGCCGGTGAACGAGATCAACGGGAAGCGCGGGTCCTCGAGCATCTTCTGCCCGACCTCGCGCGGCTCGCCGATGCACAATGTCGCGAGCGCGCCGAAGCCCTCGGCCTCGAGCACCGGACGGATCACGTTCGTGGTGCCGATCGCGCACAGCGGCGTGTACGACGACGGCTTCCACACGCACGAGTCGCCGCACACGTACGCGAGCATCGAGTTCCACGCCCACACCGCGACGGGGAAGTTGAACGCGGTGATCACGCCGACCGGGCCGAGCGGATGCCACTGCTCGCGCATCGCGTGGTCGGCGCGCTCCGAGTGCATCGAGAGTCCGTACAGCATGCGCGACTGACCGACCGCGAAGTCCGCGATGTCGATCGCTTCCTGCACCTCGCCCCAGCCTTCCTGCAGGATCTTCCCCATCTCGAGCGACACGAGCCGCCCGAGCGCGTCCTTCTTCTTGCGCAGCTCGTCACCCATGCGGCGCACGATCTCGCCCCGCTTCGGAGCGGGCACGTCGCGCCAGCGCAGGAACGCGTCGTGCGCGCTCTTCACACAGCGTTCATATTCGGCGCTCGTCGCTTGGCGCACGCTCGCGATCACCTTGCCGGTCGCCGGATTCTTGCTCGCGAGCAGCGTCCCGGTCGTCTCGATCCAGCGGCCGTCGTACGCGCCGAGGTGCTCCTTCTCGATGCCGAGCTCTTTCAGGATGTCCATCGCCGTAGTGTACGGACGCACGCGGCGTGCTCAACGCGAGGGGTCGATGTCGCGCGATCCGTGTCGTCCGACGGCGAGCGGCCTCGACGGGCAGCTGCTAGCATGAGTGGCCCCACACACGGGAAGGCCGCTCCGTTGTCCCGGAGTCATCGGCCGCACGTCGTCGCACGTGCGCTCCGAGTGCGCCGCCCCCGCGATCCCGACCGTCACACCTGGAGGATTCATCACGATGTTCTGCCGCCCGTCCTTGCTCCAACTGTCCTTGTTGACCGCCGCGTCGCTCGCCTCGATTCCGCTCTGGAGCGCGAGCGCACAGCAGCCGGTCTCCGCGCCCGTTCGCGCTCCCGTCGATTTCACGACGCTCGAGCTGCCCGACGCCGATTGCGTGTTCACCGTCGACGCAAAGACGGGTGAGGTCGTGATCGACACCGAGTCGACGCACGCTCCGCACCTCGACATCAAGCCGGGCAAGTGCCCGAATACCATCCGTGTCGATCACGCCGGCGATTGCGATGATTGCGACGACGACGATCAAGGCCACATGGCAGAGGGCGAGATCGTGCTCGACGACTCCGGGATGATGGTCGCCACGCTGCGCATGAGCGTGCTCGGCAACGCCTTCGACGTGACGCAGGTCGACCTCGGCACGATCGGGCTGACGCGCTTCAATGCGAACGCGCCCGAAGGCGAGACCGTGACGAGCTACCCGGTCCTGAAGCCGATCCGCATCGAGTTCGCGGACCGCGGCACGCCGTTCTTGGGCGACGAGTTCTGCGGTTGCCACGACCTGCAAGGCGACTGCGAGCTCGACCTCAACCTGAAGTTCAACCGCAACGACGTGATCAGCTGCTTCGGCCTCGACGACGAGCCGCACGGCACGAAGATCCGTTTGCGCCTCACCGCGCGCACGTCCGGCGACCGCGGCTTCCGCATCACGGACTGCGTCAAGATCCGCCGCAACTGATCCCTGCGCCGTCATGCGCCCGCGCATCGCCGCGAATGCGGTGCGCGGTGCGCACACTCGCACGCAGCCTTCCGGTCATCGGCCGCCGGCATGACGCACGAATCGCCTCCGCAATCTCCGAACGCATCACGAGGCCCCGCCGCGGGTGACGACGGCGCGCTCGCCGACGTGCTCGATCGACTCGCGCAGCGGCGCAGCGGCGGCACGCGCTACGCGGTGCGCCGCGAGGTCGCGCGCGGCAGCATGGGCGTGATCCTCGACATCTGGGATCCCGACCTCGGCCGCGGCCTCGCGATGAAGATCGTGCAGGAAAAGGACGGCCAGCACGGCAGCGAAGCGCACCCGTTCCTGCTCGACCGCTTCGTCGAGGAGGCGCAGATCACCGGCCAGCTCGATCACCCGGGCATCGTGCCCGTGCACGAGATCGGGCTCGACGAGAGCGGGCGCCTGTACTTCACGATGCGCCTCGTGACCGGGCAGGACCTCGAGAAGATCTTCGAAGCGATGCACGAAGGGCGCGACGGCTGGACGCAGACGCGCGCCGTCGGCGCGGTGCTCAAGGTGTGCGAGGCCGTCGCGTACGCGCACAGCAAGAGCGTGATCCACCGCGACCTGAAGCCGGCGAACGTGATGGTCGGACGGTTCGGCGAAGTGTACGTGATGGATTGGGGGCTCGCGCGTGTGCTCGGTCGCAAGGACCGGCGCGATCTCCGACTCGACAACGCGCCCGCGAGCGCCAGCATTCACACGCACCGACTCAACGCGCGCGCGCTCGAGACGACGTCCGCCTTGAAGACGATGGACGGCGACGTCGTCGGCACGCCCGCGTACATGTCACCCGAGCAAGCGCACGGCGACCTGCAAGCACTCGGACCGGCGACCGACATCTACGCGGTCGGCGCGATCCTCTACCACCTGCTCGCCGGTCACTCGCCGTACGTGCCGCCGGGTGCGAAGCGCGACGCGATCTCCGTGTGGCGGCGCGTGCGCAAGGAGGCGCCGGAGCCGCTGGCGACGCGCGCGCCGCACGCGCCGCCCGAACTCATCGCGATCGGTGAGAAGGCGATGGCGCGCGATCCGGCCGCGCGCTACGCGGGCATGCAGGAGCTCGCCGAGGATCTGCGCGCGTACCTCGAGGGCCGCGTCGTGCACGCGTACGAGACGGGACCGGTCGCCGTCCTGCGCAAGTGGGTGCTGCGCAACAAGGCGCTCGCTGCGACCTTCGGCGCCGCGGCGCTCGTGGTGATCGGCGGCGTCGTGGTGCACGAAGTCGTGCTCTCGCGCAAGAACTCGGAGCTCGTGGCGGCCAACGAGCTCATCCGTGCGAGCGAGCAGCGCGCGCTGCAGAGCCAAGCGCTCGCCGAGGAGCAAGCCTTCATCGCGCGCGACCGCGCCGCCAAGGTGCTGCAGCTTTCCGACGTGCGCCATCTCACCGACCTCGAGCTGCGTGCGGAATCGCTGTGGCCGGCGGACCCCGAGCACGTTCCCGCGCTCGAAGCATGGCTCGCCGACGCGAGCACGCTCGTGGGCCGGCGCGCGCAGCACGAGCTCGCGCTGACCGAGCTGCGCGCTCGCGCACAGACGATCGCCGGCGCGGATCCGACCGCGCCGGGCGCGTGGAACTTCGCGAGCACCGAGGATCGCTGGCAGCACGACACGCAGGAAGAGCTCGTGCGCGGCCTCGATGCGTTCGCGCTGCCGGAAGTCGGGCTCATCGCCGACGTCGAGCGACGCCTCGTGTTCGCGCGCTCCGTCGAAGAGCGCACGGTGTCGAGCGCGGAAGCACGCGCGCGTTGGACCGCGGCGATCGCGTCGATCGCCGACGAGCGCGCGAGCCCGGAGTACCGCGGCCTCGTGATCCAGCCGCAGATCGGGCTGTGGCCGATCGGCCGCGACGCGGGCTCGGGCTTGTGGGAGTTCGCGCACGTGCAGAGCGGCGCGCCGCCCGATCGCGATGCGGCGAGCGGCGAGCTCGTGCTCACGAACGGCTGCGCGATCGTCCTCGTGCTCCTGCCCGGACGCACGTTCGAGATGGGCGCGCAGAGTGCGAACCGGAGCGCGCCGAATTACGACGCGCAGGCGCGCGTCGACGAATCGCCGCAGCATGAAGTCGAGCTCGAGGCGTTCTTCGTGTCCAAGTACGAGCTGACGCAGGACCAATGGCTGCGCTTCACCGGCGAGAACCCGAGCATCTACGGACCGAACAGCTTCTTCGACGGCAAGCAGCACAGCTTGCTGCATCCCGTCGAGCAGGTGAGTTGGACGGAGTGCGCGTCGGTGCTCGGCAAGCTCGGGCTCGCGCTGCCGACGGAAGCGCAATGGGAGTACGCCGCGCGCGCCGGAACGAGCACGCCGTGGTGGACCGGCGCAGAGAAGACCACGCTCGAAGGCGCCGCGAACCTAGCCGACCAAGCCGCGTTCCGCTCCGGCGCCTCGTGGCCGAGCATCGACGACTGGCCCGAGCTCGACGACGGCTACGGCGTGCATGCGCCGGTCGGCGCGCTGCACCCGAATCCGTTCGGCTTGCACGACGTGCTCGGCAACGTGTGGGAGTGGTGCCGCGACGGCTATGCGGCGAGCTACGACACGACGCCGCGCGAAAGCGACGGCGAGCGCGTCGAGGAGGGCGCGATCCATCGCGTGAGTCGCGGCGGCAGCTTCTTGCACGAGGCGAGCTACGCACGCTCGGCGCGGCGCAACAACTCGCCGCCCGAGACGCGCGCCAATCACCTGGGCGTGCGGCCGTCGCGGCCCGTGCGACGCTGACGAGCGCATTTCCAACGCGGCGCGCTCGTGCTAGGAGCCCTCGCCAATCGCGCGCGAAACGCTCGCGGAAAGCGATCCGAGCGCCGCGCACCCGTGGCCCGAACGCGCAGTGCGCGTTATCCTCTTCGCCCCCATGTCCGACAAGATCATCTTCCAGCTCTACGAATTGAAGAAGTACTTCGGCCAACGCGAAGTGCTCAAAGGCATCACGCTCTCGTTCCTCGAAGGCGCCAAGATCGGACTGATCGGTGCCAACGGCGCCGGCAAGTCGACGCTCCTGCGCATCATCGCGGGTGCCGACACACAGTTCGAAGGCACCGCGCGACCGGTGATCAACGGTCTCACGATCGGCTACCTCGCGCAGGAGCCGCCGCTGAACGAGACGCTCGATGTCGAGGGCAACCTCAAGGAAGCAGTCGCGCCGCTGATCGCGATCCACGATCGCTACAACGAGGTGTCGGAGAAGCTCGGCAGTGCGGAAGGTGCCGAAGCGGACAAGCTGAACGCCGAGTTCGAGCACCTCTCCGAAGAGATGGCGCACAAGGAGATCTGGGAGCTCGACAGCCACCTGGAGCAAGCGGCCGAAGCGCTCGGACTGCCGCCGATGGAGGCCGACGTCACGAAGCTGTCCGGTGGCGAGCGGCGCCGCGTCGCGCTGTGCAAGCTGCTCATGCAGCACCCCGACATGCTGCTGCTCGACGAGCCGACGAACCACCTCGACACCGAAGCGGTGGAGTGGCTCGAGCACTATTTGAAGGAGTACCAGGGCACGGTGATCCTGATCACCCACGACCGTTACTTCTTGGACAACGTCGTGAACTGGATGCTCGAGATCGAGCGCGGCGTGGGCCGGCCGTACAAGGGCAACTACAGCGACTATCTCGGCGCGAAGCAGAACGAGCTGATGGTGCGCCGCGGCCAGAACGAGACGCGCGAGAAGATCATCGAGCGCGAGCTCGAATGGATCCGCAAGACGCCCAAGGCGCGCACGACGCGCAGCAAGTCGCGCCTCACGCGTTACAAAGAGCTCCTCGAGCAGAAGGCCGAAGACGCGCTCGATCCGGTCGATCTGCGCATTCCGCCCGGACCGCGACTGGGCGACAAAGTGATCCAGTTGTCGCACGTCACGAAGGGCTTCGGCGACAAACAGCTCATTCACGATCTCTCGTTCGAAGTGCCGCCGGGCGGCGTGCTCGGCGTGATCGGCGCGAACGGCCGCGGCAAGACCACGCTCTTACGGATGATCACGCACCGCGAGAAGCCCGACGACGGCACGGTGACGATCGGCCCGACCGTGAAGATGGTCTGGCTCGATCAGTCGCGCACGGTGCTCGACGACGACAAATCGGTGTACGACAACATCACCGAAGGCAATCCGCAGATCCCGTTCGGCAACAAGGTGCTCGACGGACGCGCGTACGTCGCGCGCTTCAACTTCAAGGGCGAGGACCAGCAGAAGCTGCTCGGCGAGTGCTCGGGCGGCATGCGCAACCGCGTGCTGCTCGCGAAGATGCTGCGCGAGCCCGCGAACGTGATCCTGCTCGACGAGCCGACGAACGACCTCGATCTCGAGACGTTGCGCGTGCTCGAAGAGGCGATCCAGGAGTACACCGGCAGCGCGATCGTCGTGACGCACGATCGCTACTTCTTGAACCGCGTCGCGACGCACATCCTCTCCTTCGAGGGCATCGTCGACGAGGACAAGGGCGTGCCCGAGATCCATTACTTCCCGGGCGATTACGAGGAGTACCACGAGTGGCGCGAGAAGGACCGCGCCCGTCGTGGCGTCGGAGCGCGCTCGAAGGCCGGCAAGTACAAGAAGCTCTTGCGGACGTGACGCTGGTCGGCGCGCACGAGCTCGCGAGTACGAGCGATCTCGACGTGGCGCGCGCGATCCTGCAACGCTACGACGCGCGCACGCCCGAGCAGCAGACGACGCGCGCACGCATGCTCGCATTCGTCGACGCGCATCCGGCGGACGCGCACTTGCGCTCGTGCGTGCCTGGACACTTGACGGCGAGCGCGCTCGTCGTCGACGCTCGCCGCGAGCGCGCGCTACTCACGTTCCACAAGAAGCTGCGCCGCTGGCTGCAGCTCGGCGGTCACTGCGACGGCGACGCGAACCTCGCCGCGGCCGCGCTCCGCGAAGCGCGCGAGGAGAGCGGCATCGACGGCCTCGTGATCGATCCCGCGCCGATCGATCTCGACATCCACGTCATTCCCGCGCGCAAGGACGAGCCCGAGCACTTGCACCTCGACACGCGCTTCGTCGTCGTCGCGCCCGACGGCGCGACCCTGCGCATCAGCGAGGAGTCGCTCGAGCTCGCGTGGTTCACGCGCGGCGAGCTCGCTGCGATCGAAACGGATGACTCGGTGCGACGACTGTTCGCGCTGGCGCTCGGTTAGCGATCGGCGAGCCGCCCGCAATTCGCGCGCGCGTGCTAACGTCGGCGTCGCGCCGATGCGGGAGAGCAAAGCAGAGGACCATTCGAATGCAACACCGGACCACATCCGTGATCTCTGCCATCGTCACGCTCTCTCTCGGCACGACCGCGTCCGCGCAGTGCAACGAATGGAAGGTCGACATCGGCACGCCGGGTTTCGAGACGCCGCCCGCGCTCGTCTCCGCGTGGCTCGAGGCGCTCGCGGAGTTCGACGACGGCACCGGGGCGAAGCTCGTCGCCGCGGGTGACTTCCGTTCGGCCGGTGGAGTCGCCGCGAACTGCATCGCGCGCTGGGACGGCGCCGGATGGAGCTCGATCGGCGATCTCACGATGAGCGCCACCATCAACGAGCAGATCGTGCGGGCGTTGACCGTGTTCGATGCCGGCGGCGGGCCCGAGCTCTACGCAACCGGCACGTTCGATCTCGCGAGCGGAACGCCGGTGAACGGCATCGCGCGCTTCGACGGCTCGGCGTGGTTCGCGCTCGGCCTCGGGCTCGATGCCGAAGGCGAAACGCTGGCGTCGTTCGACGACGGCAGCGGGCCCGCGCTCTACGCCGGTGGATTCTTCCAACACGCGGGCGGTGTGGCGGCGGGCGGCATCGCACGCTGGAACGGCGCGAGTTGGAGCGCGCTCGGCAGTGGCATTCCCAATGTGCAGCCGTTCGGGGCGGGCGTGCTCGCGCTGTGCGCGTTCGACGATGGCAGCGGACCGGCGCTCTACGCCGGCGGCTCGTTCACTTCGATCGGCGGCGTGGCGGCCGCGAACATCGCGCGCTGGAACGGATCGACGTGGACGGCGATCGGCAGCGGCACCAACGCTGCGGTCACGGCACTCGAGGTGTTCGACGAGGGCACCGGACCCGCACTGTACGTGGGCGGCGGGTTCACGATCGCCGGCGGCATACAAGCGCGCCAAGTCGCGCGCTGGAACGGCGCGAGCTGGTCGCAAGTTGGATCCGGAATCTCCGCTGCGCTCAACACGGTCCAAGTGAACGACTTCGAAGTCTGGAACGACGGCGGTGCTTCAAAGCTCGTGATGGGCGGCCACTTCCGCTTCGCCTTCAGCACGATCGAGAACGTCGCCGTGTGGGACGGCGTCTCGTGGACGCCGCTGCGCACGGGCGTGGGTGGATTCGTGCCGCCCGTCAGCGGCGTCGATGGCGTTCAGGCACTGAAGGTGCACGACGACGGCCACGGATCAGCGCTGTACGCAACCGGCTTCTTCCGCTACGCGGACGGACAACTCACGCGTCACATCGCGCGCTACGGGCCGTGCGCGATCGGAGGAACCGCGTACTGCTTCGGCGATGGCTCCCTCGCGACGGCGTGCCCGTGCGCGCCGCCGAGCATCGTTCCGAGTCCGAGCGGTGCCGCCGACGCGGGTTGCGCGAACTCGTTGCATCTCGAGGGTGCGAAGCTCGTCGCGAGCGGCGCGCCCGAAGCTCTGCGGCTCTTGGCCTCCGGACTGCCGACGAACGCGTTCGGCTTCTTCCTGTGCGGAGATGCGAAGATCTCCGCCGGCATCGCGGCCGGCGACGGAGTGCGCTGCGCGAGCGGCGTGCTGAAACGGTTCGGCGGACAGAATGCTTCCGGAGAGTTCAGCGCCTATCCGAACGACCGAGCGGGTTGGAGCATTCCGCTTTCCACGATCAGTGGCGTCGCGATCGGCAGCGGAGCGCGCACGCACTACCAGCTCTACTACCGCAATGCCGCGGCCAATTTCTGCACTTCGAGCACCTTCAACCTGTCGAACGCGGTCGCCGTGATCTGGTAGGCACGCGCCACGCGCACCGCGACCGCATCCGTTCGACGCGATCGTTTCGAACTCGCCCGCGCGGAGGAAGGCGCCGCTCGTCGTGAGCGGCGGAGACTGCCACGAAAACCCTGGGCTTCCCGCTAAACAGTCGGAAGCGTCGCCACCCGTCGTGGAGCGCGCCAGCGAACGGACGCTCGCGTGACGTTCTCGAACCTCGCCCGCGATCGAAACGTGCAAACCAGACGAGCTGGATCCAAGATCTGCGGGCTCTTCGCCGCAACCCATGATCCGCTCCAGCGACCCGGCTCCACGTCTGCTCGGCGTCGCGTCGGCGTTCCCCGAGACGCGCATCGACAAGGAAGCGGCGCACGCGGCGCTCGTGCGCCTGTTTCCGAGCGAGGATCCTGCGTTCATCGCCCAGCTCGTCGAGCGCTCGGGCGTCGACACGCGCCACATCGCTCTGCCGGTCGCGGCCACGCTCACGCCGCGCGACTTCACCGAGCGCAACCGCTGCTATCGGACGGCTGCGAGCGAGCTCGCGGTCGCGGCCGCGCAGCGCGCGCTCGCCGTCGCACGCTGCACGCCCACCGAGATCGACTGCGTGATCGATGTCTCGTGCACCGGTGTCGCGATCCCCGCCCTCGACGTCGATCTCGTGCCGGCGCTCGGATTGCGCCGTGACGTGCGCCGCATCCCGATCACGGAGAGCGGCTGTGCGGCCGGCGCACTCGCGCTCGGTCTCGCCGGCGATCTCGCGCGCGGCGGCGCGACGACACTGGTGGTCGCGGTCGAGCTGTGCTCGCTGACCTTGTGCCCTGACGAGTCGCGCACGAACCTCGTCGCGAGCGTGCTGTTCGGCGACGGCGCTGCCGCAGCGATCCTCGGTCCGCGCGGAGAAGGGCCCACGCTCGTCGCGGCCGGCTCTCACCTATTCGAGGACACGCGCGACATGATGGGCTTCGACATCGGACAGCACGGTTTGCGCATCGTGCTCCAGAAGGAGCTGCCGGGACATCTCGAGCGCCACCTTCGCCCCGCGATCGAAGCGTTCCTGCACGCGCACGATCGGCGCCCGTCCGACATCGGGCTGCACCTCGTGCATCCTGGTGGACGGCGCATCCTCGAGACGTATCGCACGCTGTTCGCGCTCGACGCGGACGCGCTGCGCTTCTCGGAGGAAGCGCTGCGCCGCTACGGCAACTTGTCGTCCGCCTCGATCCTCACCGTGCTCGAGCTCGCGCTCGCCGCGCACGCGCGCCCGGCGCCGGGGCGCGACGCGCTGCTCGTCGGAATCGGTCCCGGACTGTCGCTGGAGATCTCGCTGTGGTCTTGGAACTGACGGAATCGCAGCGTGCGCGCAGCGGTGAACGCGGCGGAGTTCGCTCAGGGCGCAAGCGCTAGCCGCGGCGCGGGCTACTGGGATCCCGTGCTCCAGCAGGGATCGGGTTCGGGATCGGCCGCTGCGACCTCGAGCTGCGCACACAGCTCGGCCAACCGCTCCGCGCCGTCGAACCGGACTTGCCCGCGCGCGCGCGCCTCGACCAGCGGCTGACGCGGTTCGGCGAGCAGCGACGCGATGTTCTCGCGCAGACGCTGCGGTGTGACCTCCGACGACTCGAGCAGCGTGGCCAACCCGAGTTCCGCGAGCCTGCGCGCTCGAATCGACTGCTCGGCGCGAAAGAGCACTCTTGGGATCAGGAGCATGCGCTTCCCGAAGCGCAGCGTCTGCGTGACCGTGTTGTAGCCTCCGGAACACACCACCACGTCGGCGCGCTGGAGGTAGGGGCTGGTCGACGACACGAAGTCCAGCAACGTCGTACCGGGCAGGCTGCGTACTTCCGTGCGGAAGCGAGCCAGCGCATCGGGTGCGATCAGCGGACCGGTCAACAGGATCGAGTCGAACGTCGGCGCGCTCGCGCGCAGCATCTCCAAGTACGGATCGATGATCTGTTCGCCGGCGTCGCCACCGCCGACCGTCACGACGACGAGCGGCCGGTCCCCGTTCGTGATGGGCGGCAAGGTGCCGGCATCCGCGCTCGGATCGAGCTCGCCGACGTAGTTCAGGAAGACCGTCTTCGCTCGGATCTCCGGCGGGAAGCCGTACTCCTGCACCGGGTCGAAGATCTCGCGTTGACCGTAGATCAAGACGTGCTGGTAGTGCGTGCGCAGCACGTCGAACACGCCATGTTTGCGCCAACTCGCCACGACGGCGGCCGGATCGTCGATCACGTCGCGCAGGCCCACCATGCGTACGCAATCGGGTCGACGCTCGCGCAGCCACTCGAGCGCCGGACGCAGCTCTCCCCGCATTCCGACCGGTGCGTGATCCACGAGCAGCACGTGCGGGTCGTAGTCCTGGAGCGCGCGCAGGATCACGGCGCTGCGCAGCCGTAGCACGCCCTCGTCCGACACCGCCAGCGAGCGGGCCGCGTAGCGATCGGCTCCGACCTTGCGCACGGCGGGCAGCTTGATGATGTCGACGCCCGCGGGGAGCGCGTAGCGCTGCGCGACGGGCGACCCACTCAAGAGCAGGATCGAGAGACCCGGAAAACGCGTGGTCAGTGTGCGCGCCAAATTCAACGAGCGCTGCAGGTGCCCGAGTCCGAGCGTGTCGTGCGAGTACAGAGCGAGCCGCGATCCCGCTCCGAAGGGCCGGCGCGAGCAGCGCGCGTGATCCGCACTCGCACTCCCCGCGGACGGCGCGGACACCGCCGGTGATCGAACGCCGAGATCGGCGAGCTGGGTCGTCAAGCGCTCCTCGCTGTCCCGCGCGCTGTGTGCGCGGCGCTGCTCTCGGAGCGCCGTGGAAAGCACGGCGCGCAGCTGCGGCTTGCTGAACGGCTTCACGACGTAGCCGAGCGCGCCGACGTCCTCGGCACGCGCGACGGTCTCCTCGTCCGCGTACGCCGTGACGAACACGATCGCGGCGTCGTAGCGCGCGTGGAGCTCGCGCGCCAAGTCGATGCCGTCGCGCTCGCCCGGCAAACGCACGTCCATCAACACGAGATTCGGCGCCTGAACGCGCGCGCACGCGAGCGCTTCTTCGGCCGAGCCCGCGGCGCCGCACACTTCGTAGCCGAGCTCCCGAACCAGCGCCCGCAGGTGCATCTGAACGATCTGGTCGTCCTCGACGATCAGCACTTTTTCACCCAAACTCATTTCAGCCCACCGCCGCCAGCCTTGCTTCCGGGAACTCGACCGTGAACGAAGCGCCGGGAACGCCGTCGTGTCGCAATCGCCCGCGCAGCTGCTTGACGAGCGCCTCGACCAACCCGAGACCGAGCGAAGCGCCGAGCTCTGCGGGCCCGTCCTCGAACCCGCATCCGTCGTCCGACACCGCGAGCACGATGGTGCCCGCGTCCTCGCTGCGCCCCTCGCGCCGGCACACCACGCGGATCTCGCCTGGCGAGTCCGGCGAGAACGCGTGCTTCAACGCGTTCGTGACGAGCTCGTTCACGATCAGGCCGCAGGACAGCGCTTGATCGAGCGACAGGCGAAAGTCGTCCACCGTGGCCCGCACTCGAATCCGATCGGCGCGATCCACGTGAGAGCGGCTCAAGTTCGTGATCAAGAGCTCCAAGTATGTGCGCACGTGGATCGACTCGAGCTCGCGCGATCCGTACAGCTGCTCGTGGATCAGGACGATCGAGCGAATGCGGTCCTGACTGTTCTGGAACTTCTCGAGCGCGCGCGGATCCGAGATCGAGCGCGACTGCAGGTCGAGCAAGCTCGAGACGACCTGCAAGTTGTTCTTCACCCGATGGTGAACTTCGCGCAGCAAGAGCTCCTTCTCCGCCAACGAACGTCGCAGATCCTCTTCCATCTTCTTCCGCACGCTGACGTCCTGAGCCAAGCACACGTACGCCCGCGCAGGTCCGCCGTCGTGCGCGCCGCCGAGTGGCGCGAGCGAGAACGACACCGGGATCTCGAGCCCGTCGCGCGTGCGGAACGACTGCTCGCCACCGACGAGGCCCGCGTGCGTGAGGGGCGCGCCGAGCTCTGCGCACACGCGTCCGAACGGCGTGCCGACGAGTTCCTGCGGCGCGTAGCCGAGCAGCGTGGAGGCGGCCGGATTGACGCTGGCGATGCGACCATCGGGCTCGAGCAAGAACAGCCCGCCAGCGACCGAGTCGATCACTTCGTTGAGGTTGTGCACCGAAACGGTGGTCGTCGCGAGGCGTTCCGCCATGCGATTGAACGTCTCGGCCAGCGCGCCCAGCTCGTCTCCCGTTCCGATGTCCACGCGCGCAGCGAGATCGCCGGATCCGACGCGCGCGGCCGCGCTGCGCAAGGCGAAGACGCGCCGCGTGATCGAGCGCGCAACCAACGCACCGAGGACCAGCGCGAGCGCCAGTCCGCCAACGCTGGCACCGATCGCCACCCGCACCACGGACTCGGCCTGCTGCGCGAGCACTTCGATCTCGTCGGCCAGCTCCTCCTCGATCTCCAATTGGTAGGCGTGCACGAGCGGGAGCAACTCCGCACGCAGCTTCGGCTCGAGCTCGCCAGCGAGCGCCACCTCGGCCGCGTCCGGCTGCGTCAGCGCGAGTCGAGCGAAGCCCGCGAGCAGCGCGGGCAACGGCGCACACTTCTCCTCGATCTGCCTCAACCAGTCCGCGACCTCTTCGTGCACCTCCGCGGAGAGCTCGAGCGCGCCGGCGAGCCCGAGCGCGTGCACCTCCTGCTCGACGCTCGCGCGATTGAGCGCGACGAACTGCAGCAACTCCTCGCCGCTGTCGCGCAAGCGCGCCTGCACGTCCTCGCGGAGGTGCGCCAACTCCGCGGCGCGCGCCGCGGTCCCCTTCGCGTGCGCCTCGTTCAGCAAGTGAGTACAGCGCAGGAGCTCGTGCGCGGCCGTCAGACACTCCTGGATCGCGAGCGCCATCTGCGAGCTCAGCTCCATGCGGTGGATCGGACCGCGGCGGCTCGCGATCAGGAGGGTCGGTGGCACGTCGATCGGCAGTCCGTCGATCTCGAGTCGCAGAGCATCGGCGGCGCGCTGAGCCCGCGTGATCCGCCCCTTGATCTTGTCGCTGGGCTTGGGCGTGCGGGTCGCGATGCGACGCGCGCTCCACGCTCCGCTGCGGTCCACGCTGCAGCTGACCTCCACGCGTTGACCGGCAGAGAGCATCGACAGCGGGTCGGCGCCACGGAGCGCGGGGTCGAACTCGGTCTCGGAGTCGATCCGGATCGCGCGTCCGAGCACGGCGATCGTGCCGTTCTCGCGTTGCACGGATTGGATCGTGCCGCGCAGCTTCGGTCGCCGGGACGCGGGGAGCTCTTCGAGGTCCGTCGCGAGGAAGCACCCCGCATCGCTCCAGCGTCCTTCGATCGACAGCACGCGACCGACGATCGTGCTCGCGTCGACGGCCGACTTCGAGGCCGGGCTCAGCTGGCCGAGCTCCTGCTGCAAGTCCACGTGCATGCGGTACGTGATCCAGCTCGCGATGCCTGCCGGAGCAGCCACCGCAGCGATCACGAGAAGGAGACGCCAGCGCAGACTCATGAGCGTCAACGCACGCGCACGGGAATCGCCACGGGTGAAGCGAGCTCGCTACCGGTGCTCGAACGCAGTCCGGCGTGGAGTTCGACGATCTCGCCTCCGCGCCAGCCTTCGGTCGGCGGCGAGACCACGATCGCGTCCTGGTCGACGAGCACTGTGATCGGCACGCCCCGACCTTCCGAGTCGACGACGAGCACGCGCGTCTGTGCGCTTGCGAACTCGGGCAGCCCGCCGAGGAACCGCAAGCGCAGATCGGCGTGTGCGTCGATCGGAGCTGTCCACGGCGGATCCACGTGCGCCAAGCGGAAGAGGGCCGCAGGCAGATCGCTCTCGCGGCCGGGCGCGCCTCCGTGCGGCGCGCCGAATGGACCGGCATCGCTCGGTGCGCGCTGCGGCGGCGCCATGCCCACACCCGCCGCCGACGAGTTCGGCGTGAGGCGCAGGTCCTCGTCGACTCCGGCTTCCGCGGTCCCGGCGAACAAGGCGACCGACGCTGGCACGGTCAAGTCCGCCGGCGCCGGCTCGACGACCAGCGTCGTCGCCGCGATCGCGCGCGCCGTGCGCACCACGCCGTCGTCCTCCAACTCGACCACCGAACCGCTGGGCTCGCCGGGCACGCGATCGAGGACGAGCCCATTGGTTCCGACAGCGACCGCGCGGACGAACTCGCGCGGAAAGCGCTGGAACGGATCCGGGACGGGATGCGGTTGAATCGCACACGAGTGGCACGTCGCTCCGATCCAAGCATTCGACTGCACGTACGCGACGCTCGACACGGCGAACGACGGCACGAACTCGCTGGCAAAACCTTGTTGCGCGTTCCCAGCGATCACGCAGTGGCTCGCGAGCACGCCGACGTTGCCGCCGGACGCGCGCACTCCGGCGCCGAGATTGCCGCAAGCGAGCGACGCCGACACCAGCACGGTGCCAGGCTGGGATTCGGATGTGACGAGCAGTCCGTCGGCGGCGTTGGCCGTGCTCGCCAGACGGTGCACGATCGTGGAATGGCTCGCATCCAAGTCGAGATGCACGCCGCTACCGCGATTGGCTCGCGCGCGCACGCCGCGGACCACGATCGTCGAGTGCCACGCGGGAAACGCTTCGTAGTCGATGTCGATGCGCAGTCCCGCCAGAGCGTTGCCCACGAAATCGCAGTCGACCACCTCGATCTCGAAGTTGCCGCCGAGCGCACCACCTGCGCTCGGCGCACCGAGATGAACGTCGAGGCCTTCCGTGCCGTTGCCGTCGAACGACGAGCCGCGCACGCGCAGCCGTGCCGTCGCGCCGTCGGGTGCGACCAAGTGATTCAGATCGAAGCCTTCATTGTGGTTGCCGGCGAATCGTCCGGCCTCGACGATGACGTCGAACGGACCGTCGACCGACACGCCCTCCAGCTCGCACGCCTGCGCGCGCACGCCCGCCAGCAAGACGCGCACGACGCCAATGCCTGGTGATGGACGCAGCTTGACGCCGCGCTGGCAGCGCTGGACATCGACCGAGCGCAGCTCGAGCGGCCGCGCTGTGTCGTCGACGCCGGCGCTCGAAACTCCGCGCCCGTCGAGCCAGAGCCCGTCGATCACGGCGGGCGTTCCGTTCCCGCTCTCAACCGCAAAGATCGGTTGAGCGGCCGCGCCGAACAGGCGTGTCTTGTGCGCGTCGGGCGCCCGTGCCGCGAGCAACGCCGCGAACTCATCGTCGCGCAGCGCGAGATCCGCGGTCTTGCGCACCGGGCGTTGCGCCGAGCGGCGCGCGGACGGCGCGTCCGTGCGCGCGAAGCCGCCGAGCACGTGAACTCCCATGTACGCCGGATACGCGGCGTTCTCGAAGTCGCCTTCCATCACCCACACGTTGCCGCCTCCGAGCGCGTCCGCGATGACGATCCCGAGCAGGAGGTCGTCGAACGCGGTCTCGGGCGTGAGGCCGTCGCTCTGCGCAGGGTCCGCGCTCACGTCCACGAAGATGGGCGCCGCGCTGCGCACGCGCAGGACCGGACCACTGGGCGTGTAGGGCTGCGCAGCTGCGAGACGGATCCCGAGGCCCACGAATAGGTCCGTGTCGCGCGGCAGATCGCGGACGACGATCATTCCTTCGGAGATCGTCAGCGGGTGCGGCGCGGCCGCGAACACGAGGTCCTCGTCCGACGCGACGAACACGGCCGCCTCGAGCCCGTTCGCCAGCACTGGCGAAGCGTGCCACGCGGCCGACAGCATGCCCGGTCCACCCGCGGCGGAAACGAGCCCGATCGTGGGATGCTGACTCGGCTCGGGTGGCGTCACGTTGGGCCCGACGTTGCCGCCGCCCGAGCTGTCGAGCGAAAGGCGATCGGCGCACGCGGCGGCGAACGCCAGCGTGCAACCGACCAACAGGAAACGGATCGCGTGCGACATGGGCCCCGCGACGGGTTCACCAACTCGCCTGCACGCCGTTGGAGAAGTTCGTCGTGCCCGACGAGCAGAATCCCGGCGCCGTGTTGCGATAGAAGAGTTGGTAGTAGGCCGTTCCGGCTCCCTGCGCGGTCGCCGTGGACACGGGTGTCGTCTGCACGGCGTTGGGGTAGGTCCACGTTCCGATCGGTGCGCCGTTGGTACCCGCGTTGTGCGCGCCGAATCGAACCAATTGCCCGGCGGCGCAGCGCACCCCGTCCGCGGCCGCGATTCCGTTCGTGTCTTGGGCATTGCCCTTGACCAGGAATGCGAACCCGACATAGCCCACCGCTACGTCGGTCGTGAACTCGAGCGTGTCCGGCGCCGTCGTTCCTCCCGCGCGCAACTTGGCACCCGCCAAGTTGAACGAGTTCGCGCAACCGTTGCCGGCCGCTCCGCTCGGATTGGGGACCGTGTTGGGTGACACGCACGGGCACGGCGTCGCGAGCGAGCCGTCGCCGTAGCAGAAGGTCGAAAGCCCCTGCGGCAGAACGCCGTTGCGGACGGTGTTCGCGTTGACCGCGACGTTGTAGTGGAAGTCCGAGCCCAGCGCGGAGCTCGGCGGAGGACTGAACCGGATGGTGAATGTGCCCGTCGGAACGACGATCTGGTACGCGCCCGTGGCGCCGCTGTTGTCGTCACAGACGACGACCTCCACACCGCTCGTCGCGTTGGCGACGTCGACGTCGGCATTGGCGACGGTCGCATTCGTGAAATCGCGGATCGTGCCGGAGAGCACGACGCCTGCGACCAAGTTGACTGTACCCAGGTTGGTGTTCGCCGCGATCACCAACGGCCCCACGCGCGCAGCCGCGAGTTGCAGGGCGAACGGTGGACAGAAGTCGAAGTGGAGCGTGCCACCGGGAACGATCGTGTCGACGAATCCGGCCGCGTTCGTGTTGTCGCTTGGGGTGTAGAGCTTCTCCCCGCTCGCGAGGTCGCGCACGTCGAGGTCGCAATCGGCGACGGGCACGGCCCCGGGGCGGCGCACGATCGCCGTGACCACGAAACCTTGTGCGAGCGAGAGGTCACCCAGGCTGGTGTTGCTGGAGAGGTTCAGCGCGAGCGCCTTCGGTGCCAGGGTCTGTCCGATCACCGTCGTCGTGTCGAAGCGCAGCTCGATCGAGCCCAGCGGCACGGCCACGCTGAAGTTGCCCGCGGCGTCGGTGTCGTCGTACAGGAGATCGACGCTGTCGCCGTCTGCGTCGAGCACGTCGATGTTGACCGCGGGCACTCCCACGGCCGACGGGTTGAGCAAGCGCCCCGATACGGAGACCCCTTGCGTGAGCGTCACGTTGCCCATGTTGGTCGTGCCGCTCACGACGACCGGATCGACGACCGTGATCAAGCCGGTGCTGGCGGGCGGCTGCGGCGGGTTGAATGTGATCTCGAACGTGCCGGCGGGGATGGTGACGTGAAAGAAGCCGTTCGCGTCGGTGCCGCCGTTCACCAGGCCCACGTCGCCGTTCCCGTCACGCGCGTCGATGTCGACACCCGCAACGCCCTGACCGAGGTGGTTGAGCACCCGACCGTCGAGAAAGTCGGCGCGCGCGAAGTTCGTCGGCACGACGACGAGCGCCGCGACGGAGAGCAAGGAGTTGGATTTCATATTCAGTGTGCGCAACCCACGTACCATCGCGCCGGCTCGGTCGGCGCGCGTATGTGCGGCGGTTTGTGACTGGAATCTGGACGCCCGAGTCCAGATTCCGAACGCACCGGCCCCTACTCAGCGCGCTCGCGAGCAGCGCGTCAGTATAGCATGTGGCATGACCATTGCTCTCGCGATGTCCGCGCACGCGAGGAACGATGCCTTCGTGCAGTCGCGACTCGCTCGTCGGGCTCGCCGCGTCTCGGCTCGAACCGCCACGCAGGATCGACGCGCGCTGGACAGCGTCGTGTCGATCTCCCCAATCATCAGGAGTTGCGTCCGTTGAGTGCCGCCAAGCTCGGTTACCTGCTCAAGAAGTTCCCGCGCCTGTCGGAAACGTTCGTGCTGAACGAAATCCTCATGCAGCAGCGCGAGGGCCTCCCGCTGCACGTGTTCTCGCGCCGCCCGCCCGACGCAGAGCCGCGCCATGCGCAACTCGCCGATCTCGCCGCGCCCGTCGAGTACCTATCCCTGCAGCAAAGCCTCGAGCCTTGGCTCGCGATGTTCGGGCCGCGACCGGAGGACGCCGCGCTGCTGGCGCGCTTCGGCGCGCTGGTGCGCGAACTCGCGCCGCTCCAGCACCCGCGCTTGCCGGCGCTGTTCGCCGAGGCTCTGTTCGTCGTCGCACGCTGTCGCGAGCTCTCGATCGCGCACCTGCACGTGCACTTCGCGACCGATTCCGCACTCGTCGCCATGCTCGTGCGCGACCTCGGTGGCCCGACGTACAGCGTCACGGCGCACGCCAAGGACATCTACCGCACCACGGTCGATCCGCGACTCCTGTCGCGGATCGTCGAGCGCTCCGAGTTCACGGTCACGGTGTGCGACGCGAACGTGCGTTACCTGTCCGAACGCTTGACGGAAGCGGCGCGAGCGCGCGTGCGTCGGTTGTACAACGGCATCGACCTGGCGTACTTCCGACCGGACGGTGACGCGCGCGACGCGCATCACGTGCTCAGCGTCGGACGCCTCGTCGAAAAGAAGGGCTTCCCGGTCCTCGTCGATGCGTTGGCGCTGCTCGCCGAGCGCGGAGTTTCGTTCCGTGCCACCTTCGTTGGCGAAGGCGAAGACCGCGCGGCGATCGAAGCGCGCATCGCGGCGCGCGGACTCGCACAGAGAATCCGACTCGCGGGCGCGCTGGATCAGGATGCCGTGCGACGTTGCATGCAGCGTGCGACCGTGATGTGTCTGCCGTGCGTCATCGGCGACGATGGCAACCGCGACGCGCTACCGACGTCCCTCCTCGAGTCGCTAGCGAGCGGGCTGCCGTGCGTGTCGACGCCGGTGACGGGGATACCGGAGATTCTGCGCGACGGCGACTGCGGCGTGCTCGTCCCCGAAAGCGACCCACGCGCGACCGCCGATGCGCTGGAGGCCCTCCTGGCAGATGATGAGCGTCGAGCGCAACTCGCGCGCGCCGGTCGCGAGCACGTCGAGAGCAACTTCGACGCGCGCGCGGTGGCGCGCACGCTCTCGGCGTGGTTCCGAGCTGCCCTCGCCCGCACCGAGCGCGCCGCGCGCAGCTCCGCGGCAATCGAATGAGAATCGCGCACGTCAACCAAGATCGCGGCATCGCCGCACACAAGAAGAAGGGCGCGTGGGTACACGTCGACGCCTTGCGTCGCGCGTTCCTCTCGCTCGGCACCGACGTCTGCGCGCTGGATATACCCGACGAGAGCGAGCTGACGGACGCATTGGCTCGCGCGCATCGCGCCGCGCCGATCGGGCTCGTGTACGAGCGGCACGCCCTGGGCGCCTTTGCCGCCGGCGAATTCACACGCGCACGCGGCATTCCGCACGTGCTCGAGGTCAACGCTCCGCTGGCGCTGGAGGAGGAGCTGTACCGACGCGGCCCGAGCGCCGTCGAGCCGCGCGAGCGCGAGCTGTTCGCCGGCGTGCAGCGCGTGCTCGCGGTCTCGGCGGAAGTCGCGCGCTACGTGACCGAACGCGGAGCCCGCGCCGAGTGCGTCCACGTGTGTCCGAATGCCGTCGATCCCGTGCAGTTCCGGCCGCGCGAGCCGAACGATGCGCTGCGCAATGAGCTGGTTCCGGACGGTCGTTTTGCGCTCGGATTCCACGGACGCCTGCGCGCGTGGCACAACTTCCCGCTCTTGATCGACGCGGTGTGCCTCTTGATCGACCAGCGCGTGCCCGTGCACTTGCTCGTGCTCGGCGAAGGAGCGTTCGAAGAACACCTGCACGACCGCGTGCCGGCCGACCGAGTCCGCTTGCTCGGTTGGCAATCGCACGATGAAGCCGCGCGCGTCGTGGCTTGCTTCGACGCGATCGCGCTCACGTACGCGGCCGATCGCCCCTTCTACTACTCGCCGCTCAAGCTGCTCGAAGCGATGGCGGTGCGGGCGGTGCCGGTCGTGCCGCGTATCTCGACATTGCCGGACGCCGTCGGCGACGGGCAACGCGGCCTGGTCTACACCGCCGGAGATCCGAGCGCGCTCGCCGCGGCGCTGCGCTCGCTCGCCGAGCAGCCGGCGCTGCACGAGCGACTGGCCACCAACGCGCGCGCGTACGCCGAGCAGCACTCGTGGCGACGCATCGCGCAGGACATCGTGGAGTTCGCCGCCATGGTCCGCGCATGAACCCGCTCGCTTCCGCCGCGTCCCGACGACGGCTGACGTCTCTGTGGCGCGCGTTCACGATCGCGCGCCGCTTCGCCGTGGATCTCGCTCCGCATCGCGCGTCGTTCGCCATGATCGCGCTGCTCTCGCTCTTGGCCATCGGTGGCGAGCTCCTGCGGCCCTGGCCGATCCAGTGGATCTTCGACAACGCGCTCGTGCGAGTCGGCGCGCAGGAACACGACCCGTGGTTCGTGCTGTGGATCGGTCTCGCCGCCGCGCTCGCGATCACGCTTTCGCGCGCAGCGCTCGACTACGCTGCCGCGTTGATCACGCAGCGCGTGGGCCAAGCCGTGACGCGCAACCTGCGTGCGCGCGTGTTCGCGCGCCTGACGGAGCTGTCACCGCGCTATCACGCGCAGCACAAGACCGGTGATCTCTTGATGCGACTCATGGGCGACGTGCCCATGGTCCGCTCGATGCTGGTCGACTCGGCGGTGGCGCTCGCGACGCGTGCCGTGCTCGTCCTCGGCACCCTGTGCGTCATGTTCTGGATGGATTGGCTGCTGACCGCAGCCATGCTCGTCGTGCTGCCGGTGTTCCTCCTGGTCGTCGGCGCGCTCTCGCGTCAGATGACGGAGATCGCGCGCAAGCAGCGCAAGAAGGAAGGACGGCTGGCCGACTACCTGCACGAGGCGATCGCCGCGACGCCCGTGATCCAAAGCCTCGGGCGTGCGAGTCACGTGCTCGAGCGCTTCTCCAAGTCGAATCGCGCACAAGCGCGCGCCGAGCTCAAGTCGGCACGCGTCTCGGCGCGCATGTCGGCGTCCGTCGAGTCGCTGTTCGGCGTGGCTACGGCGATCGCGCTGGGACTCGGCAGCTGGCGGGTGCTCTCCGGACACCTGTCTCCCGGCGAACTGCTGGCTTTTCTCTCGTACGTGCGCAGCCTGCTGAAGCCGGCGCGGACCACCGGCAAGCACTCCGATCGAGTTGGACGCGGCGTGGCGTGCGCGGAGCGACTGCTCTCGATCCTGAACGCCAAGGTCGACGTGCAGTCGCCGCCGAACGCGATCGTCGCGCCGCTGACGCCGCGGCAACTCTCGCTCGAGCAGGTGCGCTTCCGCTACGTGCCCGCCGGCTACGCGCTCTGCGACGTCACGGCGCACTTCGAGATCGGCAAGCTGTACTGCGTCTTCGGAAAGAGTGGCTCGGGCAAGTCGACCATTGCTGCGCTCGCCTTACGGCTCTTCGACCCCGACGAAGGCCGCGTCGCCATCGACGGCATCGACTTGCGGCAACTCGATCTCGGCACGCTGCGCGACCGTTGTGGTCTGTGCATGCAAGACGCCGTGCTCTTCGGCGACACCATTCGCGAGAACCTGCTCCTGGGCCGGCCCGATGCCACCGACGACGAGCTTTGGGCTGCATTGCGTGCAGCTGCCGCGGACCCATTCGTGCAAGCACTACCGCTCGGGCTGGATACCGAACTCGGTTCGGCCGGGAGCGGTCTCTCCGGCGGCGAGCGTCGCCGCATCGCCCTGGCTCGCACGCTGCTGCGTGACGCGCCGCTCTTGATCGTCGACGAACCGTTCGCCGGACTCGATGCGTTGGCGGCGATGCGCGTGCGCACGACGCTTGCGGAACTCGCTCGAACGCGCATCGTGGTCGTGATCGCGCACGACTTGGATCACCTCGAAGCCTTCGACGAGGTCGTGTTTCTCGCGGAGGGCCGCGTGCTCGACAGCGGCACGCACGCCGAACTCACGGCGCGCAACGCAGCCTACCGTCGCGCAACGCGCGCCGACTCACGCGTGAGCACGCCATGATCCTCCCTGCGATCCCCGCGCGCGACTTGACGCTGCCCGGGCGCTTGGGCGACTCGGGCTTGTGCCCCGTCGATCCGTGCACGCTCGTCGAGCACGTTCGCGAGCACCTGACCTGGCCGGGCGGCCCTCGGCCGATGTCCGCGCAGATCTTGCACGTCCGTTGGAAGCCGCGCGTGGCGCTGAGCGCGCTCTACGCGCTCGCACTCGACGACGGCGAGCCCGCGCTCGTGACGGTCAAGCGCTACGCGAGCGACAAGGGACGGGCGATCGCGGGGTCGTATCAGCCCGACCGGCGCGCGCGCGAACAGTCGACGCGGCTGCAGCCCTACGCCGCTCTCTCGGATGCGGGGCTGTACTTGTACGCGTTCCCCACGGACCGCGAGCTGATCGGCCTGCCGCGCGTGCTGAACCTGCGGCGCATCGGGCGCGGACTCGACGCACGCGGCATTTGGCCTGGAGAGCGCGTGCGCGCGCGCCACTCGCGCGCCACTCTGCTGCGCTACAAGCCGGAGCACCGCGCCGTCGTGCGTCTCGATCTCGTCACGACCGACGCTTGCGACGCGCGGCGCGAGCACGTGCTGGCAGCACGCGTGCTCGCACCGTCCGCCGCAGCGCGCGTGGTCGCAGCGCGCCGCCGCTTCGAGCAATCGCGAGCGCAGCTCTCGGCGCCGCGACTGATCGCGGCCGAGGAGCGCACCGGTCTCGTGTACGAGGAATGGTTGACCGGAGAGCGGTTCGCGCCGACCGACTTTTCGCATGCGTCGAACGCGGGTGCGCTGCTCGCCGCGGTGCACCGTCCCGCGCCGGCGAGCGCGAGCTGCGAGGCACCGCGCGAGCGGCGCGAGCTCGCGGCGCTGTTCGCGCTCGACGCGGAGCTCGCGGCGCGCTTCGCCCACTGCGCCGTCGTCGACCCACCGTCGGCCGCCACGTGGGTGCACGGCGATTTCCATCCCGACCAGTTCCTGCGCTCGCCCGACGGAGGCACTGCACTGCTCGATTGGGACGCGCTGCACGTGGGCCATCCCGTGGAAGACCTGGCGGCGTGGGTTGCGGACGATTTGGTCGCGCATCCGGCGCACGACTTCGCGCACGCGAGCCGTGAGCTGCTCTCCGCGTACGCGTCCGCGGGTGGCGCGCACGCGGAGGAGACCGTGCTGCGCGCGCAGGTCGCCACCGAGATCGTGCGGCGCGCGGCCGCCGCGCTGCGACGCATCGAAGACGGAGCATTGGAACGCGCGCGCGAACTGCTCCTGCGCGCGCAGTCGCTTGCGGACCGCGCCTCTCGGACGTGATGACGGCGTCCTTCGCATCGGCGGCGGCCGCGATCGATCGCGCCTTCGGCGCGGGCACCGCCGCAGCGCACGGCGGCCGCTTCGAGCGATCGGCGCGCGGGACGTGGATCTGCACACTGGCGTTCGAGCAGCGCACCCGTTGGTGCGAGGTCGAGGACGACCGGGCACGTGAACTCGCGCTCGCGGACGAAGCCTTGCTGCCGGCGGCGCCCTGGATCGCGCGGGCGGTGCACGACGGCGCCGCGCAAGTCCTCGCGTGGCGACCCGGCCGTCGCGTCGTGGCGCGCGTCTCGGGTGCGCACGGACCGCACATCGTGAAGGGCTTTCGACCCGGCCGAGCGAGCGCAGCAGCGCGGCGGCACGCGCTTGCCACGCGCGCGTTCGCAGCGGCCGGATTCCGCGTACCGGCGCTGCTGGAGGAGCAAGGCGAGCTCGAGCTCTTGCGCTTCGAGTTCGTGAGCGGCCGCACTTACGATCCGCTCGGGGATCACGTCCAAACCCGTCACGTCGGAGTGCGCTTGGCCGCGCTGCAGCGCGCAGGACGCGCAGCCGAAGGCACCGTTCACGGTCGCGCGGACGAACTCGCGGCGCTGGTGCGGCGCGGCGAGGAATGGCGCACGCACGTCGGTCCACTCCCGGAGAACTGGAGCGCCACGCTCGAGCGGTTGGCGCTCGTCGTGTTCGAGGGCGCTCTGGTGTGCGCGCACCGGGATCTGCACGACGGTCAGTTGCTCGTCGCGGACGCCGGCTTGGCGCTGCTCGACTTCGACATGTTCGGCAGCGCCGATGCGGCGCTCGACGTGGGCAATCTCGTGGCGCACTTGCACCTCTCCGCGCTCGTGCGCGCTCGCCGCGATGCCGCCGCGGCCGCGGAAGCATCGCTGGCGGCCGGGCTGCGCGCGGGCGGCGCACAGCTCTCGACCCGCGCCCTTGCGTTCTACCAGAGCACCAGCGCGCTGCGGCTCGCGCTCGTCTACGGCATGCGACCGCGCTGGACCGCTCTCTCGGAGCCGCTCGTCGCGCTCGCCGAACACTGGGCTCAGGAGGCTGAACGATGAGGAAGATCGCGCTCGCGGCGACCGCGTTGCTCGGCGCGCTGTGCGCTGCCGGTAGGGCCCAGAGTCTGGATGGGTTGCGCGTCGGGCACTGGGTGGAGGTCAAAGGCGAGTTGATCGGCCCCACGCTCTTTCGCGCGCAATCTCTCGAGGTGCTCCCGCCCGACGACGAGGAGGTGCTGCTCGGCGTCGCGCAATCCGTGTCGCGAGCGGATTCGAGCTTCAGCGTGCTGGGGCAGCGCATCGGCGTCGGACCACGCACCCGGTGGGAGGGCATCGCGCTCGCTGAGCTCGAAGGCCGGCGCGTGAAGGTCGAAGGCCACTACCGTGGACAACACAAGTTCTCGGCGCGCGAGATCGCGCCGCGTGGAGAAGGCCGCGATCGGATCGCGGGGCGCATCGACGCGATTTCGTCCGCGGGCGATGAACGCCGGGCGACCGTGATCGGCTTCGAGCTGATCCTGCCGAGCGACCTGAAATTCGAGAACGAGGGTGCGTTCGACGCCGTCGCCCTGGCACCGCAGGTCGACTTCGAGTCGCCGACGGGCACTCGACTGAACGACGACGACGACTACATTCCGGGCGCGGTCGCGCTGACCGACACGCTCCATCTCGGCGTGCTGCTCGAGTACAAGGGCGTGCGCGAGGAGAACTACGACCTCGACGAGCAAGACGACGAAGACGAAACCAACCAGCGCCTCTCGCTACGCGCGCAGCTCTACTGGACGCCGTCGGCGCACTTTCAGGCGTTGTTCAGCCCGCGCTACGAGTTCCAGGACGTGCGCGAAGAAGGCGGATCGCACGAGCGAACGGGCAAACCGCACGTCAACGAAGCGTGGGTCTCGTGGCGCGACATCGCGCGCAGCGGAGTCGACGTGCGCGTGGGTCGCTTGGACTTCGACGAGCCGCGCGAATGGGTGTACGACCGCAACCTCGACGCCGTGCGCTTCGTGTGGCGCCGCGATGCGCTGAAGCTCGAGCTCTCCGGCAGTACGGTTCTCGACGACGGCGACGATCGCGACGAACACTCGAACAACTGGATCGCGTACCTGTCGAACGACGATCCGGAGCGACTGCTCGCCGCGTACGTGGTGGATCGGCGCGACGACCGCAGCCCGCGCGACTATCCGATCCACTTCGGAGCGCGCGCGATCGGAGAATTCGCGCCCGACCACGAAAGCTGGCTCGAGGCGAGCCTCCTGCGCGGCTTCTCGGACAATCGGGACTTCGAGGGCTACGGCTTCGACGTCGGCACGACTTGGTCGCCGGACTTCGCGAATCCGCTCTCGTTCACGCTGGGATTCGCATACGGCAGCGGCGACGACGATCCGAACGACGGCACGGACGAAGCGTTTCGCCAGACGGGGCTGCAAGACAACAACGGCAAGTTCGCGGGCGTCACGTCCTTTCGGTACTACGGCGAGGTCCTCGATCCCGAGCTCTCGAACTTGGCGATCTGGACGGCCGGCGTCGGCGCTCGCATCGGTCCCAAGACATCGGTCGACCTCGTTTACCACGTGTACGATCAAGTGGACGCGGCGGACTTCATGCTCGACAGCGATGTCGAAGCCGACCCGGGCGAGCTCGACGGCACGCAGCGCGGCCTCGGGCACGAAATCGACCTGATCCTCGGCACGAAAGCATGGAAGCCGTGGGACTTCGAGATCGTGTACGGTCGGTTCGATCCCGGCGACGCATTCGTGGACGAGGACGCTGCGTGGCTCCTCTCGTTTCAGGCGCGATTCCGCTTCTGACCCGTGCAGGCCGTGCACTCGGCGCGTCGCCGTTGCAAGCTCTGCGTACTGCGCCATGATCTGCCCCAGCTCTCCGGATTCGCGCGTGCCGGGCGGCGCCTCGGCGCCGCGCGAGGCGTCGATCGACGATCGCGCGGCTCGCGCGGTGTGCCTGCGGTTCCAGCTCGACGAAGAGCCGCAGCGAACCGCGCGGCGCGTCGGGATCGGTCCCAGCCTCCCGATGGAGATCTCGCTATGGTCTTGGAGATGACGGAATCGCAGCGCGCGATCGCGCTGCCGTACTTCGCGCTGCTCGCGGTGGTCGCGCTGCAGCGCCTCGGCGAGCTCGTCTGGTCGCGGCGCAACCTCGGCCGCATCACGTCGAGCGCGAAGCCGCAGCCGGACCGCGCGAGCACTTGGAGCGGGCTCGTGCTCGTGCATGCCGCTCTGGTCGTGCTACCGGCGCTCGAGTTCCTGTTCTTCGCGACGGCCACGTCGCCGCGCGTCGCACGCGCCGCGTTCGCGATCGGCATCGTGCCGTTCCTGCTCGCACAAGCGCTGCGCTACTGGGCGATCGGTTCGCTCGGCCGCACGTGGAACGTGCGCGCGATCGTCGATCCGTCAATTCCCGTCGTGACGCGCGGCCCCTACCGTTGGATCCGCCATCCGAACTACCTCGCGGTGCTGATGGAGTTCACGGCCGTGCCGCTCGCGGGCTGCGCATGGCGCTCGTGGATCGTGCTCCAGCTCGTGCACACGCCGCTGCTCGTGGCGCGCATCGGCGCCGAGGAACGCGCGCTGCGCGCGATGTCGGGGTACCGCGAAGCGATGGAGCACAAGGGACGCATCCTGCCCCGTCTCTTCGCGCGCGCCGGAAGCCGATCGCGGTGACGCGACGCGCGCATACCCCAAGTTGGCCGAAGCGGGCGTAGGGCGCGTCGAAAACGTCCAAGTCGGCGTGCCGGCCGGGCCGCACGACGAAAAACGTTCCACCACGGAACCCGCGGCGATAGAGCACCGTCATCTCGTTCAGCCACCGCGCTCCGATCGCACCGAAAACAGAGCGACGGCGCTCGCCAGCGCCCCTTGTCGCTCGGAGAATTGTGGCGGATAATCTTCGCTTCCACTCTCCCTGCCCGGCACCACACTCTCCTCATGAAGCTCTTCCAGCACGCGGCCATCGCCACCATCCTCTGCGGGTTCGCGCCGAACGTTTTCGCGACCACGCACATCGTCACGCAATCGGGATTCGGCTTCACGCCGCAGGACATCAACATCCAGCTCGGCGACACGGTGCGCTGGGTCTGGGGCGACGGCGGACACACGGTTTCGGAAGGCAACGACGGCCTCGTCAACGGCGACGAAGCCTTCCACTCCGACCTCGACATGAACACGACGATCTTCGAGGTCACGTTCGATGCGCTCTTCGTCGTGCAGAACTCGCGCCCCGGCGGACTGTACGAGTACTACTGCGAACCGCACTTCCCGATCATGATCGGCACGGTGACGGTGCAGTCCACGCCGCCCGGCACCGCGTTCTGCTTCGGCGACAACTCGCTGCCGACGGACTGCCCGTGCGCGCTGCCGAACATCGTCCCTAACCCGAGTGGCGCACCGGACGCAGGCTGCGCGAATGCGTTCAATTTGCAGGGCGCGCGTCTGCTCGCGACCGGCACCGTGACCCCCGACACGATCAACTTCCAGGTCTGGGTCGCGAACGCGTACTCGGGCTTCGGATTCCTCGTGAAGGGCAACGCACAAGATCTGAACGGCATCACGAATGGCGACGGAGTGCGCTGCGTGGCGGGCGCCTTGGTTCGCTTCGGCGCGCACAACGCGGGAACGAACGGTGCGCCGTCGGGCTTCTGGACGTATCCGAACACGGTTCAAACGATCGCGGTCTCCAGCGCGACGTTGCAGAGCCCGGGACAGAACGCGTGGTACCAGTTCTTCTACCGCAACACGACGCCGAGCTTTTGCTCGGCCGGCACGACGAATTGGTCCAGCGGCTACAACCTGATTTGGTGATCGCGCGCGCTTCGAGCGCGTGCGCATCGGACGATCGCGCGCATCCGCCCGGTGCGCGCGATCGTTCAATTACCCACATCTACGCGGCTTGACACTCGTTCCATACGCGTCGATCATGGGTCAGCAGTTTCTCGGCCGAGGCAGGCGGCTCGCGCGCCATCGGTATGCGCTCTCGAGCTCGTGAGGATCGTCCCCAGTTGAAAGGCTCTAGTATCATGCGTAGCAATCGATGGATGACGTTCGCGCTTCTTCTCGCCGCGAGCGCGTCCGTACCCGCCCAGGTCGCGGCACAGACGTTGGCGACAGTGGACGTCCTGCCCGGTGGACCGAATTTCGCGCGCCCGATGTACGTGTGCGCGCCGGCGGGTGACACGCAGCGTTTGTTCGTCATCGAGAAGGCCGGCTTCGTGCGCATCATCAAGAACGGCGTGCTGCTCGGGACCCCGTTCCTCGACATCGACGCGATCGTGAACAGCGTCGCGAACGAGCGCGGCTTCCTCGGCATGGCGTTCCACCCGAACTACGCGTCGAACCGCAAGTTCTACGTCAGCTACACCGACAGCGCGGGCGCGTCCGTGATCCGCGAGTACTTGGCGAATTCCGGCAACCCCGACATCGCCGACACGGCGAGCTTCACGACGATCTACGGCCCGCTCGCGCAGCCGCAGTCGAACCACAACGGCGGCTGCATCCAATTCGGACCGGACGATTTCCTCTACTTCGGGCTCGGCGACGGCGGCAACTTCAACGACCAGGGCGCCGGCCACGCCGCGGGCGGCAACGCGCAATCGCTCGGCACCGACCTCGGCAAGATGCTGCGCATCAACGTCGACTCGGTGCCTCCCGGTCCCGCAGCCGGCAATCCGCTCGGCGGCTACAAATGGGCGCTCGGGTTGCGCAATCCGTGGCGCTTCGCGTTCGATCGCGCGAACGGCGACCTGTGGATCGCCGACGTCGGCCAGAACGCGTGGGAAGAAGTCAATTGGACGCCGGCGTCCAGCACGGGCGGCGAGAACTACGGTTGGCGCTGCATGGAAGGAGATCACTGCTCCGGTCTGTCCGGCTGCACGTGTGACTTGACCGGCGCGACGCTGCGCTTGCCCGTGCAGGAGTACCAGCACTCCGGCGGCAACTGCTCGATCACCGGCGGCTACGTCTATCGCGGCGGCGCGATCGCGGGCCTCGGCGGCACGTACTTCTACGCCGATTACTGCACCGGCCGGTCATGGTCGATGCGCTGGAACGGCACGAGTGTCGTCGACTTCCAGGAGCGCACGAGCCAACTCGGTACGCTCACGAACCCGACGTCGTTCGGCGAAGACGCGAACGGCGAGATCTACGTCACGGAAGACGGCGGACGCGTGAAGCGGATCATCAGCGAAGAGCCCGGTCTCGCGTTCTGCTTCGGCGACGGATCGCTCGCCACGGCTTGCCCGTGCGCGGCGCCCGACACGGTTCCGAATCCGAGCGGTGCCCCCGACGCCGGCTGCGCGAACTCCTTCAACCTCGACGGCGCGAAGCTCGGTGCGAGCGGCGCGACGTCTCCCGACACCGTGCAGCTCACGGGCGAAGGCCTCACGCCCTCCGGCTTCGCCTTCTTCATCGTCGGCGACGCGAGCAATCCGAACGGGACCGCGAACGGTGACGGCGTCATCTGCGTCACCGGCTCGCTGACTCGCTTCGGCTCGCAGAACGCGAGCGGTGGCGTGGTCACGTACCCGAACCTCAATCCTGGGCAAGGCCTCGCGCTCTCGACGGTCGGAGCGAGCCCGCCGGGTAGTGGCCTGACGCGCAACTACCAGGTCTTCTACCGCAACTCGGTGGCAGGCTTCTGCAACCCGGCGACGAGCAACGTGTCGAGCGCCTACCGCATCGTCTGGTAGTCGCCCCGGTAGTCGTACGGGCGCTTCGCGCACACATCTGGCGCCGCCGATCGAGCATCGGCGGCGCCAGCTTCGTTCCCAGCGCCCAACCGCGCGCGTGTTCCAGCGTAGATGGTGCGTGCGCCCGCGAGGAAGCCTGTGATAGCGTCCAGACGTCGCCGCCCATGAGCTCCGGTCGCTTCTCGCTCCCGACGTGGTCGTCGATCGCGCTCGCTCTCGCCGCGGTCGCGTGCGCGCCCGAGCGATCCGAGAGCGCGCGGACCAACGTACTGGTGATCGCGGTCGACACACTGCGCGCAGATCGACTCGGCTGCTACGGCGGGACGCGCGGGCTCACACCGAACATCGACCGCCTGGCGAGCCGCGGTGTCGTGTTCGAGCACGCGTTTTCGCACGCGCCTTGGACGCTACCGTCGTTCGCGTCGCTGTTCTCGTCGCTCTACCCGCAGCAGCACGGCGCGGGCGGCAACATCCGCACGGGGTTTCGCCCGCTCGTTCCAGACGTGGAGACGCTCACCGAGCGCTTGCAGCAGGCGGGCTACGCGACGCACGCCATCGTGAACGTCGACTTCTTGGCGCCCGAGCTCGGAGTCGTGCAAGGCTTCGACACCGTCGACGCACGCTTCTCGGACGACAACCGCACGCAACGCGACGCGCGCGAGACGACGGCGCAGGCGCTGCGTTGGCTCGATGCTGCGCCTCAGAAGCCGTTCTTCTTGTTCGTCCACTACTTCGATCCGCACGCGGTGTACGAACCGCCGCAACCGTTCCGCAGCCGGCTCGCCGAATCGCAAGACGCGAGCTCCGCGAGCCCCGGGTTCGGCACGCGCGATCAAGTGGTCGCACACCGGGCGGGCAAGCTGCCGCTCGGCGAGGACGTTCTTCGACGCGCGCGCGGCCTGTACGACGGCGAGGTCGCGTTCACGGATGCGCAAGTCGGTGTGCTGCTCGACGGCTTGGCGGAGCGCGGGCTCGACGAGCGCGCGCTCATCGTGTTCACGTCGGACCATGGCGAGGAGTTCGGCGAGCACGGGAGCTGGGAGCACGGCCACTCGCACTACGACGAGTTGCTCCACGTCCCTTTGATCGTCGCGCGTCCGGGCCGCGTCGCTCCCACGCGCGTCGCACACACGGCGGCGCACGTCGATGTCGCGCCGACGATCTGCGCCCAAGTCGGTATCGCGCCGGGTGCCGCGTTTCGCGGCACGGACTTGCTCGCCGAGCGCCGCAATGCCGCGGCTCCGCTGCACGTCGCGCACGGCAATTTCTGGGGCGGCGCGACCTCGAGCTTGCGCGCCGGCGACTTGCAGCTCATCGCGCGCACGGACGTGGACGGCCGCCAGCAGATCGAGCTGTACCGCTGGCGCGTCGATCCGCACGAGCGCGTCGATCTGGCCTCGAAGTCCGCAGCATCCGCGGCCGAGCTCGCGCAGATGCTGGCGGATCTCGAACGAGAGCTGGGCGCTTCGGGCTTCCGCACACCGTCGCGGCTCGCGCTTCCCTCGGCGCTCGAGCAGCGCTTGAACAGCCTCGGCTACGTGCTCTCGGACGACGGCGAGGACGAGTGAGCACCGTCGCGGACAACGCGAGCGCACGCGCTCCGCGCGCGGACGTGCGCCCCGACATTCGACCGCGCCGCGCCGCGCTCGTGCTCGCGATCCTGCTCGGGATCGCGTTCACGCTGCGCCTCGTCTACGTGCTGCAATCGCGCGCGAGCCCGCTCTTCGCGAACCCGCAGATGGACGCGCTCTACCACGTCGACTGGGCGCGCGCGCTCGCCCGCGGCGAGGACTTCCAACCGGGTCCGTTCTTCCGCGCGCCGCTCTATCCGTGGTTCCTCGGCGCGACGTTCCGACTCTTCGGCGACGGATTACTGTGGCCGCGCGTGCTGCAAGCGCTGATCGGAACCGTCTCGGTCGCCCTCGTGTACTGGGTCGCGCAACGCGCGTTCGATCGGCGCACGGGGCTCGTTGCGTCCGCGTTCGCCGCGACGTACTGGGTGCTCGTCTACTTCGAGGGCGAGCTGCTATTGCCCGTGCTGGAGGTGCCGGCGTACCTGCTCGCGATCGGCACCTCGCTCGCGCTGCGCACGAGCTCGTCGAAGTGGCTCGCTCTCGCGTGCGGCGGGTGCTGGGGCGCGGCCGCGCTCGTGCGGCCGAACGGGTTGATGTTCGTTCCGTTCGTCGCCGCGTGGATTTTCTGGTGCGAGCGCGCACACGCGCGCCGCGCGCTCAGCGTGTGCTCACTGTTCGCACTCGGTGTCTGCACGCCAATCGCGCCGATCACGATCTACAACCGCGTCGTCGGGCACGACACGGTGCTCGTCAGCTCGCAGGGCGGAGTCAACTTCTGGATCGGGAACAATCCGCGCTCCGACGGCGTGAGCGCGATCGTGCCCGGCACGCGCCCGGATTGGTGGGGCGGCTACTACGACTCGATCCGCCAAGCGGAGGCCGCGGTCGGACGCGCGCTGAAGCCATCCGAGGTTTCGCGCTACTACTCGGCGAAGGCGTGGAAGTGGATCCGCGACGAGCCCTCCGCGGCGCTGCGTCATCTCGCGTGGAAGCTGCGCCTCTTCTGGACCGACTTCGAGATCGGCAACAACCAAGACGAGCGCTTCTTCGCGCTGCGCTTCGGGCCGGTGCTGCGCGCGCTGCCGATCACGTTCGGCATCCTGGCGCCGCTCGCCCTGATCGGGATCGCGCGCGCGTGGCGCAAGAGCGGAGAGCTGTTCCCCCTCTTCGGCTTCGTCGTCGCGTACACGGCGAGCGTCGTCGCGTTCTTCGTGTGCGCACGCTTCCGCGTGCCCGTGCTGCCCCCGCTCATGATCTTCGCGGCCTTCGCATGCGTGTCCGCGTACGACGACGCGCGCGCGCGGCGCTACAAGCCGCTCTTCGCCGCGCTCGCGAGCGCACTCGTCCTGTGCGTGCTCGTGGCGGCGGTACCGGACGAGATCGATGAGTCGCCCGCGCAAGGGTTGTGGTTGCTCGGCGTGCACGAAGCGCAGCACGGCTCACAGGAGCGCGCGGTCGAGTACTACCAGGAATCGATCCGCGCGAACCCGCGTTATCCGAACGCGCACCACGACCTCGGAACGGCGCTGCACGAGCTCGGACGATCGGAGGAAGCGCGCGTCGCGATCGCCGCGGCGCTCGCGCTCGATCCGCGCAGCGTGCTCGCGCTGCGCGCGCTGGCGTACGTCGAGCTGGAAACCGGCCGCCCGGCGCAAGCACGTGCCGCGGCGGAGCGCATGACCGAGCTCGCACCCCACGATTCCGAAGCGAACTATCTGCTCGCGAAGGCCTTGTGCGCCGAAGCCGAAGCGCTGCGCACCGCGCGCGGCGACGAGGCCGCGGTGCGCGCGCTGCTCGAGCAAGCGCTGCCACGCTTCGAACGCGGCTTTGCCGCGCGCACGAGCGACGAGATCGGGTTCGAAGGCGCGTTCGGCGCCGGCACCGTGCTGTTCCATCTCGGTCGTTTCGGCGAAGCGGCCGACCGTTTCGCGGCGGCCCTCCGCGCGCGTCCCGCGCCGGATGCCGCCGGCTGGTACTGGAACGCGTGGCGCAGCTACCTCGAGTGCTTGCAGCGCGCCGGACGCACGGTCGATCTTCGGACAGCGCTCGCGCGTCTCGCCGCGCAGCACGCCGGAGCGCCCGAGGCGCGCGCACTGCAGCAGGCGCACGGCGGACGTTGACCCGCACCGGGCGCCGTTTCCGATCACCGTCGCGTCGATTCGCGCGCCGAAGCAGACTTGGATCGACATCGATCCCCGCCCGATCGACGACGTCGACTGTGGTCGCTGCGGCGACAACGCATCGCTCCGCGCGAGCCTGTGCGAATGAGCTGACCCGCATTTCTCACTACGTCCGGCGCGAGGTAGCGCCAGCGCGTTCGGAGCAAGGCGTTGCATCGGGATCGAGCGCAGGTGACCTGGGTGGTCAGCGAGGATCGATCGCGATGCAACAGTGCGGGTCCGGGCGACTTGGCGCGACCGCAGCAGGAGGTGGTGAGAAATGCGGGCTTGCAGCCCGTGGTGAAAGTGCTTCGAGCCCGAAAGTGGCCCGTTCACGTCAGAGCAAGGAGCGAGACCGCAGGCGAATCGTCGAGATTCGCCGAGGATCGAGCGACGCCGGGCTGGCGCGAGCGGGCCGCTTTCAGGCTGAATGACTTTCACCACGGGCTGCTAAGCGCGGCCTGCTTGCCGTCGGCGACGAGGCGCTCATGCGATTGGACTCTGGATCGACCGCGGCCGCGAGTTCACGGACGCCGCCGAACGAGGGAGCGACGCAAAGCTTTCAGTCGTCCGCGATCTCCGCGCGCAGGCGGACATAGACAGCGAGCCGCGAGACTGCGATCCGGCCTGCGTCGACCGCTGCCCGTACGCCGCACGCGGGCTCGACGGTGTGCGAGCAGTCGCGAAAGCGGCAGCGCTCGGCCGCGAACTCGGGGAAGTACGAGGCCAGTGTCGCGCGCTCGAAGCCCCACAACCCGAACTGCCGTACGCCGGGCGTGTCGACGAGTTCCGTTCCCGGCCACACTTCACGCAAGCACGAGCGCGTCGTCGTATGGCGGCCACGGCCATCGGATTCACGCACGTTGCCCGTCGCTCGCTCGCTCGACGGATCGAGTGCGTTGAAAAGCGAAGACTTGCCGACGCCGCTGTGTCCGACGAACACGCAGCGCTTGCCGGAAAGCTGTCCACGAAGCTCGTCGATTCCAGTGCCGTCGTGCGCCGACGCGAGCACGAGTGGGATCGATAGGTCGTGCAGCGTCGCGCGTGTCGCGTCGAGCTTCGTGCGCTCGACGCCGCCCTCGAGCCGCTCGATCTTGTTCACGCACACGATCGGCGCGACGCCGCCGAACTGCACCGCGACGAGCATCCGATCGACGAAGGCCGGCTTGAACGCCGGCTCGCCGACGGACACGACGATCACCGCGGTGTCGACGTTCGCCGCGATCACGCGCTCGCGCCGCGGATCGCCCGGATCCGGCCGCGAAAGGCGCGTCGAGCGCGTGCGCAGCGCGCGCACGACCACGGCGCCGTGCGCGAGCCGCTCGATCACGGCCCGGTCGCCGACCGCGATCGCGCCGTCGCGAGCGCTCGTCACGGCTTCGAGTTCCCGGTCGAGGTCGCCCGAACCGTCGCTCGGCGTGCCGAATGGCCGCACGCGTACACGCGCTCGATCGACGGCGACGACTACGGCCTCTTCACCGGGGCGCTCGTCGTCGAACTCGATCTCGCGCGGCAACTCGAGGCGCGCGGCCGACGCCAACTTCTCCTCCAGCTGCGGCTCGTCGTCGTCTTCGTCCCAGCGTGAGTCGCGCGGCTTCTCGCGCCGCCGTGCGGCACGCTTCGCCTTGGAGCTCGCGCGCAGGCGGCGCTTCTCCTCGTAGCTCTTCTCTTTGCCGATCCCGCGCAGGAGCCGCTCGAGCAGCTCGTCCTTGTCGTTTCGTTCCACTCCGTCGTCCTCGTTCGAAGGCCATCGCTCGTGGTCATTTCGCGGCGACACGCGAACCGCGCGTCGCGAACGGAGCGCTCGCGATCCGCGCGGCACCATGCGCGCGAACAGACCGGAAGCGCGGCGCTCCCGGTGCGCGGGAGCGCGAGCGAGCTCTCTCGGCCTCGAGGTGGCGTCCGGCGTGTGGCCGGAGCGCTTGCGCGTGGGCGCTACGCGAGGCCGGAGGCGGCGACGGCAGACTCTTGCTTCGTCACGAGGATCCTCCGGTGGGGTGGCTGATGTCCGCGAGCTCGCGGCGACTTCGGTCGGCGCGAAGCGGACGAGATCGAACTCTATCCCGGTACCGGCAGCGCGCCAGGTGCGGGTCGCGTGCCGCCGTCGCATGGCGCGGCGTTCACGCACGAGCAGCGCGGCGAGTTGGGAGCACGCATTGCGCGCGCCACCTCTATTAATAGAGAACAGCGCCGTCGCGACCGAGCGATCGTCATGCTCGACTCGCGACCGACACCGGTCCACGATTCGTCATCCCGGCGGTTGACAGATCGCGAGGCCCTCCGAGAATCACGGGAACTTGTTGCCGGGTTTTTACACGGAGGTGTTGCGTGCTGCTCGACCGTGCTACTGCGACGCTGCGAGATCCCGGTGAAATCCGGGGGCGAATGAACCGTGGGCTCCGCGCGCGGCTCGATCGCGAGCACCCCGCGTGCGCCCGACGATCGGCGCCCGAGCTCGGCCGCCAGAGCGCAGGGGCGGCCTCATGAAGGACGCGCCCGCCAGCACGAGCCCAGTGAAGCCACGCGGCGGGGCGGGTCGCGAGCCGCCGAGCTGGCTCGCGTTCCCCACGGTCACGATCGCGCTGACGGTCTTCTTCCTCGGTTTCATGGCGCTGCCGCGTGTGAACGGCAATCCGCGGCTCGTGCTGGCGTTCGGCAGCGTCGGCGCGGTGCTCGTCGCGTGGCAGCTCTTCCTCTGGATGCGCGCGAAGCGTCTTGGACAACGACTGCGCGTAGAGCTCGTCGCGCCGATCAAGTCGCACTACATCCAGGGCAGCGTGCAGCTCAGCGTGTACGCGTACTGGGGTTGGTACTGGCGCGAGGTGTATCACGAAGCGCCGCTGATCCTCGCGCAGCTCGTCTTCCTCTACATCCTGGACGCGATGCTCTCGTGGACGCGCGGACGCGCGTGGCGCATCGGCTTCGGGCCGCTGCCGATCACGCTGAGCACGAACCTCTTCATCTGGTTCCGCGACGATTTGTACATCCTCCAGTTCCTGCTGGTGGCGACGTGCGCGGTCGGCAAAGAGTTCGTCCGCTGGCAGCGCGATGGCAAGTCGACGCACATCTTCAATCCGTCGGCGTTCGGTCTGGCGCTCTTCTCGATGGTGCTGATCTTCACGGGCACCACGCACTACACGTGGGGCATCGAGATCGCGCAGACGCTGAACTACCCGCCGCACATCTACCTCTACATCTTCAGCGTCGGGCTCATCGTCGAGTACTTCTTCCACACGACGCTGATGACGTTCTCGGCGGTGGCGTCGATCTGGCTCTTCAACCTGTTCTATACCGGCGTCAACGGCACGTTCCTCTTCATCGAGACGAACATCCCGATCGCGGTGTTCCTCGGTCTGCACTTGCTCGTGACGGATCCGTCGACGTCACCGCGGACGAACTCGGGACGCGTGATCTTCGGCGTCCTGTACGGTCTCGGCAACGTGCTCTTGTACGAAGTGCTCGAGGGCATGCACCTGCCCGAGTTCTACGACAAGCTGCTGCCGGTCCCGATCCTCAACTTGACGGTGCGCGCCATCGATCGCTTCACGAAGTCCGGCGCTCTCGGTCGGCTCACCGTGTGGGAGTCTCGGTTCCGTCCGCACAGGCTGAACATGGTTCACCTCGCAGCGTGGGGCGTGCTGTTCGCCGGGATGCTCGCGACGGGCTACGTGGACGCACCACACCCTGGTGCGTCGATCGCCTTCTGGAAGCAGGCGGTGATCGATGACAAGCCGAATGCAGACCAGAAGCTGCTCAAGATGCTCGGTGCGCGCGCGGAGCAGGGCGCGCCGATCGCGTGCAACGAGCTCGGCGTCGTCTACATGGAAGGCAAGATCGTGCCGCAGGATCGCGCCGCCGCCGCGCACTGGTTCGGGAAGGCGTGCGAAGGTGGCAATGTCGACGGCTGCACGAACGTCGCCACGCAGTTCCTCTTCCAGCGCGAGTTCAAGTCGGACGCCGACGTCGCGCGCGCACTTGACCGGCTCGAGCGGCGGTGCGGAAGAAAGACCGACGGCCGCAGCTGCTACTTGATCGGTTACGCCTACGAGAAGGGCGCGGGTCGGCCCGCCGACGCGGCGCGCGCGCGAGAGGCGTACGAGAAGGGCTGCACCTACGGCAGCGTTGACGCCAGCAAGGGACTCGTGCGGCTCGCGGAGGCGGGACTCGTGGCGAATGTCGACCTGACGCGCGCCGCGCAGCTGCTCGAGGCCGCGTGCGAGTCGGGCGACGGCGAGAGCTGCTTGTACCTCGCGTATCTGCAACAGCGCGGAGGCGCTGGTCCGATCGACTCGCAGAAGGCGCTCGCGTACTGGCAAAAGGCGTGCGCGCTCGGCTCGGAGCGCGCGTGCGCGGCGTTGAAGCAGTCCGCCGCGCAACCGGTGCTGACGGCCGACATGCTGGCGGTATCGACGACGCCTGGATACGCCGCGAACACGACGAATCCGCCGTCCGAATGAGCGCCGCCCCGGTCATATCTCGAGCCTGCGCAAGCGCAGCGCGTTCACGATGACCGACACCGACGACAAGCTCATCGCGGCGCTCGCGATCATCGGCGAGAGCATCCAACCCGTCAGCGGGTAGAGCACGCCGGCTGCGATAGGCACACCGAGCGCGTTGTAGACGAAGGCGAAGAACAGGTTCTGACGGATGTTGCCGAGCGTGGCGCGGGCGAGTCGCCGGGCGCGCAGCACGCCGCGCAAGTCGCCGCGCACGAGCGTGATGCCCGCACTTTCGATGGCGACGTCCGTGCCCGTGCCCATCGCGACGCCGACGTCCGCCGCCGCGAGCGCCGGCGCATCGTTCACGCCGTCGCCGGCCATCGCGACCCGGCGTCCTGCACTGCGCAAGCGCGAGACGAGCTCGGCCTTCTGCGCCGGCAGCATCTCGGCGTGCACTTCTTCCACGCCGACGCGCCGCGCGATCGCTTCCGCCGTTGCGCGCGAGTCGCCGGTCGCGAGCACGATGCGGACGCCGTCCGCGCGCAGGCTTTCGAGCACTTCGCGCGCGGAAGTCTTCAGCTCGTCGGCGACTGCGAGGACGCCGGCCGCACGGCCGTCGATGGCGACGAAGATCACCGTGCGGCCTTCGCGACGGTGCGTGTCGGCACCGGCGGCGAGCGCGTGCGTATCGATGCCCGACTCTGCGAGGAACGCCGCAGTTCCGAGCAGCACGTTGCGCGCGCCGGCGCGACCGCGCACCCCTTTGCCGGCGATCGAGTCGAAGTCGTCGACACGTGCGAGCTCGATGCCGCGCGACTGCGCGCCGGCGACGACCGCCGCTGCGAGAGGATGCTCGCTCGCGCGCTCGAGCGCGGCGGCGAGGGCTACGAGCTCGCGCTCTCGCTCGGGTTCGAGCGCTTCCGCCGCGACCAGCTTCGGCCGGCCTTCCGTCAGCGTGCCGGTCTTGTCGACCACCAGCGTGTCGATCGAAGCGAGCGCCTCCAACGCGTCGGCGTCGCGCACGAGCACGCCCGCGCGCGCACCGCGGCCGACTCCGACCATCACAGACATCGGCGTCGCGAGTCCGAGCGCGCACGGGCACGCGATGATGAGCACCGCGATCGCGCTCGTCAGCGCATGCGCGACGCGCGGCTCTGGCCCCACCGAGATCCAGACCGCGAAGCTCGCGGCGGAAACCGCGAGCACGATCGGCACGAACACGGCGGCCACGCGGTCGGCGACGCGCTGCACGCGCGCGCGACTGCGCTGCGCTTCCCCGACGAGCCGCACGATCTGCGCGAGCAACGTGGCGGCGCCGACGTGCTCTGCGCGCAGCACGAGCGAGCCGGACCCGTTGAGCGTGCCGGCGGACACGCGATCGCCGGCGCGCTTCTCGACGGGCAGCGACTCGCCGGTGAGCATCGATTCGTCGATCGCGCTCTGGCCCTCGACGACGATCGCGTCGACCGGCACCTTCTCACCCGGCCGCAAGCGCAGGCGATCGTTCACGACGACGCTTTCCAACGGGACATCGGCCTCGACGCCGGCGGCGAAGATCCTGCGCGCGCGCTTCGGAGCGAGCGCGATCAGCGCGCGCAGCGCATCGCCGGTGCGGCGTCGTGCGCGCAACTCCAGTACTTGTCCGAGCAACGTGAGCACGGTGATCGCCGCGGCCGCTTCGAAGTAGAGCGGCAGCCCCGCGTGTCCGTCCGCGCGTCCCGACAGAGTCGCGAACACGCTCCAGCCGAACGCCGCGCCGATCCCGAGCGCGATGAGCGTGAACATGTTCGCGCTGCGTGCACGGACCGAATCCAACCCGCGTCCGAAGAACGGCAGTGCGCCCCACACCACGACCGGCGTCGCGAGCGCGAGCTGAACCCACGCGAGCACACTCGGCCTCGCGAGGGCAGCGAGGGCGGGCGACATCTCCGCCATGCCGAGTGCGACCACCAGTGCGCCGAGCACGGCGGTGATCGCGAAGCGGCGCGTCATGTCGCGCTCTTCGACGGTCGGTCCGGCATCGGCCGTCGGCACGACGGGCTCGAGCGCCATGCCGCACAGCGGACAACTGCCCGGTCCGTCTTGCACGATCTCGGGGTGCATCGGGCACGTGTAGCGCGCGCTGGAATCGGTCGTGTGTGCGCTCGGATCCGCACCGCCCGCGCGCAGGTAGCGCGCGGGATCCGCGCGAAAGCGCTCGAGGCAGCTCTGCGCGCAGAAATGGAAAGTCACGCCATCGTGGACGTGCGATCCAGCCGCCGTGGCCGGATCGATGCGCATGCCGCAGACCGGATCGACGACTTCCGTGTGCGTGGTCATGCCGGAATATGGAACGAGCTCGCTGACCCGCAATCCGTGCGCGAACGCGGCCCGCCGCGGCTCTCGAGCGCGGGAGTATAGCTGCGAAGCGCAGGTCTCTGCGGCACGTGGCGGATCGTCGCGTCAGCACGCGCGCCCACGGAATCAGCGGTTTCCGCGAGAATCTTTCGCCGCTCGCGCGTGCTCCGGCCACGCACGCAGGACACGCGGGACGTGGACCCGAGGCGCACACGGCGCAACTCGGGTCGCCGATCCATCCCGCTCGAACGCGGTGAGCGACAGCCGAATCTGCATCGAAGAGCTCTTGGCGCACCGTTCGTGGCTCGAACGGCTGGCGCGCACGCTCACTCGGGATCCGCACGCCGCCGACGACGCCGTTCAGAACACGTGGATGAACGCGATGCGCCATCCGCCGACGCGCTCGACGTGCATGCGCGCGTGGCTACGCACGGTGTTGCGGCACGAGATGATCCAGAGCATTCGGGCGATCACGCGGCACCGTGAGCACGAGGCCTTCGGTGGTCGCGTCGCGAGCGGCGAAATGCCGCCGGAGTCGGGGCTGGAAGAGGACGAGCGGCGCATGGCGATCCACCGTGCGCTCGAGCAGATGCGCGAACCGTATCGCTCGACGCTGTGGATGTACTACGCCGACGGTCTGACGTCGGCGCAGATCGCGAGAAAGGTCGGGATCCCCGCAGCGACGGTGCGCTGGCGCGTCAAGCGGGGGGTGCGTGCACTCCGCGCGGGCGTCGTGCGTGGTTCGGCGTGGCGTCACTCCGATTACGGGAGCACGCCGGCATCCTCGAGGCGCACGAATATTCCGCCGGAATCGTGAGCGCCGAGCGCGTGCCGCGCCACGAACGCGAGCAGTGACGTACCGCGCAAACCACAGTGGCGCGCGTGAACCGATCGCTCGACTCAGAAGGAAGATGCGTTATGCGTACTCGATTGCCGTCTATTCACAGGGGCGGCGTGCTGGCAGCGGCAATGCTGCTCGGCGCGCTGGCGCTGCCGAATCACTCGTCTGCCCAGGGTCCCGAAGTGCAGTCTGCGACCGTTGTCAGCGGGATCTCTATCCATAAAAGCTTCTATGACGACTTACGTGACGATCTGTCCGCGTCGCTGTCGGAGCGCACCGGCACTTTCCTTGCCGGTGACATCCATTTGCACATGGACAAAATCCAGGAAGGCTTCGATTTCTTGGACTCGTGGCTCGAAGACGCGTACGACGACGCGATGGCGTGGATCGAGCAGAACGCGGAGTGGCTCTACGACATCGTCCAAGGCATCTTCGAGCTGTTCGGTTTGGGGTGCGATCTCGACGAGGGTCGGGTGGATCTGATCGTGCCGGACGCGAGCATCTTGACGTACTACACGTTCGCCACCGATCCGATCGTCCTCAACCCGATCACGAACACGACCCAGAGCTTCGTTCTCAGTGTCGCGGAAGCCGGCGTGCTCGCCGAGCTCGAGATTCTCGCCTACATCGGCGAGCCGGACGGTCTGTGCTCGGATCGCGAGAAACGCGACATGAAGTTCTATTACAAGAACCTCCAGTTCCAGGGCACGATCACGTTCCTGCCCGGCGGTGACGTTTCCGTGGTAGTTACTCCGCCCGCGACGCTCGGAGTCGTTCAGCGCGAGCTCGAGTCGACGTCACTCGCATCGGCGAACACCGTCTTCGCGCTGGGCAATGTCGTAATCAACGGCAAGAACCTCACGCAGCGTCTGGCCGACTTCACCAACATCGAAGTCTCGCAAAGCCTGAAGGTGTGCCTCGAGCAATACTGGCGACCGTATCTGTCGCGAACGGGCTCTCGCATGAACCTCAATGGAGCGCGCCAGAACGCGCGCTTCACGGCCAACGGGGTCGTCGGGCCGGTCGCCAACGCCGTATATCAGAAGATCGTCGGCAACGTCTCGCAATCGAAGCTCCAGACCGTGCTCTCGAATGCGCACAGCGCGATCTCGAGCATCGATCAAGGCACGTGCGAGGAGGACGGCACGTTCACGCCCGGCAGCAACCTCGTCACGCCGAACTTCCAAGCCGAAACGGCGGACGCGGAAGGCACGTTCCATACATCGGTGAAGAACTTCGAGCACGTGATCCTGGGCGCCATCCAGAGCGGCGTGGGTTGGCGCAACGAGACCAAGTCCGGCAGCCCGTACACGGTCGAGTACTCGTTCGATCGCCTCGTGCCCGAGGTCGGTCCGCTGAGCCCCGACAACGTCACGACGTTGCTGCACCCGAATCCACCGACCTACATCCCGGTCATCGGGTCGACGCTGACGATCTCCGCGGCACAGCGCGACGCGCTCGTCGCCCGCACGGCACCGGCCGGCACGCTTGGCGCTGAGTTCCTCACCAACTTGCGCCTGCGCGTACGCGTGTGCGAGCACGAGAAGCACGTCGATTGGAACGCGTACGGCGACGACACGATCGAGCCGACGATTCGTCACGACATCGTGCTACGCGCGACGATCGAGTCCGGCACGACGACGGTACTCACGCAGGACTTCGACGCCGTATTCCTGGGCAACCTGCTGCTTTCGAAGACCCCGCGGCAGGACTCGACCGAGTTGCGTTCCATCGGAACGAAGCTCGTCTCGCTCGTCACCAACGGCGGGACGTTGGATTGGGACGACGTGATAGGAACCACTCCATTCAACTCCGCGCAGGTCACGATCTTCCTGCGCGCTTTCTTCGGCGATCCGACGATCGCCGTGAACGCGAGTGACTCTCGCGTCTACTATCTCCTCGACGGCCTCATGAGTCCGCTCGTGGAGCGGAGCGCGCATGGAGTCGTGGTTTTGCCGGGGTGCGACTTCGGCGTGTTCGACGGTCCAGTGCTGGCTCTCGAGCCCACCGCACCGACTTACTACGGGAGCGACTATCAGCTCGGCTTCGACTTCAACCGCGACATGCTGTGTGCGACGGTGATTCAGTTCGGGCGCACGGATGGGCTCGTGAGTGGAGTGCCGAGCTCGGCGAATCGTATGCTCACGATGCAGCTTGCTTGGACGAAGAAGGGGCTGCCGAACGAGGGCATCCAGATGAAAACGACGGTGGGGGTCACGGCGGTGGCCGGTACCCTGCCTCTGACCGTGACGAATCCGTCGCGGAATGACGAAGGCTTCATCTCGACGGTGTACACGCCGGTGACGGCGGACGAGTCGCGCGTGATCGACATGTCCGGCCGGCGTTTCGGAGCGTACTTGCCGGGCGGTGGTCGACACCTATCCGCGGCGACTCCGGCGGGATTTGCCAAGCTGCGTCAAATCACGACGGCCGATCCGGTGACGTATGCGAAGGCATCACTCGAGCTCCAGCCGTACAAGGGCTATCTCGGGACGCCGGCTCCGTGCAGCTCGATCTGGCCTGGACCGGTCGCGTTCAACGGTGCCGGTGGTGCGCACCACGAAGAAGACGTGCTCGACTACTATCAAGCGATGCTGTTCGAGTCGCGCTTGTCGTGCGAGGGGCCAGGTTTGTGCGACGGAACGCGCGTCGTCGCGTTGTGGATGGCACCGCTGTTCACGCAGTGCACGCCGAAGTTCAAGAAGGACCAGTTCACGTTCGACACGGTGGAAGGCTCGATTCGGAATCCGCCGACGGGGTACGACTACACGGTCGAAGCCGGATGCGCGAGCGTTGGGGGGGGGCCCGGCAACTACGGCGAGGGCGAGCTCGAGGACTGACGCGCCCGCGCCCGCGATCGCGTCGATGGGAGGGAGACCAAGGGGTCTCCCTCTTTCGTTTGCATTCACGAACGGACGGGAGCCCGCGCGTGCGTGGCAAAATTCTTCGAAAAATCGTGGCGAGCTGGGTCGCTTCGCCCACGCACGTGGAGTCCGCAAGAGCTGCCGCGTGCGATGTTCGAGTGCGGTGCGGACACCGATGGATGAGGCGCAGATTTCGCGATCAGAACGTCACTTGCATTCGTGTTCTCATCTATCGTGAACTCGCTCGCGTCACTCAAATCTCTCAACGTCCGGAGTGGACTTCATGAAACCTGCCGTCTCCCTGCGTGCACTCATCCTGCTTGCGCTGGTCGTCCCAGCCGGGCTCTCCATTGCCCATCAATACGTACAAGGCGATGCGATCGATCAGATCAACCCAGGTCCGCTCGGCATGGCGGAATTTGGCAAGATCGTCGCCGGCGAATTCAACGGCGACCATGTGCTCGACTGCTTCGTCGAGGACGACGGCGAGCCGAAGCTCGTCGTGTGGCCCGAGTCGCACAAGAACGCGCACGGGATCGGGGCGTACGCCAACGACTTCGACGTCTTCCATAATTTCGTCTCCGGCAAAGACGCATTGGTCACGGTCGATTATTACGGCCTCCGCCTGTGGGTGTACGACTCCGACACCGACACCTTCGACGTCACGGTGATCGCGGACGAAACGTCCGCGTGGTGCGGCGCGATTCTCGTGCGCGAAGCCGAGGTCGACGGCACGAACGGCAAGGACATCATCGGCGTCGCCGCGAACGGCAACGACGTGCTCGTGATGCTCAACGATGGAGACAACACGTTCACTGCCGGCACCGGACACACGAATCCGAACGACATCTACGACATGGTCGTCGTGAACTGGCGCGAGACGGGTGACACCTCCGGGACCGACGAGATCGCGACGTTCACGCCGAGCAACTGGCAAGTGCGCGAGCCGAATGGCGGACAGATCCTGAAGACGACGGCATTCAGCGTCTCGACGATCTACGGCTGCGCGATCAATTGGGGCGGCGCGACGGAGTGCCTGGTGCTGGTCGGGCGCTCGAGCGGACAGGACTGGATGGCGACGTACGGCACGGGCGGCTTCACGGACGGACCGTACCCGCTCGGTGACCTCAAAGTCGTCTCGTTGGCGTCGGGCGACGCGAACGGCGACGGTAGGTCGGAGGTCTTCGCGGGCACCACGAGCGAGAGGAAGATCAGCATGTGGGTGCAGGACGACACGGCGCCGCTCTTCACGCACAGCGCGCCGGTGAAATTCAACTACGGGCCCGCGGGTTGGCCCGTGGCGCAGAACAACGCCACGATCGTGGTCGACGACTTCGACGGAGACGGACACAACGACTTCCTGACGGCGGCTCAGGGTGACCTGACGGTCCCGATCAGCGCGTACGGCTCGCTGGTGCTGAAGCAGCTTGGGTACGGCACGTCCGAGGACCTGAAAGCCCACGTGTCGGTCCCGACGTACAACTTCCTGGCGAATCCAGACGAGCTCAGTTTTCGGCTGGACGAACCGCAGACCACGATGCCCGTGGACGAGGGAAACATCGCAATGCTGCGCGTCGACGTCTGGCAGACGAGCAACCTGCAAGGCGTCACCTCGCCCCGCACGACGATCAAGTCGGACGTCATCGACATGCCCTGGGAAGAGGGTGCGACGTTCATGTTCAAATTGCCGGCGGGCTACAACCCGATGGCGGGTGGATCCACCGAGACCTACACGGTCGTCGTGCGCCAGGTCGAGGTCGAGGAGGAAGACGAGACGGAAACCGTGCTCGACGAAGGTCCGGCGCGCGTCTACACGTGGGTGCCCGAGCGCCACTACGCGACGTTCTCGGCCGCGTCCGACGTCGTGACGCCGACGCTCACGATCGGGATCGATACGGAGGAGACGCCTCCGAGCGGCGGCGGTGGAACCGGCCCCACGACGCCGGCGCCGCCCGACGGTTACACGCCCAAGCGGTAGCGCATCGAGCGCTCGTTCGTGAGCCGGGCGTCGCTCGAGACGCCCGGCTCGCTCGCTTTCAACGTGCGAATACCGGCACGTGTCCGATCCCGACGATGCGCATCAGCCCGTGATAGAAGGGGTCGGCGAAGTCCGGGTCGGCGGCGAGCGCAGCGTTCGAAGCTCGCAGTGCTTCGGCCGGATCCATTCCCTGCGCGAGCGCGGCATGGAAGCTCGTCGAGATCTTCAGCGCGGCGTTGACGTCGAGATCGAACGCGCTGAGCGCGACGCACCGCGCTCGCTTGCCGGCGAGGAAGAAGGCGCCCGCCAAGTCCGCGGCTCCGCCATCTCCGCGTCGAGTCGGAGCGCGACCTGCGCCGCAAGCGGTGAGCACGACGAGCGGCGCAGCATCGACGCGCTCGATCTCGTCGGCGCCGAAGAGCGCACCGCCGGATTGCCCCGGCGCATCGAGCAGGATCGTGGCGGCACGCTCGCGACTCAGCTCGTATCTGCCGTGGCTCAAGATATGGATCACGCGCGCAGCCGGTGCATCCTTCGTGAGGCGCTCGCGACTTGCATGCGCTCCGGTGACGAGCGCGCGACAGCGCTTCGGATAGGGAGCGAGGATGCGCTCGAGGCTCGCCATCGGAACGTCGAGCTTGCTCGACGTCGGCACCGCGAGCAGCAGGACGCCGCCCTCGGTATCACCGGTTCGTGCAGCGGGCTCGTTGCCCGCGCGTTCGGCGAGCACGAGTCCCGCGGCCAAGGAGGGCAGATGTGCGATCGCCTTCGACGCGCCCAGCGTGGCTTCGTCCGACCACGGCAGTGCTTCGAACGGCACCGTGTCGAACAGATCGAGCCCAACGACGGTCAGGCGCGAGGCCTTCTCGAGCAGCGGCCGCGACTCGCGAGGCAGCAGCATCGCGCCGAGCGCCGCGATCACGCGGTTGCGCTCTGCCAATCGTTTGACAGAAAGTTCCGATTCCGCGGGCCGCTGCAGTGCGTCGACTGCGGCGACACGCTTCTCCTCGATGAAATCCGCCCCCGCGAGCGGGAAATGCTCGGCCGTGTCCGTTCCGACGACGAAGAGATGGGACTGATCCGGCGCGCGGAAGTAGCACAGCAGCAGATGATCGGCCTGGTTGCCGAGGATCGCGGAGCGCGCGCGCGCGAGCGACGTGTCCTTCGCTCCCAGCGCGCGCGCGAGCGTGCCGACCTCTCCCGTCGCGATCACGCGGCCGAGCGCGCGCTCCACTCCCATGCGACCGGGTTCGAGCACGAGGTCGAGCCGCATGAGCTCGCTGATCATCGAGCGTTCGTCGGGATAGAGCAGGAAGCCGTAGCCGCCCGAGCGGAGCTCCAACGACCGCCACGATTCCAGCCGCGCGTGCAGCGTTCCTTCGAGCATCGTGCGCGCCGCTTCGAGCTCGGCTCGATCGGCCGGCGGTGTCTTGCGCTCGTGCACGAGTCGCGCCGCGCTCGCGGCCCAAGCAGCTCCACGAGGGTGCCGCGCGCGCTCCGACGGCTTGCCGATGTGTTCAGTCGCCTTGTCGAACCAGGCTTGGGCCGTTTGCAGGTCCGACGCTCGCAGCGCGAGCTCCGCGAGCGCGAGCTCGGGTGCGATGCGCTGCGAGTCCGCCAGCTGGAACGGCTTGGAGAGCGTGAGCTCGAGCTCTGCGCGCGCCCGAGCAGCGTACGCGGGCATGGTGCGCGCCTGTTCCCTGAACGTGAGGCCGAGGCGCTCGTGCAACATGCCGGCCTCGTGTGGATAGTCCGCGTACATCTCGTGCCCGAGCGCGGACGCGACGTGCCGCTGGAGACCTATGGAGTCCTTCATCGCAGAGAGCACGAGTGCCGTGGCCCAATTGAACTGAATGAGCTCGGCGTCCATCGGCAACTTCGATTCGGCAAGCTTCGCGAGCAGGGACTGCAGCTCCTCGACCTTCGCATACGCGATGTCGATCAAACCCCAGTCGACGTAGATCTGGGCTTCGACGCCGCGCATGTAGCACAGAGTTCGCAGCTGTTGACCGTCCATCGGCACACCCTGCGCGTCGCGCATCAGCACCGCTTCGGCCTCGCGGAGCACGTCGCGTGCGCTGACGCTGCGGCCTCGATTCCGCAGCACGTTGGCGAGGCGCAAGAGAATCGTGTTCTTGTAGGACGGCTCCGAGAGCTCTGCCGCCGCGTCCTCGAAGGTCTTGATCTGCCCGGCGAAATCGCCGGCTTTCCACAGCTCGTCCCCGCGCTGGATCGCGTCGAGCATGAGCTGGTACTGGCGGATGCGCTCCTCGCGTTCGGTCGTCGCCGCAGGCGCTGCCTCCTGCGTGAGCGCGCGCACCTCGCCCACCATGCGCTCGGTCGTTGCTGCCGGCGCCGTCTCGTGCACGAGGGCACGTCCAAGGCTCGCCAGCGCGCCGAGCACGAGCGCGCACGCAACGATTCGGCACCCCGCGCGCGCGCTCCGTCCTACTTCACGAGCTCGACACGCTTGCTCGTCGAGCCCTGCGTGCCGTCCTTCCTCCACGCCTTCACGCGAATCTCGATCAACGACGGCCATGCGACGGATTCCTGGGTTGGGAACTCGATCTCCGTCGCGATTGTACGGCCGAGGTCGACGAGCACGCGCCCGCTCTCATCATCGAGGATGTCCACCGCGTACTCGCGAGCGAGCGGGTCGGCGTTCCAGTGGATCGTCTTCGGCCACTCGCGCACGACGCCGGTCGGGCTCGTGACCTCGAAGCGATCGTCGCCGAGGTACTGACCACTCGGGCGGTCGTCTTCGGGCGCGCGGCTCCAAATCACCACGCACACGATCACGACGGCGGCGGCAACGCACGCGCCGAGGATCCGTGGACGCGTCCAGCGCGCTCGCTTGGCGGGCGCGCGGTCCCACTGCTCACGCAAGATGCGCTCGACGTCGCGCGCGCCCGGCGCGTTCGTGACCGCGTCGGATTCGCGTCGCTCGGCGGCCTCGACGGCCGCGGCCTCGTCGAGCAATCGGACGAGATCGTCCGGCTCGGCACCCTCTCGCTCTCGCTTGTCGTCGCTCACAGTCCGCTCTCCCTTCGGATCGGACCCAGGATCTCGCGCAAGCGCGCCATCGCGCGCTGGTAGACGACCTTCGTCGTGCTTGCGGGCCGCGAGATCCGGATGCCGATCTCCTCGAACGTCAGTTGATCGAAGTGGTGCTGTCGCACGATCGCCGCCGCTTCCGCGTCGAGCCGGTCGAGCGCGGCGTACAGCTGCTCGTAGTCGAGGCTCGAGCGCGCGCCGTCCGCCTCGTGCGCCGTGGTATCGAGCTCGACGCTCGGCGGTCTGCGCCGGTTCGTCCGCAGCCGGCTGGACAGCACCTGCTGGCAGAAACGGTAGGCCCAGGTCTCCAGCGTCGCGTAGCCAGCGAAGCTCTCGAGCCGTCGCCAGATCTCGACCAGCGTCTCCTGCGTCAGGTCTTCGAGCTCGGTGTCGCTGAACGCGCGACCGAGGCGCGTGTTGATCGTGAACAGGAAGCGCGGCACGCATTGCATGCGCAGCGCGAACTCGCGGCGGGCACCGTTCCGACCGGCGACCGCGTCACGAGCGAGAGCGAGGTCGGTCGCGTACGCAGACGAAGCGGCCTGCGTCGGGACGCCATCTGCCGCTCTCCTGCCGCGGAACTCGTGGGCCGCCAATCGACCGCCGAGTGTGCCCAGGATCGACCCGCCTGTCACGGCCCGCCGACGGCGAGTGCGCGCGCGGACGCAATACAGGGCTCCCATGGACGGTTCGTGGCCGCTCGGACGGCTGCAGACAGGAAATGCGGGCTCGCCCGCGGGTCGGCGATCGTCGAGACCTCCACCGTCAACTCGTGCGGCAGTCGCGGCATCGATCCAAGCTGGCGTCGCGCGCCTCGCGTTCCGACTCGAACGGGCGGCCTTCGCGCTCGAAACATTTTCGCCACGGGCTGGTCATTCGTTATCGGGTCATGAGCAGGGCTTCCACGTCGTCGCGCGATAGGCCATGGTCCGTGTCGGTGCTTACCCGTATCTCTCACCACATCCGGCTGCGGTTGCGCCCACGCGCGCTTGATTCGAGCGCGCTGGCGCGACCTCAGGACGGACTTGGTGAGAGGTGCGGACTCAGTCCGTTTCCGGCGGAACTGCAACGAACGCGCGACGCACGCTCGCGCCACCCCCGAGTCGTCGAGGCGCTGGCGTCGGTCGAGTCCCCGGCACCCGCAGCGTTGCGCGCCGGCTCGGGTCACGTTCTCACCGCCTTGCTGCGCGTGTACGCGCTGTTCGCGTGCGTCACGACGCTCGGCCGCGCGGGGATGTACCTCTGGCTGAGCGAGCGCCTGGGCGACATTCCGCCGGCCGAGCGCTGGATGGCTTTCGTGCACGGCCTGCGCATGGACACGATCGCGTTCGGCTATCTGCTCGCGCTGCCGTGCATCGCGCTGTGTCTCTCGCCGAGCGCATGGCGGCGCGTCGTCGTTCCGGCGACACGCGGCTTCGTGCTCGCGGCATTGCTCGTGCTCGTGTTCGTCGAGATCGCGACGTTTCCCTTCTTCGCCCAGTACGACGCGCGTCCGAACTTCCTGTTCACCGCGTATGTCGAGTACCCGCGCGAAGTGAGCGCGATGCTGTGGAAGGATCACAAGCTCGAGCTCGCGCTACAGTTGCTCGCGGCGTCCGCGATCGCGTACGGCTACTACCGCATGCGCGCGTTCGCGGGTTTCGGCGCCCTGCTCGCGCGACCCTGGCCGCGGCGCGCGGCGTGGTTCCTGCCGGCCGCCGCGTTGCTGTTCCTCGGCATCCGCTCGTCGCTCGGACACCGACCTGCGAACCTGTCCGATGCGTGCTACTCGAACAATCGAGTCGCGGGCGAGATCGCGAAGAACTCGGTGTTCAGCGTCGCGTACGAGGCCTATCGCGGTCGCCAGGACGACGAGCGACTCGCGCGCGCGTACGGCCGGCTCGCGATGGACGAGGCCTATCGCCGCACACATGCGCTTCTCGGAATGCCCGTGGACCTCGCGCGGCCGTTCCAGCGCGTCGTGCCCGCACGCGTCGTCACCGAGCGCCCGCGCAACTTGGTGATCGTCGTGCAAGAGAGCATGGGTGCCCAGTTCGTCGGCTACCTCGGCGACGAGCGGAGTCTCACGCCGCACATCGATGCGCTCGCGGGAGAAGGGCTCGCGTTCACGCAGCTCTACTCGAACGGCACGCGCAGCATCCGCGGGCTGTCCGCGATGAGCGCCGGCTTCCAACCGCTGCTCGGCGACGGCGTGCTCAAGCGTCCGAAGTCGCAGTCGGGCTTCTTCTCGCTCGCGTCGCTGCTCGAGCCGCACGGCTACCAGACGAGCTTCATCTACGGGGGCGAAGCGCGCTTCGACAACATGCGCGGCTGGTACCTCGGCAACGGCTTCGATCGCGTGATCGAAGAGCGTGATTTCGATGCGCGGGCGTTCCGGAGCTCGTGGGGCGTCAGCGACGAGGACCTGCTCGGCAAGGCGAACGAGGTCTTTCGCGAGCAGCACGCGAACGGGCGTCCTTTCGCGTCGGTCGTGTTCACGTCGTCGAATCACACGCCGTTCGAGTTGCCCGACGACCGGATCGAGTGGGTGGCCGGCGTGCCGCGCGCGTCGGTCGAGAACGCGATCCGCTACGCCGATTTCTCGGTCGGGCGTTTCTTCGATGCAGCGCGCAACGAGGCGTACTACGACCACACGATCTTCGTCGTCGTCGCCGACCACAACGTGCGCGTCTACGGCGACGATGCGGTGCCCGTCAACGGCTTCCACATCCCCGGGCTCATCGTCGGCAAAGGCGTGGAGGCGCGTCGTCATGACGAGCTGTGCTCGCAGCCCGATGTGCTCGCGACGGCGCTCGGAGAGCTCGGCCTCACGCTCGAATACCCGATCCTCGGCAACCCGATCGACTTCGAGCCACGCGAGCGCTTCGTGATGATGCAGTTCAACGACACGTACGGCTTCCGTCGCGGCGATCAGGTCGCGGTGCTGCGTCCGAACCGCAAGCCCGAGACGTTCGACGTCGTCGACAGCCGCTTGAAGCGTGCGCCGTCGAATCGCGAGCTCGAGCTCGACGGCTTGGCGCTCTTGCACGTCACGGAAGACCTGTACCAGCGTCAGCTCTACCGCTGACGAAGCCCGGTCGACCGCCGCTCCGACACAGCTCTTTCGACACGGCGATTGCACTTTGCGCGCGCGCTTCCGACGTTGTTCGTCCGCGCGCGACTCGCGCGTCGGCCCCCACGGAGAACCGCCCATGTCCGTTGCCCTCCTGCGTCCGCTAGCCCGCATTTCTCACCACGTCCGGCTGCGGCCGCGCCAACTCGCTCGGAGCGGCGTTGTTGGATCGGAATCGATCCTCGCTGACCTCACAGGTCAGCTGCGGTCGATTCCGATGCAACGCCTTGCTCCGCACGAGTTGGCACGACCTCGCGACGGACGTGGTGAGAGATGCGGGCTGGCAGCCCGTGGCGAAAGTCATTCGGCGCGAAAGTGGCCCGTTCGGACCGGCGCGGCGTCGCGCGATCCTCGGCGAATCGCGAGGATTCGCCTGCGGT
>JBJXHG010000164.1:0-137911 GCA_046160865.1 Planctomycetota bacterium | reverse complement strand
TGCCGCTGCCGGTCATCAAGAGCGGACGCGCGGGTGCGTCGCCGTACGACATGACGAGCATCGGCTCTTCGGCGGAGCGTCCGGACTTCTTCCATTGTCCGAGGCTCTCGTGCCACGTGTCGCCGCGTCGCAAGAGCAACCAATCGGGAAAGCCGTGGCGCAACAGCGCCTTGCCCGCGGCGATCGTGCGCTTCGGCGCGCTCGGTGAAAGACCGCTCGCGTCGTCGTCGCCAGCGCTCGCGCTCACGTACACCCGCCGCGTATCCGCGCTCGCGTCGATCGACGTCCAGCCCGCGTCGTCGATCCCTGGCCCGTGACGCGCGCGGTCGACGACGCGGAGCGCGTGCAGTGCGCTCGACGACGCGAGCAGGGCGCATGCGAGAATGCTCGCGCAGCGCGCAGCCACCGAGCGGAGATGCGGGTAGATCGCCAAATTGGCCTGCTCCAGAATCACCGCGTCTCCGCAAGTCGATCGACTTCGGAGACGCATGACGCGCTCTGGCTACCCAAACATAGGTAGCCCCCCAATACGGGGGACCATAACTCTGTCGCGACGCCGCGACACTCTTGGAGGTCGAATTTTCAACGCATCCAGTGTGCCGAGCTCACACGCCAGGAGTGGGCACGGGCACAGCGCACTTCTTGCTGCGGCCGTCGAACTCCACAGTGCAAGGAGGCGACGTGAGATCGAAACTGTTGCTCGCTGATTGATTGCTTCCGCTGCGGTCGATCTCGATGCAACGTCTTGCTCCGAACGCGCCGACGCTGCTCGCGCCGGAAGTGCCGAGAGAGATGCTCGCTCGCGGAGCGAAACGAGCACGCGCGGATCAGCTCTCGAGTGAGGTCAGACCTTCGCGGATCGCGTACTTCGTCAGCTCCGCGGTGCCGTGGATGCCGAGCTTCTGGCTGATGTTGCGACGATGCGTCTCGACGGTCTTCACCGAGATGTGCATGCGTTTGGCCGTCTCCGCCGACGTGCGGCCCTCCGCGATGAGCTGCAGCACCTCGCGTTCGCGTGAGCCGAGCATCGAGTAGGCCGACGGTTCCGGCGGTGTTTCGGGATGCGTCGAGCGCTCGATGACCGGACCGGCGATCTCCGGGCTCAGGTACGTCTTGCCGGCGCTGGCTGCGCGCACCGCGCGGATGAGCTCGTCGTGCGCGGCCGACTTGAGCACGTACCCGGACGCGCCCGCCTTCAGCATGTGGTGCACGTACGACTTGTCGGAATGCGCCGACAGCGCGACGACGCGGGTTCGATCCAGCTCGCCCTTGATGCAGCGGGTGGCCTCGATGCCGTTCATCTCGTCCATGCCGATGTCCATCACCACGACATCCGGCGCGAGCGTGCGGGCGAGCTTGAGCGCGGCACGCCCGTCGCTCGCTTCGCCGACGACCTCCACGCCTTGCTCGCGGTCGAGCAGCGCGCGCAGACCCTCGCGCATCATCTGATGATCGTCGACCAGCAACACTCGAATGTTCATGCGTTCACCCAGCTTTCGCAGTGCGAGCGGAAGGCGCTCGCAGCTGAATCTTGGTTCCTCGTCCTGGCGCGGAGTCGACGCACATGCTGCCGCCGACGTGATCGAGCCGTTCGCGAATGCTGAACAAGCCCGAGCCGCAGCCCGTGCTGCTCTCACGTTTCATGCCGACGCCGTCGTCCTCCACGGCGGCGCAGACGAGCTCGCCGTCACTGGCCAGACGCACGCGCACACTGCGAGCGCCCGCGTGCTTGGCGGCATTGATCAGGAGCTCGCGGATCGCGCGGAAGAAGATCACGCGGATCTGGTCGTCCACGATCGCGGGCGCGCGTTCGACTTCGAGCGCGATCGCGATGCCGTAGCGCGCTTGGATGCTCTCGACGAGGCCACTCAGCGCCGACGCGAGACCCGATTCGTGCAGCGCCGGCGGACAGAGCTCGAACGTGAGCGAACGCGCGGAGCGATTCGCGCAGTCGATCAACTGCTCGAGTTCTCCGAGCGAAGTGAGCAGCGATCCGTCGACATGCTCCGCGCTGCGGCGGCGCAACACGCACAGCTTCATACGTGCGAGCGCGATCGTCTGGCTCAAGCCGTCGTGCAGATCGCATGCGAGCTGCTTGCGCGCGCGCTCCTCCGCCACGAGGAGATCGGACGCGAGCGCGTGCAAGCGTGCTTCGTACGCCGCGATCGAGGCCGTGGGCGCGCTCGCGAGCGCGCGTACACTCGCCTCGGCGTCGGTGCGCGCGAGGAACTGCGCGAACTGGGCGCTCAACGCGCGTCCGAGCGCTTCGTCGACCGCGTGCGGCTCGTCGCCGTACGCCGCGAGCACGCCGCGCACCTTGCCACGCACGACGAGCGACACGTTCAGTAGGTTGTGCAGCGCACGCTGCTCGACCTCGCGGCGCAGATCGGCGTCCGTGCGCAGCGGCGCGCCGCCCGGCGCGACGTCGTGCACGAACGGCGTGGAGGCGCCCGCCGGCCACAAGCATGTGATGCGCGCATCGAGTCCGTCGCACAGCGCGCGCAGCATCGCGGGCGCCGCGTCTTCGAGCGTGGCGGCCTCCGACAGGATGCGCGCCGATTCATATTGGAGGTGGAGGCGCTTCTCCGTCGAGCGCCGCTCCGTGATCTCGATCGCGGTCGCGAGATAGCCGTTGAGCACCCCCGTCGACCCGAGCTGCGGAGTGCCGAGTTCCAGCACCCACACGGAACTCCCGTTCGCACGCAGCACGCGGTACTCGACGCGGAACGGACGCTGCAGGTCGGCTGCCTGACCCCACTCGCGTGCACAGCGCACGCGATCGTCGGGGTGGATCTCCGCCATCCACGCCTCGGCCGTCCGCTCGCGCTTCGGACCGCGCAAGTTGCGCCACGACGCATTGCTCCAGCGCGGACGCATGTTCGCGTCGACGATGCGGACCATCATCGGCGCGCGGTCGAGCACCGAGCGCAGGCGTTGCTCGCGCTTCGGCAGCCTATTGCGCGCGGACGGGCTCGTCGCCGTGTCGGCACGCGTGGCGCGCGCGCGGACGTCGAGCTGTGACACGGAGCGCAACAGGTCTTCGAGCGCGAACGGCAGCAAGTCGGGAATCTCGTCCGACTTTTGGCGGCACAGCTCGCGCAGCACGGCGAACTGCTCGCGCAAGTCTTCCAGCCTCGATCGATTGTCGCTTCGGATCATGGATCGGCGTGGAAAGGACCGCTCCGCGATCAGGGGCTCCTCCACTCGCCGGCCCGCGAGAGCAAGTTCCAAGCCATTCCTTCGCTGCGGGTTCTTGGGGGTTCCGCGGCGGGAAACCCGGGCTTCTCGCAAGATCTGCACGCATGCGTGCAAGGCGCATTCGCGCTCGCTCGGCCCATGCAGCAGCGCCGACGCGGGCGCGTCTGCGGCATGCATCGCGACAGAGCACGCGGCGCCGAGGGCGACGGACGCGCGCTCAGCCGCGCAGCTCGTGCCAGCGCTTCAGCACTTCCGCTTCGCGCGTCGCGGCGAGCCCGGCGCGCAGCGCGTCCTGGCGCTCCTTCGGCTGCGTCCGATACCACGCGAGCGTGTCTTTGCACGTCGCGCGGATCGGGCGGAACGTCAAGCCTGCCCGGACCGCCCTTGCGTTGCTGCGCCGGCCGAAGCCCGCGGTCTCACCGGTCGACGGCACCCACGCCGGCATGTCGCGCCAGGCCGCGACGCCTTGCTCGGCGAGGAACTCGGCGTCGGCCCACGTGAAGCGCGCGTCGCTGCCGCTCGTCTCCTTGCAGGCTTCGAGCAGCGCGCCCATCGTGAGCTCGCGCTCGGGGCCGACCGCGTTGAACGTGCCGATCACGTTGCCTTCGGCGATGCGGACGAGCCACTCGCCGAGGTCGCGCACGTCGATGATCTGGATCGGATCGCTCGACGAGCCCGGCGCGAGCACCTCGCCGCCGCGCGCGACACGCACCGGCCAGTACGTGAACCGATCGGATCCGTCGGCCGGACCGACGATCAAACCCGGGCGCACGATCGTCGTGCGCTTCGGGAACGCCGCCTCGGCGGCCTCCTCGCACACGACCTTCAGTCCGCCGAAGTGCTCGTAGTTCTTGCCCATGTCCTTCACGCTCGGATCGGCGAGGCGCAAGAGCTCCGCGGACTCGTCCATGTTCGCTTGGTCGGTGCGGGCGTACACCGAGCACGACGAGATGTAGACGTACTGCTTGACGTTCGGCGCGAGCAGCTCGGCGGGGCCTTCGACCTGGTGCAGGAAGTGCCCCGACGTGTCGATCACGCAGTCCCACTTGCGATCCTTCAGCGCGGAGAAGTCGCCGTCGCGATCGCCGCGCAACTTCTCGACGTCGGGGAACATCTCCGGATTCGTCTTGCCGCGGTTGAAGAGCGTCAGCGTGTGGCCGCGCTTCTGGCCGTATTCGACGACTTGCGGGCCGATGAACTTCGTGCCGCCGAGGATGAGGATCGAGAGCGGCGCGGGTGGACGCGCCGCTGCGCGGAACGCGCGGGCACGCGTGGCGAGCGCGAGTGCGGCGGATGTTGCGGCGGCTTGGCGCAGGAGCTGACGGCGGGTCGTGTGCATGTCGAAGTCCTCGGGTTGCTCGAACGCTCCTCAGCATAGTGGTCGAGCAACGCTCGACGGCCCGAGCACGCGGTAAGAGATCGGCATCCCGGCGCACGGCTCGTCGGCTCGCCCGCCCTGCGCCCATGGCGACGTCTTGGAGCGTGCGCTTACCGACTCGTGACCGCCACCAGCGTTCGAGCAGTGTTCGCGCAGCGATCGAGGCGACGCGGGGCGATCGACTTGCCGGCCGCGCGCGCATCGCGGAGACTCTGCGCTCATGCGGCAGTCGCTCCGGAAGCTCGTCGTGCGCGGAGCCGTCGTCGTGCTGCTCGCGAATGCGCTCGCGCCGTCCGGCTACGGCTGAGAGATGTGCAAGAACGCCGTCCGGTCGGACGGGCACAACCTCGCCATGGGCATCAACACCAGCGTGCTCTTCATGATCGCAATGGTGTTCAGCGTGCTGTTCGGCTTCCTCGGCTTGCTGTGGTGGACGTGCCGCCGCGAGCGGAACAAGGAAGCACGCGGAGCCGGATTCTCGCCCGCAGGCAAGGTGCGCTGGACGGCGGACGACGGCACGCTCCATTCTGAAACGGGGCCTTAGAGAGAGACGCACCGGGCGCGCGCGATTCTGCGCGTGCCGCGTGCAACCGCGCCGCACGCGCGTGGTCTTTTCAGCGCGTGATCGCTAAAGGAAAAGACCGCGCGTGGGCAGCGCTTTCCGCGCTGGGTTGCGGGGCCGCGGCGGTGCTCCTGGCCGACGTCGTGCTCTTCGGCGCACCCGCGCCTCCGGAACTCGGCGCTGCGGCGGTGTGGCTCGCCGACCGCGACGGTGATCGCGTGGTGGTCCTCGATCGCGAGCTCTTCGTGCTGAGCTCGATCGCGGTGCGCGCGCCGATCGCCGTCGCTCCGGTCGATGGCGGCGCATGGGTGCTGTCCGTGCCCGCGCGGCACGCGCGCGGTTCCCGGCGTCTCGAATTCATCGCCGCGGACGGAGCGCGCACCGAGGTGAGCGAGCTCGATGCGAGTTTCGGCACGCTCGCGGCGCTCGGCGCCGAGTGCGCCGTCGTTGGGGCCGACGACGGCCGAGTTCGCTGGATCACGGCGAGCACGCGCCGCGTCGTCCGCGAGCTGCGCGTGGCCGGCTCGATCCACGATCTCGCGCCGGCGGCTCGCGACGGTTCCGTCTGGATCTTGGCGACCGCGGCGACGACCGAGCTCGCGTGCGTCGATGCCGCGGGTGAGCGCGTCGCCGGTCCGTTCGATGTGGGCGCAGCGCATTCGGTCGCGGCGTCGCTTGCCGGAGGAGTCCGGACGTACGAGCCGGCGCGCACGCGACAGCTCGACGAACGCGGCCGTGTCGTGTCGACGGTCGCGCTCGTCCATTCGCCGGCCGTCGTCGAAGCAGCGGCGGGAGCGCGCGGGGGCGAGTGGTTCGTCGCCACGGCCGGCGGCGTGGTCGCGCTCGACGCGCACGGCCGGATCGCGGCCGGACAAGGCGGATTCGACTACCTCGTGGATATCGCCGTGCGCTGACGATCGCGGCGCATGCGCGCGCATCCATCAACTCGACAAGAGCGCCGCGGCGACCAGCGTCTTCGCGTCGCAGATCGGCGCGGCGAGCACTTCTCGCGGCGTCATCCGGAGCAACTCGAGCTCTTCGTCGTGGTCGCACGCACGCGCGCTCGGTCCGGCGATCGAAAGCTCGCGCGCTTCGTAGATCGACATGAGCTCGCTGCAGAAGCCCGGCGCGGCGTAGAACTCGCGCAGTAGGCGCCAACGCTGCGCGCGATGCCCGGTCTCCTCTTCCAACTCGCGCCGCGCGGCCGCGAGTCGGTCTTCGCCGAGCTCGATGCGACCGGCGGGGATCTCGATCAGCCAATCGCCCACCGCGTGCCGGTATTGGCGTACGAGCAGCATGCGTCCGTGCTCGTCGAGCGCCGCGATCGACACGGCGCCCGGATGGTCCACCCACGTGACGTCTTGCTTCAATCCGGACGGCAGCCGGATCGCTGCGCGCACGAGATCGAAGATGCGTCCAGAGTAGATCTTCTCGGACGACAGAACTTCGATCTGCGGCGCCGGGTCGCGCGCCGGGGGATCGCTCAAGCGACTTCCGAGGAGCGTGTGCGGCGGCGCGACGTCACCTCGGAATCGGAACTCAGCGCGCGTTCGAGTCCCGCGGCGAAGGCCTGCGTCGAGTTCGCCAGGTCCTCGCGGCCGTGATCCACGGCGAGCTGCGCGAATCGGCGCAGCACGCGCTGCACTTTTGCCGCTTCGCGCAGAACGGGCGAGTCCTTGCGTTGCTTTTCTTCGAGTCGCGCTTTGATCCGTTCGAGCTTCGAAGTGAGCTCGGAGATGCGATCTTCGTCGCTGCGACGGGTGTAAGTCCGCTTCGCCATGGTGTCCATGAGAGAGTGTTCGCGATTTGCGACGCCATCGTCCCGGATGACGTCGCACCAAACTAATTTCGGGCTCGCTGCCACTGGAGTCGAATCTCGAGGATCCGCGGCCGCCCAGATGAGATTGACACTATAGGCGTGCTGTCGAAGTGCAACAAGAGCGCTGAGCTTTTTCACAACTCGTGCGCGCTTGCAATCATCTCGCGCTGCGGAATGATGAAGCACGCATGCGCGACCCCGCGAAGCAAGCAGCCCGTGGTGAAAGTGCTTCGAGCGCGAAAGTCGTCCGTTCGTGTCGGCCCCGTACATCGACGGGCGAGCACGACCGCAGGCGAATCCTCGAGATTCGGCGAGGATCGTGCGACGCCGAGCCGGCGTGAACGGACGACTTTCGTGTCGAATGACTCTCACCACGGGCGGCAGGGCGAGTCGCCGTCCTTACACGACGATATCGCGCGCGTGCTCTTCGACGAGGAGCAGATTCGCACGCGCATCGATCGCGTGGCCGACGACGTGACGCGCGCGTATCGCGGCCGTGAGTTCACGGTCGTGTCGGTCCTCAAGGGCTCGTGCGTCTTCGCGTCGGATCTCATCCGGCGCATCCCGATACCGCTCGAGCTCGCGTTCGTGTCGGCGTCGAGCTACCGCGATCGCACGGAATCGGGGCAGCTCGAGCTCGGCTTCTTTCCCGCCGAGAGCGAGACCCACGGCCGCAATCTCCTGCTCGTCGACGACATCCTCGACACCGGCCGCACGCTCCAGCGGGTGCGCGACGAGCTCCTAGAGCGCGGCGCGCGCGAAGTGCGCACGTGCGTCTTCCTCGACAAGCCGGCGCGACGCGCGGTCCCGTTCCAGCCCGACTTCCGCTGCTTCGAGGTCGAGGACCTGTTCGTCGTGGGCTACGGCCTCGACTACGCCGGGCGCTACCGCAACCTGCCGTACGTCGGTGCGCTGCGGCCCGACGTGCGCTGACCGCGCCCTTGCGGCGAGATCCGTCCAACCGGCATTCTGGCCACCTGTGGCGAAAGTCATTCGGTGCAAGAGGCGTCGGTTCGCGCCGGCCGTTCGGGTCGATCGGCGCCGCGCGATCCTCGGCCACGGACGACTCTGTTCGCCGTCCGCGCGCGCACCGTGAGCTACCACCTTCCGATCCCACCCGAACGCAGCGGCATGGAGCTCGACGAGTTCCTTTGCCTCTCGTTCCCCTTGCTCAACAAGGGCTACTTGCGCCGTCAGGTCCGCGACGGCCGGGTGCTCGTCGACGGCAGTCCGGCCATACCGTCGCAGCGGCTGCGCCAGCACCAGGTGCTGATCATCGACTTCGACGAGAACGAAGACGTGCCCGACGCGCCCGTCGCGCCGAAGGTCGGGTTGCCGATCCTGTTCGAGGACCATGAAGTCCTCGCGATCGACAAGCCGGCCGGCCTCGCGTCGGATCCCGAACGCTGGGCCAAGCAGAAAGCGTGCGTGTCCGGTGCGCTGCTCGAGCTCGCGCTCGAGCGCTCCGACATCCGCGAGCTCGACCCGCGTGATCCGTCCGCCGCTCTGCAGTTCCGTCCGCGCTTGCTGCACCGGCTCGACAAGGACACGACCGGCGTGATGCTCGTCGCGAAGACGCTCGAGGCGGAGAAGCGCTTGCGCGGCGCGTTCGAGACCGGCGACGTGCGCAAGACCTACCTCGCGCTCGTGGAAGGCGAGTACCCGCTCGCGGACGACGACCGCGAGACGATCGATCTGCCGATCGGACCCGACGAGAGGAAGAGCGGCCACATGCAAGTGGACCGGCGGCACGGCAAGCCGTCGCAGACGGACATCTCGATCGAGCAGCGCTTCCGCGGCTACACGCTTCTGCGCTGTGAGCCGCGCACCGGCCGAACGCACCAGATTCGCGTCCACTTGCGCGAGATCGGTTTCCCGCTCGCCGTCGACGCGGTGTACGGACGCCGCAACTCGCTCGCGCTGTCGGAGATCAAGCCGCAGTACCGCAAGAAGCCGGGCCACTTCGAGACCCCGTTGATCGAACGCTTGACCCTGCACGCGCTCGCGATCGATTTCCCGCGTGACGACGGAACGCGCACGCGGGTCGAATCGCCGCTGCCGCGCGACTTCGCGCGCCTCCTGAAACAGCTCGCGAAGGTGCGCGCACCATGAAGATCAAGGACCGCGCTGGCGACTTCCGTGTGCGTGAGCTGCTCGGCGACGGCTACCTGCGTGCGCGCGGCCGGTATCGCGTCTTCCGCGTCACGAAGCGCAAGCGCACGTCGATCGAAGCCGCGGCGACGCTGGCCGAGATGCTCGGGATCCCGGCTGCGGAAGTCGGCATCGCGGGACTCAAGGACCGCCAGGGTGTCACGACGCAATTCATGAGCGTGCCGAAGGGGCGCGCGTTGCGCTGGCGCACGCCGGAGCTCCAGATCGAGCCGGAGGGCTTCGCCGACGAGCCGCTGACGAGCGCGCACAGCACGGGCAACGAGTTCGAGATCGTGCTGCGCGACGTCTCGCGCGACGAGCTCGACCGTCTCGTCCCCGCGCTCGAAGCGGTGCGCCAGCACGGCGTGCCGAACTACTACGGGCTGCAACGCTTCGGAAACCTGCGCTACGACCAGGGCTGGATCGCGCGCGACCTCGCCGCGGGTCGGCCCGAGATCGCGCTCAAGGCGTTCCTGTGCTCGAAGTCGGAGCAGGACAACGAGCGCAATCGGCAGTTCAAGCGCGCGCTGCGCTCGCGTTGGGGCGACTGGCGCACGTGTCGCGACATCGCCGGCAAGTTCGGCGAGTTCCATTCGGTGTTCGAGCACTTGGCGCGCCACGCGGACGACTTCGCCGGCGCGTTCCGCTACGTGAGCTCGCGTCTGCGCTTGATTCACCTGTACGCCTGGCAGTCGCACCTGTGGAACCGCGCGGTCGCCGACTACCTCTTCGAGATCACGCCGCGCGACGAGCGACTCATCGTCGACGCGCCGGAGGGACCGCTGTTGTTCGCGCGCGGTGCGATGGCGATCGATCCCGCGATGAACGGGAGCTTCCGCGTGCCGGGACCGCGGCTCACGGACGTCACGCACGTCCGGCAGCGCGAGCTCCTCACGACCGCGTTGCACCGCGACGGGATTCCGCCCGCGGACTACCGCATCGTCGGAGTGTCGGGCTTCCAATTGAAAGGCGAGGACCGCGCGCTGCTCGTGCATCCCGCCTCGCTGCGCATGCGTCCGCTGCGGCGCACGGGCGTGCAGGACGCCGTCGAGCTCGTGTTCGACCTGCCGCGCGGCGCGTACGCGACGGTCGTCGTCGACCGCTTGCTGCGCGTGCGTGCGGCGACGGGGCGCTCGCGGCCGAGCTCGATGCGCCCGATTCGAGCGGAGCACTCGGACCGCGACGCGCGACCGAGCCGCGAGCGCGAGACGACGAATGACGACGACGCACCGCGTCCGCGACGGCCCGCGCCGCGCGGGCGCAAGTCGACGCCGAGACCGACGCGAAGGAGCCCAGGATGAGCGCAGCCGCCATGATCGAAACCCCGGTGATCGGCGTGATCGGTGGTTCGGGCCTCTACGACATTCAAGGCTTGTCCGGCGTGCGCGAGGTCGAGATCTCGACGCCGTTCGGCGCGCCGAGCGACGCGTTCGTGACGGGCACGCTCGACGGTGTGCGCATGGTGTTCCTCCCGCGCCACGGCCGCGGACACCGCATCTTGCCGAGCGAGATCAACTTCCGCGCGAACATCTGGGGGCTCAAGAAGCTCGGCGTGACGCGCATCCTCTCGATCTCGGCCGTGGGTTCGATGCGCGAGGACGTCGCTCCGGGCGACTTCGTCGTCGTCGATCAGTTCTTCGATCGCACGCGGCACCGCATCGATACGTTCTTCGGTGGTGGCCTCGTCGCGCACGTCGGGTTCGCGGATCCGGTGTGCGCGGAAGTGCGCCGCGCCGCGCTCGCGGCGGGCCGGGGGCTCGGCTTGAAGATGCACGACGGCGGCACGTACCTGAACATGGAGGGGCCGCTGTTCTCGACGCGCGCCGAATCGCGCATCTACCGCCAGTGGGGCGTCGACGTGATCGGCATGACGAATTTGCAGGAGGCCAAGCTCGCGCGCGAAGCGGAGCTCTGCTACGCGACGGTCGCGATGTCGACGGACTACGACTGCTGGCACGAGTCGCACGAGGACGTGACGATCGACGCGATCCTCGCGGTCATGCACGCGAACGTGGAGCGCGCGCGCAAGCTGATCGTCGCGGCCGTGCCCGCGCTCGCGCAGGCGCGCGGCTGTGCGTGCGGCCGCGCGCTCGCGCACGCCATCCTCACGGCGCGCGAGCACATCACCCCGGAAATCCGCACGCGCCTCGGGCTCTTGATCGACAAGTACGTCGCCGGCTGAGCCAGCCGATGCGCACGCACGAGCGGCAGCTCCATGCCCGGCCGATGACGAAGGCGGCTTGGCTCGTGCTCGGCGCGCTCGCCGCGTGCCGCGCGAATCCGTCCGACGCGCAGATCCTGCGCTGGGCGAACGAAGCGACTCTGCCCGAGAACGTGCCGGTCGCGCACGCGGTCACCGGACATCGCGGACCCGCCGTCGCCGCGGGGACGAGCGGTCCAGCGCGTTTCGCGCGTCTGCTCCTCGAGGAGTTCGACGCACCGCGCGCGCTCGGCGTCGCGGCGTTCGTCGACGGTTTCTACCGCGAGCCCGCGAACGAGGGCTACGACGCGGCGTTCGATCGCGCGCTCGACGAGCTGCGCTCGGCCGGCTTCGGCACCGATCCGCGCTTCGCGCTCGAGGTGATCGAGGAGACGCCGAAGCACCCGGCGTGGACGCCGCGGCGCGGCGAGATCGTGCTCTCCGGCGCGAGCACGGCCGAGACACTGCACCGCTTCGACGCGCCGGCCGATCGCGACCGCACGCTGCTGCCGAGCGGCGCGCCGAGCGCCGACGTCGAGGGTCCGGTCGTGCTCGAGGCTGCGCGCGTCGTCCCCGGCAGCGTGCTCGTGACGCGCGATCCGCTGCGCAGCCTCGATCTCGACCGCGTGCGCGCGGCGGGCGCCGTCGCCGTGCTCTCCGCGTCGCTCGCGTCGTTCAACGTCGATCCGAGTGGCAAGGATCGTCACCTCGATGCGATCCAGTACGTCTCGTTGCGCGGCACGAGCCCGCTGCCCGTCGCGCAGATCTCGCCGCGCTCGTACGAGCGCATCGCCGCGCTCGCACGTGCGGGTGCGGCGCGCATCGCGTTGCGAGCGGAGGTGACGTTCGCCGACCGGCCGCTGCGCACGCTCATCGCGACGATCGTCGGCGCGACGCGGCCGGACGAAGCCGTCGTGATCCCCGCGCACTTGCAGGAGCCGGGCGCGTGTGACAACGCGAGCGGTGTCGCGGCGATGGTCGAAGGCGCGCGTGCGTCGGCGCGGCTGCTCGCGTCCGGACGACTCGCCGCTCCGGCGCGCAGCCTCGCGTTCGTATTCGGCGACGAGCACGACCAGAGCCGCACGTGGCTCGAGCGCTCGAACCGCCGCGCGGTCGCCGCGATCTCGTGCGACATGGCGGGCGAGTCGCGTGAAGCGACCGGCGCGATCCTGCTCCTCGAGCGCGCGCCCGATCCGGCGCTGACGCGCATGTTGCCGCCCGACGAGCGCACGGCGTGGGCCGAGGGCGGCGCGTCGGATGCGAAGGCGAGTGAAGGCGGGCTCTCCATCGTCGCGCGTTGCGCCGTCGCCGACGTGGCAGCGTTCTGCGATCACTGGGAGACCGGCGAGCATCCGTACGAAGGCGGCAGCGACCACGACGTATTCCTCGCGCACGGCGTGCCGGCCATCCTGCTCTGGCACTTCACCGACTTCGGCTACCACACGAGCCTCGATCGGATGGAGCACGTCGACGCGCAGGAGATGGCGCGGACGGGCGCCGCGATCCTGTCGGCTGCGTGGGCGCTCGCCGATCCCGTGCCCGCCGACCTCACGCGTTATCTCGAATCGCTGCGCATCGAACGCGGGCTGCGCCTGTCCGCGTGCGCCGCGGCGAAGGACGAGGCGCTCGCGACACAGTGGCGCGCGCACTTCGACGCCGCGCGGCGTTGGCTGCGCGCGCTCTGCCTCAACGTTTCTCTGCCGGAGAAGACTCCATGACGAAGCCGATCCTTCCGTTGCGATCCGATGTCTCGCGCCGCGCTTTCCTCGGCGCTTCGCTGGCAGTGCCGGCCGCGTTCGCGTGCGCGACCGAGCGCGCGCGCACGAGCGACGCACGCCGAGCCAGCGGTGCGGCCGTGCTCGTCGGAAGCCGGAACGCGCTCGCGGGCATGCAGCTCTACTACGACGCGTTGCTCACCGGCGCGGATCCGCTCGATGTCGCGATCGACGTCGTGAAGGTCGCCGAGGCCGATCCGAACGACGACAGCGTCGGCCTCGGCGGCTTGCCGAACGACCAAGGTGTCGTGCAGCTCGACGCGGCGTGCATGTACGGACCGCGGCACAAGTCGGGCGCGGTCGCGTGCATCGAGAACATCCTGCACCCGTCCGAGGTCGCGCGGCTCGTGCTCGAGCGCACCGACCACTGCTTGCTCGTCGGGCGCGACGCGTACGAGTTCGCGCGCGCGAACGGCCACGCGCACGTCGACCTGCTGACGCCCGCATCGCGCGCGAAGTGGATGCAGTGGAAGAACGATCCGAAACGCGTCGACGATCACTTGCCGCCGCCGCCGAAGCTCTCGTATCCGCCGCCGGCGAGCGCGGCGGTCGCGCGGCGCGTGCGCGATCCGCACCGCCAAACGGGCACGATCCACTGCTCGGCCCTCGCGCCGAGCGGCGCCATCGCGTGCACGACGACGACATCCGGTCTGGCCTGGAAGATTTCCGGGCGCGTCGGCGATTCGGCGATCGTCGGCGCGGGGCTGTACTGCGATCAAGAAGCAGGCAGCGCGGGCGCGACGGGCCGCGGCGAAGCGTGCGTGCTCGCGAACGGCAGCTTCGCGATCGTCGAGCTGTTGCGCAGCGGCCTGCCGCCGCTCGAAGCCGGACTCGAAGTGCTGCGTCGCGTCACGCGGCAAACGCAACGGCAAGCGCGCTATCAACCCGATCTCGTCGACGAGCATGGGCTGCCCGCGTTCGGGCTCCATTTCTACGTGCTCGGCCTCGACGGATCGTTCGCCGGCGTGACGTTGCGCGGCGAAGCCGAGTTCGCCGTCAGCGATCGCGAGCGTGGTCCGCGCGTCGAGAAGCTCGTCGCGCTGCACGCGAGCTGAGAGCGTCGCGCTCACCGCTCAGCGCTGAAGTGGACGAAGGCCTGCGCGCCGGCGCGCACGTCGAGGCTCTGCTCGAGCGGTTTCGGTTCGCTCGCGTCTTCGAGACGCACGGTCAGCGTTCCTGGCGGCACGATGCACACGTACTCCTGATTCGCGGGCAATTCCCCCGATGCGACGATCTCGTTCCCGCGCAGCACCGTGCACCAACCGCCTTCGCGCGGCGCTTCGGAGTGCACGCGCAGTACGGCGCCGGGCTCGACCTCGATCGAGATCTCGGGCGGAGCATCGCCCTCGGTCACGCGCACGGCGCTCACGCGGCCCGTGCGCATGTCCGCCGTCGACGCCACGATGTCGTACACGCCGGGCGCGAGCAGAGGGATCTCGAATCGACCCTCCCGAGTCGTGACGCGCTCCGTCGAGCTCGCGTTCGGTCCGACGATCATGACGCTCGCGTCGCACGCCACACCCGTCCGCGCGTCGCTCACGTCGCCGAGAATGCGTCCGGGCGTGCGCAGGCGCAGCACGACGTCACTCGTTCCGGCCGAGATCGTGATCGGTTCCGCCGCCGCGAACGACTTCTCGGTCGAACGGTCGTCGCGCTCGCCCATGGATGGCCAGCGGCGGACGCTGCTCAGCCGGTAGCGGCCTGCGAGCAGCGGGCCGACGCGCCAGTTGCCTTGCTCGTCCGATCGCGCGATGGCCGAGCAGCGACCCGACTCCGAATCCGCCTCGATCATGCGCTGGTCCACGGGCTCGCCGAATGGATCGAGCACGCGCCCCGAGATGAAGAAGCCGCGCTCGAGACGCAAGTCCACCGAGCGCGTGCGATCGTCCAGCGCGACGTCGATCGGCTCGGGCAGTGCGATCATTTCCTCCGCCCCGCGCGTCGGCGCGACGCCGATCCACCACGCTCCGGCGGGGATCTGCTCGAACGCGAAGCGTCCATCGGCATCCGTGGAGGCCAGCGTGCCCGTACCGAAGTTGCCGTGCAGCACGTGTGCGTGCTGGGACGCGCGCGGCTGCAGGATCACGGCGCGCGACTCGATCGGTAGTCCGTCGGCGTCGAGCACGCGCCCTTCGATGTGGCAGCCGGAGCCGAACGTCCAGCGCAGCTCGCGCACCTCACCCGGCTTCAGCGCGAGATAGCGGTCGGCCGAGCGCGAGGCCTCGCCTCGCCACGAAGCGCGCACGCGCACGAGCAAGTTCGCAGGCATACCGGTGAGTTCGCACGTGCCGTCGGCGTTCGTCTGGCACGTGAGCGAGTCGACGAGGTCCGGCTCGGAGGCGAGCTCCAGTCGCGACTGAGCTCGCGAGCTCTGCGCGACCGCCTCGATCCGTGCGACGAGCGGCATGCCGTGCGTGTCGACGGCGCGCGCGCGCAAGGTCGCCGTGGCGTCGAGGCAGAACGCGAGTGGCATGGAGTCCGTGCCGCGCGAGCGCGAGAGCGTGGCACGCACGCTTCCGAGCCCGGCCGCTTCGATCCGCAAGAACGGTGCGCTCGCGATCGAATGGCGCAGCACGAACCGTCCGTCGAGATCGGTGGCCGTGGCACCGAGCTCGTACTCCGGCGGATCTTGCTCGAATCGGCGTGGCTCGCCGTTCGTCGTGAGCGCGCGCACGCGTGCACCTGCGACCGGCGTCGCGCCGTCGCAGCGCACGACCCGTCCGAACGTGCGGCCTTCGTCGAGCTCGAACACGAGCTCGCGCCGTTCGCCGGGCATGAGCGGCTCGACAGCACGGCTCGCGAGTGGCGCGTCCGTCCACGGCTCGACGACCGACAGCTCTCCGGAGAGGCCGGGTTCGAGCGGGAACTCGGCGCGGCCGCTGACGTCCGTGTACGCGAAGCGAACGAAGCCCTCGCGTGCGTCGTGCGCTTCCGACTCCGGTGCCGGCCGACTCGCAGTGAGCTGGAGGCGCGCGTGTGCGAGCGGCTCGCCGTCGATGCTCGATACCACGCGGGCGCCGAGCGCGCCGGTTGCGGACGAGAATTCGAATGGCGGCGATGTCGTCGCCACGACGCGCGCGTCGACGTCGCCTCGCCGCGATGCCTCCGGCTCTGCCAGCGTCGCGCGCTCGCTCGCGACGGGTGCTTCGTCGATCGGCCCGCGGGCAGGGCTCGGTGTGGAGCGTGGCGCGCGAGCCAGGATCGCGACGAGCGTGACGACTGCGCCCAGCGCCAGTACGCACAGTCCCAGAGTTCGCTTCGTCATGCTCGCCGCCGGCTCGATCGGCGCCGGTAGTATCCGGGACCGGCCGCTCGCTGCCAGCGGCGAACGGCCCGTGTAGCACGCCCGAAGACCCTCGGCCGGGAGCTGCGGCGCCGCGTCGCTCGACGAACAGGGCCGACTGGAGCGGACGGCTGTCGCGCTCTATTCAGCGCGGGTTGCGCTGCGCGAGCTCCTGCAGGCCGCGTCGCGCGCTCTCGCCGAGCGCGTCGCTCGGATGATCTTGCGACACGCGCGTCAACCATTCCTTCAGCGTGGCATCGCCGAGCACGATCAGCGACGTCAGGAGTTGCTCGCGCACTTGCTCGTCGCCTTCCGCGTCGAAAGCCTTCTTCAGCACGGCGGTCGACGCTGCGCGGTCGGCCGTCGCGTTCTGCAGGATCGTCGCCGCGTCCATGCGTACCTCCGCGTCGCGATCGTTGAGCAAGACATGCTCGACGACGGACGCGGACTGTTCGCCCGGGAACGGAGTCAGCGCCGCCATCGCCGCGGTCCTCGCCGCGGGATCGGGATCGGTCAATGCGACCTGAGCGGCGAGGTCCACGAACGCGGTGGTCCGAGCCGTGTCGCTGTCGTCCCGCGGCTCCGCGAGGCGTTCGCTCACCGAGAACAGGAACAGTCCGCGGTCGATGCCGCTCAAGCTCGGATCGCCGATCGCGGACCACACGAGCGCCAACGCGCGTTCGGTGCGGCCGAATCGAGCGAGCGTATCGAGGATCGCCATGCGCACGATCTCCTGCACAGGCTGCGCGGACGACGCGCTGGCGAAATCGATCAGGTTCTCGACGATGGCAGGATCGCTCGCGTGCGCGAGCACGAATAGCGCCGTCTTCCACGGCCCACCGAGTGCCGCGGGATCGTTCGACGTCAGCATGGAGAGCAGCAGCTCGCGCACGAACGCGTCGCGATCCACCCATTGCCCCATGACGAGGACGGCGAGCTCGCGCAGCTCCACGGGCTCGTCGCTCTGGACCGCTTGCGAGAGCGCCGCGAGTCGTCCGGCGCGTGCAGGCGCGAACGCGAAGTCGAGTGGGAACAAGCCTGCGATCGGCCAGCGCTGATTCCGGAAGCGCACCCAGTCCTGGACCGCGTAGCTCCGCACGGAATTCTCGCCGCCGACTTCGCTCATCCCGAGCAGCGCACCTTTCCGTAGCAAGCCGTCGGCAGCAGGATCCGCGACGAAGCCGAGGAGCAGCGGCTCGAAGTGCGGTCGTTGGGACAGCCCGCACGCGAGCACCACGGCAGCGCGCATGCGCGGCGTGTCCCGGGAGTCGGCGATCTGGTCCGACAGCCGCGCTTCGATGACGTTTTGCGTGGGGTCGTTTTCCGTGCGTGCGCGCGCCAGAGCCGCGATTTCGAATGCGACGTCCGACGCGGCGGAGCCGAAGTCGAGCGGACTCTCCGTCCGGTCGAGCTCGCGCAAGCGCGCGAGCAACTTCTCCAACACGTCGAGTGCGCTGTCGGGCGCAGCGTCGCCCGAAGATTCAGACGGTGCGGCGGCGATCACTGGCTGCGCCCCGGCGGCGTCGGCTCGCATGCGTGAATCGCGGTCGGACGCGCTCGCACTGTCGAGACCCTCGCTCTCATGGCTCGGGGGGCTCGCGGACGAGTCGCCACGCACATCGCCGGTCGGGCGTCCGCGCAGCAACGGCACTGCGATCAGCGCTGCGAGCACGAAAAGAAGCGACACCAGCACCACAGTTCGTCGTCGTTGATTCTTCATGCTCGCAGCGAACAGCATCGGGAAGGATGCACGCGCGTCAGTGGCCGAACGGTGTGTTCGGCTTGACCTTGCACGCGGCGGACTTGCACTCGCGAACGGCCGACATGCGCTCGTCCAGGCAGAACGACGATGGATAGCCGCTTTGAATGCAGGCGCCGTAAACCTCGTTGCCTTGGGTGTAACAGCACCGGTAGCACGACACCATCCCGAGACCCTCGCAGCCCCAACCCGAACGTGCCGGCTCGCTTTCGAGCGCCGTCGCCGTGGGCACGGTTGCCTTGGGAGCGGCGGCGCCAAGCGCCGCGACGATTGCCACGCTTCGAATCCACATGTTCCGTCTCCTCGTTGCGTCCTCGAGTCGGCCGCTCTGCTGCGGTCGAGTAGAGGACTCGGTTCGATGGAACGATCGACGGAGGCGCGCGTGGGTGACGGCTGAGTGGCGCTTTTTTGGCAATAGGCGCGTGTTGAGTGCTCGTTCACCCTGCGCGGAAGCGCGCGCAGCGCGCACTTGATTGCTCTCGCGCTTTCTCTGCGAAATTCATCCCGCGCACAATTCTCACCACGGGCAGATAGTCCGGCGCGAGACGCGCGTTCGCGAGGCTGACGGGGCGCGGTGTGCCGCGCGTGGGGGAGATCAGCGGCGCGCGGCGCCCATCGACGCCCAGTATTCCGCCGGCGAAAGCCCGCCGTCGCCGTCCTTGTCGAGCGCGGCGATCAGCGCGTGCACACGCACCGGCAGGGAAGCCGGGCGCGAGAGCTCGATCAAGTCCTCGGCGCGGATCGAGCCGTCGTCGTCGAAGTCGAGCCGACGGAACGGCGACACGGGACCCGGGATCAAGGGCGGAAGGAACGTGGCTTCGTCGCGCGAAATGCGTGCGATGACGCGACCGAACAACTCGTCGATGGTGCTCGACCGGCGCGTGTCGGACTGCGCCGGATCGACGATCTCGATCACGCGGTAGATCTCGTTCTCGTCGAGCTTGCCCGAGCCGTCGAGGTCGAGCTTCTTCATCGCGACCTCGGGAGACAGGCCGCGCACCCCGTAGTCGGCGAGCACGAGCGCGAGTTCCGCGGCATCGATCGCGTCGTCTGCGCTCTTGTCGTACACGCGGCCGAGTTCGGCGCCCGTGCGACGCGGAATGCGACGAACGACGGGCGTGGGATCGAGGCCGGGAGCGGGGAACGCGCCGCCGTGCCGCTTGTACTCGAGGTAGCGCGCCTTGAACTCCGTGAGATCGACGCGTCCATCGTCGTCCTTGTCGAACACGTCGAATTGCTCGCGGTCGAGCTTCATCGTCTCTTCGGCTTCCTTGAAGCCGATCCACCCGTTCTTGTTCAGGTCGGCGGCCTCGAAATACTCCTCGGGCAACGGGTCGACGGCTTGCTCCTGCTGCAGCGCGCGCCGCCGCGCGGTCCGGTCGGGCGCCGGCGTGCCGGTTTGCTCCGTCGCCGGAGCGGTGAGCGGAACGAGCACGAGTGCCGCGAGGCTGCCCTGGAAGAAGCGCATGCAGCAGGGATTATCGGCCGCGCCCAGCGGTTTTTGCGAGCCGGAGCACGGCGTTCAGCCGCGCTCGCTCGACGTGATCACCGCTTCGGCAACCCGGTCGACGTCGGAATCGGACAGGAAAGGGTGCACGGGCAGGCACAGGACCTCGCGCGCGAGCCGCTCGGCGTTCGGGAAGTCGCCCGGGCCGTAGCCCCAGCCGCGCGCGGCTTCTTGCAGGTGCACCGGCGTCGGGTAGTGGACCCCGGCGAAGATTTTCTGCTCGCGCAACCGATCGAGCACGCGGTCGCGCGCGACGTCGCCGCAGATGCGGACCGTGAACTGGTGGTAGACGTGCGCCGAGGCCGGAGCGACGCGCAGCTGGACGACGCACGCGCTGCCCGCGAACGCGCGCTCGTAGCGCCGTGCGATCGCGCGGCGGCGTTCGTTCCACGCCGCGAGGTGGGGGAGCTTCGCGTTCAACACCGCGCCCTGGATGCCTTGCATGCGCGTGTTCGTGCCGACCTCCGCGTGCTGGTACTTCACCGGGCTGCCGTGATCGCGCAAGCGCCGCGCGTGCGCGGCGACGTCCGCGTCGCGCGTGGCGACGAGCCCGCCTTCGCCGCATGCGCCGAGGTTCTTCGTCGGATAGAACGAGAACGCGGCCGCGTCGCCCAGTTCACCGCAGCCGTGGCCGTCACGCCGGGCACCGTGCGACTGCGCCGCGTCCTCGAGCAGGCGCACGTGCTTGCGATCGGCGATCGCGCGGAAGGCTTGCATGTCGACCATCTGTCCGTACAGGTGCACGGGCAGGATGCACGACGTGCGCGCGTCGATCGCCGCCTCGGCCTTCTTCGGATCGAGGAGCGCGGTGTCGAGCTCGACGTCCGCGAGCGCCGGCTGTGCGCCGATCCACGCGATCGCGCCCGCGCTCGCGAAGAACGTGAACGGCGTCGTGACGACGCGGTCGCCGGGCTCGACTCCGAGCGCCTTGAGCGCGACCACGAGCGCGTCGGTGCCGTTCGATACCGCGATGCCGTGCGGAACGCCGCACAGCTGCGCGAAGTCCCGCTCGAAGCGCTCGACTTCCGGACCGAGCACGTACTGACCGCTGCGCAGCACCGCGAGCACCGCGTCCTCGAGCACGGGACCGACCGCGGCGCGCTCGGCGGCGAGATCGACGGGTTGGATCGGCGCGAGCTCGGCGGCGGACTTGCCCGCCGGCTTGCCCGCCGCTTCTTTCTTCTGGGCCGGAGACGACGTCATGCCGCGGATCGTAAGAGCGCCTTTCCGAATGCGCTACCACGTCGCCCGCGCCGCGCCACGAATGCAAGCAACGTGAAATTCCACGCTGCGGGCTTGTTCCGTTCGTGCGCGGCGGGAATCCTTCTCGCGCCGCGATCATGAGCTCCTGGCGCCCGTTCCGAACGAAGAGCATCGACGAGCTCCGGCAGAGCGCGGAGAACTCCGAGAACCGCTTGCCGCGCGTCCTCGGCGCGAAGGACTTGATCTTCCTCGGCATCGGCGCGGTGATCGGCGCCGGCATCTTCTCGACGCTCGGCACGGCCGCGGCGGGTGAAGCGGGCGTGCGCGCGGGCGCGGGGCCGGCGCTCGTCTTGTCGTTCCTGCTCCTCGGTGCCGTGTGCGCGCTCGCAGGACTGTGCTACGCGGAGCTGACTTCGATGATCCCGGTCGCCGGCAGCGCGTACACGTACGCGTTCGCGACGTTCGGCGAGTTCATCGCGTGGATCATCGGTTGGGACCTGATCCTCGAGTACGCCGTCGGCAACGTCGCGGTCGCGATCGCGTGGTCGGGTTACTTGGACTCGATCCTGCGCACGATGGACATTCAGTTCCCGTACTGGCTCGTGCACGGCTACGGCGACGTGATGCAGCAGTTGCGTGCGGCCGAAGCGTCGGCGAACACCGCCAAGATCGCCGAGCTGCAGGCCGCGATCGCGTCGGCGCCGTCGCTCTACGGCAAGCCGCTGCTGATGAACTTGCCCGCGGTGTCGATCGTCCTGTTCATCACGTGGATCCTCGTGCGCGGCGTGCGCGAGAGCGCGAACGTGAACAACTGGATGGTGTACCTGAAGCTCTTCGTGCTGGCGCTGTTCCTCGGCGTGGGCGCGTTCCACGTGAACCCGGAGAACTGGCACCCGTTTGCGCCGAACGGTTGGAAGGGCATCCACCAAGGCGCCGCGATCGTGTTCTTCGCGTACATCGGCTTCGACGCGATCTCGACGGCCGCCGAGGAGACGAAGAATCCGCAGCGCGACATGCCGATCGCAATCCTCGTCGCGCTCGGGGTCTGCACCGTGATCTACATGCTCGTCGGGCTCGTGGCGACCGGGCTCGTTCCGTACGAGCAGCTCGCATCGGGCTCGGATCCGCTCGCACGCGCGCTCGAAGGCGCGGGCTTGCCATGGGTCCAGTTCGTCCTGTCCGTCGGCGCGGTGATCTCGATGGCCGCGGTCTTGCTGGTATTCCAGCTCGGTCAGCCGCGCATCTTCTTCGCGATGTCGCGCGACGGGCTCCTGCCGAAGGTGTTCGCGAAGGTGCACCCCGTCTACAAGACGCCGCACGTGACCACGATCGCCACGGGACTCGTCGTGGCGACGGGCGCCGCGTTCATGGACGACGACGCGACGTACGACCTCACGAACATCGGGACCTTGTTCGCGTTCCTGATCGTGTGCGTCGGCGTGCTGATCTTGCGCGTGAAGCGTCCCGACGCGCCGCGACCGTTCCGAGTCCCCGCCGTGTGGCTCGTGGCGCCGCTCGGCGCCGGTGCCTGCATCTACACGATGTTCGGCCTGCCCGCGATGGCGTGGCAGCGCTTCGGCATCTGGCTCGTCATCGGAATCGGGCTATATGCGTTCTTCGCCTGGCGCCGCCGCGCAACCGTTTGAGGATCGATCCATGCTCTCCATCATTCCGCTCGTCATCGCGCTCTCGTTTCCCGCTCAGGACGCCCCCGCCAAGGCGCCGGCACAGTGGACGCAAGCCGAGCTCGAGAGCCTCTCCGCGAAGATCCGCGGCGATCTCGAGAAGATGCGCGGTCTCGCGTTCAAGCGTCCCGTGTCCGTGAAGCTGGCCGACAAGAAAGGCTTCGTCGAGCACGCCCGCAAGCGCATGGAAATGGCGCTGACTCCGGAGCGCGCGCACCGTGACGAGACCGTCGCGAAGATGCTCGGCCTCATCCCGCCCGACATGGACCTCCTGCAGGCCTACGAGGACTTCATGAAGGAGCAGGTCGGCGGCTTCTACGATCCCAGCAGCGACACGTTCTATTTGATGGAGACGTTCACGGGAGACCTCGCGAAGGTCATCCTCGCGCACGAGCTGACGCACGCGCTCGACGACCAGTACTACGACATCGACGGAACGTTCAAGACGTTGCGCGACGAGACCGACTCCGAGCTCGCTTTCGGCTCCGTCGTCGAGGGCAGCGGTACGGCCGCGATGTTCCAGTGGATGATGGAGCACATCGGCGAGATGGACCCGGCGTCGCTCGCGAGCGCCGGCGATCTCGGCATGCAAGGTCTCGACACCGCGCCGCAGTTCATCTGGAAGCCGATGCTCGCCGTGTACCTGCGCGGTCAGATCTTCCTTTCGCAGAGCAAGGACAGCGGACGGCGGGAAGGCGTGCGTCAAGCATTCCAGACGTTGCCGCGCTCGTCCGAGCAGATCCTGCACCCGGAGAAGTACTGGGACGAAAAGAAGCGCGATGAGCCGCGGCGCATCGAGTTCGACACGACGAAGCTTCCGGCGGAGTGGAAGGTGCTCGGAGAGGACACGCTGGGGGAGCTCGTGCTCGCGCTCGTTGCGACGCCGACTGTCGAGCGCAAGCCGCTCGACGCGACGAATCAGCTCGCGATCATGTCGCTCGCGTTCACGAACGAGGCCGCGGAGGGCTGGGGTGGGGACCGGGTGCTCCTGCTCGGCAAGGGTGACGAGCGCCGGCTCGTGCTCGTCACGGTGTGGGACACGCCGGAGGATGCGCGCGAGTTCCACGCCGCCTGCAAGTCCGTGTTCGCGAGCTTGCCGGCCACGAACGCGGCGCTGCCCGCGGGCGTGACGGCGGATCTCGTCGGCGAGGGATCGGTCGTGCTGCACGCGCACTGGGGGCGCAGCGCCGCGGCGGTGACCGACATCGCCTGGAGCGAGAAGAAGTAGCCCCCGTCAGCGGCGCGGCTGCCACACCGCCGCGTCGTAGATCGACCAGATCGTCGGGATCCAGCCCAAGCAGCAGCACCACAGGATCGCCGTCGCGAGGAAGAACACCGCCGCGGCGAGGAAGCGCCCTTGCACGAGCTGGCCGAGGCCGGGCACGAAGATGTTGCACAGGGCGGCGACGACATTGCCCGTGGAGCCCTGACCCTTCATCTCGACGTCGTTCATGTTTGGTTCTCGCGTGCGGAGCGTGAATCGGCCGCTACGCGACGCGTCGCGCGCCATTTCACGCGCGCTGCGCGGAGCGACGCGCTCAGTCACGCGCGCTGCGCGGAGCGACGCGCTCAGCCGAACGCCGAAGGATCGCGCGGTCGCGGACCGGGCAAGCCACCCGCGATGCGGCCGGAGAACAGGAACGTGCCGCCGATGCGCCACCCTGCGCGCGGCGCGGGCAGGCCGTCGCGCTCGAGCTGCCAGCGGCTGACGAACAGCGTGAGCGGACGCCCGGGCGCGTCGGCCTCGAGCACGTCCACGCTTTCGTGCGTCAGCGCGTTGCGCAGATGCCGCACCTCGCGGATGTGCAGCGAGACGTCGGAGCACCCGCCGGGATCGTCGGCAGCGCCGAGCGGCCGGATGAACGCGCCGCTGCCATCGTCCGCCGTGCGCGCGTCGGGCGCGCGAGTGTCCGGTCCGACGTACGTCACATCGAGCGCGAAGCACGCGAGGCTCAACGCGAGCACGTGTCCGCTCGGCAACGTGCGCGGCAGCTTGCGCGCGTCCGTCAAGAACGCGCTCACGCGATACGCACCGGGAGTCGCGCTCGCCTCGCCGTCGTGGCGATCGTCGGCGGCCGAACGTGGCGCCGCCCAACCGAGCAGCCACGCGTCGTACGGCGAGTCCGGCAGCGGGCGGATCTCGTCGACCGCGACGCGCAGCCGGTGCGCCACGCGGTAGTCGGGCAAGATGCTCCAATCGCGCTCTTCCGATTCGCGATCGAGCAAGAGCTCGAGTCCGCTACCGAGCGCGAGACGCCGATGTCGATCGGCGGTGCCGCGCCAGGCGGCCGGCTCGCCGTCGCGCAGTGCGCGCGCGACGATGTCGGCGAGGGGATAGTCCGGCGGGAAGCCGACGCACTCGAGCAGGAAGTCCACGCGGTCAGTGTTTCGTGCGCGAGCGTCGTCGTCGAGGGGGACGGTCGCGCGGATCGGTTGCTACGATCGGCCCGATGTCAGCGCCGTCGACGCCGCGATTCCTCGCCACACTCTTCCTGGGCATCGGTGGTCTCGGCGCCGCGTGTCGAACGACGCGCGCGCCCGCCCGACCGGGTCCGGACGCGCTGCCGGCGGCGACGGCGCACGCGCCGCGCGAGCACGCGATCGACGTCGAGCACTACGACCTGCGGATCGCGCTCGAGCCCGGCACGAAGACCGTGCGTGGTGAGTGCCGCGTGCGCCTCTGGCCGCGCGTCGACGCGCTTTCCGCGGTCGAGCTCGACTTCGACGGGCTCACCGTGCACGCGGTGCGCGACGAGACCGGCCGAACGCTCGCGTTCCGTCAATCGCCCGAACGATTGCGCGTCGAGCTCGCCGCACCGCTCGATCGCACGCGCTCCGTCGAGCTCGCGATCGTGTACTCGGGCACGCCGGTGCGCGGGCTGTACTTCGTCGGCGCGCACGACGGCCAGCCGACGCAGGTGTTCACGCAAGGCGAGTGCGAGGACGCGCGCGGCTGGTTCCCGTGCGTCGACGATCCAGCGGACCGCGCGACGTCCGAGCTCGCGGTGACGATGCCGAAGCACTGGCGCGCGGTCGCGGCCGGCGAGCGTCTCGACCGCGTCGAAGAAGGCGAGCACGCCATCGAGCACTGGCGCATGACGACGCCGCACCCGGCGTACTTGGTCACGCTCGTGGCTGGCGAACTCACCGTGCTCGAGAGTGAAGCGCACGGCGTGCCACTGTGGACACTCGCGGCTCCCGCGCTCGCGCCGCGCGCGGACGCGAGCCTCGCGAGCACCGCCGCTGTGCTCGGCTTCCTCGAACGCGTCACCGGCCAGCGCTATCCGTACCCGAAGTACAGCCAGGCGTGCGTCGCGAACTTCCCGTTCGGCGGCATGGAGAACATCTCGGCGACGACGCTGACGGACCACGCGCTGAAGGACGAGCGCGCGCTGCGCGACTCGCCGTCGACGGGGCTCGTCGCGCACGAGGCGGCGCACCAGTGGTTCGGCGACTGGCTGACGTGCAACGACTGGTCGCACATCTGGCTCAACGAGGGCTTCGCGACGTACTTCGAGGCGCTGTTCACCGAGCACGAGCGCGGCGTCGACGAGTTCCGCGTCAAGGTGCGCGAGCTGCAGGACTACTACACGAAGCGCGACCGCGGCGCGAACCGGCGTCCAACCGTGTGGAACGTGTACCGCGAGCCGATGGACCTCTTCTTCACGGGGCACGCGTACCAAGGCGCGGCCGCGCGCTTGCACTTGCTGCGCTTCGTGCTCGGCGACGCGGCGTTCTTCCGCGGGATCAAGCGCTACGTCGGCGAGAACGCACGGCGTGGAGTCGTGACCGAGGACTTCCGCCGCTCGATGGAGTCCGCGTCGGGGCGCGACCTGTCCGACTTCTTCGAGCAGTGGTTCGCGAAACCCGGCTTTCCCGAGATCCAGACGTCGTGGCGCTACGACGAGGAGCGCAAGCTCGTCCTCGTGTCCGTGAACCAGATCCAGGACCCGGCCGCCGGTACGCCCGAGGTCTTCCGCATCCCGATCGAGATCGAGGTCGGCGGCACCGAAGGCGCGCGCGTGCAGCGTGTGAACCTCGAGCGTCGGCGCGAGCTGTTCCAGTTGCCGTCGCCGCAGAAGCCGCGCTGGGTGCGCGTCGATCCGCACGGCTGGATCCCGAAGGAGCTCGACGAGACGAAGACGACCGGCGAGTGGCTCGCGATCGCTGCCGACGGCGCCGACGTGAACGGCCGGCGCGACGCGGTGAAAGTGCTCGGCACGATCCTTTCGAAGTCCTCCAGCCACGAAGAGCGCGCGGCGGTGCGTGCGGCGTTGCTCGCGCGGCTCGCGACGGATGAAGCGCGCGCCGTGCGGCGTGCCGCGGCCGAAGCGCTCGAGAAGTCGGCGACCGCCGAGGTGAAGGACGCGCTCGTCGCGCGCGTGGCGGCGGAAGAGGACGCGCTCGCACGCGCGGCGTGCCTCGCGAGCTTGCAGGCGTTCGGCGCGGACGAAGCGCTCGCAGAGCTCGCGCACCGCGAATACGCCGCGGGCTACAGCTATGCGTGCATGGCCGCGGCTGCCGGTCTCGTGCGCACCGCGGTGCCGCGCGACGCCTTCGACTTCCTCGAGCGCGAGCTCGACGCGGCCGCGCCGGAACTTGCGGAGCGCATCGCCGCCGAGCTCGCGCGCGTCGACGATCCGCGCGTGCTGCCGCGGCTCCTGAGCGCGTTGCTCGCGCCGAAGAGCTCGGATTCCGTGCGCGCCGGAGCCGCGCGCGAGCTCGGCCGGATCGGACGCGGCCGCGCGGAGGTGCGCGACGCGCTCGTCGCAACGCTCGCGGACGAGTCGTTCCGCGTGCGACGCGCGGCGATCGAGGGGCTCGGGCACTTGCGCGATTCCGCCGCTTGGCCGGCGTTGCGTGCGCATTACGAGCGCTGCATCCACGCTCCGGAGCGCCGTGCGATCGAGCTCGTCTGGGACGACGACGGCGAGTCGTAGCGCGACTTCGCGACGGACGTCGGGAGAAATGCGAGCTAGACTGTCGCCCGCGATCCACTGACCAGGGAGGAACCATATGAGCGAGACCACGATCACCGGCATTCCGCGCATCGGCGACCCCGCGCCGGATTTCAAAGCACTCACGACGCACGGCGAGATCCAGTTCAGCGATTGGCACAAGAACAGCTGGGTCGTCCTGTTCAGCCATCCGGCGGACTTCACGCCCGTCTGCTCGACGGAGCTCGTCGAGTTCGCTCGTCGCAACGACGAATTCGCGCGCCGCAACGCGAAATTGATCGGCATCTCCGTCGACTCGATCCACAGCCACCTTGCCTGGCGCGAGAACCTGAAGCAGATCCTCGACGTCGAGTTGCCCTATCCGTTGATCGCCGACGTCAGCACGGACGTGTCGCAGAAGTTCGGCATGATCCATCCCGGCGCGTCGGCAACGGCGACCGTGCGCGCGGTGTTCGTCATCGATCCGAAGCGCGTCGTCCGCGCGCTCGTGTACTACCCGATGAACGTCGGACGCAACATCGACGAGATCATGCGCCTGCTCGAGGCGTTGCAGACGGCGGATTCGAATGCGTGCGCGACGCCCGCGAACTGGAAGGCGGGCGAGAAGGTGATCGTCCCGCCGCCGAAGACCGTGAACGAAGTCAAGGAGCGCGAATCGCACACGGAATACGAGCGCTTCGACTTCTATCTCAACAAGCGCAGTCTGTAGCCGCGCGCGGTCGCGTACCGCGCACGCAGTCGAGCTGAGCGCGCTACGGCGCGCTCAGCTGTTTCAGGCCGGCCGCGAGGATCGCGTCGCGACCTGCGCTGAACGCGAGCTCGTCCGCCACCAGTACGTCCGGCACGACACCCTTGCCTTCGAGTGCATCCGTGTAGGCGTCGAGCGTCGTCGCCGGGAACATCAGTACGGTCTCGCTCCCGACGTCGACGAAGGACGCGGGCAACACCGCGCCGGCCGTGCGCTCGCCGACGATCGTCACACGCCCCGCGCGCTGGAGATCGTGTGCGAGCAGCTCCTTCGCGCTGCGCGTGCCGTGATCGACGAGCACGACGACGGGGCCGTCGAAGGCCGGCGCGTCGCCGGCGAGCACGTCGAGGAGCGCGCTCGCGGCCGCCGAGCTGCCGCCGCGCCCGCGCAAATCGAGCACCAGGGCGTCGCACGCGCGGAACTCGTCCGCGAGCAGCTTGCGCAACAGGTTCGGAAAGCCGCGGTGGGGAAGGATCGGGAAGTGGACGTACGCGATGCGCCGCGCGCCGATCTCGAACGCGCGCGCGCTCGCCTCCGCCGCGTCGAACGACGAGTACGGCGACGCCGCGACGCGGATCTGCGTGCGCGGCCCGTCCGGCGTGCGCTCGATCGAGAGCAGTACGCTGTCGCCGCGTTTCACGGCGACGCGGTGCAGCGGCGGGTCGTCGAGGTAGGCGTCGTCGGATCGCCAATCGAGGCGCGGACTCTGCGAGGGCGTGCGACCGTCGATCGCGACGACGCGATCGCCTCGCAGCACTCCCGCGCGTGAAGCGGGCCCGCCTTCGGCCAGGCCGTGCACGAAGTAGCTGCGCTCGTGTGTGGCGAGAGTGAGCCCGAGCGTCGGCTCGCGCACGTTGTCCAAGTCCGCGTCCATCACGGCGTGCGTGGTCTTCGACAGCACGGCGACGTGGCTGCTCGGAACGCGCTCGAGCAGCACCTGCACCGCGTTGCGCTCCGCGGCGAGATCCTTGGCGGCGCACGCGGCCGGGCGCAGCTCCAGGACGAGCTCGGGCAGCACCTCGCGCGCGAAGCGGCGGTCGTAGTACTGGCGGCTCAGCGTGTCCGCGACGCGGTCGAAGAGCGCGCCGCCCGCGTGCGCGGGCATCGAGAGCAGAGCGGCCGCGAGCGTGAAGGCGAGCATGCGCGTGGCTACGCCGCCTCGATGCGCGGGTTGGTGGAGCTCATCGCTCCTGCGGTTCCGCGAGTGTGACGAACGTGTTCACGCACTCGATCGCGTGCCGGCTCTCCGTCCCGTCGGGCCAGCGAACGGTACATGCGTCGATCGTTCGGACGTCGCCGAGGCCGAAGTGGAGCTCGGGCGCGTTTCCGCACAAGTAGCTCGTGCCCGCGCGCAACGCGCGTCGCCACGTGCGCTCGCCTGCGCGCAGCGTCACCTCCGCTCCGATCGCGAACGGGTTCCGGCGCGCGCCGTTCAGCCGCACTCCGAGCCACGCGCCACCGCTCTTCTGTTCGTTCACGAGCAGGCGCGCGCGGCCGTTGTTCGCGGTGACGACGAGGTCGAGGTCGCCGTCGCGATCGAAGTCGCACGCGATCGCACCGCGGCTCGCGAGCGGCAGCGCGACGGCCGGACCCGCGCGCTCGTTCGCGACGCGGAACTTGCCTTCGCCGTCGTTTTCGAAGTAGTGCGACGGCTGTCCGACGCAGATGCCGGTGCTCTCGTAGTCGGGGCTCGTGTAGCCGTTCGCGTAGAAGAGATCGAGATCGCCGTCGAGGTCGGCGTCGAAGAGTTCGCAGCCCCACTTCGTCACGCCGACGGAGAGCTGCGCGAGACCGGCCGAGATCGCGGCGTCGCGGAAGCTCGCGACGTGGTGGCGCGCGCTCTGGTGCGACACCAGGTTGTTGACGTACAGCGCGTTCGCTTCGACTTGCCAGTTCGTGACGAGCATGTCCTCGTCGCCGTCGCCGTCGACGTCGCCCGCGGCGAGACCCATGCACCCGCGCGGATCGTCCATGCCCGTTCCGAACGAGACGTCCTTGAACTTGCCGCCGCCTTCGTTGCGCCACAGGCGATTGGGCGACACGTCGTTCGCGAGATACAGATCGAGATCGGCGTCGCGGTCGAAATCCCAGAACACGGCTTGCATGCCGCGCCCTTCCGGATCGTCGAGTCCGAGCGCGACGGCGACGTCCGTGAACGCGACCTCGCCGCCCTGCGAGTCGTTGCGCAGCAGCGACTTCGTTTCGCCGCGGAACGCGAAGGGGAGCATCGCGACCGGATCCTCGCGCTGATAGCGACCGAGCTCTTCGGCCGGCGGCAGCGCCGACTCGTCGTAGCGCAGGTAGCTCGTCACGTAGAGGTCGAGATCGCCGTCGGTGTCGTAGTCCGCGGCGCACACGGCCGCGTGCCAACGATCTCCGCCGAGGTCGAGATCCGCACGCGCGCTGTGGAAGCGCCCGCCGCCGTCGTTCAAGAGCAAGCGATTCCTGCCGTACATCGCGACGAACAGATCGAGATCGGCGTCGCCGTCCACGTCGACGAAGAGCGCGCCCATTCCGCGGCCCTCGACATCGAGCCCGGATGCGCGTGTCACGTCGCGAAACGTGCCGTCGCCGCGATTCTTGTAGAGCACGCTCTTCGGCGTGCGGCTGCCGTCGCGACCTCCGCCTTGCACGAGGAACAGATCGACCCATCCGTCGCCATCGACGTCGCCCCAGGCCGCACCCGGGCCCATCGTCGGGCGGATGTCGAGCTGCTCGTCGGGGCCTTCCATGTGCACGAACGAGAGGCCGGCGGCACGCGTTCCATCGCGGAACAAGGGCTCGGCCTCCGCCTGCGGCTCCTGCCGTTCCGACGCTGGTGCTTCGTTGCGCGCCGCAGCAGCGGGAAGCGCGCGCGTGCGTGGCGCGAACTCGACCGTGACGAGCAACGTGGCGGACGCGCCGGGCGAGACCGTGGGCGCGTCGAACCACAGCTCGATCCACGCACCCGCGTCGAGCGTTCGCACGCGCGCGTCGCGCGTCGCGAGCGTGTCGAGCTCGCTCGCGTTCGCGCGCTGCACGTTCTTCGGTGCCTCGATCGCGGGCCACTCCGGTCCTTCGCCGCGCCTCTGCCACGCACCGTTCACTCGCGCGGTGCCCGTATGCAGCGTGCGCAGCGCGAGCGGTTGCCACGCGCTCGCTTCGATCGCCTGCGTGTCGGCGAAGAAGGCTTGATCGACGCGCTCGCTCCCGAGCGCAAGCTCGAGGCTCGCGTCGGCGGTGACGACGTGTGCGACGTCGAGACTCTCTTCCGCGATCCACACGAGGCTCCGACCGGCGCCCTCCGGGCGCACGAGCGACAGACGCGCGGCGTCGAGCGAGTTGAAGTCGCGCCGGGCGAGCTCCGGGAGCCAATTGCGCTCGGTCGCGCCGTCGGTCGCCGAGACCGGCAAGCGCGGAGCGCCGATGCGCGTCGGCCGACCCTCGACTCGCAGCACTTGCTCGTCCGGCGCGTGCGCCACGAACGCGAGCGCGACACGATCGAGGCTCGTCGAACCGCCGGCGGGTACGAAGAGCGCGAAGCCGACGCCGCGCGCCGTTCGCTCCGCGCGCGGCGCGAACTCGCTGCGCGAAGCGAGCGGCACGACGAACTTCACCGAGTCTTCCGAGCACGCCACGATCGGGGCGAAACCGGCCGCCTCGCGAACGAAGAGCAGCGGTGCCGGCGACGCGAAATCGCCGATGCACGCGAGGAACAGAGCTAGCGTGGGGAGCATGACGCGCTCAAGCTCTCCGTCCGCGCATCGGACTGCAAGGCGCACTGCGAAAACAACCCCGCCTCGCGGGCCGAGGCCACGCGAGGCGGGCTGAACGCGAGCGAGCTACCCGCGCCGGGAGCGCGCTCTAGAACTTCAGATCGCGGATGTCGTCGACGGCGAAGTCGACGCTCACTTCTTGTTCGATGTTGATGAGTCGCCCCGTGCCCTTGAACGGATTGAAGATCAACGCTCCGTGCACGATGCGGCCGTCCTTGAAGTGGACGGTGACTTTGTCGGCCGTGCGCGCGCCCAGGAGCATGTCGTAGATCTTGCCTGGGACGAGCTCGCGGTTCTTCTTGCTACTTGCAGTGCTCATTTGGATGTCGACCCGTGTGCCGAGAGGATCGCCGTGCGGGTCATGGATTGGCGGTCAGAGGTTGCGGGAGCAGCTCATCGAGGTGCGGGATGAGCAGCTGTGACCAGGTTTCGAAGTTGGCTCCGCCGGCGAGCAGATCGCGGAGGTCGTCGATGGTGACCAGACGACCTTCGAGTTGTTCTCGTTCACGGATTTCGACCGGAGCGCGGACGGTGGCGACCTGGACGACGCCTACGTGTACCGCTCCAACCGAGTTGGAGTCATCGTTCAAGAGGCCGAGACGTCGGACTTCGTACTCGCCTCTTACCACGAGCTCTTCGCGGATCTCCCGCGCGGAGCCGTTCGTGATTGGATCGCGTCGCGCATCGCGCACAGCGATCGCGTCTTCCGGATTCAGATGTCCACCGATGCCGATCGAGTGCTTGTCGTGAAGCCGAGCTTCACCGCCGCGCTTCGTTCTGCGCGTGAGCAGCACGCGGTCGCCGGACCAGACGATCGTGTAGGGGATCACTTGCTTCCAAGCCGGGGTGCGCTCCGCCCGATCGCGCTCGACGAAGAAGCCCGCCTCGTCCACGGCGCGCTCGAACGACTCCCGCGCAACCATCCCGGACTCCGTGCCGAACGGCAGGAATCCGTGGGGATAGAACTCGGGGAAAAGCGCGGACCGCGGAACGACGAAGACGAACTCCATAGGCCCCGGAATCACCCGGGCGGCGGCGTCGAACCCGGTGGCGCGGCGCCGCAGATGAAGGCGGAGAAGTTATCCGTGATCGCAAAATCCGTCAAGATCCGGCACCAGCGAGCCCGGAACCACACATTTAGTTGTGTATCCGTCGGTATGCGGGAGTGTCGGCTTCACGCAAACCACCGCCCGTCGTAGGTCCGTGCGGAAGCGGGCACTACGCCGTCGGCTGGGTCGAGCCGGATCATCGTGCGGCGCAGCTCGTTTCTGAAATGTAAATGCAGATTCCTTTTTTGACGGGAGTTCCGACCGCAGAATTCGATCGCGATAGAATTCTGATGAACGAAAAACGCCCGGTGATCTCGTGGACCACCGGGCGCAGCAAGCCTCGGTCTGAGGACAGCGATCAGGTAGGGCACCCCTCCCATACGCGGTTGGCGACGCGCGCCGGGGTCTGCACCTACCCCGTCGCCGCCCAACAGACGTCAGCATTGAAGCGTACTCCACCGAAGCGTCGTGCGCGGGCTGTGGGTGGCTGACGGCCGTTTTTTGGCTTCGGCGATGTTGTCGCGCAGACTTCGGTGCAGAATCTCCCGACATGCTAGCGCTGCGCGTTGTGGCACAATCCGGCGATGGTGTCCGACGCGAAGCGACCCAGCAAAGTAACCCCGACGCTCCTCGCGGTCTTGCTGTGCGATGCGGGGGTCACGGACCGCGCGACACAGAAAAAGACGCTTGTCGGTCTTTTCGCGGCAATCAACACGATCGCGTTCCCGGTAATTCGGCCGGTTACCTTCTACATGCGCGTGACAGACGGCGAGGGGTACTACCCGCTCCGCGTCGAGTTCTGGAACGCGGCTGCCGACGAGGTGCTGGGAACGGCGAACGGCGAGGTAACATTGCCCGATCGGCACGCGATCGGGGAGGTACTCTTCGACTTCCCCCCGCTCCCATTCGAGCGGCCGGGGGTCTACGAGTTCCGCATCTTCATGAGCGACATGTACATCGGCGCGGCTACGCTGCGCGTCATCAACCTGCAAGCAGGTGAGCAAGATGGTTAGCGCTAACGTCACCATTCGTCCCGACGAGGTCGCATCGGACGTGCGAGTCAACGCGCTCGATGGCGAAGCGATCGGCGCTGGTGTTTCTGCGGAGTTCGATCGCGGAGTGATGGCTCCACACGTCGACACGAACCTGCCTGCACGGCTGGAATTGGCGACGTTGCGCGATCGTCGCCTCGGGTTGAAGCATCCCATCGTCGTCGAGATGTCGCGCGAGGGGGATGTGTTCGTCGCTTCAAGCGCCGAGTTCGAAGAGTTTGGGGAAGGGAGCACACGCGGCGAAGCGATCGCAGACCTGCAACGGTGCGTCGCGGAACTTTACATCGGGCTAGAACAAGCGGGCGACGCGCTGGGTTCCGACCTCATGGCGATGCGCGAACGACTCCGCGACGCGATCGAAGTGCGGTACACACTGGCGGCGTGAAGGTTCACGAGTTCGACCGCGTTATCCGCAAGTTTGAGATGCAGACGCGGGATACCGGCGACTGCCATGCGTGGCTCGTCGTCGACGGAAAAACCGTGGTGAAGACGAAGCGCTCGCACGGTCGCGGCGACGTACTACACAACAAGGTGCGCACGCAACTCAAGCTGAACGAGCGCGAGTTACAAGAAGCGGTCGATTGCACGCTCTCGCGTGCCGGTTACGTCGAGATCCTGCGGGCCAAGGGTGTGCTCTAGACGCTCTTCCGCTTCTTGTACGCCCGCCGCTCGCGCTTCGGCCATCCCTCCGCAGGCTTAGGCTTGCGAATCGCGTGCTTCATCGCGTCGGCGAACGTCATGCCGTGAAGGCTCACGCGCTCCGGCTCGGCGCCGCGCGTTTTTCCGCGGCCTGCGCTTGAGGCGTTGCTTTTCGGCTTCCGCTTCATCACGCAGGTTTTTTGTAGAGCAAGCGCTTACCTTGCGACTTGCGAATCGCGAGCGTGATACGCGCGCCGTCGTCGAGCTTGCGCGTGTTGAAGCGGTACGCGAACTCCGACACGTAGCGGTGAAGGTGGGCCTTGCTCACGGAGTGGAAGGTACCGTACATGCCGCGCTTGAGAAGCGAAAAGAACCCCTCGACGGAGTTCGTGTGGATGTTGCCTCGCGCGTACTCGCGCGCGGAGTGCTTCACGGTTTGGTGTCCGCCAGCGAAGCGACCGCCGATACCGGAATAGCTGCCGAGTTCATCCGTGACGATCTGCGCGGACGGCGCACCGTGTTCGCGAATCGCGCTATGCAGTGTCGCCGCGTCAACCTTCGCGAGAGTCATCGCGCGCACTTGTCCGCCGCGTTGCACGAGAGCGAACACGGCCGTCTTGCGATCTGCGCGCGTCGCGTGTCCGGTTCCTTGGTGGCGCGGCTTCCCGCCGACGTAGGTCTCGTCACATTCCAAAATGCCGTCGAGTTTCGGCAGCGGTCCCGCGTCGGCCATCGCGAAGCGGATGCGATGCAGCATGAAAAGCGCGCTCTCGTATGAGAGCCCGGTTTCGCGCTGAATCTGCTTCGCGCTGATTCCCTTCTTGCTCGCGCAAGCGCGCGCGAAGGCGTGTGCCCAGTGGCGAAGCGGGATCTTGGAGTCTTCGAAGACCGTGCCGACGCGAACGGTGAACTGCTTCGAGCATCCCTTGCAGCGCCACAAGAAGCGCGCGGAACGCTGGCCTGTCTTGCGGTCCGTCATCTTGTAGACGTTGCCACTCGTGCAGTGGGGGCACGTCGTCGAGCCGCCCCAACGCTGCGCTTCGAGGAACTCGACCGCCGCGAGTTCGCTCGCGCACGCGGCCGGGAGATCGCGCACGACTTGGGACTTTCGCTCCCCGTTCGGGCCTTGGTTCTTTGCCATGCCCCCATCTTCCTCGGCCGGGCATGTTGCGTCAAGTAGAATATTATGATCCATAAACTATCCCTGACTAGTGTCTTACGGCTGTCCTTTCCGGACTAGGCGCCGACGCGCGGCGCAGGGCGGACTCGGCGGGCGCGAGAAAGCCCCGGAAATCCGCGAAAAGGGGGCTTGTTAAGCTTTAAAGGCCCCGGTTAAACTGACCGACCTAGTAGTGAGAGCCGCCCACGACGGCGTGGGCGGGCCCTCATGTTGGGTGTCAAGGTTCGATCGGCTCTGTGTCCTGCCGGCGTGCTTCGAGGGTGAGTCGAAGCGTTCGCGTGCAGGCTTTATCGTCGTCAGGCCCCGCCCTCGGACGTTCCGCTATTTCAGTTTGGTTGGCGCCTCCGCGTGGTTGGCCCGCTCCGCATGAGGAGCCGAGGAATGCTCGACGCTCGCCCCGTGACAGCGGGGCGATTCGGTAGCAGCCTCGCGCAGGGAACACGGCCGTCTGCGCGTCGAGAGACCGCAGAGCCTACGGCGAGATCCCAATCGGCTCCGCAAGGCCGTTCGGCTCCGTGGGGTTGAGGAATGCCCTCCACCGTGTCGGAAACCATGAACAGCCTCGGCCATCGCCAGCGGCCTGCGGAGGGGCCGGAGTAAGTAGTGGCGACGGACGATCTCGATGCATCGTCGAAGGTGCGCGCGAAGATCGTCACGGCGCGCGCTCCTCGGGTTCGGGTTCGGCCAGTGACTTCGCGCGCCATCGGCGCGGATGCTCACCGGTTGCGCGCCATCCCATCTCGTCCGCCTTCGTCGAGAAGACCGACGACACGCTGACCGTGGGGCGCGTCGCAACCGGGAAGATGCGCCCGCGCTCTTGGAGAAGCGTCACGATCTGCTTCACCGTGAGCGGCCTTGGCGACTCGCGCAAAACCAAGTCGATCGCAACGTGCCACGGGACTCGGTTGATCGCGGACTGGCCGTTGTTCGGCGCGAACGTGGACTTGCCGAGCAGGTTCGGCGGGGTGACGCCGAGGCTTTCGCAGTCGGCGATGACGCGCAGCCCGACCTCGATTTCCGACTGCTTCGCGGCTACGAACTCGCGGCGGACCTTCTCGTAAATCGACTCGCTGTTTGCTCCTCTTTCCATGGCGTCGAGCGCGGATTCTGGCCCGCACGACGAGAGCAAAACAGGCCCCATCTCATCTGTTTGTCATACAAACGGCGCTCAGAGAAAAGCGCGACGGGTCCGCTCATATACCGCCTCTGGGCCACAGGCGTATATGAGCGACGGTCGTAAATCAAGGGGGTTGTAGCAATCCCGACGGCGCGACTTCATCCAAAACGGGTCGATTGCGTCAAGCCGATACTCCCGTCGGTATGCGGACACTCGGGCTTCGGGCGCGCGGGGAGGAGAGACGTGAGAGGCCCTGTAAGCCGGATCCTGTGTCCTCCTCGCGGAGGCGGCGACCATTTCTCTGGGACCGAGCTCGCGCTCGGCCTCGAACGACCTACCCGGAAGGCTCGCGCACGGGTCGACGCTTGCGCCTTCCCTATTTGGTCTTTCTCCAGGTGGGGTTTGCCCTGCCGACTCTGTCACCAGAGCCGCGGTGCGCTCTTACCGCACCGTTTCACCCTTACCGTTGCCGCGTGATCCGAGGATCGCGCGGCAACGGCGGTTTGTTTTCTGTGGCACTTTCCCTGGCCTCGCGACCGGTTGTCGTTAGCAACCACCCTGACCCGTTGGAGTCCAGACTTTCCTCCCGACGCCGCGGCTGCAAAGCAGTCGCGGGTCGAGCGGTCGCCCGGGCCTCTCACGTCAGCGCATAGGATAGCCGCGATCGAACTCGATCGTGCGCGCGGAACGGAGTGCTTGCCGCGCGCGAGCGACGTCCATAGCCTTCCGCCTTCTCGCGCATGAGCCTCGAAGAACCCTTCGTCACGTACCTCGAGCTGCGCGAGTCGACTCCTGAAGGCGACGCGACCGCCGGGCTATCGCACAAGTCGTCGGGCCTCGTGCTGCTGCACGTGCTCGAGCTCGCGGCGGCGGGCGAGCCGCGCGGCGCCGTGACGATCGTGCACGACGCCGGAGGCCACGGCGGCCGGTACATCGGGCTCGCGCGCGCGCTTGCGCAGCGCGGTTGGTCGGTCGCGCTGCCCGATCTGCGCGGACACGGTCGCTCCGAAGGAGCTCGCGGCCACAGCAACGGTCTGCGCGAGGTCTTGCGCGACATCGGCGACGTGCAGGATCACCTCGCGTACCGCCAGCCCGAAGCGCCGAAGGTGCTCGTCGGTCACGGCCTCGGCGCGATCTACGCGCTCGCCTACGCGAGCGAGAAGCCGGACGGCGTGTCGGCTCTCGTGCTCGCCGCGCCGCTGTTCGAGCCGCGCTTCGACTTGCCGCAAGCCGTCGGCGGCGTGATGAAGCTCTTCAAGAAGATCCTCCCGACGAGCGAAGGTCGCATCGGCTTCACGACCGGCGATCTTTCCACCGATCCGACCGAGAACGCGCGGCGTGCGGCAGATGAGCTCGTGCACGACAAGATCACGGTGCGAGCGGCCACGCAGGCTGTCGAAGCGGCGCAGACGTATGCCGCGCGGCTCGGTTCGCTCGCGATGCCGGCGCTCGTCTTGCAAGGCAGCGAGGATCCGATCGCACGTCCGGATCTCGTGCGGCGTCTCGCGCACCCACCGGTCGAGCTCGAGACGTTCACGGGTTTGCGCCACGACTTGTTCCACGAGTCCGCGACGGCCGACGTCTGCGCGCGCTCGTGCGACTGGCTCGATCAGAAGCTGCCGCGAGCCTGAGCGCGAGCGCGTAGCGCTCGCGCGAATGTATCGGTGTGGCGAGCGCGCAGCGCTGGCGCGAATGTATCGGTGTTGCCAGGCGCGGGCGCGCAGCGCTCGCGCGAAGAGCCGCAGCTGCCGCGCATGCCGTTCCACCGGTGGATTCGCTCGAGCGCTCGACGCGCTCGAGCTCAGGTCGCTCGGGGCTCGCCCGACGCGAGCCAATCGCGGAGTAGCACGAGCGCACTCATGCTGTCGCGCAACGCGCGCGCTTTCTCGCCGCGCTCGCCCATCTCGCGCAGCAGCTCTTCCGCCGCCTTCGTCGTGAGGCGCTCGTCGTAGAGCACGACCTCGAGCTTCGGGAAGCGAGCGCGCAACCGATCCGCGACCGCGCGCACTTCCTTTGCGCGCGGTCCGTCGCTGCCGTCCATGTTCTTCGGATTGCCGACGAGGAGCGTCGCGATCGTGCGCTCGTCGAGCAGCTTCGCGACGTGGTCGAGCAACGCACCGCCCGCTCCGTCGCCGGAGAAACGCTCCAGCGCCTGCACGCTGATGCGCAGCGGATCCGCGACCGCGAATCCGGTGCGTTTCGTGCCGTGATCGATGGCGAGGATGCCGCCTGCGGGCGCCTTGCTCACAAGAACCCCGGTCCCTCGCGCTCCAGACGCTCGACGAGCTGCTTGACGTCCTGCGCGCGGTCGCGCGGGCACACGAGCGTCACCTTGCCAGCGTGCACGACGACGAGGTCGCTCACGCCGAGCAGCGCGACGAGCTCGCCCTGTGCTCCGTACGCGATGCAGTTCCGAGCGTCGTGCGCGAGCAGCTGCGCGCCGCCGGCGACGGTGTTGCGTAGCACGTCGCTCGGCTGCACGTCGGGGATCGCGGTCCACGAGCCGACATCGTTCCAGCGGAAGTCGATCGGTACCACGCGCACGTCGCGCGCTTGCTCCATCACGGCGACGTCGATGGAGACGGACGGCAGCCCGGGATACGCGGCGCGCGCCGCCGCCTCGCGCGCTTCGACGGTCGGGCCAATCAGCGCCGTCTCGAGCGGATTCACGACGCTCGGCGCGTGCTCGTGCAGCGCGGCGAGGATCGCGCGCGAACGCCACACGAAGATGCCGGCGTTCCAGAAGAAGCGGCCGCTCGCGAGGAACTGCTCGGCCCGTGCGCGATCGGGCTTCTCGACGAAGCGCGCGACGCGGCGCACGTCGAGCTCACTTGCGCCGTGCGTCGTGTGCTCGCCCGCTTCGATGTAACCGTAGCCCGTCGCCGGGAACGTCGGCCGGATGCCGAACGTGTACAGCGCGTCGCCGTCGGCAGCGCGCTCCGCGGTCGAGCGCAAGACGCGCTGGAACTGCGACGCGGGCTCGATGACGTGGTCGGACGGCAGCACCACTTGCACGGCGTCCTTCTCGCGGCGCTCGATCTCGAGCGCCGCCCACGCGGCGCACGCGGCGGTGTTGCGACCGACCGGCTCGCCGAGCACGTTCTCGGGCGGGAGCTTGCGGAGTGCGCGCAGCACGAGCGGGCGGTGCGCATCGGCGGTGACGACGAGCACACGCTCCCACGGCACCAGTCCCGTGCGTGCGTTACTCGCGACGATGCGCGCGGCCGTCTCCGCGATCATCGAGCGCTTGCCCGCGATGGGGAGGAACTGCTTCGGAAGCGCGCGACGGCTCGCCGGCCAGAAGCGTGTGCCGAAGCCGCCGGCGAGCAGAACGGCGTACAAGCGCGGGACGACCATGCTCAGAAGCGCGGCGGTAGCGGCGAGAGGGCCGGCAACGGCAGCGCACGGTAGCCTTCGCTGCCGGAGCTGAGAAGTCGCTGCAAGGGGTACTTCAGGATCACTTGCGGACGCGACATGTCGCCGCGGATCGCGACGGCCAGCAGCTCGTTCTGGATCGCGTACAAGAGCCGCGCGAACGGACCGAGGCGATCGACCAAGTCGTAGCGCACCTCGAGGTCGTGCTTGAGCCGGCCGTCGAAGTCGACGACGCCTTTCCCGACGAGCTGGAAGATCGGGCTGCGCGCGGCGATGTCGTTCATCCGCACGGCGCCGTCCTTCACACGGAAGTTCGTCGCCATGCGATCGAACACCGCGGTGTTGTCGAGGCCGAGCAGCGAGAAGAGCTCGCGGAACACCGGGATCGACCACAGGCGCGACTCGCGCAGCAGCACCGAGCCGGAGCCGGCGATGCCGAGCAAGTTTTCGGTATTGCCGGTGAGGCGCATCTGGCAGCTGAGCAAGCCCTTCGTCGCGACGCTCGACGGGAACAAGTCGCCGAGCAAACCCGCGACGCTGACGCTCTGCAGATCGAGCGCGAGCTGGAACGGATACGGCTTCTCGAGGTCGATCGAGAACACCGTGCCGCCGCGGCTCGCATCGCCGCCGAGCGGTTGGATGCGCCCGCCTTCGAACTGACCGCTCAGGTCCTCGATCGACAGGCGCGGCTCGACGTACGTGAAGAGCAGATCCGCCGGCCCGAGGTTGCGCCGCGCGAGCTCGCCGTACAAATCGCTGAGTCGTCCCCACGAGCGCACGCGGCCGCCTTCGAGCACGAGCCCTTCGATCTGTGCCGTCGCGGAGCGGATCGAGAACGGCAGGCCGAGCTGGATCGACAGATCGCTCGGCGTGACCTGGCCGCGGAACTCGACCTTCGTGCCGCCTTGCGGTGAGTTCGAGATCCCGACCTCCGCGTTCTCGATGTCCATCCAGCCGTCGAGCTGCAGGTCGCCGACGAGCGCGTCGACCGTCGCCGCGTTCAGGAAGCAGCGCAGGTGCTCGCGGTCGCAGCGCAGGTTCTCGGCGGACAGTCCGAGGCGGAGCCGGAAGCCCTGCGCGTCGCTCTCGAAGCGCGCGTTCGAGAGCTCGACCGGAGTGTTCGCGATACGCGCGGCGAGGCGCGTGGCGGTGAGTTCGCGCTCGTGCCACTCGAGCACGCCCTGCAGGCGGTCGAGCCGGAAGTCCTCGCCGCTCGCGAGCGAGTTGTCTCGCAGATAGATGCGTGCACGGATGTCGCCGCTCGGTTGCTCGGCCAGGCGCGGCGCGAACTCGGCGCGCAAATCGAGCCGCCCGTCGACGCGCAGCACGTTGACGTCGAAGTCCGCGGCTCCCGGCGCGCGCATCGACGTCGCGAGACTGCCGAGCAAGCTCTTGTTCGTGGGGTCGATGCCCGCGCCGTAGAACACGAGCGGTGCGTCGGGAAAGCTGGCCGTGAACGCGACCTGCACGTCGGGGCCCCACGCGCCGACGATCGGAGCGAGGCGCGCGCGCGTGACCGACGTTGCTTCGCCGGCGAATTCGCGCACGCTCACGAGCACGCGACCGTGCACGTCGCTCGTCACCATCTTGAAGTCGGCCGGACTGAGTTGGACCGGTCCCTGCGGTGCGATCTCGACCGTCGTCTCGAACGCGCCGGCCGCCGAAGCGCGCGCGCGTGCGTAGCCGATGTCGACGAAGCCGCGCGGCAGGAACTCGTCCAACGCCTGGCCGATCGCGGGGAACTGCGTGACGAGGATCTTCTTGTCGTCGCCAGTCAGTGAGAAGCGCTCCGCGTGTACCGCGAAGTGCTCGATCTGATCGAGACGCTTCATCCCTTCTCCCGCTTCGACCGCGGGATCGGTTTGAAGGCGCGCCGATAGCGCGAGCCGCTGCGCGGTGGCGAGCGTCCCCTCGATCGCGCACGAGATGCCACGGTCGCGCGCGCCATCGGACAGGAACTCGAAGCGCCCGTGCGCGATGTGCACCGGCAGCGGACACGCGCTCCACGTGACGTCGACGCCGGTCAAGCCGAGCTCGACGTGTGCCGCGGCGTACCGTTTGTCGGCCGTTCGCGCGAGGCGCACGCGTGCGCGGAGTGCTCCGCCGTCCGGTCGGAACGCGCGCCAGGTCTCGTCCGGGTGCAGGATGTCGGAGAGTCCGAGCAGCGCGTTGCGCAGCTCGTCGTCGACGGGCAAGTGCTCGCTTTCGAGCGCCAGATCGAACTCGCCGTAGCCGTAGCCCGGCGCGTACGGCGGAAGATCCACCGGGTGCGCGGCGATCACGCCGTGCGCGCGCACGCGCGTGCCCGCCGCGTTCGCGCCGGCGAGTCCGACGAGCCCGCACAGGAGCGGTCGCAAGCGGTGCGGGTCGTACGCGCACACGACTTCGCCCGTCACACCGGCGAGCGGCAGCGGAAAGCCTTGGTCGCGATGTCCGGTGCGTGCGCTCGGCCAGCCGCGGTACACGATGCCCGCTTGGCCGTCGAGTTCGGACCACAAGCCGAACGACAGCGCCGAGGAGAGCGGCGCCACGCCGTCCCACGACGCGGACACTGCGAGCGCGGCGCACACGCGCGCGCGACCGTGCGGTTCGAAGGAGTCCCATTGTCGGCGGACATTCGCCCGATCGCCGGCGAGCTGCAGCACGCGCTCGTCGAGCGGGAACGCGTCCATGTCGAGCCAGCACTTCGCACTCTCCGCCTGCTCGGCGCGCAACGCGAAGGGTGCGCCGTCGAACTGGCCGGTGAGTTGGGCGCGGCCGCGCCACTGCCGCAGGTTCGACGCGCGCGCCTCGTGCGCCGGCGGCCGGTACTCCAGGTCGACGTCGCCCTCGATCTCGTCGAAGCGCTGCTTGCCAGCGGCGGCGCGAAACGAGCCGTTCGTCCATTGCAGCCGCAGGCGCGCTCCGGGACGCAACGCGAAGCCGTCGCGAATCGACAACCCGCCGCGCGCTTCGAGTGCGAGCTCGCCGCTCGGCCGCACGAAGCGCCAATCGTCGAGGAACGTGCCGAGCGGCACGGCTTCGAAGTCGATCGGCAAGCGCGCCGCCGACGCGACGATCTCGAACTCTCCGAGCCGCGCTTCTCGCCCGTGCAAATAGATCTCTCCCGGCGTTCCCGCTGCGACCGCGAGCGTCGGCACGAGGCGTCCGGTCAGCACCGGCGACCGATCTTCGCCCGAGCGCAAGTACAGCTCGACGCGCCCGAGCGGCACACGGCCGACGGGCCGCGTGTCCCAGTCGACGTGCACGCCGCGCACACACAAGGTCGGCATCCACGCGCGCTCGCGGCGCGGCCCACTCCCTTCGAGCAAGCCTTCGAGACCGTTGAGCAGTGCGGGCGCGATCCGCACGCGCCCGCCGTCGATCTCGATCCGCGGGGCGCGAACCAGCGGGCCGCGCAGCAGCTCGAGCTCTATGCGGACGGAGTCGAGGCGCAGGGCCTCGGCACGCGGTCCGATCTCGACGCCGTCGAGCTCGATGGCGGGCTCGAACCAGCGCAGGCGCGTGCTCGCGATCGTGAGCTCGGGACCGAGCGCGCCGAGCTTCGACGCGAGCAGCTCGCGCACGAGCGCATTGAGCGCACCGGAAGACTCCGCGCCGTAGAGCACGACGACGGCTGCGAAGGCGAACCACCCGGCGAAGAGCAGAGCGCGACCCGCCAACCGCGCGAGGCGTTCCATGGCTTACGGGGTCGACCGTGTGCCCGGACGTTTCGGCGCATCGTTCGGCGCCAGGCCCGGCACACGCGGCGTCCCGTGCACGTCGCGCTGCGCTTGCGCCGGGATCTCGATCTCCGCGCCACCGACGTACGTGCGCTGCACGCGCTTGCCGAGCGAGCACGTCACCTCGTACGCGATCGTGCTCGCGCGGCCGGCGACTTCCTCGACGCGGATCGACTCGTTGCCGTCACTGCCGATCAGCGTGACGAGGTCTCCGACGCGCGCGCCCGGCACCTGGCCGACGTCGATCGTCGTGTAATCCATCGAGACGCGGCCGACGATCGGCGCGCGCTGGCCGCGGACGAGAACTTCGCCGCAATTGCCGAGGCGCCAGGACACACCGTCGTTGTAGCCGAGCGGCAGCGTCGCAATGCGCGTCGCGCGCGGTGCGACCCACGTCGACGCGTACCCGACCGGGGTGCCCGCCGGCACGTCTTTCAGGAAGACGATCTGGCTCTTGAGGCTCATGAGCGGCGCGAGCGCTTCCGACCCCGGCAGATCCACCGGCAGCGCGCCGTAGGCCGCGATCCCCGGCCGCACGGTGTCGTAGCGCGGCCGCAAGTTCGTGAAGAGCGCGGCCGAGTTCGCCATGTGGATCCACGCGCCGCGCAGCAAGCGCTCGGCGCGCGCTTGGCGCAAAACGCCCTCGAAGAGGCGCGCTTGCTCGGACGTGCTCGCCGCGAGCGCTCCTTCCGGCGCGCTGACGTGCGTCATCACGCCGGCGAGATCGAGGTGGCTCGACGCGCGGATCGCCCGCAGGAGCTCGAGCGCGCGCGCCGGCAGCACGCCGAGACGGCCCATGCCCGTGTCCACGTTGAGATGGACGCGCGCGCGCAGCCCGAGGCGCTGGGCGAGATCCTGCACCATCGCGCAGCGGTCGAAGGAGTGCAGCGCGATCTGAACCCCGTGGCGCAACGCGTCGGTCGCTTCGTCGTCGATGATCGTGCCGAGCACGAGCAAGGGGACCCGGACGCCCGATTGGCGCAGCTCGAGCGCTTCCGCGGACGTCCCGACGCCGAGCGCCGCAACGCCGCAGCGCACGGCGTGATTGGCGATCGCGACGGCGCCGTGTCCGTACGCGTCGGCTTTCACGACCAGCATCACGCGCACACCCGGCCCCGCGCGACGCCGGATCACCGCAAGGTTGCGCGTCAGCGCATCGAGATCGATCTCGGCCCACACACGGTACGCGTTCACGGTCGCAAGCTAGCCTGCATCTCTCACCAAGTCTTGCTGCGGCTGCGTTAGCACGCTCGCGACGGACGAGGTGAGGGCTGCAAGCTAGCGCTCGCGATTCGCGTGATCCAGCGTGCGCAAGGAACGGACGGTGAATCGTTCGCGTGCGTGCACGGTGCGCTCCGTCGCGTCCGAGCGCTCGCCCGCACTTCTCACCACGCCGCGGCTGCAACGGCGCAACTGCCGGCGTCTGCGTCGTCGAGCTCCGTCGCACTCCTCGGCGACCTTACCAGGTCGCCTCCGGTGCGCTCGGTCGCTCGACTTGCATCCACCGGCACTTGCACCGTTTCGCTCGCGACGTGGTGAGAAATGCGGGCTTGCGATCAGGTCTTGCGGTTGCTGCCCGACGTGAACGGGCGCAAGTACAAGGGCTCGACCGCGGCGCTTGCGTGCTCGATCCCGCGCGCGAGCCGCAGCGAGCCGAGTGCGAGCAGAGCTTCCGCTGACGGAGCTCGATCGAGAACGACGCGCGCGCGCGTGGCCGCGTCGAGCCCGAGCACGCGCTCGGCCGTCGCATCGGCGAAGATGCGCGCGTCGTGTGGTATGCGACCGGCCACGGCGGCGGGTGCGACGACGCAGGGCGCTTCCACGATCTCGACCTCGAGCTCGAGCCGCCGGAACGCGGCGAAGTAGATCTCGCACTGTCGGGCATCGAGGACGACGACGCCGGTTTCGCCCGGAGCGAGCTCGCCGAACGCGAGCGCTTCGCCCGACGGGACGCCCAAGATGCGCGCCCCGCTCCCGCGCACGAGTCCGAGCGCCGTCGCGATGCCGACGCGCAAGCCCGTGTAGCTGCCCGGTCCGGTGCCGACGATCACGGCTTCGATGTCGCCGGCCGCTGCGCCGAGGCTCTTCACCAGCCGATCGAGCGCCGGCAGGAGGTCGCTCGCGTGCGCGCGCTCCGCCGCGAGGACGACGCTCGCGACCCGAGCTCCGCTGCGGACCGCGACGGACGGCGTGCGCGTCGAGGTCTCCAGCGCGACGAGCAAGTCCGCGGCGATCGGCGTCAGGATCCGATCTCCTCGGAGATGAGCGCGGCGATCTCCTGTGCCTGCGCGCGGATGCGGTCGCCGTCGGGGCCTTCCACCATCACGCGCGCGAGCGGCTCGGTGCCCGAGTAGCGCAGCAGCACGCGACCGTCCTGGCCGAGTTCGTTCTCGATGCGCGTCCGTGCGGCGGCGACGCGCGGCAGCTCGCTGAGGTTCGGCTGGCGCTTCACGGGCACGTTCAGCAGCACCTGCGGAAACGGACGGTACGGGGCGGCGAGCTCCGAGAGCTTCTGCTTCGTCTCGCGCATCACGCGCAGCACGCGCAACGCCGTGTAGATGCCGTCGCCGATGAAGAAGTGGTCCTCGCCGAAGACGATGTGGCCGGACTGCTCGCCGCCGAGCTCGAGGTGTTCGCGCCGCAAGCCCTCGACCACGCGCCGGTCGCCGACGTCGACGGTCGTGACGCCGACACCGACCTCGCGCAGCGCGCGGTGCAGGCCGCGGTTGCTCATCACGGTCGCGACCACGCGCGGCGTCGCGAGCGTGCCGTGCGCGACGGCGTGGTGCACGAGCAGCGTGAGGATGCCGTCGCCGTGGACGAGCTCGCCGCGCTCGTCGACGAGCAGGCAGCGGTCGCCGTCGCCGTCGAGTGCGATGCCGAGGTGCGCACCGTGCGCGCGCACTTCGGCCTGCAGCATCGCCGGATGCGTGGCACCACAATCCTTGTTGATGTTGTCGCCGTCGGGCTCGGCCGCGCGCACGATCACTTGTGCGCCGAGACGGCCGAGCACGCGCGGTGCGACGCGACTGCCGCCGCCGTTCGCGCAGTCGAGCACGATCGTGAGCCCGTCGAGCGAGAGATCGCGCGCGACCGGATCGAGGAGATAGGCGAGGTAGCGGCGCTCGAGCTCGGGCCCGGACGCGAGCACCGAGCCTTCGATGTCGAGCGCGGGTCGCGCGCGTAGGCGCTCCTCGATCTCGATCTCGAGCGCGTCGGACAGCTTCTCGCCCTGGTCGGAGAAAACCTTGATGCCGTTGTCCTCGGCCGGGTTGTGCGAGGCGCTGATCATCGCGCCGATCTCGAAGTGCTCGAGCCGCGTGAGCAGCGCCAAGCCGGGCGTCGTCATCAGGCCGGCGCTCGTCACTTCGTAGCCGTTCTGCATCATTCCGCGGGCCAGCGCGCCTTCGAGCTCCGGTCCCGAGCGACGCCCGTCGTGGCCGAGCAAAGCGCGCCGTGGCGCGTTCTGGCTGCGCGTGCTGCGCGCCGCGAGAACTTGGCCGACCGCCGCACCGAGTGCGGTCACGGCGCGAATGGTGAGCCAGCCCTCGCCGGCGCGGCCGCGGATGCCATCGGTTCCGAAGATGCGCTCTTGCTTCAAGGTGCCTCGTGCGGTCGCGGCGCGATTGTGCGTTGCCTCGGAGGCTACGTCGAGGGCTGCGTCGACCCGCTGTGCTTCACGCCGACGCATCGACGCCGTCGCGGCGAGCGAGCGCGTGAGCAACGAGCGCCGCCTGACGCGCCTCGCGCACGTCGTGCACGCGCAGGATCTCGGCGCCTGCCTGCACGCCGACGGTCAGCGCGGCGAGCGTGCCGCCGAGGCGTTGCGCGGCGCTGGAGCGCGGCGCGTCGGCGCGATCCTCGATCGTCGCGATGAACGACTTGCGCGACACGCCGAGGAGGATCGGAAGCCCGAGCGCGCGCAACGTGCTCAGTGAGCGCAGCAGCGCGACGTTGTGCTCGAGCAGCTTTCCGAAGCCGATGCCCGGGTCGATGCAGAGCTGCGCGCGGTCGATCCCGGCCTCGAGCGCCGCCCGACAGCGCTCGCGCAGGAACTCGAGCACCTCGCCGACGACGTCGACGTAGTGCGGCTCGAACTGCATGTCGCGCGGCGTGCCGAGCATGTGCATCACGACGTACCCCGCTCGGGCGCGCGCGACGACGGTGAGCATCTGGGAATCGAAGCGCCCGCCGCTGACGTCGTTGACGATCGTCGCGCCGGCGTCGAGGCACGCGCGCGCGACCGAGGCCTTGGTCGTGTCGATGCTCACGGGCACGCGCGCACGCTCGACGAGGCCGCGCACGACCGGCAGCACGCGGCGCAGCTCCTCGTCCTCGTCCACCGGCTGCGAGCCGGGCCGCGTCGATTCGCCGCCGACGTCGAGGAGCTTGGCGCCGTCCGCGACGAGCTGCAGGCCGTGTTCGATCGCGCGCGCGGGGTCGATGAAGCTTCCGCCGTCGGAGAAGCTGTCGGGCGTCACGTTGACGATGCCCATGAGCCGCGGATCGCCGCTCGGGCGCGACCGCGCGTCGTGCGCGGCGAGCAGCAGCGCGAGTAGCGGCTGATCTCGCGCGCAAGCGCGCAAGGAGTGCACGAGCGCGTGCAGGTGTGTCTCCGCGCGACCGTCGCGGTGGACGTCGCGGTAGAAGAGCCCGTCGTGTCCGACGAGCGACGCGGCTTCGTCGCGCGTCAGACGTTCACGGCAGAACGCGCTGTAGGTCCACGTCGTCGCCTCGGCGGACGGCCCCGATCCGGGCTCGTTCTGCAGCGTGAGGAGGACGCGCGGGCGCAGCCGCAACGCCAGGTCGCCGAAGACCGGATCCCCCGACCAGTCGCTCACGTGCGGCAGTCTACGAAAGCACGCCGCCCGCGTTCGTCGCGGGCGGCGGTGTCTCCACTGTCGAGCTCGCGCTCACGCGGGCGAGAGACCGGGCTTCGGCATGTCGCCGCCTGGGAGGACCTTCGACGCGAGCCCGGTGCTCGGCGTCGGCGTGCCGGTCGCCGCCGCTTTCGCCGGCGGGGGGAGCGTCGGCCGCAAGTTGTCGAGGCTGACGCCATCGAGCAGACGCTTCACGTCGTCGCCGTTGATGGTCTCGAAGCGCAAGAGCGCTTGCGTGACGGCTTCGACGCCGACCGTGTTCTCGCGCACGATGCGCTCGGCGGTGTGGTACGCGTCCTTCAGCAAGCGCTCGACTTCGCCGTCGATCTCGCGCGCGGTCTCCTCCGAGTGCCACTTGCCGCTCATCAGCTCCGTGCCGAGGAAGTCGGAGCCCTGGCGCTCCGCGTAGTTGATCGGGCCGATCTTTTCGGACATGCCGAGCTCGGTGACCATCGCGCGCGCGAGCTCGGTGGCCTGTCGGATGTCGCCGGCCGCACCGGCCGAAATGTCGCCGCAGAACAGGGCTTCGGATACACGCCCGCCGAACGTCCACGCGAGCTGACCTAGCAGGCGCTTCTTCTGCATGTGGTAACTCTCCTTGTCGGGGAGCACCATCGTCGTGCCGAGCGCGCGGCCGCGCGGCACGATCGTGACCTTGTGCGGATCGTCGACGTCCGGCAGCACGAACGCGACCACGGCGTGGCCGGCCTCGTGGTACGCGGTGATCTTGCGATCCTCTTCCTCGATCTTGCGCGACTTCTTCTGCCGGCCGTAGCGCACCTTGTCGCGCGCTTCCTCGAGGTTCTCCATCGAGACCTCGTCCTTCTTCTGGAGCACGGCCATGATCGCCGCCTCGTTGACGATCGCGGCGATGTCCGCGCCGGAGTAGCCCGGAGTCGAGCGCGCGAGCGTGCTCACGTCGACGTCGCCGCCGAGCTTCACCTTCTTGAGGTGGACGCGGAAGATCTCCTCGCGGCCGCGGACGTCGGGCAAGTCGATCACGACTTCGCGGTCGAAGCGGCCGGGGCGCAGCAGCGCAGGATCGAGCACGTCCGGGCGGTTCGTGGCGGCGATCAAGATGATGCCTTCGTCCGTGCCGAAGCCGTCCATCTCGACCAGGATCGCGTTGAGCGTTTGCTCGCGCTCGTCGTGGCCTCCGCCCAGTCCGCTCCCGCGTCGGCGGCCGACGGCGTCGATCTCGTCGAGGAAGATGATGCAAGGCGAGTTCTCGCGCGCTTGCTTGAACAAGTCGCGCACGCGCGACGCGCCGACGCCGACGAACATCTCGACGAAGTCGGAGCCGCTGATCGAGAAGAACGGGACCTCGGCTTCACCGGCGATGGCCTTGGCGAGCAGCGTCTTGCCGCAACCCGGCGAGCCGACGAGCAGCACGCCGCGCGGAATGCGTCCACCGATGCGCGAGAAGCGGCCCGGGTTCTTGAGGAACTCCACGATCTCGCGCACTTCGTCCTTGGCTTCGTCGGCGCCGGCCACGTCGTCGAACGTGACGTTCGTGTGGTTCTCCTTCGAGTACAGCGTCGCGCGCGAGCGGCCGAACGACATCACTCCGCCGGCTGCGCCCTGGTTGCGCATCTGGCGCATGAACACGAGGAACACGACGAAGATGAGGATCCACGGCGCGTAGTAATAGAGGAACACCATCAGCGGCGAATTGGGATCGCGCCAGATCGTGCCCTTGTTCTTCGTGATGTCGAACTGCAGCGCTTCGAAGCTCGCGCCGGCGGTCTGGAGCTTCGCGATCAGCGGATTGAAGTCCTCGACGTCGCGCACCTCGAGCCACACCACGCCCGCGCTCTTCGGCAGGTAGAACGGTGCATCGCGCTTCTCCGCCTCGGGCCAGCTCGAGGCCGGCTTCGACGTGACGCTGACGTACAGCTTGTCGGTCTGCGTCAGACCACCGGACTTCGGACGCGGCGTCGCGGCATCGGCGGGCGCGCTCTCATCGACCTCTTGGCTGTACGCAGTGAGCATGCGCGCGAGCGTCGGCTGGTAGTAGCCGCCGTCCAGCGCTTGTCCGAGATACGACGGAGTGATCGGGCGATAGCTCTGCACCGCCTTGAGCTGCTGGTACTGCGTCTCGTTGTTCTCGAGGCCGGCGAACGTGACTTTGAACGCTTCGCGTCCGCCCTTGAGCTGACCTTCGATGACGTTGCCGCCCTTGAGCTCGAGCGAATCGACTCCGCCGGTGTACAGCTCCCAGAGGAACTGATCCTGCGTCATCTCGCGGGTCGGTCGCAGTCGTTGTCCGCCGATGGCGAGCAAGATCGCGACGAGGACGATGAGGAACAGCGCGTAGGAGCCGAAGGAGCGCGACTTGCGTCCCTTGTCCTTGCCGGTTTTGGGGTCAGCCATGAGTCTTCTATCGACGTGTCGTCGGGCGGCCTGCAGGAACCGCTCGGGTCCGAATCACCATTAGGATAGGAACGGTGCCGGGCCGGAGGGATCGCGCGGACGGAATTCCGGACTCGACGAGCGCGTCGCGCCGAGTCTTGCGTCGCAATTTCGACCGCGCGAGCGAGCGCTTGCATCTCCGCCGTGGTCGCGCGACCGGCTCGGGAACCGCACCTGGTTGCCGGCGCTGCCGCGCGCTGCCGTCGGCGCGCAGAGCTCGATCTGCGGCTGAACTTCCGACGCAGGACACTAGTTCACGGGCGTGAAGAGATCCAGGACGACCTCTTCGGCGATGTGTCGCAGCGCCCGGTCGCGCGCCGTGCGCTCGTTCTCCGCGTCGCCCGTCACGAAGCCGACCCAGCAGTGTGCGCTGACCGGTGGGGCATCCGCGGCCGAGCCGCGCTCGTGCAAGTTCGCCGCGACCTGGATGTAGACCCCGGTTTCGAGCAGCTGATTGTCGGTGCTGCGGATGCCCGATCGGCGGTGGTACGTCTGGATCGTGCCGCGCACGACGACCTCGGCTTTGCTCGGGTCCACGAGCTCAGCATCGCTGTAGTCGCGCAGCGCGCGCGCGAGCTCGTCGTAGAGCAAGCGCTCGAGGTCGCGCTCGAAGCTGTCGTTCTTGAACACCTCGAGGCCGACGGTGCGGTGCCGCTCGGTGACGCGCAAGCCGGAGGAGTAACCGCACGCGCTGGAAAGGGCGACGAGCATGAGGGCGAGGCGCGCCCCGCGGAGACGCGCGAGGAGCGCGCTCACGGGTTCACCTCGGCGGCCGTCGCCGGGAACGTGGACGCGAACCGGTCGGCTTCCTGCGCGCGTGCCTCGTCGCCCGCGCGGCGTGCGGCGTCCGCCGCGCGCACGGCGTGGAACCGCGCACCGAACGCGTTGTCGACGCGCTCGTAGAAGCGCGCGATGACCATGTCACTGTCGGACAGCCGGCGCAGGCAGTCGGCCAGATCGACGCGCACCTCGGCCTCCCGCTCGTGCCCCGCGAATGCACGCAGCCACTCGACGAGCTCGCGCTCGGCTTGCACGAGCTGCGAGCGGTCGTACTCGGGGCTGCGCAGCGATTGCAGGCGCAGGTGGGGGATCCGCGCTTGGCTCGCCGGGCGCAACGGACTGCCGGGGTGATTCAGCACGAGCTTCTCGTGTCGCTCGATCGCGAGATCCCACTCCGTTTCCTCCTCGTACATGCGCGCGAGGATCTCGTACGCGCGGTCACACGTGCTGGTCCACGGGTAGAAGAGCACGAGGTACTCGAGCACTTCTTGGGCGTCGTCCGACTTGCGGAACAGCCCGAGGAAGCTCGACGTGTCGCGCGAGAGGCTCTCGCCGATCTCGAACAGCAGATCGCCGGCCGCGACGCGCTCGTGGTGCAACGGAAAGCGTGTGTCGACCTTCTTGAGCAGTCGGTACGCGTCCATCGGCTCGCCGAGCTCGAACATGCGGCGCGCGGCGCGCACGCCGGCCGCCACCGCGATCTGGCGCGGCAGGTCGATCTCGAGCATGTCGGCCAGCTCCTCGGGATCCGAGCCCGGTTGCGAGAGCTCGTCCACGCGCGCGCGTGCCGCACGCTCGAGCAGCTCTTGCACGCGTTGGCGCGTGTCGCTCGACAAGCCCGTCGAACGCGAGGCCGAGCGCATCCAGTCGAGCGCGCGCTCCGACCGGCCCGCAGCGAGATCCTGCTCGGCCGCCTCGATCGCGGCCGGCACGCGCTCGGCGTCGAGCTTGGCGGGTGCGTTCGACCCGGGGAACCAGCTCGGAAGCGAAGCGCAGCTCCCGAGCACGACGAAGAGCACGCAGCTCGCCCCGCGCAGCACCGCGCGGGTTCTCGTGCGCGAGCGGCTCATGCCGAGCTCGCCTTGCGCGACGGAGCCGCAGTCGCGACGAGGCGACGGCGGTGGCTCTTGGGACGAGTCTCGAGGTGGTATTCCATGAAGCGTTCGACGAAGTCGCGCAGCTGCGCGAGCCGTTCGGGGGCGAGGGGGAGCGGATCGTCGCGGAGCAGCGCGGCGGCGTCGAGCAAGACTTCGCAAGGCAGTGTTCCGACGCGGCGACCGCTCCGACGAACTTCGTCTCCGCAGCGCGCGCAGAGCCTTCCGCCCGCGCTGGCCGAGAAGACGGCGCGCGTGCGGTCGCGCGCGCTGGTCCCAGGCTCGCGTCCGCATGCGGCGCAGCGCTCCACCGCCGGCGCGAGGCCGAGATTCTGGAGCACGCTCAGTGCGAAGACAACCCGCACGAAGTCGGGCACTCTCGACTCGCGCTCGAGCTCGCAGAGCGCGCGCTCGCCCGCGTCGAACAACCAGCTCTCGGGTTGGCCGGGGCGCGACACGAGATCGATGAGCTCGAGCACGGCGAGCGCGGCGTCGTACGTGGCGAGCCGCGTCGCGACGTGCTGGCGGCGCGTGACGAGCGCGCCTGCGCGCAGCAGATCGAGTTCGCGGCGCGGCGAGCGATCGAGCTCGAGGTCGAGCGTGTCGAAGAAGTCGAGCACCGCGAAGTAGCGCGAGGTGGGACGATACGCGCCTTTCGCGAGCAAGTGGACCTGCCCATGCTGCCGCGTGAAGACGTGCGCGACGACCGACGATTCGCCGTACGGAAAGCGTCGCAAGAGCAGTGCGTGGTCGCGCAGGACCGCCATGGACGTCAGGAAGCGACTTCTTGCGGCGCCTGGCGCACGCCGACCTTCAGCACGCGCCGGTCGCTCGCCTCGAGGACGGTGAACTCGACTCCGCCGAGCGTGAAGCGTTCGCTGCGCTTCGGGAAGTGGCCGAGCTCGGAGAGCACGAAGCCCGCCAGCGTTTCGTAGTCCTCGCCTTCCGGGATCTCGAGCGAGAGCTCCTCGTTGACCTCGGAGACGTGCAAGCTCGCATCGACCTCGGCGCTGCCGTTCGGCAGACGGCGGATCGGGTCCTTGCTCTTCTCGTCGAACTCGTCGGGGATGTCGCCGACGATCTCCGTGATGATGTCGCCGAGCGTGACGAGCCCCGCCGTTCCGCCGTACTCGTCGAGCACGATCGCGAGCTTGATCTGCTCGCGGCGGAATTCGGTCAACAGCTCCGAGACGCGCTTCGTCTCCGGCACGAAGAACGCCGGGCGCAGTAGGCTCTTGAGCGAGCCATGCTCGAGGCCGGCGTCCGCGGCCGCGGCGACGAGATCGCGCGCGGTCACGATCCCGACGATCGTGTCGAGGCTGCCGTCGTATACGGGGATGCGGCTGTGCCCTGACTCCGCGGTCGCCCGCGCGGCGGCCAGCAAGCCGTCGCTCGCTTCGACGCCATGGATCTCCGTTCGCGGCGTCATGACGGCCGTGACGTTTACGTCGCGGAACTCCATCACCCGGCCGATGATCTCGCGCTCGGTCTCGTCGAGGTCACCGTCGCGCTCGGCGGAGTGGATGACCTGGCGCAGCCCCTCCACGATCTGTCGCGAGGTCGCTGGGTTCTGACGCAGCCCCACCACGCGCATGAGCGCGCGGCGGATGCCTTCGAGCGCACGCACGAGCCAGCGAAGCGGAATCTGAAGCAGGTGGAACGCGGGCAGCACCCACAAGAGCAGTGTGTCGCCGCGGCGGAAGGCGATCGGCGTGGCGAGGATCTCGGTGAACGTCAGCCGCAGCGGCACAGCGACCAGCGTTGCCCAGACGACCATTCCGAGGTCGAGCGGCTGCCCGTCCGCGAGGACGCTGAGCAACAGGAATGCGAAGACGAACTCGAAGCCCGCCTCGAAGATCCGCGCACTCGTCGCCAGCGTGTCGGCGTGTGCGAGCAGTGGCTCGACGCGTGCCTTGGAGCGCTCGGACCGTGCGCGTGCCAGCACGCGCGGCGCGTGCGAGTGGACGAGCGCCGAGCGCAAGGTGGCGAAGAAGCCGGCGCCGATCAGCAGCCCGAGCAGGGCGGCAGCATCCGCGAGTCGGAGCCAGGTGGCGGCCGGGAGCTCGGTGGACGCGTTGGCTTCGAGGAGCACGTGGGGCGGGACCGGCCGCGGGGGAGGCACGGCCCAGCACATCCTAGCTTCGGGCCGGGTGCGGCTCGCGGAGCGGGGCTGCTACGGGATCGAAACCTGCCCCGCGGAGAGGTTCCGGCACGGGCTCGGCGCCGCGCCGGCAAGCTCGATTCAAGTCATTGCCACGCAAGACCTTGAACTCGCACGGACGATCGACTCCCGCGCTGGGCACAGGTCGTGCGCTCGCGGGCACCGCCATGCGCTCCAACCTGCCCCTCGAAGCGTTTCGTGTGCCGAGAAGCGTCCCCATCGTGAAGGAGCTCGCCGGTCGCGGCGTTGCTCTCGTTCCGCGAGCAGGGGAGGACGGCGCAGCATTCCAGATTCGGATCGAGACCGAGCTGATGGCGCTGTTCCGAGACACGCGCGGCGAAGCCGAGTTCCAAGCGCTGTACGACTACGCGGGTCCGGAGCTTCTCTCGTGGATCAACAGCTTGCCGCGTGCACCCGGCCGGTGCGCGGACCCCGTCGAGACGTTTCAGGACACGTGCGTGAACGTGTACCGCTACGCGCGCAGCTTTCGTTCCGACGAAGCGAAGAGCTTCCGCGTCTGGTCGCGCACGATAGCGCGCAATCTGCACCGTCGTTCGCAACGTCGCTGGGCGCGCTTCTCGCTCCAGTCGCTCCCGGAGGGACTCCAAGAGCCCGTCGACGGCGGCGACACGCCGCTCCAAACGACCGTGCTGCGCGAGGACGCCGGCACGCTCTCGCGCGCCTGGGCACTGCTGCTGCTCCAATACTTGGCCGCGTGGCGCACGCTCTCGGATCGCGACCGCCTCGCGCTCGAGCTCGTCGAAGCGCAGGGACTCTCGTATGCCGAGGCGGGCCGCCGGCTGCGGGTGGGGCCGTCGAACATGAAGATGATCATGTTCCGCGCGCGCAAGCGCTTGTGCGCGACCCTGTCGCGCACGCTGTCCGTTTCGCACGACTTGCGCGCGGCGGTCTGACGGACGCCGAAGGAAGCGCTCAGCTCGCGCGCGCGGCCACGACCGCGCGCCGCTTCTCGTAGAGCTCCAGGAACAGGGCCGCCGGCCCGACCAGGAACAGCGCGAACATCGGCGGTGCGGTGCGCATCGGGTTCGACGCCGAAAGGATGTCCGTGTCGGCCGCGAGTCGAATCGCGCACTCCGCTGCGGCTACGAGGAAGACGACGAGCAGCTGCTTGCGCTTGCCGCTGACCAGAGTGCGTGGGTCGGTCACCATGAAGAACATGAAGAGCTGGTACATCGGTCCGGTGACGGGAGCGATCTCGCCGCCCAGCGGCTGACCGGTGATCGCGGAGCGCACGCCCGCGAAGAGCACGAATGACGCGAGGTACGCGAGCGTGATGTGCAGGACGCGCGCGCGCCAAACGGTCAGCAATCCGATGGCCCAGATGATCGCGACCATCCCGAGGTGATTGCCCCATTGGTGACCGAGGATGCTGACGCGGTGAGAAGCGAGCGCGAGCAACACGCAGACGCCGAAGTTGGTCGGGTTCCACAGGTGGCGCTTCTCGAAGTTCAGCACGTACTTCGACGTGATCGAGAGCAGCGCGCCCATGAGGAACGGCCAGATCAGCACCCCGTCGGGCTTCACGAGGAACGCGACGCTGTTGCCGCTGATGTACGCGCTGAGCAAGTTCGGCGCGCCGCCGCGCAGGAAGCGGAACAGCACGATCTCGGTCCCGATCGCCGTGCCGAGCGCGACGAGCCACGGCACGTAGCTGTCGCCGAGGATGTGGAACTTCCAATGACCGATGACGAGGATCACCGTCAGCAAGCTCGACGAGTACCAGCGCGGGTCGATGCGTTGCAGCGGATTGCGCGGCTTCGCGGCCGGCGGCGCGTGGAGCGCGGTCGATGCACGGCTCGCGCTCGTCATGGCTCGCGCACCTCGTGGAGCGTGTCGACGCGCGGCGCTTCGATCGTCTGCTCGCGGCCGGACGGCCAGCGCACGTGCACTCGGTCGACGGCCGCGTGCGCTCCGAGGCCGAAGTGCAGGCGCCGGTCCTTCTGGCTGCAGAATCCGCTGCTGCCTTCGACGCTCTGCGCTTGTCGCTCGCCGGCGTAGTGCAGCGTGACGAGCGCGCCGATCGCGCTCGTGTTGCCGCCGCTGCCGCGCAAACGGAGCTGGAGCCAGTGCCGATCGGGAGCGACTTCGTTCCGGTACACGAGGAGCGGACCCTTCTGGTTCGCGACGACCACGTCGAGCGCGCCGCGGTTGAACAGGTCCGCGACCGTCACGGCTCGTCCATCGAACAGATCGTCGGCGCCGACGATCGCCGCCACGTCGACGAATCGTCCGCGACCTTGGTTGACCAGCACGCGCGAGCGCTCGTACCCCGACAAGCTGCGATCTTCCATCGGCGGCCAGTTGGCCGCGTCCTCGGCCAAGTTGCCGAGCCCGACCGCGACCTTCGACATGCCGTACCAGTAGTCGCGCTCGCGGTTCGCGGACACGAAGCCGTTGACGACGTACAGGTCGACACGTGCGTCGTTGTCGAGGTCGCCGAACTGCGCGCCCCACGCCCAACCGCAATCGGCCACGACACCGTCGGCGACGTTCTGGACCCAGCCGCCGTTCGCGAGCCGGTTCAGCCAGAGATTGTTGCCTTGGAACAAGTAGCCGGCCTTCGAGATGTTCGTGACGTACAGCGCGAGCCGCCCGTCGTTCTGCACGTCGCCGAGCGTCACCGACATTCCGCTCTTCGAGCCGCCCTCGAGCTTGGCGTCGCGCGCGCGCTCGAACTTGCGTCCGCCGCGATTGAGCAGGAGCTCCTCGCTGCCGTAGTCGTTGGCGAGGAAAAGGTCCTGCCAGCCGTCGCCGTCGAGATCGGCCGCGGCCACAGCTAGCGTCCAGCGCGTGCTGTCCGCGTCCATCTCGGCCGTGACGTCGACGAAGCGTCCGTCGCCCAGGTTGCGGTAGAGGTGCTTGTGTCCGCCGTTGTTCGCGAACTCGAAGCTCTCCTGCATGATCTTCGTCGACTCGAGCTGCCACAGGTCGACGTCGTCGCGGAAGTAGCCGGCGACGTAGAGGTCGAGCGCGCCGTCGCGATCGAAATCGAGGAACACGGCCGCGTTCGAGTTGATCCAGCGCCGCAGTCCGGATTCCTGCGTCACGTCGGTGAAGCGTGTTCCGCCGTCGTTGCGGAAGAGCTGCGGATAGCCCCATTTGTAGAGGAACATGTCCTCGTCGCCGTCGCCGTCGACGTCGCCGAAGATCGAGCCCATCGACGCGCCCTCACCGGGCCGGTTGACGTCGCCGACACCGGCTTCGAGAGCCTGGTCGCGAAACGTGCCGTCGCGCTGGTTGACGAAGAGCGCGTTGTGCGTGCCGAACGCGCTGCTCGTCGCGTAGAGGTCCACCCAACCGTCGCCGTTCACGTCGGCGACCGACACCGCGGCGCCCATCCCGGCGACATGCGGCATGATCGGCGCGAGCCGTTCATCGAGCACGGTCGCGCGGTGCACGAAATCGATGCCCGCGCTCTTCGAGATTTCGCGCAGGCGGAAGCCGAGCGAGCTCGATGGCGCGCTCGCGGTCTCGGGCGCACGACCCGCCCACACGGTGAATCCCACCATGCCGGCGAACCCAAGGTTGACGAGCGCCTGCTTCATTGCGGTTGCGCCCTCGATCGTCGCGAGACGTCCGATCTCGAGCAGGAAGCGGACAGTGTAGCTCGCCGGCGTGCGTGTCGCCGCGCGCTTCGTGCGCGAATGCAGCGGAAGCGCCTGCTACAGTCGCCGACATGCCCAACGAGCCGCGCGCGCCACGCGACGTCGATCTGCTCGTCACCGGCGCCGCCGAGATCGCGACACCACTCGGGAGTGCACCGCGCGCGGGTGCGGACCTCGGCCGCATCGCAGTGATCGCGGGCGGCGCCGTCGCCGTCGACGGCCGCAAGATCGTCGCCGTCGGTCCGGCCGGCGAGCTGCGAGCGCAGTTCCGGCCGCGCCGCGAGCTCGACGCGCGCGGCGGCACGATCGTGCCCGGCTTCGTCGACGCGCACACGCATCCCGTGTTCGCTGGCACGCGCGAGGACGAATTCGAGCTGCGCACGCGCGGAGCGACCTACGTCGAGATCGCGCGCGGCGGCGGCGGGATCCTGTCGAGTGTGCGCGGCGTGCGCGCCGCGTCGCCCGCGGAGCTGCTCGCGCGCCTCCTGGTGCGCCTCGACCGCTTCCTCGAGCTCGGCACGACGACGATCGAGGCGAAGTCGGGCTACGGGCTCACGCTGGCGGACGAGCTGAAGTCGCTCGAAGTGCTCGCGCAGGGTGCGCGCGAGCACGCCGTCGAGATCGTTCCCACGTTCCTCGGCGCGCACGACGTTCCGGCGGAGCACCGCGACCGGCCCAGCGCGTACGTCGACCTCGTCGTCGAGGAGATGCTCCCCGCCGTGCGCGCGCGCGGCTTGGCCGAGTACTGCGACGTGTTCACCGAGAGCCACGTGTTCGGTCTCGCCGACTCGCGCCGCATCCTCGAGCGAGCGGCGTCGCTCGGCTTCGGGCTTCGTCTGCACGCCGATCAGCTCACGCCGCTCGGTGGTGCCGAGCTCGCGGGCGAGCTCGGTGCGGCGACCGCCGACCACCTCGAGTTCATCACACCCGCGGGCATCGAGGCGCTCGCTCGCGCGCGCGTGATTCCGGTCTTGTGTCCGGTCGTCCCGCTGTACTTGCGCGTCGAGCGGGAAGCGCCGGCGCGCGCGATCCTCGACGCCGGTCTCGCGCCGGCGCTCTCGACCGACTTCAACCCGGGCAGCTGCTATCTCCAGAGCATGTTCGAGGTGCTGACGTGGGCGTCGCTGCGCTACCGCATGACGAGCGCCGAAGTGCTCACGGCTGCCACACTGAACGCCGCGTGCTCGCTCGGACGCGGCGCGCGCCTCGGTTCGATCGAGGCCGGCAAGGACGCCGACCTCGTATGCCTCGACGTCCCGAATCATCGGCACCTGACGTACGAAGTCGGCCGCAATCCCGTGGCCGCGGTCGTGAAGGCCGGACGCGTCGTGTTCGAGCGCGCGCGTGGCGATGCGCGAGCGCGCTCGATCTAATGACGCTCGTTCCGCGCGGCGTCGAATCGGAGACAGCGACATGAGCTTGGTCGAGTGCGTTCCCAACTTCAGCGAGGGCCGGCGTCCGGAAGTCGTCGGCTCGATCCTCGCTGCGATCCGCGCCGTGAAGGGCGTCGAGCTGATCGATCACAGCATGGATGCGAGCCACAATCGCGCCGTCGTCACCTTCGTCGGCGATGCGCAGTCCGCGGGCGAGGCCGCGTTTCGCGCGATCGCGAAGGCGAAGGACCTGATCGATCTCACGCAGCACCAAGGCGAGCACCCGCGCATCGGAGCGACCGACGTCGTGCCCTTCGTGCCGCTCGCAGGCGCGACGATGAAGGAGTGCGTCGCAACGGCGCACGCGCTCGGCGAGCGTGTCGGCCGCGAGCTCGAGATCCCGGTCTATTTCTACGAAGACGCGGCGCTGCGCCCCGATCGCAAGAACCTGCCGAACGTGCGCAACATCGGCTTCGAGAAGCTGCGCGAGGCCATTGCAAGCGATCCGGCGCGCGAGCCGGACGCGGGACCGCGCAAGGCGTTGCACCCGACGGCGGGCGCGACCGTGATCGGCGCGCGCTTCTTCCTCATCGCCTACAACGTGAACCTCGAGACGCAGGACGTCGCCGTGGCGAAGGAGATCGCGAAGAAGATCCGCGAGAAGGACGGCGGCTTGCCCGGCATCAAGGCGATGGGCTTCTTCCTCGACGATCTGCGCTGCGCGCAAGTCAGCATGAACGTGTGCAACTACACGGCGACCGGGCTCTTGCGCGTGTATCAGGAGATCGAGCGCGAAGCCGCCGCGCGCGGGATCGCGATCCGCGAGAGCGAGCTCGTCGGGCTCGCGCCGCGCGCAGCGCTCGAAGGCGGCGTCGCGCAGAAGACCCGCTTGCGCGGCTTCGATCCGAAGAAGCAGATCATCGAGGAGCTGGTTCACGGATGAGCGTGCGGCTCGTGCTCGCCGCGGTCCTCGCGCTCGCGCCAAGCGCCGTTGCCGCGCCGTGCACGATCGCGTCGCGACTCGACGGGCCGCATTCCGCGGTCGCCGCGAGCCAAGCGCCGATCAAGCGCGAGAACTGCAAGAAGTGCCAGCGCTCGGGACGCGTGCCGTGCCCCGAGCACAAGAGCGCCGAGTGCGAGCTCGAGCTCGGTGCGGAAGTCGTCTACTGCAGCGAGCTGATGGACTGTCCTGTGTGCGCCGGCACCGGCTTCGTCGTCTGCACCGAGTGCAAGGACGGTGCTATGGCGGCGCAGCTCGCGAAGCGCAAGGAAGAGCTCGTCGCGCGCCGCGCGGTGCTCAAGCCGATCGACGACAAGATGGGCCGCGCGTTGCGCATCGGCGAGAGCCCGCACTTCGTCCTCGTGTGGGAGCTCGACTCGCTGAAGATCAATCGCAAGCACGTCGCCGGACACGAGCTCCTGCACATCTACCTCAAACGGCTCGAGCGGCTCTACAGCGACTACGTGTCGCTGTTCGCGATCACGGACGCCGAGTTCACCGAGAAGTGTCACGTGTACGTGTGGGGCACGATCGAGGATCAGCTGCAAGGCTCGGTGCGCTTCGCCGGACAAGGCATGCAAGGCGGCGTGAAGCGCATGGGCTTGCAACCCGCGTACTCCGTGTGCGGCGGCAAGCAGTACTTCCAAGGCGACGAGACGTTGCACAGAAACCTCGTGCACTGCATCACGCACTTGTTGCTGAGCGCGCAGAAACCGCCGGAGTGGATCGGCCACTTGAAGGCCGGTTGGGTCGACGAGGGCCTGGCGCACTGGTTCGAGGACAAGTACTGGGGCCTCTGCGACAACTACTGCTTCCAGGAAGCGGACACGAACGCGGACTTCAAAGGCGGCAAGTTCAAGCTGGCCGTGCGCAAGATGGCGTCGATGGACGACGAGCCGCCGATCGCGGAAGTGTTCCAGCAGAACTCGGACACGCTCACGCTGCCCCAGCACGCGATGGCGATGAGCTACGTCGACTTCCTGCTCGCGCGCGATTCGAAGCGCTTCAACGAGCTCTGCGTCCAGCTGCGCGCGCGCAAGCCGCTGCGCGACGTGCTGCAGGCGGTGTATCAATTGTCGCCGCTCGAGATGCAGACGCAGTGGAAGGCCTGGGTGCTCGCGACGTACCCGACGCGTTGAGCGGCCGCCACGCGTCGAACGACCCGATGTCGCGTCTCGCCGTCACGCTCCTCCTCGGAGTCACGCTCCTCGCGGCTTGGCTGCGTCTCGAAGCGGGCGTCGCGGGCCGTCCGACCGAGGTCGAGGCGCGCGCGCTCGGTGCGGGCTGGCTCGTCGACGACGACGCGACGGCGTCGCACTTGCGCCGCGTCGAGCTCGCGCTCGCGGGCGGCACGGTGCCGCGGGCGGATCGATTCCTGTCTCACCCCGAGCTCGGTGAGCTCGCGGGACTACCGCTCTTCGACCGGCTGCTCGCCGCCGGCGCGCAGCGCACGCTGTCCGGCACGAGCGCCGACCCGGCGCTGCGGCGGATCGACGAAGGCGCGCTCGAGCATTGGATGAGCGCCGTGAACTTGTGGCTCGCCGCCGCGCTCGTGCTCGCGACCTACTGGACCGCGCGCGCGTTCGCGAGCAGCGGACCCGCGCTCGCGGCGGCCGTGTTCGTCGCCGTGTTTCCGCCGGCCGTGATCGTCGGCGCGGCCGGACGGCTCGATGCGCACGTGTTCGCGGCGACCTGCGTCGCGCTCGCGGCCGGGTGCCTCGCGCGCGGATTGCGCGCGCGTGAGGCGCTCGACGGCGTGTTCTTGGCCTTCATCGCCGGCGGAGCGTTCGGCTTCGCGAGTGCCATTTCGTTCTCGGCGCTGAGCGCGTTCGCGGTCGCATGGCTCGCGTGCGTGCTCGCCTGCGCGCGCGGCCTGCCCGAGCTGCGTGCGGCGCGCTTGCGCACCGCGCTCTGCTTCTGCGTCGTCGCCGCGCTCACCGCGCAGCTCTTCCTCGCTGACGTCGTGAACGAAGGCGGTGCGCAGCGCATGCTCGGGAGCGCTGCGCGCGCGACGTCGTTCGTTTTCATGCTCGGCGCGCTGCCGCTGCTCGCGGCCTCGCTCACGCGCGGCGACTTGAAGCGCAAGCCGTTTCACCTCGTGATCCTCGTCGCCGGCGCGGGCGGGCTCGTGTACGCCGCGCGCGACACGCTGCGCGAGTTCTGGAACGCGCGACACCCGTTCGCAGAGCAGATCGCCGCGCACGGGTGGGGCAGCGTGATCTCTTTGCTGGCCGTCGGGATAGGGCTCGCCATCGCAGCCTGGTTCGCGCGTCGTCGTCCGTCCAGGACCGGCACGATCGCCGTCTGCGGCGCGTTCGTCGTGCTGGCGGTGTCGTCGTGGACCGCCGCGCGCGCCGGCCCCGACCACACGCAGCGCGTCGAGATCGTGCGCTCACTGCGCTGGCTGCGCGAGAACGCGCCGAGCGCGGGTGCGTGGAACTCGGCGGTCGGAACGACCGATTTCGGCGTGCTCGCCGATCCGCGCGCGGGCGCCCTCATCGCCTACCACGCGCGCCGTCCCGCCGTGTGCAGCGACGCGGTGCTCGGCTCCGTCAACGAGGAACGCGTCGTGCCGGCGCTGCACGGCACGGACGTCGAGGCACTCGTGCGTGCGCTGCGTGTGTTGGACGCACGCTACGTCGTCGTCTCGCCGCTTTACGCAACGGCGGAGACACCAACCGAAGCGTTCGCGCTCCGCCTGTCGCTCGCCGATGCGCCGGCGATCGAAGGCTTCGAGCGCGTCTACTCGTCGCCGTTGCGGCTCGGTGTCGGTGGACGCGCGCCGCGCGACGGATCGCCGTCGGGTCCCGCGATCACGATCTACCGCGTGACGCACAAGCCGAGCGAAGGTGCGCGCGGCGGCGGGTTCGCGCCGCGGTAGCGACGCGTCGCAACTTCGCGGGCCACTCACTAGCATCGCGCCATGGCACTCATCGAACCGCGCACGCTGAAGGGCTTCCGGGACTATCTGCCCGAGGCGATGATCCCGCGCGAGCGCTTGATCGACACGGCACGCACGGTCTACCGCTCGTACGGCTTCAGCCCGATCGACACGCCGGCGCTCGAGTACGAGGAGATCTTGACCGGCAAGGGCGGCGAGGAGAGCGACAAGCAGATGTACAGGTTCGAAGACAACGGCGGCCGCAAGGTCGCGTTGCGCTTCGACCTGACGATACCGCTGGCACGCTTCGCTGCGCAGCACATCAACGAGCTCGGCACGCCGTTCAAGCGCTACCACATTGCGAGCGTCTGGCGCGGTGAGAACACGCAGCGCGGCCGCTACCGCGAGTTCATGCAGTGCGACTTCGACACGATCGGCACGGAGAGCATCGTGTCGGACATCGAGATGGTGCTCGTCGTGCACGACCTCTTGCGCGCGATCGGGTTCGAGAAGTTCACGATCCGCGTGAACAACCGCAAGCTGCTGGCCGGATTGCTCGAAGGCGTGGGGATCCAGGACGGCCAAGCCGCGGTTCTCCGTTGCATCGACAAGCTGGACAAACAAGGTCGCGCAAAGGTCGAAGAAGAACTTCAGAGCGTTTGTGGCTTGACGCCGCAGGGAGTGCGGAACGTCATGCTGCTCACAGCCGAGCCAGAAGGGAGTCTTGCTGCGCCGGAACAGTTGGCCGCAATCGACCCAACGCTCGTGGGACTCATCAAATCGACGGCGTCCGGTCGAGCCGGTTGGGAGCAATTGGAGGCCGTCGTGAGCAACGTGTGTGCGACTCTCGGCAATGCACAGCGCGTGCGAGTCGATCTCTCCATCGCGCGCGGGCTCGACTACTACACGGGGACAGTGCTCGAGACGTCGCTCGACGATCTGCCGGGCATCGGCAGCGTGTGCTCGGGCGGCCGATACGACGATCTCGCGCAGCTGTACACGAAGCAGCGCTTGCCCGGCATCGGTGCGTCGCTCGGTCTCGACCGCTTGCTCTCCGCGATGGAAGAGCTCGGCATGCTCGAGAAGCGCCGCACCGGCGCGAAGGTGTTCCTGGCGTACTTCGACGCGAGCCGGCTGCACGACTACCTGAAGCTCGCGCGCGACATCCGTGCGCTCGGGCTAGGTGTCGAGCTGTATCCCGAACCGAAGAAGCTCGACGCGCAACTCAAGTACGCCGACAAGCGCGGCTTCGAGATCGCGCTCGTGCTGGGCGAGAGCGAGTGGAACGGCAACACCTGTCAAGTGAAGCAGCTCGCGACGCGGCAGAGCACGCTCGTCGACGTGCGGGATGCGAGCGGGGCGCTGTCGCCGGAGCTGCGAGCGTTGCTGGCGTAAGCCTGGCTGGCGCTGGTGTCAGACGACCAGCGCTCGAACACTGCGCGCGGTTCCCCGCCGTTGGATGCGGGAGTCGCGCAACACGCGACCCCCGCAGTAATCAAGGGCTACTCGGACCGCACGGCGATCTTGCGGTGCGCGGCTTTCTTCTTCGGCACCGACACGCGCAGCACGCCGTTCTTGATGCTCGCTTGCACGTTCGATGCATCGACGTCGTTCCCGATGCGGAACGAGCGCGTCCAGTCGCCTTCCTCGAACTCGGCGTACACGAGCTGCCCTGCGCTCTGCTCGCGCGGCGGCACGTTCGCGGTGATCGACAAGACTTGCTGCTCGATCGTCACGTCGATCGAGCTCTCGTCCGCGCCCGGCACGTCCGCCATCAGCACGAAGGCTTCGACGTTCTCGTAGATGTCGGCGCGCGGCGTCCAGTGACGGCGTTCGTGCGTGCGCTCGACGTGTGCGTCTTGGTTCTCGTTGGTGTTCGGGTTGTTCATCGCTGTGCTCCTGGTCTCGTTCGGTGGGCTTCGTTCACTGGTTCGCGACGGCGATCTTGCGCGGCCGCTCGGACTGCGCGCGCGGCAGCTCGATCTCGAGGACGCCCTTCTTGTAGGTGGCCTTGACCGCGTCGACCTCGATCGCGTGCGGCAGGGTCAGCGTGCGCGCGAACGACTGGGTTCCGCGCTCCCTGCGGTGATACGCGTCGCCTTCGACGTGCTGCACGTTCTCGCGCGTGCCGCGCAAGGTGAGCGTGTCGCCGAGCACCGAGATCTCGAGGCTGTCTTGCGCGAAGCCCGGGAGTTGCGCCTCGAGGCGCAGACCCTCCTCGGTGGCCCACACCCGCAGCGGCGGGAACTCGTCCTCGCGAGCGGTGCGCGGATCCGCGAGCATGCGGTTCATCTCGGCGGACAAGCGCGCGAGCTCTTGCCACGGGCGCACGGTCCAGTCAGCAGGGGTTCGATGTAGCGGACTCCAAAGCATGTTCGTCTCCTTGGTTGTGCTGCGCTCCGGCCCGCGCCGGTCGCACGGACCGCCGCAAAGCAAGCACGATGCCAGCGCGTTTCGGGCGCACCGCGGCCACTGCGCGCGCGCTCGGTTGCATCCTTGGCAGTTCGCGGCTGTCGTTCTTGCAGGCGAGCCCGCAGCTCTCACCACGTCCGTCGCGAGGTTGCGCCAGCGCGTTCGGAGCAAGGCGTTGCATCGGAATCGACCGCAGCTGACCTAATTGGTCAGCGAGGATCGATTCCGATCCAACAACGCCGCTCCGGGCGGGTTGGCGCGACCGCAGCAGGATGTGGTGAGAGATGCGAGCTAGACTCGTCCGAGCGCGCGACTGCGGCGCGCGCGCACCGGCACGTCATTTGACTTTCGGCGCGCGCGCGGGCTCGACGTCGAGCGCGCGAGATCGAACCGATGGCCGTCAAGTTCCAGGACTACTACACGGTTCTCGGCGTGTCGCGCACGGCGAGCGCGGACGAGATCCGCAGCGCGTACCGCAAGCTCGCACGCTCGAAGCATCCCGACGTCGACAGGACGGATGGCGCGACGGCGCGCTTCGCGCAGATCGCCGAGGCGTACGAGGTCTTGAAGGATCCACAGAAGCGCAAGCGCTTCGACAGCCTCGGCGAGCACTGGAAGGATGGCCAAGAGTTCACGCCGCCGCCCGGCTGGCAGGGCTTCGACTTCCGCGGCGCGCGCCGCGGCGCCGACGGCGCAGGCAGCTTCGAGTTCGGCGATCTCGGCGGCTTCAGCGCGTTCTTCGAGAGCATGTTCGGCGGCGGGGGAGATCCGTCCGGCGGTGGCGCGGCGCGTGCGCGCGGCGCGGCGCGGCCGCGCGCAGGCGAGACGTACGAGGCGCGCGTGGAGCTCACGCTCGATACGTTGCTCGCCGGCGCGAAGCAGACGCTCGCGCTCGAAGGCGGGCGCACTTACGAGGTGAAGATTCCGCCCGGCACGACGGAGGGCGGCACCATTCGACTGCGTGGCCAAGGCGCGGCGGGGCGCAGCGGGGGAGCGAGCGGCGATCTCTTGCTGCGCGTGTCGATCGCGCCGCACCCGACTTTCCGTGTCGAAGAGTTCGATCTCCACGCGCAGCTCGCCGTGAGCCCGTGGGAAGCGGCGCTCGGCGCGAAGGCCGAGCTCGCGATGCCCGACGGGCGCAAGGCGGTGGTCGCAGTGCCCGCGGGCTCGTCCAGCGGACGGAAGCTGCGCTTGCGCGGACTCGGCCTGCCGCGCACCGCGAGTGAACGCGGTGACCTGATCGTCGAGATCGCGATCGCCGTGCCGCCGGCACTGACCGATCGCGAGCGCGAGTTGTTCCAGGAGCTCGCGAAGTCGTCGAAGTTCGATCCACGCGCCTGAGCACGCGCGTCAGCGCGTGCGAAATGAATCGGAGCAAGCGCGTCAGCGCGTGCGCAATGCATCGGTGCGTGCGTGTCTCGCCCGCGCGAACGCTCTACGCGTCGGGCTGCACGCCCTTGCGCTGCGCGCGAAACCGCTTCGGTCCGTACCACAGCCAGAAGCCGGTGGTGGTGAAGACGAGCAGTGCGACGCCCATGATGGACGTGTAGACGAGCTTGACCTGCTCATCGCTCGTCTGCAGCAGGTAGTCGAGGATCGACCCGTCGTGAATGTTCTCGATGAAGTCCGAACGACGTCGCTCGAGGTGCAGCAGCTCTCCGCTCGTGCAATCGAGCTGAACACCCCAGTACCCGCTCACGAAGACGAACTTGACCATCCCCTTGTCCGGCCTGAAGTCGATTCGTTCGAGCTCGGTGGGATGGTCCGGCGCGATGTGCTCGCGGACGACCTCGAGCGCCTTCTCGTGCAGGAGATGGACCGCCATCCAGTCGCGCGGATCGGTCGATTGACCTCGATACGACTTGGGAAGGATCGCGCCGCCCGAGTGCTTCTTCCAGCCGAGTAGCAGACCTGTGCAAGCGACGAGCGTGAAGAACACGAAGAGCCCGGCGCCCGCCGTGCGATGCACTTTTCTGGCGACGCGCAAGAGCTTGGCGTCGCGGCGTCTCTGGATGGGATTCATCGTTGGAAAGCAACTCCCGGTACACCGGTGATCCGACGCACACGCCCATCGGCGGCAGGATCTCGCCCGCATCTCTCACCGCGTCCCGCTGCGGTCGCGCCAACCCGCTCGGAGCGGCGTTGTTGGATCGGAACCGATCCTCGCTGACCTTCCAGGTCACCTCCGGTCGATTCCGATTCAACGCCTTGCTCCGAACGCGCTGACGCGACCTCGCGACGGACGTGGTGAGAAATGCTCTTTAGGTGGCGTCAAGAGGCTGCCTTGGAGGCGTGTCGTTCTCGGGTCAGGTTCGATCACGTCGGATCCGTCCAATCGTCTTTTCGAGCTCGTTCGCTCAGGAGGGGGATGCGGTGGTGCCGCCATTCGGGGTTGAGGCCTTCGAAGCGTCCAGCAATTCTCCGACGTGCACCACCGTTGGATTCCGATGTGATCGTGTCGCGGTCGAAGTCTCGTCAGCGCGTGCTGAGGCAGCGCTCGAGGGAGAAGGCGTCGCCACGTGACAGCATCACGTACACGCCGACGAGCAGCCTGCGCGCGAGCGCGACTCGGACCTTGTTCTTGTGCATGCGTCTCAAGCGAGGCGCAGCCCATGCGCGCACCGTTTCGTGGCGAGACAGGAGGCGCACGGCCCACTCGCTCAAGATCCAGCGCAGCTCGTTGTTGCCGCGCTTGGTGATCGGGCCGTGGTGTCCCTTGTCGGCCGACATCGCGACGCGCGGAGCGAGTCCAGCGTAGGCGGCGACCGCCTTCGGGCCTGTGAAGCGCGACACGTCGCCGAGTTCGCACAGGATCGTCGTCGCGGTCTGGGGACCGACGCTCGGCAACGACTCGATCAGCGCCCGGACCTTCGGCTGCTTCGCCACCGTCGCGAGCTCCTTGTTCAGCTTCTCGATCTCCGCGGCCACTGCGGTCAGTGCGTCGACCATGCAGTCGCGGCAGATCTCCAGCGCTTGCGTCGGCATCTTGGTCGCGCGCAGCGCGCGCAGATTCTTCACCGAGTACAGCTCTCCGCGCGGGGCAGCGATCCGGTACGCGTTGAGCAGGCCGCGCAGCTGATTGACCAGTTGCTGGCGAATCGACACCAGCTTGTGGCGCACGCGCTCGATCTTGCGGCCACCGTACTCCTCGTCGCTGGGGTAGTACGTCTTGGCGTGGCGCTCGATGTCGCCCAGCCACAGTCGGCGCGCGATCTCGTGCGCGTCCCGGCGGTCGGTCTTCTTGCCCGAGGACTTCAGGCCAAGCTTCACCGGATCCGCCACCACGATCTCCAGTCCCGCTGCGCGGCACGCGTCGACGAACCAGCGGTTCATACCGACCGCCTCGACGCAGAACTTCCCGCCGTCGCGCCACTCCGTGAGCTCCTCCACGAGCTCCTGGCCTGACTCCAGCGTCGTCCCTGTCGAACGCCGCGACGCAACCGTGCCGCCGGACGAATCCAGCACGCACACCTGGATCACCGACTTGTGCAGATCGATACCGACGAAGTAGCGTGCGCTCGTAGTCATTGTCAGCTCCTGTGATTGGGGGACGGGGCGTTCGTCAACACCGACACGTTCCCCAAGAGCAGGAGCTGATGCCATCTATGCCTTCCGGGCTAGACCCGCTCGGCTTCCAGCGTGAGTCTCCACGCCTGGCGCCGGCACGCCTTCCGCCGGAGCTCGCGTTCGTCGGATGACACCGCTTACTCGCGGCTTGCTTCCGACACCTGCACGACGTGCGAGCATGCGCGCACTCTACTGTGCGCGCATGTCGGGTTCGCGGCCTCGTGAGCGGCAGCTCCGAAGCTTACGAGGCCAGCAAGATCTCCGGGAACCGTCGGCCTGGCGACTGACGCGCGAACCGTCGCACCTCACATGCGCTTGCCGCGGGAAGGCATCGAAGCTCGTGCTGCGTGCCTGAGCGTGTGGGTCAGCGCGTGCGAGATGAATCGGTGTGTGCGCGTGTCACGGCCAGTCGATCGCGACGCCGTTCGACAAGTTCGCCGTCGCGCTCGTGCAGAAGCTCGCGGTCGCGTTGCGGTAGTACAGCTGGTAGTACGCGCTCTCGCCCGCCGCCTGCAGCGTCGCGGCAGACACGGACATGGGCTGCGCGTCGTTCGGGTACGTCCACGTGCCGACGAGCGCGCCGTTCGTGCCGGCGTTGTGGCCGCCGAAGCGGACGAGTTGCCCGCTCGCGCAGCGGATCCCGTCGCTGTTCGCGATGCCGTTCGCGTCGGCCGCGTTGCCTTTGACGAGGAATCCGAAGCCGAGGTAGGCCGGTCCGATCTCGCACGTGAGCTCGAGCGTGTCCGGCGCCAGCGAGCCGGTAGCGCGCAGCTCGGCGCCAGCCAAGTCGAACGAGTTCGCGCAGCCGTGGCCGCTCGCGCCGCTCGGGTTCGGCACCGTGTTCGGCGGCACGCACGGGCACGGCGTCACGAGCGAGCCGTCGCCGTAGCAGAACGTCTCGCCGACTTCGGGTCCCATCGCCAAGCGCGCGACGGTCGTGCCTTGGAACGTCGAGATCTCGACGTGGCGGTAGCCCGGCGGCGGCGGCGGCGCAGCGAGCTGCCCCGACGTGCTCTCGCCGAAGCCGATGATCGCGCCGTCGCTGCGCCGCGCGATCGAGTGGTACATCCCGGCCACCATCTCGACGTACGTCGCGTTGCCGGGGAGAGCGGGCACCGACGTCTGTCCCAGGTTGTTGTAGCCGAACGCGACCATCGATCCGTCGCTGCGACGCGCGAGCGTGTGCACGCCGCGCGCGGCGATGTCGACGTACTTCAGTCCCGCGGGCAACTCCGGAACCGTGCACTCGCCGGCGAAGTTCGCGCCCCAGGCCACGACGGATCCGTCGCTGCGCCGCGCGACCGAATGGTCCCAAGCTGCCGCGACCTGCACGTAGGAAAGCCCAGGCGACAGCGCGGGAACGTTGAGCTCGCCCCAGTTGTTGCGACCCCACGCGAGGACCGCTCCGTCGCTGCGCACCGCCATGCTGTGGTCCGTGCCCGCCGAGATCCCGACGTACGACTGCCCCGGGTCGAGCGGCGGGACGAGCGTCGCACCGTGTTCGGGCGTGCCCCACGCGACCACTTCGCCGTCGCTGCGCCGCGCGAGTGAGTGTCCGCCGCCCGCCGCGACCTCGACGTACCCGACACCGGGCGGAAGCGCCGGAACGCTCGCGGTCGCTCGCCAAGTGACGAGCGAACCGTCGCTGCAGCGCGCGATCGACTGTGTCTCACCCACGTCGACCTCGACGAAGCTCGTTCCAGCCGGCGCGCGCGGGATGTTGCACTGCGTCTCCAGGTTCAACCCGAAGCACACGACGGAGCCGTCGCTGCGCCGCGCCGTCGAGTGGGCGCTGCCGGCGTCCATCTCAACGTAGGTGAGGCCCGCAGGAAGCGCCGGCACGTTGCACTGCCCCGACGAGTTCGTGCCCCACGCGACCAGTTGACCGTCGCTGCGCAGCGCGAGTATGTGGCTCTGTCCCAGCGCCACGTCGACGTACGTCGTTCCGGCCGGCAACGGCGGAGTCGGCGGCAAGGGGCTAGCGCCCCACACGACGAGAGATCCGTCGCTGAGCAGCGCGGCGGTCCGTGAAAGCCTCGCTTCGACCTGCACGTACGCAATGCCCGGCGGAAGCGCGGGGACGTTGCATTGACCCGAGTTGTTGAGACCCCACGCGACGATCTCTCCGTCGCTGCGCCGCGCGGCGACGTGGTATCCGCCGCTGGCGACCTCGACGTACGTCACGCCCGGCGGCAGCGGAGGCATCAAGTCTTGCTGGCCGTCGTGGAAGCCCCAGCTGGCGATCGTGCCGTCGCTCAGCAACGCGTGAGACAAATGGTCGCCGGCAGCGACCTGCACGTACGAGAGTCCCGCCGGCGGTGGCGGAACGTCGCACTGCCCGGACGAGTTGCTGCCCCAGGCGACGACCGAGCCGTCGCTGCGACGAGCCACTACGTGGATGTGGCCCGCCGCGATCTCGACATAGCCGACTCCGACGGGCAGCGCGAGCGGTTGGGTCTGGTTGGACGAGTCGGAGCCCCACGCCGCGAGCGTGCCGTCGCTGCGTCGAGCGACGCAGAACGCGGTGCCCGCGTCGATCTCGACGAACGTCTCGTCGTGGAAGCTCGAGTCGCCGACCTGCGCACCCCACGACACGATGCGCGACTGCGCGGAGCTCGTGCTCGCGAGCAGTGCTGCGCCGATCGCGAGCGCGATGGCGCGTCGTCCGTTCGCGGCCATCGACAGGAGATCCAGCGACGATCGATCCGGATTCGATTCGAACTGCATGTTGAAATCCTCGCGGTAGGGGGAGCGAGTTTCGTCAGAGAACAGGCTCGAGCCGGCGGGAGATGCCGGGTGTCGTGCGCGCGTGCACCACAGGATCGTACGTCCGCGCCGCGCGGAACGGTTCGACGATGTTCGTTCCGCGTCCTCACGGCCACGCGATCGCGACGCCGTTCGACAAGTTGGCGGTCGCGCTCGTGCAGAAGCTCGCGGTCGCGTTGCGGTAGTAGTGCTGGTAGTAGGCGACCTGTCCGGACGGCTGCGCCGTCGCGACGGATACCGGCGTGGTCTGCACGCCGTTCGGGTAGCGCCACTTGCCGATCGGATCGCCGTTCGAGCCGGCGTTGTGCCCGCCGAACCGGATCAGCGCGCCGCTCACACAGCGGATGCCGTCGCTGACTGCCACTCCCGACGCGACCGTCGCGTTGCCCTTGAACAGGAAGCCGAAGCCCTGATAAGTCGGACCGATGTCGGACGTGAACTGCACGGCGTCGGGACTCAGCGTGCCGACCGCGATGAGCAGCGCACCGTTCAGGTCGAACGAGTTCGCGCAGCCGTGGCCAGGCGCGCCGCTCGGGTTCGGGATCGTGTTCGGCGGAACGCACGGGCACGGCGTCGCGAGCGAGCCGTCGCCGAAGCAGAACGCGGGACCCGGTACGCACGCGACCGGCACCGTCAGCGTCGCGGCGGCGCTCGCCGCGGTGCCGCACGGATCGCTGACGACGACGTCGTATGCGCCGGCGTCCGCGAGCACGGTTGATGGAATCGTGTAGCTCGACGCGTTCGCGCCGCCGATGTCGACTCCATCCTTGCGCCATTGGTACGAGAGCGCGGTGCCGCCCGAGACGGTCACGGTGAACGTCGCCGAGCTTCCGACACACGCCTGTTGATCCGTCGGTGGCTCTGGGAACGCGAGGCACGACGTCGAGTCGACCGTCAGGATGCCCGCCAGCGACGCGCGCACTTGCCCGTCTGGATTCGTGACGCGGATCACGCGCGTCCCGACCGCGATGCCGGAACCGAGCGAGAGATCGAGCGTGATCGACGTCGGGCTCGTCCACGTCACCGAGTTCACCGTGACGCCGCCGCCGAGCACTTCCGCGACGAGGCGGTTCACACCGGGCTCGGTGTCGTAGAAGCCGGAGCCCGCGGTCGACGTGCCCGTCACGACGACCTGCACGTTGCTCGAGCCTTCGAGGACGTTCGCTGGGCTCGCGCTGGCCGGCGTCGCCGGCGGCGGCGCGATCAGCTTGATCACGCGCACGCCCCAATCGTTGTCATCGAACGTGTACTGTCCGACGGCCCACATCGTTTGGTCGTCGGTCGGATCGACCGCGACGTTCGAGTACGAGCCCCAGTGGCTGCTGTTGTTCCAGTAGCTCTGGCCCGCGATCGCCGTCGTCGGCGCTTGCGTCGCACCGAGCGGATCCGACGCGAGCCGACCCGCCGCGGCGATTCCGATGCGCTCGCCCGTGCTCGAGAAGCTCGTGACCATCGCCATGTGACCTTGTCCGCTCGCCGCGACGCTCGGGAAGTAGTAGCCGCGGCGGATGCCCGGGATCGAGTCGAACAGAGTGCCGGACTGCGTCAACACCGGCGCGCTCGCGAGATCGTCGAGCTGGTACCAGCGCGCTCCGTTCTTGTCGCCGTTCACGTCGGCGACGCCGCTCGTGTTGACCTCGATGTGGTGCGAGGTCCACAGGCTCGGAATGCCCGTCAGCCGGTCACGGTGGATCATCGCGCTGAACAGGCGGTCGCCGTACATCGCGGTCGAGCTGAACACGATCACGTTGGCGCCCCCGAGGTGCGGCTGCGAGCTCGCGTTGGTCGTCGCCGGCACGACGACGGGGATCTCCGCCGAAATCGCCGGCGTTCCGCCCGGATCGGTGACGCGGCGCAGGAGCAGCAAGCCCTGCGTGTCCTGGCTGACGGCGACCAAGTAGCCGTCTGTCTCGAGCGGATCGTCGTTGTCGACGCCGAGTGGCGCCTCCATGCCCGGCGTCCCCGTTCCTCCGGCGAGGTTGCGCACCGCGGTGACGACGATCGGGCCCCCGGAGAGGATCGAGCTCTTGCGAACGATCCACGCGGACGTGCCGACGTACGTGCTGCCGCTCACGATCAGTGCTCCGAGGTAGAGCGCATGCGCGTCGACCGCCAGCTTCGGGTTGCTCGCCCACGAGCCGACGTCGCCGATCGGCGCGACGAGGTCTTGCTGGAACGAGTAGAACGTGAAGCTCGAGCTGTCCGTGATCGTCGCACCGCTGCTCACCGCGATCAGGAGCTTGTTGGGCGACGGGATCGTTCCGACGTCGACGGTCGCGACGAACCAACGGCCACTGGTCTTGTCGTAGCGCACGTGCATGCGGTCGCAGTTCGTGCCGACGGAGGCGAAGAACGTCTCGATCGACACGTTGAGCGCACCGAGCGTGCCGTTCTTGTCGAACACTTTGATGACTTCGCTCGTCGCCGCGAGGATCTGCGTCGGACCGACGCCCATCGTCGGATCGCCGGGCGCCATGTTGTTCTGGTCGTCGACGTGGAAGCTCGTGCCGACGGCTTGCGGCGCGGCCAGCGGCGCTTGCTGCCCGCTGCCGTGCGGCACGTCCGTCGTCGGCGCGGCGCCGCCGGTGCTCGCGCTCGACGCGCCGGCGAACATCGCGAAGCTCGCGCACGGCGGGCCGCTCGACGGATCGAGCAACTCCACGTCCGCGCGCGTCACGCGTTGCGGGGGGCGCGCGCGCTCGCGCGCCATGATTTGCGCGACGGTCTCGGTGATGCCGCGTTCGCCGACCCAAGGCGCGAGCGGACCCTGCTGCGCGTTCGCGACGCTCGTGAGGAGCGTCGCCGCACCGAGCCACGTGATCGCTGCGGAGAGTGCGAAGTGAGCGCCGACGCTGCGGGGATACGGAGTGTGCTTCATGTGTGCGATCGTGATGAGAGAGTGCGAGCGGGTCCGAACGAGCCAGCGCCCGAAACGTCGCCGCGGTTCGGGGGGCCACCGCGGGTCTTGGCCTGCGTCGCATGACGTGCCGGCGTGCTCCCGTCGGACCGCAGCGAGGCTCTTCGGCGTGTGCTAAGGAGTCTGGGCGGCCGCGCGACGTGGCAACAAAATCGATTTCAGATCGCGTTTGCTACGCCAGTCTGCACGTCCCACCGCGTCAGGGCGTGGCGAGAGATGCGGACTCGCAGCCCGTGGTCAAAGTGCTTCGGCGCGAACTTCGTCCGTTCGTGTCGGAATCAGGAGCACGACCGCAGGCAAATCCTCGAGATTCTGCGAGGAATGTGCGACGCCGAGCCGGCACGAACGGACGACGTTCGCGCCGAATGACTCTCACGACGGGCTGCTAGAACCAGACGATGCGATACGCGCTCGACCAGTTCGTCGTGCCCGCGCTGCAGAAGTTCGGCGTCGTGTTGCGGTAGAAGATCTGGTACTGCCGCGTCGCCCCGCTACCGCTCTGCGTGCCGCTCACGAGCGACAGCGGCTGCGTCAAGCCGATGCCGGCGTTCGGATACGCCGTCGTTCCGCCCACGGCGTTCTGCGCACCGAATCGGATCAGCGTGCCGTTGACGCAGCGCACGCCGTCGCCGTTCGCGATACCGTCCTCGCTCGTCGTGCTGCCCATCACGAAGAACGTGAACGCAAACATCGGAAGACCTTCGCCCATCAGCACGACGCCATCCGGGTTGATGTCGCCGGCCGCGAGCAACTGAGCGCCGGCGAGATTGAACGAGTTCGCGCAGCCCGCGTCTTGCGCGCCACTCGGGTTCGGCACGGTGTTCGGCGGCGCGCACGGGCACTGCGTCCACAGCGATCCATCGCCGAAGCAGAACGCGACGCCCGGCCGGAACGCGCCGAGGCACGAGCTCTGCACGCTTTGCTGCATGATCGTGCGACACTGCGGATGGAACGTGAGCGCGACGTTCGACATGCCGCCCGAGCACAGGTGGCAATAGCTCATGATCGTGCCGCTGTTCGTGCACACTTGCTGCGTCTGGCATTGACCGAAGTAGCCCGCTGGCGCGCAGTTGTCCGCCGGCGGACACAAGTCGTGCGTGTGCGGCGAGCCGAAGTTGTGGCCGACCTCGTGCGTGAAGACCATGAAGTCCCACGTGAGCGGGCCTTGCACGACGGGGAACGGTGAGTCGCCGCCCAAGTTGCCGCTGACTCCGAACCCGTAGTCCGAATTGCACAGCACGTCGAGCCACGCGACGCCGCCGCCCAAGTTGCCGCCGCTGAGCAAGTGCCCGAGATTGGCGCCATTCGGAATGTTGCCTTGCCATGCCGCTTGCAGCGCACCGAGCCGCGTTCCAGCGTCGTCCGCGTCGTTCCACGGATCGTTCGCGTTGGAGTAGAGCTGCAGTTGAACGAGCGTGAGCGCCGTGTCGACCTCGGCGTTGTACAGGCTGCTCGCTGCCGTGAAGAGCTGTGTCACGTAGGTCTGCTCGGCCGTGACATTGGAGAAGACTTGGAAGAGCTGGAAATCGGTCGTGATCGCCATGCGGCAATTCGCGGTCGTCGTCGCAGCGAGCGTGTCGCTCTTGCGCGTTGCGGCTCCGAGCGCATGCGGCGGCGCCTTCGCGCCCGCGCAAAAGCTGCCCAGCGTCGCGCCGGCCGCGGCGAGCTCACCGTCGCTCACCCAGCGCGAGATGCTGCGCGACCAATCGCCGCCAGCGCCGGGGCCCGCGAGCAAGTGGAAAAGGCCGCGCTCCGTCCGCACCCAGCCGCGCGAGCCGTGCATCGACAACGCGAGGAACACGTCGGACGTCTCGTCGTCGACGACGCGTCCGCGCCACATCGAGAGCGTTGCATCGCGGAAGCCTTTGCCTTGCGGCGCGCCGTCGAGCACGACGACGAGCTGCGCGTCGTCGAAGCGCGTGCGCGAGAGCTCGAGGTCGACGCGCGAGCCGTCCGCGAGCGAAGTGTCGCGCAGCACGACGCGGTCGAGCGCGCTCAACTCGCGCAACGCATCCTCGTCCGGCCGCACCCACAGACCGCTCGCACCCGCGAACGAGCCCGAAAGCTCGGCGGGAAATGGAATGGAGCGCGCCGACTGCGCGGAAACGGACGCCGTCGCGGTAGCGACGCAGAACGCAGTGAAAGCGATGCCGGAAAAGTGTTCTCGCAGGCGCATGGGATCCTCGTGAGGTCGAGTGAGCGCGACTCAGTCTGCGCGGACGCAGAGATCCCGGCAAGGCACGCAGCTCCCGGTTCGCGCGCGCTCGCGTTGCGAACCGCGCCGCGCGTCCACGCGGGGTAGAGTTCGTCGGGACCGGGCAGAGCCGCACTCGCGCCGCACGCGCATCGAGGTGGCTTCGTGTCCACATCGTCCCGCCTTCGCCCGCTATGGATCGACTGACCAACTCCCGCGACGCGATCGACCGACTCGACCGCGAATTCATCCGACTCTTGGCCGAGCGTATGCGCGTCGTGCGCGACATCGGATCGTTCAAAGGCGAGAACCTCGACGCTCCGCTGCGCGACGAGACGCGCGAGCGCGCGATGTTCGACGTCTGGGCGCAAGAGGCGGAGCGCGCCGGTCTCTCGGGCTATTACGCGGGCCGCGTGCTGCGCGAGATCCTGGCGTGGTCGCGCCGCGATCAAGAGCGCTTCCTCGAGCAGGCGGGCGGAGGCCGCGCGTCGAAGCTCGTGCGCGTCGGCTATCAAGGCGTGCCCGCGTGCTACAGCGACCTCGCGATCACGAAAATCTTCGCGACGCGCGAGCTCGGCAAGCTCGAGCGCATTGGGTTCCGCAGCTTCTCGGCCGCCGTCGAAGCGCTGCAGGCCGGGGAAGTGCAGTACGCGTTGCTGCCGATCGAGAACACGATCGCCGGAAGCATCAACGAGGTGTACGACCTGCTCGCCGAACATCCGCTGACGATCGTCGGCGAGGAAGTGTGGGAGGTCGAGCACTGTCTGATGGCACTGCCGGGTGCGAGCTTCGAGGACATTCGCACCATCAGGAGCCACCCCGTCGCGCTGCAGCAGTGCGAGCGCTTCCTCGACGGTCTCGTCGGCGTCGTCGTCGAGAGCCATCACGACACGGCCGGTGCGGCGCAATCGATCGCGCGCGAGCGCGATCCGTCCGTCGCTGCGATCGCTTCGGAGGAAGCGGCGCGCGAGTACGGCTTGCAGGTCGTCCGTCGCGACATCGCCGACCACGCGCGCAACTTGACGCGCTTCTTGCTGCTCGCGAAGGAAGCCGAGCCGATCGATGCACGCCGTGCGGCGAAGACGTCGCTGCTCTTGTCCGTGAGCCATCGCCGCGGCGCGCTGCTCGAATGCTTGCAAGCGTTCGACAAGCACGGCTTGAACCTGTGCAAGCTCGAGAGCCGGCCGCAGGCCACCGCGCCGTGGCAGTACCTCTTCTACGTCGATCTGGAAGGCAACACCGCCGACGAGCGCGTGCAAGCCGCACTCGCAGAGGTGCGTGCGCACACACACCACTTGAAGGTGCTGGGCTGCTACCCGCGGCGCACGGATCGCGAGTCCGACTCGTTCGCTGCCTCGGCCGTGCAGACTGCACCCGTGGAGGTGGCGAACGACGTGCGAGCGCCCGCCGGAGAAAAGCCGGCCACGTGCTCGGTGCCTGCGACACCGAAGCCTGCGAATCCGAACCTGCGCCTGTGCAGCTCGAAGGAGGGCGGCGTGCGCACGCGTGTGCAGGTCGGCAACGTCGAGATCGGCGGCGACCGCTTCGTGCTCATCATCGGCCCGTGCGCGGTCGAGACGCGTACCCAGGTGCTCGACGCGGCGGCGATGGCGAAGAAAGCCGGCGCGTCGATCCTGCGCGGTGGTGCGTTCAAGCCGCGCACGTCGCCGTACGCGTTCCAGGGTCTCGGCTTCCCGGGCCTCGAGCTGCTCGTCGAAGCGGGGCGCGCATACGAGCTCCCGGTCGTGACGGAAGTGCTTCAACCGGAGGACGTCGAGCGCGTCGCCGCCAGCGCCGACATGCTGCAAGTCGGTGCGCGCAACATGCAGAACTTCTCGCTGTTGCGCGAGGTGGGCAAGAGCCGCCGTCCGGTGCTGCTCAAGCGTGGCATGAGCGCCACCATCGAGGAGCTGCTGCTCGCCGCCGAGTACATCATGGCCGGCGGCAACACGCAGGTCGTGCTCTGCGAGCGCGGTATCCGCACGTTCGAGACCGCGACGCGCAACACGCTCGACCTGAGCGCGATACCCGTGCTCAAGGCGCGCACGCATCTGCCGGTGATCGTCGATCCGTCGCACGCGGCCGGCTTGCGCGAGCTCGTCGTGCCGCTGTCACTCGCGGCGGCCGCCGTCGGTGCCGACGGCTTGATCGTCGAAGCACACCCCAATCCGGCTGCGGCGCTGTGCGACAAGGACCAAGCGCTGACGAGCGAAGACTTGGCGCAGCTGACGGCTGCGTTGCGGCCGATCGTGCAGGCGCGCGGTCGGACGCTCTAGCGGGAAGCGCAACGCGCCACTGGGAGCCGCGGCAGCTGAGCGGCAACGGAAGCGCAACGCGCCTCCGCGAGCCGCGGCAGCTGAGACGCAACGGAGCAAGAGTTTCGCTCACTTCGAACGCCGCAGACGGCCTTCGAAGTGAGCGATGTTGATGAAGACGTGTCGCCTGTCACGCGACGGTGATGACGCTTCTTGCACGGTGTACGCGAAGCTTGCACGCCAACGTCGATGACGCCACATGCGGCGCGGGCGCGTCTTCCTAATTTAATCGCTCGCTGAGAACGCCGTCTGCGGCCTTCGAAGTGAGCGAAACTCTTGCTCCGTTGCGCTTCACTCGCCTTGGCGCTCACGGGCGAGTTGCTCTTCGCCGTATGCCCTTGTTCGTGCTCCGCGCGATCGCTCCAATGCGCGACTCGACGGCGACCCGATGTCATCGCTCCGATCCCACGTTCGACGCGCAGCAGTCTTCTGCGCGCTCGCGCTCGCGGCCTGTTCGCCCGACGGCGAGCACGAGCAAGCGCGCCCCCCCGTCATCGTCTGGATCGAGATCGACACGCTGCGCGCCGACGCGCTCGGTTGCTACGGCAACACGACGCTTGGCGAGAAAGGCGTGCCGCCAACTCCGAACATCGATGCACTGGCCGCCGACGGCGTGCGATTCGAGCGTGCGTACGCGACCGCGCCATGGACGATCCCGAGCGTCGTCAGCCAGCTGTCCGGCCTCTGGCCGTGGGAGCACGGCGTGCTGCGACTCACAGAGAACTGTCCGTCCGAGCACGCGCCACTCGTGCCGGCACTGCGCTCGAGCGGCTTCCGCACCGCCGGCGTGATGACGAACTTCGTGCTGAAGGGCTCGTTCGGCGTGAAGGCGGGCTTCGATCGCTGGGACGACGCGCTCGCGACGGGTCACGAAGGTTCGACCGCGCGCGACGCCGTGTCGAAGCTCCTGTCGTTCGCGGGGGAGCTCGACGGCGAAGCGCCGAACGGTCTCTTTCTCTTCCTGTGGCTCTTCGATCCGCACTACCGCTACGAGGACCACGAAGGCCTGCGCTTCGGTCCGGGCTTCGGTGATCGCGCGTCGACGCCGTACGCGGGCTCGTTGAAGGGTGACGAGGATCTGAACGCGCTGCTCGCGCAGCGCGGCACCCTCACCGACGAAGACATCGCTTTCCTGCGCGGCCGCTACGCGAGCGAAGTGTCGTGGGTCGATCGCGCGGTGGGCGAGTTGATGCGCGGGCTCGAGTCGCTCGGGCTTGCCGACGAAGCGCTGATCGTGTTCGTCGCCGACCACGGCGAGGAGATCATGGACCGCGGCTGGATCGGGCACACGGTGACGCTGCACGAAGAGCTCGTGCGCGTGCCGTGGATCGTGCGCTATCCGAAGTCGTGGCCGCATGCGCCGCGCGGCCGCGTCGTCGCGCGTCCGGTGAGCTTGATCGACCTGCCGGCGACGTTGTTCGAGCTCGCGACGGGCCGCGCGCCGGATCGAGCACGCGAGCAGCTCGGACACAGCCGCTCGCTCGTGCGCACGATCGAGGACGGCGCAGCTCCAGAACGCCGCTACTTGTACCTGCACACCGATTTCGAGCCCGTGATGAACGTGTCGGTGCGCGAGGACAAGCGCGCGCGGGCGTGGGGAGTGGTCGACACGCAGCGCAATTGGAAGTGGATCGTCGATCACAAGGTCTCCGCGGGTGAAGCACCGCGCACGCTGCTCTTCGATCTCACGCGCGATCCGCTCGAGCAGACGAACCTAGCTGCGACGACCGAGGGAAGCGCCATCGCGTCGTCGTTGCAGCGCTTGCGCGCGCTCGTGCCCGAGCCGCTCGGCGACCGGCGTCCCGCGCCGCTCGTATTGCCCGAGGAGCCTTGGATCCAAGGCCGCGTCGACGTGGAAGGCGCCGGGCCCGCGCTGCGCAGCGAGTGAGCAGCTCGACGCAAGTCTCGCCGCGCGCGCACTGGGCGCCGTGGATCGAAGGCGCGCTGCTCGCGTGCGCGGTCGCCGCGATCCTCGCGTTCTCGGGCGACGTCGTGCGGGCGTCGTACCACGGCTTCACGCACGTCGCGATCGGCGAAGCGGTGTTGCGCGACGGACTGACACCGGAGAACCCGTATCACGCCGGCGCGCCTCTGCGTTACTACACGCTCTTCCCCGCGATCGGCGTCGCGCTCGGTCGACTCGGGTTCGGTCCGCTGTGGGGCTTCGTGCTGCTCAACGTGCTCTCGGCGCTCTTGTTCGCGCCGGCGCTCGATGCGCTCGGACGCGCGCTGTCGCTCTCGTTCGGAGCGCGCCGTGCCGCGTTCCTCGCCGCGGTCTTCGGCTTCAACGGCGTAGGTTGGATCGGCTTGGCGTTCGCCGAAGCGAGCGACGCCGTGCGCACGCCCGTGTACGCGCTCGCGCCGATGACGTTCGCGCGCGAGAGCTTCGGCTGGGACCCGCGGCTGCAAGCATTCCTGCCGAAGTTCCTGAACGTGTCGTCGTACGCGCTCGCGCTGCCATTCGCGCTGTGGTCGCTCGCGCTCGCCGTGTCGCGCGAGCGCGAGAGCGGCGCGCGCGCGTGGCTCGCGGGCATGTGCATCGGCGTCGCGACGGCGTTGAACCCGCTCGTTGGCGGTCTCGCGGGCGCGTGCGCGGGAGTGTGCGTGCTGCCTGCGCTCGTCCGTGCGACCGCGCGCGAGCGCGTGCAGTGGCTTTTCGCGGGCGTGCTCGCGGCCGTGCTCGCCTTGCCGTTCTTGTTGCCCGCCTTCGCGCCCGCGCCCGACGGCCCGGAGCTCTTCGGCAATCCGCCGCTCGGCGGTACGCCGCTGTCGAACTTGATCGGTCCGCTGCTCGTGCTGCTCGTTCCCGCCGTGCTCGGTTGGCGCGCGCTCGCGCCGCGCGCGCGTTGGAGCTGGGCGGTGCCTGCCGCGGCGACCGCCGTGCTCGTGCTGCTCGGCGAGATGCCGCAAGGCAACGAGTACAAGATGGCGCGCCTGCTCGGGCTCTTCGTCGCGATCCCGGCCGGCGTGTGGCTCGCGCAGTGTGCAACCGAGCGCGGGCTGCGTCGCGCGATTCCGTGGGTGCTCTTGCTCGCGTGCGTGCCGACGACGCTCGCGGTGCCGCGCGCGTACGCACGCTTCGGCGAGCACGCCGCACGGCTGCCGCTTTCCGCGCGCGACGGTCGTCTCGCCGTCGACGATGGCGTCGTCCAGCCGCCAATTCCCATCAGCGTGATCGCGGCCGAGGCGTCCGCGGAGACGCGCGCGGTCGCGGTCCTCCCGCTGCACGTTCCGGGAACGCGCGGCGACACCGGCGTCGTGCAAGGACATCCGCTCGCGCCGTCGCTCCATCGCGCGCTCTTCGTCGACGTCCCGCAGATCCACAACGACGGCCAACCGGATCTGCGCGAGCGCTTGAGCTGCGTGCGCGGCCTGTGGGAAGGCCGCACATGGGCTGCGAGCGGACGCGGTGACGAGCTCGCGCCGGACGCGGCGCTCGCGCGCATGCGCTCGATCTTGCCCGAGCGCCCGCTCGTGTTCTTCGTGCACGCGTCGGCTGCCGGCGTGCGGGCGCTGCTCGAGCGCGAGGGCGCGCGCGTACTCGCGGATTCCGGCGGCTACGCATGGCTGCTGCTCGATCCGAAGGTGGGGGCGGGCCGTTAGCATGCGGCGCATGATCCGTGCGTTCGCAGCACTCGCGTGCGCCGGCGCGCTCCTCGTCGCTGCTTGCGCCGACGAGGAGCGCGTCGAGCGGCCGAAGCACCTCCTCGTCGTCACCGTCGACACGCTGCGCGCCGACCACTTGTCGCTGTACGGCTACGTGCGCGGGACGAGCGACCGCGAGCACGCCACGCAGCGCGGCTCGCTCGCCGGCTTCACGATCGACGAGCTCGCGCGAGACGGGGTGGTGTTCGAGCGCGCGATCGCCGCGCGCGGCGAGACGTTCCCGTCGATCTCGACGTTGTTCACCGGACGCACGCCGCTCGAGAACTGTGTCGTCGCGAACCGCGACGTGCTGCCGCAGTCGGCGCACACGCTCGCCGAGCGGCTCGCCGAGCGCGGGTTCAGGACGGCGGCGTTCACGACGAACAAGCTGCTCGTGCCGCAGTCGGGCATCGAGCAAGGATTCCACACGTTCTACGGCGCGTTCGGCGAGCACCGCGACGCGAACGTGCTCGGCTCGGCACGCAAGTGGATCTCCGAGCAAGACCTCGTGGACGGCCCGCCGCTCTTCGTATGGGTTCACCTGATGGGCCCGCACCTGCCGTACGAGCCGCCCCCCGTCCCAACGGCCGACGGCGTCGATTTCGCGCGCCTGTACGTCGATCCGTCGTACGTCGGTGGCGCGAACGGCTCGCGCGCGTTCGTCGACACGGCATACAAGGAGGGACGCGCGCTCTCCGCAGCCGACGTCGAGCGCGTGGTCGCGGCGTACGACGGCGAGATCGCGCGCATCGATCACCTCGTGAGTCATTTTCTCGCGTTCTGCTCGGGCGAGGACGCGGAGCAGCCCGTCGACTTGCTCGCTCGCTCGCTCCTCGTGTTCACCGCGGATCACGGCGAAGAGTTGCACCAGCGCAACCGCTACTGGGCGCACTCGAAGTCGGTGTACGACTCCGTGCTGCACGTTCCGCTCGTGCTGCGACATCCGGCGTCGATCGCGAGCGGCCGCGTGAGCGACACCGTCGCGATCGAGGACGTGCTGCCGACGGCGCTCGAGCTGCTCGGCGTTCCGGGGAGCACGAGCGTGCACGGGCGGTCGCTCGTCGCTCGGCTCGACGGATCGACGCGCGCGAGCGAGGAGCGACTCGCGTTCAGCCTCTGGCGCGACAAGATCTTCACCGTGTGCGACGGGCGCTGGCGGCTCGTGTGGAACCCGGACGGCATCGAGCCCGACGAAGAGCCGCCCGGCGCGTACCCGATCCCGCGCATCGCGCTGTTCGATCGCAACGCGGATCCGCAAGAGCTCACCGACGTGTCCGTCGCGCATCCGGAAGTCGTCGCACGCCTGCGCGGCGAGATCGAGCGCTGGCGCGCGGCGTTGAAGCCGTGCGGTGCGGCGCCCGAGCCCGTCAGCGCCGAACGCATGAAGGCGCTGCAGGATCTCGGCTACGCGGGCGAGCAGGACGAAGCCGAGCGCGATGGGAAGCGCTGAACGGACGGCGCTACTTCGGCGCGCTCTCCGCCTCGTCCGCGTCGTCGCCGATGTAGCCGAGCGCCTTGTACTTCTCGATGAAGTTGCGGTCCATGTCGCTCGCCATCTGCGTGCGAAACGGAACGCGGAAGCCGTCGTCATGGCTCGCGACGGGCGCGAGCGCCGCGTTCGCGCGCGCGCGCTCATCGAAGAGCGAGACGATCGCGCGCGGCTTCGAGTCCGCCGCCGGCGGAATGCCGAGCAGCGCGAGCAACGTCGGCATCACTTGCAGCGCGCCGCCGTGCGTCGCGAGCTCGCCGCGTTGCAGGAACGCGTCGAGCGAGCCCTGACGCGCGATACCGGGTCCCGCCGCGATGATCACGCCCGGCGGCGCGTCCTCGTGGTGGCCCGTGATGAACTTGCAGTCGGGGCTCGGCATGTCGGTGCTGACGGCGTGCATCCCGTGGTCGGACAGCACGACGATCGTCGCGTCGGGACCCGCAGCGGAGACGAGCTCACCGAGCATCGCGTCGAACCAGCGGTAGTAGTTCGGAATCACGGGCGCGAGCAGCGCGGCGCCTTCCGGTTTAGCGAGAGACTCCGCGAGCGGCGGACACTTGGGCGCGAGCTCGCGCCAGCGCGCTTCCACCGTCGCGTCGCCGGGCCAGCGGTACTGCTCGGGCTGGTAGTAGCGCCAAAAACGGTGACCGACGACGTCGGTGCCGCCGAAGTACACGAGGTTCAGGTCGGCTGGCTGCTCGCGCAGCAGCATGCGCGTGACCTCGAAGAACGTCGCGTCCGCTTGGATCGACCAGCGCGTGTCGAGCCGTAGGCGCCTCTCGACGGAGCCGAGCGCCTCTTTCGGGATGTCGCCGAACACGCGTGTGCTCTCGAGCTCGCGCAGATGCGTTGCCGATCCGGCGCTCTTCGCGATCTCCATCACACGCGGCGTGAGCGAGGCGGGGTGCACTTGATCGGGCACGTCCGGCATCAGCGCGGGCTTCCAGTTCGCGTCGATGAGTGCCGTCGACGACGAGCCGCTGACCATCGCGCCGCGGATCGGGTCGACCGGCCAAGTGATGAACCAGCCGACGACGTTCGACGAGAGACCGTAGCGGTCGGCGATGTTCCACACGGCGCGGCCGCGCCGCTGCGTCGAGGTGTACTGACGCCGCTCGCGGTCGATGAAGCCCGCGATCTCGTGCTCGGCTGGCGTCTTGCCGGTCGCGACCGTCGTCCACAGCATCGGCGAGAGCGTCGGCTTCAGCGTCTCGAGCCGGCCGAACGATCCGCGTTCCATCAGGGCGCGCAGGTTCGGGCACTCGCCGGAGGCTAGGAGCGGACGCAGCACGTTCCACTCGAGCCCGTCGGCGCCGACCACGACCACGCGTGCTAGCGGTTGCGCGCGGCGCGCGTCACCGGCGTGGTCGCTGCAACCCACGAACGTGAGTGCGAGCGCGGCGATCGAAAGCGTGGTGCGTGTGATCACGATGGGTGCTCTTATCCGATCGGCCGAGTGCACGCCATACGCAGAGTGCTACGAAAGTTGGCGCGGCGCTTCGACTCGATCGCCGTCGCGCGGCGCGTCTGCGCCAACCTCACGGCCGAGGATAGAGCGCGCCGAACGATCGTACGTGCAGTCGTTCCACGCCCAGTTCGCGAGCACGTTCACGCGATTGCGGAAGCTGCTCCGCTGCACGAGGTGCAACATGAGCCACGCCGACCACGCGCTGCGGCCGCGCACGACGACGTTCGTACCGAACTGTGCGACATCCGCGTTGCGTCCGATCGTCGCCCTCGTGCAGCGATCGTTGTTGGGGTCGACGACGATCAAGTCGCCGTCGTGCTTCTCGAACTCGCGCGCGACGGCGAGTCCGCCGAAGCCCGCTCCGACGACGCCGCGCGGTGGTCTAGCCCGCATTTCTCACCACGTCCTGCTGTGGTCGCGCCAACTCGCTCGGAGCGGCGTTGTTGGATCGGAATCGATCCTCACTGACCTTGCAGGTCAACTCCGGTCGATTCCGATGCAACGCCTTGCTCCGAACGCCCCGGCGCAACCTTGCGACGGACGTGGTGAGAAATGCGGGCCTCGTGCCCAAGGCGAGCTATCGGCCGAGCAGAGCGTCGGCTTCGGCTCGGAAGCGCGTGACCTCTGGGTCCGAGCCCGACTGCGCGCGCATCGAGTCGACGGCGCGCTCGTACCAGTCGGCGGACTCGCCGGTGTTGCCGAGTCGATGGTGGGCCATCGCGAGGAACAGCCAGTCGACGACGTGGCCGGCGCCTTGGAGACGCACGGAGCGCCGCAGCGCGTCGATCGATGCCTGAAAGTCGCCCGCGTAGTACAGCGCGACACCCAGCGTGTTCCACGACGCGTCGCTCTCGGCGAGCTCGATCGAGCGCCGCGCCAGGCGGATGGCTTGGTCCACATCGCGCATGCGCTCGTCCGCCGTCGTCGCGAGCGACCAAGCCAGGTTGTTGAGCACCTCGGCGTTGTTCGGGAACTGCGCCAGGTAACGCGCGAGCACGCGCTGCGTCTCCTCGATCGAACCCGAAGCGAGCACAGCCTCGAACAAGCCGCCGTGGAACTCGGACTGCGACACGTCCGCCGCGACCGCGCGCTCGAAGTACGGGATGGCTTGCTGCACCTCGCCGCGCGCGATCAGGCAGCGCCCCACCATCAAAGCCGACCACCCTTGAAGCCAATTGGGGTCGGTGCGGTCGACGAGCCCGCGCAGAATGGTGAGCGCAGCCTCGATCTCTCCGAGCCGATAACGATTCGCGCCGAGGTGGAACAGGAAGGTTCCGTCGTCCGGGCGCTGCGCCAGCGCGATCTCGAACTGCTCGTTGGAGCGATCGGGTTGCCCGAGCTTCGTGTACAGCCGGCCCAGGTAGTAACGCACGACGGTGCTGTCCGGACGCAGCGCGAGCGCAGCGCGGTAGCACACGACGGCTTCTTGGAGGTCGCCTTGCACACCATTGTCGAGTTCGGGTGGAGTGAGCAATCGTCCGAGCCGGTACTGCAGCGAGAAATCACTCGGGAAGCGCTCGATGCCCGTGCGGTAGACGCTGCGTGCAGCCTCACGCTCGCCGAGTTGCTGTAGCGCGGAGCCGAGCAGCTCGATCGTGATCGCGGGCTGATCCTCGAAGCCCGACGCGACGATGCCGTGCAGCACGTCGCGCGCGCCGGCAGCGAGCGCCTCGCGCAAGTCGGCGCGCAACGGATCGGGATCCACGTCGTGCGCGACCTCGAGCGCGCGCACGGTGCCCGCCGCGTCGCGCATCTGCCGGCGCACCTCGGTGAGCGAGTCGAAGAAGAGCGCGATCTCCGCGCCGAGCCCGCGCTGCACGAGTGCGGCCGTCACGTCCTTCGGCGACGACACATCGATGTCGATGCCGTGCTTCTTGAACACCTGCTCGTAGTTCGCCGCGGCTTGCCGCGGGTCGTCGCGGCCGGGATCCCAGTTCGGCTCGCGCGCCTCCAGCAGCTCGGCGAGCAGCTGCTGATTCTCCGCCGCGCGCTGCGCTGCGCGCTGCGCCGTAGCGTGTGCGTCGTGCAACCGCGTCCGAGTCGCGTCGACGCGACCGAGCAACTCGCCGCTCGCGCCTCCACCTTGTGCGAGCGCACGCGCGCGATCGGTGGCTTGGATCGCCTCGGTGAATCGTCCGCCGCCCTCGTGCGCCGACGCTTCGGCGAGCGCGTCGCCAACTTCCGCGGAGAGGCGCGCGTCGCGCTCGGCGGTCGCACGCATGCGCTCCACGTGCTCGCGCTCGCGCGCCGTGCGCTCGCTCTGCACGTACGCCCAGCTCCCGCCCCCGACGAGCAGGATCGCGACGACGGCCACGCCGAGCGCGGCGGTGAGACGGCGCGCCTTGCGCTCTTCCTCGGCGCGCACGAGCGCCGCGGCGCTCGCGACTTGTGCGGCGTGCGCGCGCTCCTCGACCGACACGACGTACGCGTGCACGCGCTCCGCGAGCACGCCGGCGTTCGCAGGTCGCGCGGCGGCCGCTGGCATCAAGCACTGCTTGGTCAGCTTGACGAGCTCGGGGTCCGCGCCGGACTTGGCGAGTCGCTCGAGCGCGCCGTCGCACTCACCTTGCGCCGCGGCCGCGAGCAACTGATCGCGATCACCGACGTACGGGGGCAGACCGGTCAAGATCTCGCACAAGATCGCACCGAGCGCGAAGACGTCCGCGCGCTCGTCGAGCCGATCGACGTGGCCGGCCGCTTGCTCCGGCGGCATGTACGCCGGCGTGCCGATGACCGAGCCGACCATCGAATCCGTGCCGGTGCTCGAACCCTTGCTCGAGCGCACGGTCTCCAAGATAGTGAGCTGCGAGTGCGCGACGCGCGCACGCTTCTCGTCGGCCGTGCCGCCGCGCGCGAGCACTTTGGCGAGCCCCCAATCCACCACCTGCACTTCGCCGAACGCGCCGACCATGATGTTGGCCGGCTTCAAGTCGCGGTGGATCACGCCGCGCGAGTGCGCGTAGCCCATCGTCTGGCACACCGACTCGAAGATGTCGATCAAGCGCTGGCGATTCGCCGCCGGTGCCTCGCGCTCGGCGAGCAACGTCGCCAGCGTGCGCCCTTTCACGAGCTTCATCGTGAAGAACGGGCGCTCGTCCTTCATCGTGCCGAGCTCGTACACCGGCACGATGCCGGGATGCTGGAGCTGCCCGCCGATCTGCGCCTCTTCGACGAAGCGCTGCACGACCTCGGGCCGGTCGGCGAGCCGCTGGTCGAGCACTTTCACCGCCACGTCGCGACCGAGATCGGTGTCGTGGCCCTTGAGGATCACGCCCATTCCGCCGCGCGCGATCTCGCCGAGGAACTGGTAGTTGCTGCGTCCGCGCGGAACGGCCGCTTTCTCCTTCGAGCTCGGATCGATCATCGGCGACGCCGAGCGCGCCGAGTCCTCGTCGCGCAGCGTGACGCGCGGCGCATCGCCGGTGCTGCGTGCGATGAGGTCGAGGACGGAAGGGTTCTGCTCGTGCGGCGTGCCGCCGGTCGTTGATTCGGGTTCCGGCGCGTGGTTCAAGTACGGCTCCGTCTGGTCGTGAACGTTTTCGCGACGAGCGTAGCCGCGCGGCGAAGGGGGCGCCATGGCGCGCGGCGCGCCGAGAAGTGCGGGCTAGCATCGACCGAGACGTCGCGACTGCGCACTCCCCTTCCGCGCGCACCGCGTCAACCCAGCACGACACGAACGACGTGCGTGCGCGCGTCCGCGACGAGCGGCACCTCGCGCACGCCGATCGGAAGAGGCGATCCGTCCAGCTCGATCCGCGCTACACCGCGCGTCGCGCCGTGCGGGTTCTCGACGCTCACCTCGTAACGCGACGATCGAAAGCGAAACGTCATGTGGTATCCCCGCCACGCGCGCGGAATGCACGGGTCCACGATCAACGCGCTCCCGCGCAAGCGGAAGCCGAGGATCCACTCCAGTCCAGCGCGGTACATCCAGGCCGCGGAGCCCGTGTACCAAGTCCAACCGCCGCGCCCGACGTGCGGTCGTTCCGCGTACACGTCGGCGGCCATCACGTACGGCTCGACGCGATAGCGCGACACACCCGCGCGCGTGCTCGCGCGCTGGATCGGATTGAGGATCGAGAACAAGTCGAACGCTTGCTCGCCGCGACCGAGCTCGGCGAACGCGCACACGGCCCAAGCCGCGGCGTGCGTGTATTGGCCGCCGTTCTCGCGGATGCCCGGCGGATACCCCTTCACGTAGCCTGGATCGTTCGTCGTGCGGTCGAACGGCGGCGTGAACAGCAGCACGAGCTCGTCGCCGCGGCGCACGAGGAACTCGTCCACCGCCGCCATCGCGCGCTCGGCGCGCGGCGCGTCGGCGACGCCCGACAGCACCGCCCACGACTGCGCGATCGAATCGATGCGGCATTCCGCGCTCGCCGCCGCGCCGAGCGGTGTTCCGTCATCGAAGAACGCGCGCAGATACCAGTCTCCGTCCCAGGCGTCGGTCTCGAGCGCCGCCTTCGACTGCGACAGATACGCGCGCCAACGCTCGGCGCGTTCGATGGCGCCGCGCCGCTCCGCGAGAGCCGCCGCACGCGGGAGGATCGCGCTCGTGAACCAGCCGAGCCACACACTCTCGCCGCGTCCGAGATGACCGACGCGGTTCATGCCGTCGTTCCAATCGCCGGTCCCCATCAGCGGCAGTCCGTGCGCACCGCGTGTCAGCGCACGATCGATCGCGCGCGCACAGTGCTCGAAGAGCGTCGCGCGCGCGCTCGAGATCTCGGGCACGAAATACGCATCGTGTTGCTCGGCCCCGAGGCTCGGGCCCTCGAGGAACGCGACCTCTTCCTCGAGCACGGCCTCGTCACCGGTGACTTCGACGTAGTGCAGCACCGCGAACGGCAGCCACAGGAGATTGTCGGAGATGCGCGTGCGCACGCCGCGACCGGACCGTGGGTGCCACCAGTGCTGCACGTCGCCTTCCACGAATTGCCGTGACGCGCAGCGCAGCAGGTGCTCGCGCGCGATGTCGGGCCGCGCGACGCACAACGCCAGCACGTCCTGGAGTTGATCGCGAAATCCGTACGCGCCGCCGGCCTGATAGAACGCGGAGCGCGCGTACACGCGGCACGCCATGACCTGGTAGGCGAGCCAACCGTTGATCAGGAGATCGAACGCGCGGTCGGGCGTGCGCACCTGCACGGCGCCGAGATCGGCGTTCCAGCTCGCGCGCACCTGAGCGAGACTCGCGTCGAGATCCGCACCCCGATACCGACGGATCAAGGCGCGCGCGGCGTCCGCGCTCGCTGCGTCGCCGAGCAGGAAGACGAGCTCGATGCGCTCACCGGGCGCGAGCTCGACGCGCGCCTGCAGCGCCGCGCACGGATCGAGACCTGCACCGACCTTGCCGGAGAGGACCGCTCCCGGGGCCAGCGCGGCCGGGCGCGCGAGGACTCCGTTGCGACCGAGGAACTCCGTGCGATCGCACGTCAGTGCGCTGTGCGAGCCGCCGAGATCGGCGAAGGCCGTGCGTTCGCCGCGCTCCTCGTTCCACGGATTGCGCGCGAGCACGGCGCCGGTGTCCTTGTCCAATGCCGTGACGACGAACGGCGCGTTCACCGCGCGTGACGAGCCGAGCACCCACTCGACGTAGGCCGTCACGGAGAGCGAGCGTCGCCGCGTATCGCGGTTGACGAGCACGAGGCGTGACACCTTGACGGGATCCTCGAGCGGCACGAACTGCAAGAGCTCCACGTCGATGTCGTGACTCGAATGCGAGAAGCGCGTGTAGCCGCGTCCGTGACGCGCCACGTAGGGCGACGCCTCCCGAATCGGCAGCGCAGTCGGACTCCAGAGCTCGCCGCTGCGTTCGTCGCGCACGTAGAACGCCTCGCTGGGCGGATCGCTCACGGCATCGTTCGACCACGGTGTGAGCTGGTTCTCGCGACTGTTGTCCGCCCACGTGTAGCCCGCGCCGGATTCGGACACTTGGAAGCCGAAGCCCGGTTGCGCGACGACGTTGATCCACGGCGCCGGAGTCCATTGGCGCTCGCCGAGCACGACGACGTACTCGCTGCCGTCCGCGTCGAAGCCGCCCAAGCCGTTGAAGAACTCGAGCTCCAAAGCGGGCAGCGCGCCGCGCTCGCTGCGTCGCGCCTTCTGCGGCTGCGGCTTCGCGCGCTCGGTCTCTTGCCGCAAGAGTCGCACGACTTGCTCGGCCATCGTGCCGTGCCGCGGACGCAGAATCGCGCGCGCCGCCGTCATCAAGAGGCTCTTGTCCGCCGACGGGAGCTGATCGCCGCGCAGCAAGTACACGCCACCCCGATCGGCGTGTACGCCTTGCACGGGCCACGCGGTGCGCGTACGCAGCAGCGCTTCCAACGCCGCATAGAGTCCTTCTCCGTAGCTGTAGCCTTCCTCGTTCACGATCACGACGTCGACGGCGAGCCCCTTCATGCGCCAGTACGCATGCGCGCGGACCAGCTGGCGTGCGAGGTCCAGATCCTGCTCGTGCTCGACGAGCGCGAGCACGATCGGCAGATCGCCGGAGATGCGGTGCGGCCACAGTCCGGACGCGCCACGTCGATTCGACCGCAGCACCTCCGCGGCCGCGCGCAGCGACGGATCCGAGTAGAGGATGCGCGTCGCCAAGCGCTGGAAGAGCTGCGCTTCGTTCGCATCGATGCCGAGATGGCGCAGCTGGACCTGAGCCTGCGTCCAGGTGACGTTCGCCGTGCGCTCGAAGATCGTCGGGTCGCGGTACTTGTCGACGAGCGCCAGCGCAGCCTCGCGCGTGCCGGCGACGAGCGTCGTGAAGGTGACACGCGCCGTCGCACCGGGGGCGATCCGCACGCGCTGGCGCAGACTGAAGATCGGATCGAGCGGCGCGCCCACGGTGCCGGAGAGCGGACGTGGATCGTGGAGCGCACTGGCGCTGCGGATCGTGCGCCCACGTCCGAGGAAGCGTGCGCGGTCGGTCTCGTACTGCAGCGCGGCCGGCGTCTCCGCGTGGATCGCGGCGACATGCGCCGCGAAGATGCGCGGCTCCTCGCGCGAGCGCGCCCGCCGTGTCGCGATCAACGCGCCGGCGGCGACGAACTCGGTCTCGACGAACAAGTTCGAGAAGGCCGGGTGAGCGGCGTCGGCGGCCGGCGGCACGAGCACGATCTCGGCATAGGAAGTCAGCTCGAGAACGCGCTCGACGAGGCCGAGGTTCGTGAGCGAGACGTGCCGCACCTCGGCGTCATCCTCAGCAGAAACGGCGATCGCGAGCGTCGTCGCGATCGTGTTGTCGCGACGGTGGATCTCGGCGCGGTCCTCGTAATACGCGACCTCGTACACGTCGGGCTCGACACCGCTCGGCTGGTAGCCCGCCGACCATACGAGCTCCCGGTCGACGTCGCGCACGAAGACGTACGTGCCCCACGCGTCGCTGGTCGCGTCCTCGCGCCAGCGCGTGACCGCGAGATCTTGCCAACGGCTGTATCCCGATCCGGCGGCGGTCACCATCACGGAGTAGCGACCGTTCGACAAGAGGTGCGTGCGCGGCGGCGAGTCGTGCGGTGAAGAGAAGTGGCGCAGCACCGGCAAGAGCGGGTCGCGCACTTGCAAGCGACCGCCGACGTCGTCGGGGCGCCCGCGCGACACCGCGACGCCGTGCGGAGTGCGCTCCTGCAACAAGAGCTCGGCGGCTTGCGAAGTCGGGTCGGCGTGGAAGCGCGTGCGCATCGCGCCGCCGGTCAGCACGTTCGCGAGCGCGACGAGCGCCATGCCCTGGTGGTGCGCCATGTAGGTGCGCACGAGCACGCGCGAGCTCTTCTCCGGCAGTCGCGACGCGGTGTAGTCGATCGCGTCGTAGAAGCCGAGCGATCCGAGCGCGCCTTCGGCCGCGAGCCGCCGAACGTTCGTCGCGGCGGCGCGGGCGTCGACCATCGCGGCGAGCGCGGTCGCATAGGGTGCGACGACGAGCTCTTCGCCGAGCCCCCGCCGCAGACCGAGCGTCGGTACGCCGAAGCCTTTGTATTGGTACGTGAGCTCGACGTCACGCGTGCTGAAGGCCGACTCGGAGATCCCCCACGGAACTCCGCGCGCGGCGCCGTAGCGCATCTGCTCCTCGACGACGCGCCGTGCCGTCTCCGCGAGCAGGCTGTGCGGCGGCGGACGCAGCACGAGCGCCGGCATCAGGTACTCGAACATCGATCCCGACCACGAGGCGAGCGCGAGCCCCTTGCCGATCGGCAGCAACGTGCGCCGCAGTGCGAACCAATGCTCGGCCGGCACGTCACCGTGCGCGATCGCGAAGTAGCTCGCGATGCACGCCTCCGACGCGAGCAAGTCGTAGAAGGCGGGATCCAGATCGCCTTCCGCGACGCGGTAGCCGATGGAGAAGAGCTTGCGCGTCGGGTCGTAGAGGAAGCGGAAGTCCATCGCGTCCGCGACGCGCGCAGCCCGTTCCGCGAGCGCCGTGAAGCGCGCCGCGAGGCTCGCGTCCGGCGCGGCGGATTCACGCTCGAGGTCGCGCACGTGACTCGCGGCCCACGCGCTCACGTCTCGCAACGCCGCATGCACGTCTTCGTGCGCGGCATCGCCGCGCTCGGCCGCGAGGGCTTGGCCGATGTCGGCCAGCGTGCTCGCGCGGCTCTCGAGCTCCAGCAACTGCGCATCCCACGCGCCCGTCGAACTCTGCGCGAGCTCCTCGACCGCGAGCAACGCTCGCTCGAGCTCGCCGCGCGTGACCGTGCCCTCGCGGCGATCCTCGGCGAGTGGCGCGATGCTCTCGCGCGCGAGCGCCAGCGCGTCGCGCAGACCTTCGAGCGCGCGCGCCGGTGCCAAGGACGTGCGCGCCGCTTCCAAACACGCTTGTCGCAGCGCAACGCAGTGCGCCGCGAGGTTGCCGCTGTCGACCGTCGACACGTAGCGCGGCTCGAGCGGTGCGAGGTCCGCGGTCGCGTACCAGTTGAACAAGTGCCCGCGCAGCCGCTCGAGTCGATCGATCGTCGCGAACGTGCGCTCGAGTCGCTCCACCATCTCCCGCCGGCCGATCCAGCCGAGGTCGTGCGCGCTGACCACCGACAGCAGGTAGGCACCGATGTTCGTCGGAGACGTGCGACGCGCGAGCACACGCGCGGGATCCTCCTGCAAGTTGTCGGGAGGCAGGTCGTGGTCCGCAGCACCGACACATGCTTCGAAGAAGCGCCAAGTGCGACGCGCCACGCGTCGGAAGAGCGCACGATCGTCCTCGGTCAGCGCTCCACCTTCGCGCTCGTGTGGCGGCATGCTGATCCGGCGCGCGATCCAGGGCGCCGCGAGCCAGCCCAGCACGATGGGTGTCGCGGCAAAGAGGTGCGCCGGACGCAGCGCCGCGGTCGCGACGAGAGCGGCCGAGGCGAGCACGAGCGCGGCCGCTTGGTCGCGTACGAAGGTCGCGCGATCGCACGTCGAGAGCGCGCTCGCTTCCGCAGCGCTGACCCACTGGAGGAGCTTCTTGTGCCGAGCGAGCCGAACGAGCGTGCGCAGGATCGCGTCGGCCATCAGCCATGCTTGGTGCGCGAGGAAGACGATCGACAGCACGCTCTGCGCCGTTGCGATCGCGACCTCGCTCCGGATGCGCCGCACGAACATGCGCTTCCCGATGCCCTTGCGCCGCGGAACGAGCAGCGCGAGCACGGGCAGGAAGCTCGGGACCGTGAAGCATGCGACGAGGAAGACGCTCCAAATGGCAGGACGACTTCCGGACGCGAGCCAGGCGACCGCGAGCATCGCGATCGACGCCGGTGCCACGAGCGAGCGGCGCAGGTTGTCGACGATCTGAAATCTGCCGATCGCCCTGATCACGTTCGGCGCGCGCGCGCCGTCGCCGTTCGGAATGCGCGCGCAGAGCCACGGCAAGAGCTGCCAATCGCCGCGCGTCCAGCGGTGTGCGCGCGCGGCAGCGACGCCGTAGTGCGCGGGATGGTCCTCGTAGAGCTCGATGTCCGTCACGAGGCCGGGGCGCGCGAAGAGACCTTCGAACAGATCGTGGCTCAAGAGCGCGTTCTCCGGCGCGCGCCCCAGTAGCGCACGCTCGAACGCATCGACGTCGTAGATGCCCTTGCCGGTGTAGATGCCCGTGCCGAAGAGATCCTGATAGATGTCCGACACGGCGAAGGCGTACGGGTCGCTGCCCTGCGGCCCCGCGAAGATGCGATGGAAGAGCGAGCCATCGCCGACGGTCGGCAGCGCGGCGGTGATGCGCGGTTGCAGCACGGCGTAGCCTTCGATCACACGACCGGTGCGCTCGTCGTGCCGAGGTCGGTTGAGCGGGTGAGCGAGCGCGCCGATCAGCTCGCGTGCGGCTCCGAGCGGCAGGCGCGTGTCCGCATCGAGCGTGATCACGAAGCGCACGTCACGCGGCACGACCGCGGCCGGATCGCGGCGCGCGACATAGGTCGTGTCCGTCGCGCCGCGCAGCAAGCGATTCAGCTCGTGGAGCTTGCCGCGCTTGCGCTCGAAGCCCATCCAGCGTCCCTCGCTCGCATTGAGAACCCGCCGTCGGTGCAAGAGCAGGAAGCGCGCGCCACCGCCCGGCGCGGGCCCGTACACGTCGTTCAGTCGCAACACTTCCTCGAGCGCGATCGCGAACAAGCGCTCGTCGTCCAGGTCGAGCTCGACGTCGCCGTCGACGAAGTCGCTGAGCAGCGCGAAATGGATCTCGTCGTCGGAGTTCGAGAGGTAGTGGACCTCGAGGCGCCGCACTTGCTCGCGCACCTGCGTCTCGTCGTGGAGCATCGTCGGTATCGCGACGAGCGTACGGAACGCCGCCGGCACACCGTGCTCGAGGCGCAGCTTCGGCAAGCGCTGCGGCCCGATCACCGCGGTGACGTGACGGTTGACGAGCGCCATCGCGAGCGCCGAGGCCGGCAGCAACGCCAGCGCACCGATCGCGAGGATCGAGAGCGTGCTCCCGCCGGCCCACAGCGTGGCGGCCACGGGCAGCGCTGTGATCGCGACGGTCGCGAGCACGAGCGCGCCGATGTATCCGCCCGCGCCCGCGGCGACGTACGCGCGACTCGGCCATGCGCGCCAGGGCGCACGAAACGCGAGCTCGCGCTCGAATGCGCTGCGGCCCGCGCCGATCAGGTAGTAGCCCGGATCCGCGCAACGCTCGCGCGCCGCCGCTGCGTGCGATGCGATCGGCGCGGCGGCGGCGTCCGCTTCCTGTGCGCGCAGCGCGTGGGCCACGGCGCGGTCGGCAACCTCGAGCTCGCTCGTCCGCGAGCCGCGCGCCAGATCCTCGACGGCGTGCCGGTAACGGTCGCGCGTGGCGAAATCCATCTCCGCCACGCGCGTCCCACGGCGCAGCGCGGCTTCCACCAAGCTGATCGCGTCGAAGAACTCCCTCCAGTCCGCGGCCGAGCACAGCCGCATGCTCGTGATCACGTTGCGTACGCTGACGTGCGTGGCGACCTGCGTTTGGTGTTCCTCGCGCACCATCTCGTCGGCGCTGGAACCGGCGTTCGCGAGACGTCGATTCAGTGCGGCGAGCCCGGGCGTGTGCGACGGATCCTCGTCGCGCAGCCGGTGCACGAGCTGCACCACGAACGTCGTCGGCAGCTCGATCCATTCGAGGTCGGCTTGCGCCCTCTCGGCCGAGCCCCGAATGCCGAGCAGCGCGTCGGCCAGCTCGTCCGCGGCCTCGCGCGCGTCACGCCGCTCGACGATGCGTTCGGTGAGCCGGCGCAGGTTCTCGACGAGCAAGAGGCGCAGAGCGATCGGCAGCGCCCACAGCTCGCCGATCGAGAGCGGCTGCACGCGCTGGTACGCGATCACGAACCGGCGCAGGCTGTCCAAGTCGACGCGGCTGTCCGTGTGCTCGACGAACGCCCACGCGATCGCGTACACGCGCGGATCACCGGCGCGCGGTCCGTCCGCGAGCAGCGAAAGCTGGCGGTAGAAGCCCGGCGAAAGGTCGTCGCGGATCTGCCGCCACTGTTCTTCGACGAGGTGGAAGTTGTCGACGAACCACTCCGCCGCCGGAGTGATCGTGCGTTCATTCGCGACGGCCGCGGCGATCGAGCGATAGCACGCGAGCAGAACCCGGCCATTGTCTTCCAGCCGATCGAGGAGGTGTCCGCGGCGCCGCCGGCGCTCCGCCAAGCGATGTGACTTCGCGAGCTCGATCGCGAACTGCTCCAGTCGCTCGATGCCGAGCAACTCCCCACGAATCGGTGCTGCGAGCCGCTCCGTGGACCCTGAATACTTCCGCGGAGAAGGCGCGAGGATGCTCATGCACCGGCTCGAGTGCGAGCCGGTGCACGGAGTCTAGGCGCGATTCTCATGTGAGCAGCGCGCACTCGGGCGAGCGACCGTCGCTTACGCACATTCACGCGGCGCAACTACCTAACCATGCCGCGCCGCGAGCGACGACACGGTGCGCACCATGAGCGGCTTGTTCAGTCGCCGCCGATCGAACGGCGTTGGACGACTCCGATGCAACCGATCCGACGGCGGAATGTCGATTCCGCAAGCGGGGAGACGCTCGAAGCTGCGTGACTCGCGTCCCGCAGCCGTGCGTTGCGCACGCATCCGTGTCCGGACACGGTGCGCGGCATGCACATTGCGGTGCGCGCACCAATTCCACACCAACTCTTCCGTGCCGGACTCTCCGGCCAAGAACTGCCCGAACAATGACATTCAGCACAGCCCGCGATCGCTTTCACTTCCTCTCGTTCGCCTTCGCGCTCGTCGTGTCCCTCGTCGTCGCCGCGTGCGGCGGAGGCGGCAGCGGCGGCGGCGGCGGAACGAACGGCTTCTCGAATCTCGATCTGCTCGTCACGGACGCGCCCGCGGACGATCTCGCGGCGTTCCGCGCCACGGTCGCCGAGGTGCACTTCGTGATCCAAGGCGGAGGCGAGACGGCGAACTTGCTCGCGGGTCCGGTCACGCTCGAGATGCTCGGACTGCAAAGCCAGTTCGCGTGGCTCGCGAGCCAAGACCTTCCGGCCGACACGTACACGGGCGTGCGTCTCGTGTTCACGCCGGCGTCGTATGACGCGCGCTTGAACGATGGAGCCGCCGTAGCCGTGGTCTCCACCTCCGACGAGATGACGCTCGACTTCGCGACGCCGCTCGTCGTGACGGACAACGGATACAAGAAGGTCGTGCTCGACGTCGACTTGGCGAGCTCGCTCACGGGCTCGGTCGCGACGCCACCGATCACCTTCGCGCCGCAAGGGAGCGTGAGCACCGTCAGCGCATCGACGTCGACGTCGATCGACGAGATCAAAGGCACGGTCGACACGGTCGACGGAGGCGCAGGCACGTTCGTGCTCGACGCGTTCGCGGACGACGACTCGATCGTGACGCTGGGGCAAGTCCTCGTGCGTGTGACGGGCGCGACGCTCCTGATCCAGGACGACGGCGCCGAGTTCGCGACCTCTGCCGCGTTCTTCGCGGCACTCGTGCCTTCGGCGACGCACCTCGAAGTGCACGGCGCGCTGGTGAACGGCGCCGTGACCGCTACGCGCATCGAAGTCGAAGACAACGCGGCCGGTGGCGGCGAGGACAATCTCGTGAAGATCGAGGGCCTCGTCATCGGCGTCGGTCCGGGCGACGCGCTCTCGATCACGATCCTCGACGTCGAGAAGGGCGAGGCGATCGTCGCGGCCGCTTCGGGCGGCTCCGTTCCCGACACGCTCGACGTGGTGTGGGACAACTCGACCGTCTTCTTCCTCGAGGAGCATCAACTGACGACGGAGGACTCGCTCGCCGTCGGTCAAAAGGTGAAGGTCAAGTTCGCGAGCTTCACGAACCCGCCCTACACCGCATCGCGTATCGAGATCGAAGACGAAGCGGTCGAGAACGAAGGCACGATCACATCGATCGACGCGCTGCCGACGAGCTTCGTCGCGCACTTGCGTTCCGATTCGCCAGCGATCTTGTCGGGACAAGTGCTCTCGACGGCGACCGACGTCACGGTGACGCTGAACGGCATCACGCCGACGCTCGACACGGAGAGCAAGCCGTCGATCGCGATCGCGGAGCTGCTCGCCGGATTGAAGTTCGAGGTCCACGGCGCGCTGTCCGGCGTACCGGCCACACCCGCGATCGACGCGACCAAGCTCGTCGTGAAAGCGGGCGAGCTCGACAACGCTACGGTCGTGACGGTGGACACCGGCAATGCGCAGTTCACGACCAGCGGCGGCGAGATCGACGATCCGTTCGGCACCGGCGTCACCGCGGGACCGCAAACGGTCTTGATCGCGAGCAACTGCGTGTTCGAGGGCGACGCGGAGACGCGCGCAGCGTTCTACGCGCTCTTCGCCGGCCTCAGCAAAGGCGAGTCGCTCGAGGTGCGCGTCGAAGGCATCGGCACCGGGGACGTGAATGAGATCAAGGCGTACCAGGTGCGTGCGCGCTTGAAGGACTGACGCTCGTCGCGCGCCTCGCACGACACGGGACGCGAAGTCCGACTTCGCGTCCCGTCGATCGACGGTGGTCAGGTCACGGCGGCGGCGGGACGCACGGGAAGCAGCCGCCGCACACTTTGAACGCCGACTTGACGCCCCACGCGACGCGGTTGTTGCAACAGTCGAAGCCGAACTGTCCGACGACGGTCGTGTGGCTCGCGTTGCTGTAGTACGTGCAGTTGGAAGCCGGCGCGAGCTGCTCGGTCTCGGCCTCGGCGCTCGTCGGTAGAACGAGCGGCGCGACGGGAGTCAGCGCAAGGAAGAGCGGCGCGGCGAACAAAGCGGTGCGAATGGCAAGCAGAGTGCTCATCGATTCCTCCGGGGATGTGGGAAGCCGGCGCGGAAATCGCGCCGTAGAGCGCGAGGCTAGCGCGCGCGTTGACGAGCGACCATGAATCGCGAGCGCGGGTGGCAGAAGCGGGACGAGCACACGAGCCCGCATCTCTCACCACGCCCTGCTGCGTTCGTCGAACTCGCGACGAACGTGGTGACAGATGCGGGCTAGATCGATGCACGCCTGTGCGTGCGAGACATCGCAGAGTGCGAATGAAACGAGCGCAGCGCGTCGCCCGCTGCGCCGCGCGGCGAATCAACGCTCTAGGAAGAGCGGTGCATCCGGCCCCATCGGCCAGCCGAGCGCGATCCACGCCATCAACGTCAGCGTCCACACCACCAGGAACGCGATCGAGTACGGCAACATGGTGGCGATCAACGTGCCGATCCCGGCCTTGGGCTCGTACTTGTGCGCGAACGTCAGGATCAGCGGGAAGTAGCTCATGAGCGGCGTGACGATGTTCGTCACGCTGTCTCCGACGCGGAACGCGCCCTGCACGAGCTCGGGCGAGTAGCCGAGCAGCATGAACATGGGCACGAACACCGGCGCGAGCAACGCCCACTTCGCCGAGGCGCTGGCGATCAGCAGGTTGACCGTGGCCGCGAACAGCACGAGCGCGAGCATCAGCAAGATCGGCTGATGCTGCAGTCCGAGGTCCTGAATGAACGCCGCACCGCTGACGGCGGTGATGACGCCCAGGTTCGTCCAGTTGAAGTAGGAGATGAATTGCGCTGCGAAGAAGGCGAGGACGATGAACGACGCCATCGACTTCATCGTCTGCGTCATCCCCGCCGTCACGTCGTGGTCGCTGCGGATCGAACCCGCCGCGACGCCGTACGCGATGCCGGGCAGCAGTCCATACAGGAAGATGAACGTGACGAGCCCGACCATCAGCGCGGAGTCCTTCAGCTCCGTGCTCTTCGGGCTCATCAGGAATCCGTCCGCGGGCAGAACGCCCCACAGCACCACGGCCGTCAGTGCGCACACCGTCGCCGCCGCAGCCCACAAGCCGCGTCGCTCCTGCGGCGAGAGCGGCTTCAGCTCGTCACGCTGCGCGTCGCCGTGATACGCGCCGAGTCGCGGCGCTGCGATCTTCTCGGTGACCCAAGTGCCGGTCACGGTGATCACCAGCGTCGACGCGGCCATGAAGTAGTAGTTGGCGTAGGCCGCGACCGTGTAGTCGGGATCCACGATGCGCGCCGCCGCCTCGGACAATCCGGCCAGCAGGACGTCGACGGAGCCGACGAGCAGATTGGCGCTGAAGCCGCCCGAAACGCCGGCGAAAGCCGCCGCGAGTCCGAGCAGCGGATGCCGCCCGAGTGCGTGGTAGAGCGCCGCCGCGAGCGGCGTGAGCAGCACGTAGCCGACCTCGCTGCCGGCGTTGGACATCACACCCGCGAACACGACCATCGGCGTGATCCACTTGCGCGGCGATGCGAGCACGATCAGACGCAGGCAAGCGCCGAGCAGGCCGGAGTGCTCCGCGATGCCGATGCCCAAGAGGCAGGTGAGCGAGATGCCGAGCGGTGGATACGCGAGGAAGTTGCGCGCCGCCTCGGTGATCATGCGCTGCAGCCCCTCGATCGAGAGCAGGTTCACGGCGGCGACCACCTGACCGTTCGCCGGATTCGTGACCGACACCTCCAGCGCGTGACACACGGCCGACACGACCACGACCAGGGCCGCGAGCAGTGCGAACAGTGTGGCGGGGTGCGGCAGCGCGTTTCCCGCGCGTTCGACGCCGTTCAGAAAGCGCTGCAGGCGTGACACAGACGTCGACGGCGTGGGGCCAGAACTCATGGGAATGGGCAGAGTAGAGGTCGCGAACGACGGACGTAGGTGGTGAGAGATGCGAGGCGCGGCCACAGCATGGGAATCTCGTCGCAGCGAGACCAGCGCGAAGCCGCGCACCGCGCGCGGGTCCCCCACACTTGCTCACCGCCAGCCGAGGACGTCGAACGTCGAGTTCCCGTCGAGCGGCAGCGCGTCGTACTGCAGCACGATCTCGACACGACCGTCGCCGTCGACGTCGGCCGCTTCCAGCACGCGCAGTCGCCATGCGCTCGCGTCGCGCAGCGCGAAGCGCATCGACGGCTCGCGCCCGCCGGTCAGGACTGAGACCTTCCGATCGCCGAAGCTCGAGATCCAGCCCAGGATCCGCTCGAGATCCCACGTCGAATCCTTGTCTTCGAAGAGCAGGCGACGCAGCACGCTCTCGCTCGACTCGTGCATCTGCTCCTCGAGGTCGCGCTCGCCACGCCACACGTCGAGCCGCGCTCCGTCTTCGCTGACGAGCGCCAGGTCCTCCACGCCATCGCCGTCGAAGTCGCCCTCGCACGGCTCGCGGAACTTCTTCCCGACGCCTTCGAAGCGCCGCACGATCTCTTCCGGATCCTTCAACACCGAGAGGATCGACGGCACTCGAAAGGACAGCGTGTTGCGCCACTTGGGCGTGGTCTCGAACGCGCGCTCGCCGTCGTTCTCGTAGCCGATCGCGTCGATGTCGACCGACCACTCGGCGACGAGTCCGCGCAGCAGAGTCGCGATGCTCGGCACCTGAACCTTGATGAGCAAGAGGTCGGGCTTCGTATCGGAGTCGAGGTCGAGCACGAGCAGTGCCGTCACGTCGTCGGCGGCCTTCAAGATCGTGGTCGGCTGCGTGAACTGCGGGCCGTCCTTGGTGCCGTGGAAGACCCACACCTTGCGCCGGTGCGCGATGACGTAGTCGGGGATGCCGTCGGAGTCGAGGTCGCGGCTCTCGTACACCGCGTCGTCGTTGCCGGCGAGCGTGCGGCCGGGCGCGAGCTCGGCCGCGGGCGTCGTGTCGCGAAAGATCCCGAGATCCACGGACACGTCGGGCACCGCCGGGATCGCACCGCCCTCGCGCACGAGGTGGAACGCGCGCTGCTCTCCGTCGTGAACGAGCAGATCGGCTCGGCCATCACCGTTCACGTCCGACATGGAGAGGCCCGGGATCGTGATCGTGCTCTCGAGATCGTCCGAGAGCAGCGCGGCGTCCGTCGATGCGCTCGCGCTGACGCGCACCTTGACGCTGGCGGCCTTCGTGAACGTCGGCTCCGCATCCGAGCTCGCGGCGGCACCCGTCGCGACCGTCTGGATCCACACGTCGAGCGCTTCGCCGCTCGGTACGACGAGGTCGATCCGGCCATCGTCGTTCACGTCCTGCGCGAGCGGCGCGAACTGCGGCGCTCCCGTGCGCAGCTTCATGCGCGCGCGCGCCGCGATCACGCGCGGCGCGCCCGAGAACACGCCGCCCGGAGCTCTTTTCACGCGCTCGACTCCGCGCGGCGATGCGATGAAGAGATCGGGTGGACCGTCGCCCGAGAGCGCTGCCAGCGCGATCGCACAGTGACGCGGATCGGCGAGCAGTCCGCCGCCGCGCTGCGGCGCCTGCGCGACATCCTGCGCGAAGCGCAGGGTTTCGATCGCTCCGCCGGTGAGCACGACGAAGAGCTCGCTGCCCGCGGCGCCGTCGAGATCGACGAGGCGCCAGTCGGAGATCGTGGGTCCGACCGCGACGCTCGCGCGCACGAAGAGGCCGCGCGCGACGACGGGATCCTGTACCGCGACGGATGCCGTCGCCGATGCCGCCACGAGGATCGGGGCGATCAACGAAAGCTGGCGCAACGCAGGGCTCCCTTCTCGAGCACGAACAGGTCCGAGCTCCCGCGGCCGATGCGCGCCGGCAACATCACGCGCGCGGTCTCCGCGAGCACCATCTCGAAGATCGGCTTCTCGATCAGCACGAGTCCGTCGCGCGACTTCTTCACGAGGTGCACGCGCAGCTTGTCCTTCTCCGCGCGCTCGACGAACTCCGAGACGCCGTCACCCGTGAGGTCGCCGAGGAACCGCGCCGTGAAGTCGAGGCCTCCGGCTTGGACCCGGATCGTGTGCGTGAGATCCGGCCGCTTCGAGAAGCCGGTCTTCGTGTTGCGATAGACGTAGAGCTCGGCGTCGAGGCGCTCGCTCGCCGCGGCGCGCATGCTGTCGATGAGGTTCGGCCGGATCGAGCCGGCGACGAGGTCGGGCAAGCCGTCGCCGTCGACGTCCTCGATCGCGAGTGGCCGCGCGAATCCGTCCAGCACGAGCACCTGCGCCGGCACGCCCCCCTTGCCGAACAACGGTTCCTCGCCGGCGCGAACCGTGCGCTGGAGGAACACGAGGATCTGCGTGCGCACGTCGTCCGACTGCTTGTCGCCGGCGGAGATCACGCAGTCGAAGCGCTTGTCCAAGTCGAGATCGAGCGCGCGCGCCGTGTACGAAACGTCGAGCTGACGTCGACGGTCGACGGCGACCGGATTGCGCAGACGCACCGGCACGCCGCCGAAGCTCCCGCGCGGCTCCTGGACGAAGACGCGCAAGTGATCGCGCGTCAAGAAAGCGAGGTCGAGGTCGCCGTCACCATCCCAATCGAGCAGCTGTCCCGCGGGCACGCTCTCGGAAAGGAGGAGCCACGGGCGCGCGCCTTCGCGCTCCGCATCGAACGAGAATCCGTCGCTCGTGACGGACACACTCGGGCGGCGCCGGCGCGCGGACTGACGCACGCTCGGCGTGCGTTCGACGTCGAAGTCGCGCGACTCGCTCGGCTCGCCCGGCGCGACGACGAACGGCGGCCCGAAGCTGCGCACGCCGTCCGCGCCTCGCCTCTGGAACGCGATGCCGTACTGCCACGGGCCCGGAATCGCGAGGTCCTCGAGACCGTCGCCGTCGAGGTCGCGCACGGCGGCATCGAAATGGAAGAGATCACGCCGATGGGGCCACTGCCACAGGACATCGACGTCGAGGAGCTTCACGAAACGCTGCGCCTCTGCCTGCGCGCGCCAGCGCCACGCGAAGACCGAGCCCGCGCTGAAGAGGAGGATCTCGCGGCCCAAGTCGGCGTGCACGTCGCCCGCGGCGAAGGCGACGACGTCGGGTGTGAGCTCGAGCACGGCGTCCGGTGTCGCGACGAACGCGGGCCCGTCCTTGCGGCGCAGGTGGAGCGCGAGTCGGCGCACGGAGCGTGCCTCGGGTTGGCTCGACGCACCGAGCACGAGATCGTCGCTGCCGTCGCCGTCGACGTCGTGCGCGAGCGCATCGACGAGCTCGAAGCCTTCGGACATCGGGATCGACGAGATGCGCGCCAGGCTCGGTGCATCCGCCTGCGCGCGCAGCGTGGCTGCGATCCAGAGCGCCGCGATCACCGTCACGAGCGCTCTTCCTCGAGCCGATCCGAATCCCCGCCCGAGAACGTGATGAACCACAGGATGCGCGTCTTCCAAGCGGCCTGCGTGCTCTCACGCTTGTAGAGACCGAGCAGAATCGACATCTCGCGCTGACCGCGGTCGTTCGAGTAGCGGAACAGGAACGGAATCGACACCGCGTGCACTTGCGACGCGCGGCGCGACACGTGTGCCTCGAAGCGCAGGCGCTGGCCTGCGCGCAGCACGTCGAGCGCGATCGTCGAGTCCTCGTCCGTGCTGCGGATCGCTTCGAGGAGGACCTCCGGGTGCGAGCACGGTGCGCCGTGCACGGCGGTCACGAGGTCGCCGTACGCGAGGCCGTCCTTGCGCCACGGACTGCCGCGCGCGAGGCCGACGATCACGGCGCCGCCGCCCGGCCCGAGACTCGCGGCGCGCGCCTCGACTTCCGTCGCGGTGCGCACGACGACGCCGACCTTCTCGTCCTCGCGAAAGCGCTCGGCCGCTGCGCGTTCGACCGGACGCACGCGCTGCGCGGTGACGAGCTTCGCTTGCACTTCGACCCCCGCGCGGTCGAGCGTGAGCTCGAGCGTGCTGCCGGGTGCGGTGTCGAGCTCGAGCCTGCGCCACTCGCTCGGCCAGTGCAGCGCGAGGACTCGCTGCTCGACGCGCGCCTCGAGCAGCAAGTCTCCGACCTCGAGACCGGCCGCGTCGGCGGGCGAGTTCTCGACGATACGCGCGACGAGCACGCCCTCGGGCTCTTGCTCGAGCGCGTCGAGCGATTGGCGCGCGTCCGAGGCGCTGACGCCGGTGAACGAGCCCGGATCGAGCGCCGCGCGTTGCAGCTCGTCCTTCGGTTCCTCACGCAGGTCGAGCGGCTCTTCGAGATCGGCGAGCGGCGGCGGCGTCTCGGCCAGCGATTGCGAGGAGAACGAGCACGCGCTGCACGCCAGCGCGAGCACGGCGGGAAGGTGTCGCCGGATCACGGTCCAAGTCATGGGCCAACTCATGGGATGGGTCTGCGCACGAGCACGAGCGTCGCGCAGGCGAACGTCGCGAGCGTCCACGCGATCGGCACGAGCAGCGCGCCGGCCGCGTGCTCGAACTCGGCGTTGCTGACTCCGTTCGCCACGTCGACATAAAAGCGCACGAACGACGTGTCGGAAAGAGGCGAGGGCAGGTAGTCCGACGGAAGTCCGCCCGTCCAGCGCACGGCGCGCGTGAAAGCGCGCGCGAGGTCGATCAGCACGCCGAGCGAGAGTGCCCAGCCGAGCGCAGCTGCGCCGGTGCGCGTGACGGCACCCGCGAGGAATCCGAGTCCGGTGTAGGCCGCGAGCGGGAGGAGCGGCGAGAGCAGTGCCCGACGCAGCTCGGGCCAGATCTCGCTCGCGGGCGTGAGCGTGAAGCGCGCGCCGTTCGGAAGCGTCTCCGTGACGTCGCGAAACTCGAAGACGGACGCGCCGAGCAGCAGCGCCGTGCCGGCCAGGAGCACGTAGCCGCCGAGCACGAACACGACGAGCGCGAGCGCTTTGCCGAGCGCCACCTCGACGCGCGCGAGCGGACGAAGCAACACGTTGCGCAGCGTGCCGCGACCGAGCTCCGCCGCGATCGACTGGCTCGCGAGCGCGAGCGCGAGGAACGCGAGGGCGGGCAGTCCGGCTTGGAGCGCGAGCCCCACCGCCTCGAACGCCGTCACATCGGTGGTGCTGAAGAGCGTCGCGCTGTCGACCGCGTCCTGATCGGCAGCGCCCTGCGCTGCGCGGCGCAGCATCGCGATCGCGCCGAGGGCCGCGGGCGTCGTGAAGACCGCGATCAATCCCCACGAGCTCGCGCAGCGGCGCAAGTCGAAGGTCGTCATGCGCGCCGCCGCGCGCCGTGGGGCGCGCGGGTGCATTGGTGGCGCGGTCGGCGATGGCTCGACGTGCGTCGCGGGAGCCGCGCTCTGTGCGCTCGCGCTGTAGCGCAAGTAGATCGCTTCGAGCGTCGGCTTCTCTTCGGAGAACGACACGACGTCGACGCCGCGCTCGACGAGTCCGCGCGTGATGCGCTCCGGCACGTGCTCGCCGAGCTCGACGAGCAGCGCTCCGTCGGCACTGTCGCTCACGGCGGAGACCCCGAGCGCCGCGAGCGGCGCGCGCGCCTGCTCGGGCGCGCGTACGAAGAGGCGCCAGCGCGCGGACGGCGCACCGAGCAAGCGGACGGTCTCTTCCTCGACGATCAGGCGTCCTTGACGCAGGACGCCGATGCGATTGCAGAAGCTCGCGAGCTCTTGCAGCTGGTGGCTCGAGACGAGGATTGTCGTCCCGCTGGCGTTGAGCGAGCGGAACAGCGCGCGCATCTCGGCGATGCCTTCCGGGTCGAGCCCGTTCGTGGGCTCGTCGAGGAGCAAGTAGCGCGGCGAGCCGAGCAGCGCTTGCGCGATGCCGAGGCGCTGGCGCATGCCTTGTGAGTACGCGTGCACGGCTTTCGCCCCCGCGTGCGACAGGCCGACGCGCTCGATCCAGCGCAGCGCCTCGACCCGCGCGTCCGTGCGCGAGAAGCCTTGCAGACGCGCGAGCTCGATCAGGTTCTTGGCGCCGCTCCAACCGGGTTGAAAGCCGGGCGTCTCGATGAGCGCTCCCATGCGCGCGCGGGCTTCGCGCGGAAAACGCGCCGCATCGAAGCCGTCGACGACGACCGTGCCCCCGTCGGGACGCTGGAGGCCGAGCGCGATGCGCATGGCGCTCGTCTTGCCCGCGCCGTTGTGGCCGATGAAGCCGTAGCAATCGCCGGCACGCACGTGCATCGACAGGCGATCGAGCGCGAGCTGCGCGCCGAAGCGGCGCGACACCGAGCGTAGTTCGAGGGACATCGGCCGGTGGCACCGCGCGCCGGTGAGTCGGCAGTGTGCAGGCCTCGCGCAGGCAGTGCAATGCGTTGGCGCGTGCGGCCGTCAGCGGCCGGACGGCTCGCCGCGCCGAACCTCAGCGGGTCGACCGACGCCCTGCGGTTCGAGATCTATCCGTGACTCCGTGAACGGGTCGAACTCCGGCGAGACGCAGGCACGTCGCGATCGCCGAATGGGAGTAGTCAGAGCCCGGGTTGCCCGTGAGTATCCATGCAGCCCGATCGCGCGAGTGATCGGCCGGGTCGGAAGCGCACAGCCTCGCCGACACGAGCACGGACGAGTTCGACGCGGACTTCGGCTTGTCGCCGTTCACTTCTTGGCCTCGGACCGCGGCTCGGCCGGGACCTGGATCGCCTGCGCTTTCGCCTGCCACTCCACGGCCTGCGCGGCGCGCGCCGCATCCGGTTCGACGGCGTTCCAACGAGCGTAGAGCTCGGCCAGGCAGCGCTCGATCCTCTGGATGTCCGTTTGGTCGGCGAGACGCGCTGCGGTCAGGGCTCGATGAGCTTCGAGGAGGAGCGCCTCGGCTTCCGCGAAGCGCGCGAGCTTCGTCAGGCACTCGCCGAGCGCGCCGCGGCAATCCGCGACTTCGTTCACGCTGCTCTCGGTCGCGGCCTCGTACTTCGACAGCGCGTCTTCCAGCGGGGCGAGCGCGCCCGCGGCGTCGCCGCGCATCAAGTGCGACCGCCCGAGGCGAGTGAGTGTCGCTGCGACCTGTGGGTGTTTGTCACCCAACGCTGCGCGCCCACCCCCCAGCGCGACCTGGTTCAGCTCCAGGGCCTCGTCGAACCGCTCGACGTCGCGCAGGATCCGAACCGCGCCGAGCTTGGCGGTGGTGGTGTTCGGATGCTCCGGCCCGAACACGCGCGCGAAGCGCGCGACCACGTCCGTCGCCTCGGCCGCGGCCTCCTCCTTGCGACCGAGATCGGCCAGCGCGTGCATCAGGTTGTACTGCGTGATCGCCGTGTCGCGATCGTCGGGCGGGAACGCGCGCAGCAGGATGTCGAGCGCGCGCTCGCTCATCGTCAGGCACTCCTCGTGGCGACCGGCACGGCTGAGCATCTGCCCGTAGGAGTTGAAGAGGATCGCCGTGATGCGGTCGTCTGGGCCGAAGGCCCGCGGCACGGCTTCGATCAGGCCGAGGAACTCGGGCTCGGCTTCCGCGTACTGTCCTGCCGCGACGAGCGCGTTGGCCAGCAAGGTCCGTGCGTCCAAGGTCAGACGGTGTGCGGATCCCAGGAGCTCGCTGCGGACGTCGACGACATCGCGCAACAGGTCGCTCGCCAGGGCGGGATCGCCGAGGCGCAACTGGATCCGCGCGAGGTCGTGTTCGAACTCGGCGACTTCCAACGTGCGCGCGCCCTGCACGCGCACGAGCGTGTGCACCGACTCCTCGACGAGTGGCAGCGCCTCGCGCCACCTCCCGAGCCGGTCGTACACGCAACCGAGGTGGTGCACGACCGTGGCGGTCTTGACGTGGGCGTCGCCGAACACGCGGCGAAAGCGCGGCACGAGTTCGGCCATCCGCTGCTCGGCTTGCTCGAGATTCCCGAGGTCCCGCTGGATCGAGGCCAGGTTGAAGTTGGCCGTCAACGTGTCCTCGTTGTCCGGACCCCACAGACGTTCACCGATTTCGGCCGCCTCGCGGTAGAGCGGCTCGGCTTCGGCCGGACGATCGCTGCTGTGCAAGAGGACGGCCAGACTGTTCAGCGCGATGTGCGTCATGCGGCTGTCCGTGCCGTCGTGCTCGCGACGCACGCGCAGCAGTTCGCGGTAGAGGACCTCCGACTCTTCGAGGCGTCCGAGGAAACGCAACTCGTTGGCGAGCTGGCCCATCAAGTTGAGAGTAGTCGGCGCCTCTGGACCAAAGTCCCGAGAGGCCTGCGTGTACGACGCGCGCAACATGGACTCCGCGCCGACGTGATCGCCGCGCGCGGACTTCACGCTCGCGAGGCTCAGAACACCGGAGTAGCGCGTGACGGTTTGCACGCCGGGCAATTGCTCGGCGAGCTCGATCGAACGCCGCGCGTGCGGCTCGGCCTCGTCGAACATGCCGAGCGAGATGTACGTCCGGGCCAGGAGGTCCTGGATGCCCAGCTCGACCTCCGGATTGTCCGCGAACGACGCGCCGACCTTCGTGGATGCGGCTGCCAGAGCTTGCGAGACCTTCGCCTCGCGCCCGATGTGCTGCAGATCCGCGGAGCCGAGCATGTCGAGCAGGAACTGATTGATCGCCGCGGCCTTCTCCGCGTTCGTGACGGCCACCTTGCGTTGTGCCGCTTCCGCGGCTTGCGCAGCCTCGGCCGTCTTGCGCCGAGTTTCCGCCAGGTCGCGCGCGTTCGCGGCCTCGACGTACTGGATCGAGCTCACGACGAGCCCGGCTGCGAGCGCGACGAACGTCGCCGTGACACCGCCGACGAGGATGCGATTGCGCCGCGCGAACTTCGCGACCTGGTACCACGTGCCCGCCGGACGCGCCGCGATCGCCTCGTGGCGCAGGAAGCGCTGGATGTCGGTGGAGAGCTCGCCGGCGGACTGGTACCGGCGCGACTTGTCCTTCTCGAGCGCCTTGCCGACGATCGTCTCGACGTCGCCGCGCAGCGAGCGGTTCACCGACGAGAGCCGCGACGGCTCCTCCTCGCGGATGATGCGCACGGCCTCGTGCAAGAGCTGCTTGTGCAAGTCGTACGGCAGTCGTCCGGCGAGCAGCTCGTAGCAGACGACGCCCAGCGCATAAACGTCGCTGCGCGTGTCGAGCTCGTCGGGCCGGCCCGACGCCTGCTCGGGGCTCATGTACGGCAGAGTGCCGATGATCTGTCCGACGTCGGTGTGCATCGTCGTCGTCTGCACGTCGGAGTCGGTCAGGCGCGCCACGCCGAAGTCGAGGATCTTCGGCTGGCCCAGCTCGTCGACGAGGATGTTCGCCGGCTTCAGGTCGCGATGGATGATGCCGCGCTGGTGCGCGTGTTGTACGGCGTCGCAGATCTTGACCATCAGCTCGAGCCGAGCCCGCGTGTCGAGCGCGCGATCGGATGCGTAGCGCGTGAGAGGCGCTCCGCGCACGAGCTCCATCGCGAAGTACGGCTGCACGCCGCCGCCCGGCACGTCGAACGTGCCGGCCTCGTGGATCTGCGCGATGCCGGGATGCTGCAAGCGCGCGAGCACGGCGGCCTCGTGCTCGAATCGTCGCAGCAATTCGCTCGACGCGAGGCCCGGACGGATCACCTTCAGCGCGACGTGTCGGCGCGGGTGCTTCTGCTCCGCTTCGTACACGGCGCCCATGACGCCTTCGCCGAGCAGGGCGATCACGCGGTACTCGCCGAAGTGCCCACGCGGATCGGGCAGCGGCTGAGTTCCAGCGGCGGAATCAGGACGCGTCATGGAGTGTTCGACGGCGCGATCGGCGGCCCGTCACGCCGCGAGGATGCGGGTGACAGAGTACAAGGACGAGCGCAGTAACCAGCCGACGCGCATCGTGAACAGTAGAGCACGGCGTTTGGCCGCCGGCACTGAGGAGCGCGCGCAGCGCGTCCGCGCTACCACGCCTGCGCTCCGTCCTCGTTCTCCGGCACGAGCTTGCGTGTCACGGACTCGCCCGCACTTCTCACCACGGGCTAAGTGCTGGCGGTCGACCGATCTCCTACCCCGCGAGCGGCAGCTCCAAGCAGAAGCACGCGCCTGCGCCGTCTCGATGTTCCAGGCGCAGATCACCGCCGAGCTCACGCGCGAGGCCCCGCGCGATCGCGAGGCCGAGGCCCACGCCCGGGCTCGGATCGCGCTCGTCGCGTTCACCACGCTCGAAGGGCTGGAAGATCGCGCGTGCCAGCGCGGGAGGCACGCCCGGACCGTGATCGCGCACGCGCAGCGCGAGCGTGGTGTGACTCGCGCGCGCATCGATCTCGATCGACGCAGTCGTCCCCGTGCGCCCGTACTTGCAGGCGTTGTCGACCAGGTTGAGCAGGATCTGGCCGACGGCGTGCGCATCGGTCGCGAGCAAGGCGCCGCGCGCGCTCTCGACGTCGACGGTGAACACCGCACCAGCGTCGCGCGCGCGGCGCTCGAGCATCGGCAGCACGCGCTCGAGAATCGCGTCGAGCGGCATGCGCTCGCGCGCGAGCTTGCGCCGGCCCTCCTCGAGCTGCGCGTGCACCATGACGTTTTCAACGAGGTGCGCGAGGCGCTCGGACTCCTTCTCCAAGGTCTCCAGGTACGTCGCGCGCTGCTCCGGCGGCACCATGCCCTTGGCAAGCATCTCCGAGTACATGCGGAAGGTCGTCAGCGGCGTGCGCAGCTCGTGCGTCACGGCCGAGGCGAAACGGCTCCGCTTCTCGCCGTGCGCAATGCTCGCGTGCAGCGTGACGCCGACCGCTGCGACCGCGATCAGCGCCGCGAGCCACGTCGTCCACAGCGTCGCGCGCACCGGCGTCACCCACGCGAGCGGCGGCGCGGGCGGACAGTGCGCGGAGAGCTCGGCCGGGAAGGCCGCGAGGCGCGGCGCCGCGTCCGCGCTCGCCGCGGACGCCAGTTCCTGGCGGCCTTCGCCAGCGGAGAATGCACCGGTCTGCGGCACGAGGTCGGCGTCGCCGAACAAGTCGCGCACCTGCTCGAGCAGCAGCATGCGCAGGTGCGGCCAGTCGGCGACGAAGCCTTGCACGAGCTCTTCGCCGTGCTCCCCGCCGACGCGCACGCGACGCACGAAGCACAGCTCGCGCGCGCGCACCGGCGCGGGCCCGGTGAACCACACGGGAACCAGTGCACTCGGCGAGGGTGAGCTCGCGCGCCGACCGTTCGCGGGTGACGCAGCGTTAGCCCCTGCGTCGGTGTCGGTGACGGCGCCCTCGACGGCGAAGTTCTGCTTCTGGCGCAGGTAGCTCTGCTGCGCACGCTGCGAGAGGTCGCGCTCGTTCTTGGCCGACGCCGCGGCCTCGCGTTCTTTCGATCCGGCGGGCGCTCCGAGCTTGGCGAGCTGCTCCGGCGGCAGCGCCTTGCTGATCAATGCGATGAGCGCGCTCTCGCTCTCGACCTGCGCGCAGGCGAGCTCCTCCGGACCGAGCAGCGCGGCGAGATCGGCGAGCTGTGCCTGCATGCGGTCGAGTTCGCCCGCGTCGTGGCCATTGGTCTCGGCGAGATCGCGCAGGTTGCCGGTCGGCACCTGCGGCGAGCTCCACGCACCGCGCGCGTCGACCTGGAAGTGGATGCGCACGATCTCCGAGCGGAAAGCGAGCAACGGCGAAGTGGTCAGTACTTCGCCCGGCTCGATGCGGTGGAACAAGCGCGTGTAGGCGCGTTCCTCGGAGAAGTACGGCAAATACTCGTGGTAGGGGCGCGCCGCTTCCTGTTCGAGGTGCGGCGCGAACCACGAGTCCATGCGCCAAAGCGCCAGGCGCAGCGCGGCCTCGTGCGCCGTGCTCGCGCGCGCACGCTGCTCGGCGCGCTCGAGCTCGAGCACCGAGCGCGTCATCCAGGTCAATGCGACGAGCGTCGAGAGCGCGCACGCGCCGTAGATCAGCCACCAGCGGCGATGGTTGCGCTTCACGGTGCCGCGATCTCCACCGCACGCCCTAGCATGTAGCCCTTCGAGCGCACGGTGACGACGATGCGCGCGCGGTCTGGATCCTCGCCGAGCTTCTCGCGCAGCCGCGCGATGTGCATGTCGATCGTGCGCGTCGTGAGACCGCGCGTGTCGATCCCCCACACGCGCGTCAGCAGCTCCTCGCGCGTCACGGCTCGGCCGCTCGAGCTCGCGAGGTAGCGCAGGATGTCGACCTCGCGCTCGGACAAGAGGCGCCGTTCGCCGCCGGCGAAAAGCACCTCGCGCCGCTCGAGGTCGATCGTGCGGCCGCCTTCCGCGAGCGTGTGCACGTCGATCGGCCGCTCCGCCGAGCGGCGCAGCACGGCCTCGACGCGCGCGAGGAGCTCGCTCGAGCTGAACGGCTTCACCACGTAGTCGTCCGCGCCCTGTTTCAGCCCGCGCACGCGATCCTCCTCCGCGCCGCGCGCGGTGACCATGATCACCGGCAACGTCGGACGACTCTTGCGCAGCTCGGCCAGGATCTCGAGGCCGCTCGCGCCGGGCAGCACGAGGTCGAGCAACACGAGATCGAGCTCGGCCGCGACCGCCAGGCGTCGTGCCTCGAGCCCGTCGGCGCACTCGATCACCGCGTAGCCTGCGAAGGTCAGGCTGTCGCACAGTCCGCGCCGGATCGCGGCGTCGTCCTCGACGACGAGCACCTTCTTGGAGTCCGGGCGGCGCGTCACGGCGAATCTCCGCGCCGCGTCATGGCGCCTGCTTGCGAGTCTGGCACACGCCCAAGGGTAGCGACGCGCGGGGAGCGTCGACACGCGACGCTCCCCGCATTCGAGACGGGCTACCGCGCGGCATCCGCATCAGCAACCCTCGGGGAAGACCAAGCCCTTCGCAATCGCTTGCGCGCGGATCGCGTTGCGCAGCACGAAGTCGAACGACTTCGAGGGATCGAGCGCGCTCTTCAGCATCTGTGCGTTGACGAACGCTTGACGCTGATTGCCGAGCTCGGCGATCTGCTTCTGGAGCTCTGAGCGCTGCGTCCACGTCGTGTCGACGTGCTTCTGCAACTCGGCCTTCGACAACTTGCGCAGCTCCGTCGGGAGATCGCCCGCCTTCACCGCATCGAGCTTGATCTCCCCCGACCGGCTGCCGTCGACGAGGTCCCACCCGCACCGGTAGTTGCCGGTGGACTTGCACACCGCGCGCGCCGCGGCGGCATCGGACGAGAGCTTGCCGGCGTTCTGGTCCTGCGCGCTCTGGTTCATGCGACCCGCTTCGCCCGCTGATCCATAAGGAATGTAGGTCGCGTTGAGCAGGGCGCTGAGCTCGCCCAGGCGCGCGTCGAACGGCGACGCGATCGCGAAGGTCCCGTTCTGGTGGTCGATCGCGGCGAACTGCCCGTCCGCCGAGCGCGCGACGGCGCGCCAGCCGGCGGCGATCTCGTCACCATCCGGGCCGCAGTAGATCGCGTCGACCATGATGCCGCGCGCGATCGAGCGCGCGCAGGCGTCCTGGAAGCGCACGGTCTGGTCTTGGTCTGCCGCTTCGTTGCCGGCGACGATCATCAGGCGCAGCGCGTTGGATTCGGGGCTCCATGCAAGCTCGTCGGTGGCGCGCTGGATCACGCGGCCGACGAGCTCGGTGCCGCCGCCCGTCGTCAGCGCGAACAAGTGCTGCGAGATGAGGTCGAGGTCGGCCGTGAACGGCACGTCGAGCCGGACCCAGCCGTTCTCCGCCGGATGGCTGTCGTTGCCAAACGTCAGGAGCGCGACGCGCAGCCGAGGCTCTGGGCGCGCGAGCGCGAGGTCGTTGACCACCGCCCACAATTTTGCGCGCGCGGCGTCGATCAGGCCTTCCATGCTGCCACTCGTGTCGAGGCAGATGGCGAGATCGACGGCGGGCGCTGCCGGCGTCGGAGGCGCGACGACGGTGCTCGTCGCGTCCGGGGGCGCTGCGTGCTTCGGAAAGATGAAGCCGCCCGACAAGAGCAGGGAACTCACGCACATCGTCTTGAACATGGAATCGTCTCCTTGAAGTTGGCGCGCGGACGGGCCGCGCGCCGGTTGTTGGTCGCTCCTCACCGGTTGTGGATGAGGACGTTCTCTCCACCGAGCTCGATCAAGATCTCGCCCTCGAGCGCGAGCAGTCCCTGACGTCCCTCGGTGATCAGCTTTTCCAGTAGCAACGCGTGCTCGCTGCTGCCGAACTCGATCGTGCGCGCCGGCGCGAGCGCCGATTTGCGCAAGAGGATGCCGGCGTCGATCCACTGCGCGCCGCGCTTGAAGAAGGCGCGATCGCAGACTTGTTGAACGCCGGAGAGCTCGACGCGTTGCTGGTTGCTATCCCAGTAGCCGTTCTTGTAGTCGAGCTGTCCCGTGAGCTTGCGCTCGTTGTGATTGAGCCCTTGATTGACGGCGCCGGCGCCCGAGCGCGTACGCACGGCCTTGCTGTCGAGCTCGCTCGTGCACGCGGCACGCAGCCCTTCCCAGTCGCCGAGGTTCGTGCCCTCGAGGCTGAGGAACGCGGTGTACTCGCTCAGCACGCCGAAGCGCGTCGAGAGCGCGAGGATCTCGTCGGCGATCTCCTTGAAGCGCGGATCGGTGAACAGACTGCGACCGATCTCGGCCGGAGTGTTCGTGAAGTCTGCGCCGGCCTGGCGAACTTGGTCGACGAGCAGCGCGATGTGGCGCGTCGCCCACAGGCGCGGCACGAAGGCGTTGCGCGTGCTGGCGGTGTCGAGCCCGAAGCGAAACGCGAAGGTGCGGCGCTCTCCGCGCAGAGTCCCGCTCAGGCGGAAGTCGATCGGCTCGCCGCCGACATAGCGGCCGAGCACGAGCAGTTGGTCGCCAGCGAACAAATCGGGCAGGCGTGCCGGCGCGAGATCGCGCACGGCGCGCGTCGTCGGGTTACCTTGCCCGTCATACGACCCGAGTTCGAGGTCCGACAGCACGGGACCGCTCGAGCGGCCGAACACGCGCGCGACGGCCAGCTCGACATCCTCGCGCGGCAGCACATAGGTACTCGCGGCGCGCGTCACGTCCGCGATGCGATCGAGCAGCGGCACGTTGACGTCGTTGCCGACCCCAAAGGTGAAGATGCGCCGTGCATGGAGGTTGCCGTGTTCGACGAGGTCGCGGATGGCGAGCTCCGCGGTGCGGCCGACCGTCGGCAGGCCGTCGGTCAGGAACAGCACGATCGGCAGCACGCCCGCGCGCGGCGCGGGTCGCAACGCCTCGACCAGCGCACCTGCGATGTTCGTTCCGCCCATCGCGCGCATGGTGGCGATGTACTCGCGCGCCGCGCGCAGCGTCGTCGCGTCCTTGGTGACCGGACGCGGCGCGAACTGCGCGACCTGCGTCGAGTAGTCGACGATGTTGAAGTCCTCGCCGAACTCCAGCGCTTCGATCACCTGATTTGCCGCGGCGCGCGCTTGATCGAGCTTGGGTCCGGCCATGCTGCCCGAGCGGTCGATCACGAGCGTCACCTCGCGCGCAACCCGCGGCGCGCGCGCGTCGATGCCCGCCGGCAGGCCGGCCATCAAGAGGAAGTAGCCGCCGCCGATGGAGGTGTCGGGATACGCGATCAGCGACGCGCTGAGCTCGCCCTGCTCGAGCAAGTACGAGAAGCGAAACGCGCCCGGATCGCTCGCACGCCGCTCATGTACATGCAACGCGACGTGGCGCGGCTCGCGCAACGACGTGACGAGCTCGTGGCTCGGCGAATAGACGAGCGAGATCGGCGAGCGCGAGCGGATGCCCACCTGGATGCTCCACGGCACCTCGACCGTCAGCGACTCGCTGCGCGGCAGCACGTAGTCGACGCGTCCGTGCTCGGCCGTCAGCACGTGGTCGTACGAGAGGCGCACGCGCTGCGTGCCATTCGCCGGCACGGGGAACACGCTCGAACGGATCAAGTTCCAGCCCGCGAACTCGAGCAACGCCGGATCCTTGATCTGCGCGACGATGCCGTCGTACGTGCGCCGTGCCTCGTCGCGCGGCAGGAGGCGCGCCGCCTTCTCGCTCGCAGAGCCCTCGAACAAGAAGGAGTGCACCGCGGCGTCTTCAGGAACCGGCAGCAAGAGCACCACCTCGGCCGGACGCGACGACGGGTTGCGCACGGCGATCTCGAGCGTGGTGACCGCCGCCTGCTCGATGATCTCGACGCGCGCTTCGATGCGCTCGATCACGATGGGATCGCGGCCGCGCTCGAGCGCGAAGGCGCGCGTCTGCGGCATCACGAGATGGGACACGCCCACCCAGTCGTGATCCGGGGCGTGCTGCGGTGCGAGGGATGCGACTTGCGCGCGCGACGGCGCGCTAGCGAGCCCGATCAGAGTCGCGAACACCAGGAACCGCCTACCGACGCCGTGCATGCCGTGCTTCATGCGCGGATGTACGACCGCGCGCCGACCAACTTGGTCACCGGCAGGTAACGAGCCTGCGGGCGCTCCGAGGGTCACGGCGGTCGCGCCTGCGGGTCGTCGCGGTGCTCGGTCCGCCCGCATGCGGTGCGGCGCGCGTCACAGGACGAGTACCGCCGGCAGCACGCGATGAGCACGACGAGTCGTCAGCGCAGCGAACTCACTGCGATCGCGCGCGCACAGTCGGAGAACCGCCGTGCATGCGATCTAACGACACGCGGTCGGCGACGGCGTGTCGAGCGCGCACGCGAAGGCGAAGTTGCCCGACCTGTCGACTCTTCGTGTGGCTGGCCTGTTCGACGTGAACTGAGCGTGACCCGCGCGGTCACGACGAGAGGCGGCCCTCTCCTCCGCGCTTCTCGCCGTGCTCTGCGTGGCGTGGAACAGCGGGGTGTACGTGGTGCAGCTTGCGCCAGCTCTCGTGATCGGCGAACGAGAAGCCGTGGACGTGTAGATCCGTGCGCAAGTCGTCCACCGTCCAGACGTGGGTCGACAGGTCGTCGAGTGCCACGCCTGCATACTTCGACAGGAGCTGGACGAGGAACGCGCGCAGCTCCTTGTGGCCGGGATGCTTGGCGCCCGCGTCGAACTGGACGGTCAGATTGGGATCCCCGCCAAGCGCTTCGACGACATCGTTTCGATTCTCTGGATCACGGAAGTCGGAGTCGCCGTGCGGGAACCGAATCGAAAACACCGGATCGGATCGATTGGGATGGTACCAGTGCTCGCGCATACCCCTCTCGGCCTGCGCATCGAAGTAGCCGGAAATCTCGACTCGGGAGGCGTCCAGGAGGTGCACGAAGATCGAGTGCATCGGAGTCCTTTCTCTTTCGAGAGCCGAGGTGAAAGCGCGCAGTGTCGACCGCCCAATCATCCTAACCGAGAACGCGACCGTGTCCCTGCGCGTGCGAGATTCGTGCTCCGTCGAGTCTCGCTTCAACACGAGCCCGTTCCGTTTCGATCATGTCCGTGATCCCGGGGACAGGAGCCTCACGCGACCGCTTTCGAGTTCATAGACCGCGCCGACGATCTTCGCTCGGCCTTCCGCCGCGCGCGCCTGCGCCTCCGGCGTGTCCAAGATCTGGCGAACGGTCCAGCGCACGTTGCTCTCGACCGCGAGCGACGCCTGCTCTTGCGGAGAGCGCGTCGGGTCGAGCTCCGGTAGGCCGGGGACGATGCTCGTCAAGAGCAGCTGCACGCGCGAACGGAACTGCTCCCCTTCGTGCTTGCTCGCCAGCGCTGCGCTGACCGCTCCGCAACCTTCGTGGCCGAGCACCACGAAGAGCGGTGTCTCCAAGTACGCGCCCGCGTACTGCAACGTTCCTGCGATCTCCGGCGAACAGACGTTGCCCGCGACGCGGATGACGAACAGCTCTCCCAAGCCGGCATCGAAGATCGCCTCGGGAGGCACGCGGGAATCGCTGCAACCGAGGATGGTTGCGTAAGGACTTTGGCCCTTGGCGAGATCGCTGACCTGCTCGCGCCGGAACGCAGAGCTGCGCGCCGCGCCCCGAAGGAACCGCTGATTCCCTTCGATCAGCCGGCCGAGCGCCTCGTCCGCGGAAAGTCGGTTGCCGTTCGGAACTGATGCCATAGCGAGACGCTCCGGGCCTCGAGCGCAGAGCGAGCGCGCCACCGTGACACGCGCTCCGCGCTCTTGCGGTTGCTCATGCTAGCCCGCAACTCTCAACACGTCCGTCGCGAGGCTGCGCCCGCGCGGTCGGGGGAGAGGAGGGTGAGCGGGTTTTCGAGCGAATGGTACGCACGCCGTTACGCGGTCTCCTCTCCGTTGCAGTGAGAGAGGCGTCCTTGCGCCTCCGAAACCAAGCACGCAGAGGAGGCACCATGTTCAATCGAAGGATCATCCGAAACACCGCCGCCGCGCTCTCGATCGTCGCGTCGACCAGCGGTCGCGTGTCGGCGCAGGTGACGTGGCAGTCGCTGTCGCAGACGAATGGGATGTGGCAGTCGCTGACGATCGGGCCGGCAGACACGACCAGTCCGTGGGGAATCTGGGAATGGTCCGGCTTCATCCATTCCGGTGACGTCATCTACCTGAAGATGGACTCGAACGACCGGCCGGAAGTCGCGGGAACCGTCTACACGAGCGGGGACAATTGGTTGCCCTACTGGGCCAAGCCGTCCGGGCCCGGGACGTGGAACGTCTACGACACCGCGGCACCGCCGAGCGCGACCGGCCATCCCTCGCAGCCCCTACGACCGTCGGGTGCCGTCGTCGACTCCGCGGGCGACTCGTACGCCGTCAGCGGCGGTGCGCTGGCGGGCTGCTTTGGCTGCGGCGGTTTCAGGAGATACAAGCTCTGGCCGCTCACCCTCGTGAGCGAGGCGTACGTGAATGTGTTCAACCCGGTGCACGCCGTGGTGAGGGCGAACCCGAGCGGCGGCGGAGTGCACTGGCTCGGGAGCACGCAGCCGTTCCACAACGGCTCCAACTGCGCCAGCGGCATCCTTTACTACGACGACAATGAGCTCTTCCCCTTTGGCACGCTTTCACATGGAAAGGCGGCGTCGTTCGACATGGCCATCGGCGGCGACGGTGTGCCCATCCTGGTCGCGGAGTTCATGGATGTCTGCGGCGTGACCAACGGATCGGGGCTCTACTTTGCCCGCGGCGACGTCCCGCACCCGTCGTGGATTCAGATCGTCCCGCCCGATGCGATCGGGCCGCGCGGCGTTCAAGTGGTCATCGACCCGTCGAACGTCATCCACATCTTCACCGCGTCGGCACAGACGACGCAGCCCGCCGGTGCCAACGGACCGCTCCACCGCTGGTGGTCAGTCGACAGCGGCAGCACGTGGCTCGGGCCCGAGGTGGTCCTCTCCGACATCGAGTACAGGGATTGGTACACCGTCGGCGTCTCACCGACGGGCGCGATCGGCGTCGCGTATTGGATGAGCTGTTGCAGCAGTCCGCACGAGCTGCGTTTCGCAGAGCGCCGCTTCGGCTCGTGGCACTACTACGCCAATGTCGGCACTACGGGACAGACGGAGCCCGGTGTGATCAAGGTCGCCTACGACAGCCAGGACCGGCCGAACATCGCGTACTTCGAGCGGCCGCAAGCCGGCCTGCCGCCGTGGGTGAAGGTCACCACTCTCCTTCGTCCCGTGCGACCTTCGCGACAGTGACGACATGCGTCGGGGGACGCGCGCCGGTCGTGCTCACTGCGGCCTCGCGATCGAACGGGAGGATGCACGGAACCATGCTCCCGTTCGCCTGCAAGCGTCGCCGAGTCGATGCGGCGCGCGCCGAAAGGAGAAGGAACGCGCGCGGTGTCGGAGGTCGGCTACGCTGGATGCCGGCCATGCCGCCTGTCCCCCCGAGGCAAGAAGCGCAGTCGCCCGAGAGTTGCGAAGGACCATCGACTCCGAGCATCGACGCGCGGGATTGGGACCGCTGGATCGAAGCGGTCGGCCCAGCGTCGATGCTCGCCGCGATCCGCGCTCGCATGAGCACCGAGCTGCGCGCAGTGCTCGCGCCGGAGGACGTGTGGCAGGAAGCGCTCTTGCACGCGTGGCGCGCGCGCGAGCGCTTCGAGTGGCGCGGGCTCAAGAGCTTTCGCCGTTGGATCCTGGAAATCGCCGAGCGCTGCATCGGCGACGCCGTCGACCGCGCGAATGCATTGAAGCGCGGCGGAGTCGCCCGGACGCTCGCGCTCCGCGGAACGGCGAGCGAAGGAAGCGGGGCATCGCGCTTCGAGTGCGCGCTGCCCCCACTCGATTCGACGACACCCAGTCGAATCGCCATCCACCGCGAGCAATCGCTCACCATGAGTGACGCGCTCGCGAGTCTGCCCGAGGACTTGCGCGAGGTCGTGCGGCTGCGACTGTTCGATGAGCTCTCCTGCGACGAGGTCGCGGAGCGGCTCGCGATCGGCGTTGCCGTGGTGAAGTACCGCTTCCGCAAAGGCGGCACGCTTTACCGCGAGCACCTGAACCATCTCTTGACGAGTCGATCGGTGCTGCCGCCGTCGCGCGTGGATTGATGGACGCCACCGGCTCGCCATTCCCCTCGGGAGGCGGAGCGGAGGGTCGAGTGCAGTCCGACGACGTCACGTCGGACTCCGAGTCGGAGAGCGCGTTCGACGACGACGCGTTCCTCGACGATCTGTTCGACCGCGCGGTTGAGCTCGCCTCGAGCGGATCGTTCGATTCGCTCCGCGAGAGAGCTGGCTCGCGGCCGCACTTGCAAGCCGAGGTCGAGGACCTCTTCCGGACCGCGTCGGAGATCGCCGTCGGTCCGAGAGACAGCGCACCGCAACTCCGCGGTTACTCGATCGTGCGCGAGCTCGGCCGAGGTGCGAGTGGACATGTGTGGCTGGCGCTGCAGGGCGCTCTCGGAAGTCGCCCGGTCGCGCTCAAGGTCCTGCTCCCCTCTTTCGTCGCCTCGCGTCGCGCGCGCCAACGTTTCCTGCGCGAAGCTCACGCACTCGCGCGCGTGCGCCACGACAACGTGGTCCCGATCTACGAAGTGATCGAGCGCGACGAGATCTGCGCCTACGCGATGGAGTGGGTGGACGGTCACAGTCTCGCGGCGCTCATCGCGCACCTGCGACCCTCGAGCGGCACCGAGAGCGGTGGCGGAGCCGCCCGCGTGCTGCGCGCGAAGAATTTCCTCGCGGGCGCAGCGGACTCCAAGCTCGCCTTCGAAGCCGCGAGCTGGCCGCAGCTCGTGGCGCGCATCGGAATCGACGTCGGGCGTGCGCTCACGGCCGTGCACGAAGCAGGCCTCGTCCATCGCGACGTCAAGCCGTCGAACATCCTCCTGCGCCGCGACGGCCGGGCGATCCTCTCGGACCTCGGACTCGTGCGCGACGCGGAGTCCTCGCATCACACTTTGACCGGCGAATTCGTCGGCACGCTCGCCTTCGCATCGCCCGAGGTCCTGCGCGGCGAGCACGCATCCGTCGACGCGCGGAGTGACGTCTTCAGCCTCGGCGCGACGCTGTATCAGGCGCTCGTCCTCGAGTTGCCGTTCGGCAGCTCGGGTCCGTCGGACGTCCAGTCACGCGCCGAGGCGGGCGCGTTCGAACCGCTGCGCAAGCTCGACCCCAAGCTGCCTCGCGATCTAGAGACCATCGTCGCCAAGGCGCTCGACGCCGATCCGTCGCGCCGTTACGCGAGTGCCGGCGACTTCGCCGACGATCTCGAGCGGCTGCTCGCGCTCCAGCCGATCCGCGCTCGGCGCGCCGGGCCGATCGCGCGCACCCTGAAGAGCGTGCGCCGCAATGCGCGCACGTTCCTCGGCTCGGTCGCCGGCGCACTGGTCGGTGTGGGAGTGGCGAGCTACCTCGGCTGGGCGATCTATCAGAACTCGCAGCGCCCGGTGCGCGCAGCCGAGCACTTGAAGCGCGCGCACTACGAGCTGATCGGCTCGGCTCTCGCGACGCAGGGATTCCTCGCTCTGAACGAGGAAGGCTTCACCCACGCGTTCAAAATCATGGCGCCGCCGGACAAGGACTTTTCCTTCTGCGAACGCGCACTCGTCGAGTACGACCACAGCCTCGATCTCGTCCCCGATCAAATCGTGGCGCGCGTCGAGCGCGATTTGATTCGATCGATTCTGACGCAAGCCAAAGTGGATCCCCCTTGGCTCGAGGCGACGGACTTCACGGACTTCCTCACTCGCTCGTGCCCCAAGCTCTGCCAGGCGATCGCGGAATCCAAGCGAGGGGAGCTCGACTCGCCCCGCGTCGCGTACATCCTGAAGGATGCGAGCTACCTCGACCGCAAGGCGCTCGGCCTGGTCGGATTCCTCTGCGGCAGCGCGAAGCTGACGCTGAACTCCTGGAACGAGCTCGACCTCGATCTCGAACACCCGTCCGATGCGCTCGTCGACGGACTGATCGGCGCGGTGCACCTGAACTCGGGTCGGCTCGAGCTCGCCTATGTGCGGCTCGTCCGCGCGCTCGATCGATACCCGGGGTCCGCCATGCTGACCGTGCTGGTCGCCGACGTCGCGCTCCGGCTCGAGGACCACGACGCCGCGCGGCGCTTCCTTGCACGCTGCGACAAGAGCCAACTCGAACCGTGGGACACGACCTACGAACGCGTTGCCGCCGATCTCTCGTGGACGGAAGGCCGGATCGACGAAGCGGAGCGTGCGTACCTCGCCATGTGTCGACCCGGTCCTGCCGCGAATCCTCTCGCCGCACTACGTCTGGCCCACATCGCGGAGCAGCGTGGGCAAGTCGATCGCGCGTGGCGGTTCCACCTCGGTCTGGCGCATGGGTACTCGAAGTGGCGGGATCCCGTGGAGGGAATCGATCGCTGCGCCGAGCGCTGGTGGGACGGGCTCTCGCAGTTGGAGCGCGAGCGAGCGATCCGCGCCGCGGCGCGCGATGGTCCCGATTGGCCGATCGCGTGGAAGGTCCATCCAACGAGTCCGGAGGCTCGGCCAGCGACCGCGGAGGAAATGCTCGACAGCGGATTGCTCGTGCCGCTCTTGCGCTGGAAGCGCGAGAGCGATGGTTGCGCGCCGCCGTTGCCGGATGGCCCACCCTTCCTTTGGCGTTTTCACGCGCCGCACCGCTCTTCCAACGCGAGCGTGCCTGCTTCCGGCTCGATTCGAAGCCTTGCGTGCACGAGCGAAGTCGTGTCGTCGGATGCGTTGTGGCACGAGTTGCCGCAGGCGGCACGCGAGCATGTGCTCCTCGCGAGCTACGCGATCGATCGCGCGCTCACCGGGAATGCAAGGCTCGACCACAATCCATCCACCGCGGTGAGGCGCGCGCTCGGCCGCATCGTGCGTGAGGTGCTTGCCCCGTCGTTCCGACGCTGACCGAATCTGTCCCCGTTGGTTGTGCGGAAAGTGCGCGTGTCGCTGGTTTTTTCGCGTCACCACGCGCGCTACGCGCAGTCTCAGCTCTGCGCCGTCGAGCCTCTTGGCTGGCCGCGCAGGAGCTTTTGATGTCGTACCAACCGGCGCTTTGTCCCTTCTCCGCCTGCGACTCGCACACCGGCCGCCCGTTCTTGTGGACGCGCAAGGGTCTCTTCGCACGTCGCTGCGATGGCCGTCTCGTCCAGCGCTTTTTGTGTCGCGTCTGCGGCCGAACGTTCTCGCTGCAGTCCTTCCGCCTCGACTACCGGCTCAAGAAGCCGCGCTTGCACCTGACGCTCTTTCGAGGCTTCGTCTCCAAGCTCACGATCCGCCAGAGCGCGCGCCTGTACGGCTGCTCGAAGAAGACCGTCACACACCGCCTGGCGCTGCTCGCCGAGCACTGCCGCGAGATCCACCTGCGTTTCCTCGCGCGCGCCGCCGTCGACGGCGGCCGGTCCGGCGTCTTTTCGCTCGGCGAATTGGAGACTTTCGAGCACTCGCGCCTGCTCGCGCCGCTCACGGTGCCGATCCTGATCGAGCGCGAGAGCGGTTTCGTCGTGCACGCCGAAAGTGCCACGCTGCCATGCCGGGGCAGGCTGCCCCCGGCCATGCGCGCGAAGAAGCTCGCGCGGGAAAAAGAGCGCGGCAAACGCCGCAGCGGATCGCGAGAAGCCGTCGAACGCTGCTTCGCCGTGCTGCAGCGAATCCTCCCGGAGACCGGCACGCTGCATGTGCACACCGATCGCAAGACGAGCTATGCGAGTCTGCTGCGCAAGCGCTTCGGCGAGCGGCTACGGCACGTGCGCATCTCGTCCAAGCTCGTGCGAAACAAGCACAACCCGCTGTTCATGATCAACCACACCTGCGCGTTGGTGCGTGACGCGCTCTCCAGATTGGTGCGCAGGAACTGGGCTCATTCGAAGCGGCGCGCATGGCTCGACCGGCATCTGTGGATCTGGGTCGCCTACCGAAACTATCTGCGCGGCAAGATCAACAAAGAGCCCCAAGTCACACCGGCAATGAAGCTCGGACTGGCCGCGAAACGCTTTCGGCTGAACGAGTTCTTCGCCGTGCACGGCCGGTTCGAACATGCACTTCAAGCACAATGAACGGGGACAGATTCCACCTCGGCCTCCCGACCGAGTCTCCACTCCTCGCTCCGGACCGGGGGCCAACCGAGCTGCCGCTCGCGTGGCAGCTCGCGGAGTTCTTCCAACTCTTCGCGGGGCTCAGCGGCGGCGACGACCTCGGCGTGCGCGAGCTCTGTTGCAGCGCGACGAATCCAGTCAAGCGGTGCAAGTACGTAATCGACGTGCGCGTCGAATGACGTCACCGACGGGGCTCGCGACAGGCACGGCAGCGCGCTCGCAATCGGTCGAACGAAAGTTACGCTCCGCACCGATGACGAGCGCGAACGAGAACCGGCGCGGCGCGAGCAACGACTCCTCGCCCGCGCCGACCGACGCCACGCTCGTGCTCGACGCGCCGCTGCTCGCACTGACACAGGCGGCTAGCCCGGGCGAGCGGCTGAAGCGGCTCGCGGAGCTCTTGCGCGTGGGCCTGCGGCACGCAGACGCGCATGGCGCGGAGGGCGGAGTGAGCTTGCTCCTCGCACGTTGTGAAGCGGATGCGTCCGCACGCGCCGCGCTCGCGCGCACGTTGACGAGCGTGTTCCGCGAGACCAGCGCACTCGGTCTACTCGCCGAGGGTGGGCTCCCGAACGACCGCGGTTTGTGGGAGGAGACGTCCGACCGGCTCGCGCGCAAGCTCCTGCCGCGGCCGCGCGACGAACACGAGCTCGAGCACGCGTTGACGCATTTCCTGCCCAAACGCCGCGGTCTCGATGCGCTCGCGCAGCTCTCCGCCGACGAGCTGGCAAGGCTCGTCGAACGGCTCGAAGGCGCCGGACTCGACACGCGGCCGCTCGCAGATGCGGCGAGTGAAGCGCTGCTCCTGCTCGCGGTCCGCATCCCGGCGCTCGGGCTGACCGAAGCGATGCGCGAGCGCGCGGACGAACCATCGGTGCGCCTCTCCGCGTTCCACGTGCTCGCGGTGCGCACCCACGCGGTCCTCGCGGCGCGCGACGCGGACAGCGGAGTCGTCGAGGCGCTCGCGAGCTGGTACGTGTGCGCCGCCGACGTGCGCCGAGCGTGCGACGGCGTGAGCGCGCACCTCGAGAGCCGGGGCGTGAGCCTCGACCTCGTCTATGCGATCGACGCAATCGGCGCGAGCTTGCACCGCATGGAGCAGCTCCTTGCCGTGCTCACCGCACCGTCGCGCGAAGTTCGTGCGCGCGCCGTGGCGAGCTTGTGGCACGAGCTCGTCGACGCGAAACGCACGGACGCGAGCCTGCGCGCGCTGCTCGCCCAGAACTTGCGCCTCCTCGCGCGCAAGGTGATCGAACGCGCGGGCAAGACCGGCGAGCACTACATCACGACGACACGCGGCGAGTACTTCGCGATGCTGGCGTCCGCCGCGGGCGGCGGTCTGCTCACGACATTCACTGCGGCGTTCAAGCTGCTCATCACGGCGCTCGGCGGGCCGCTGTTCGTGCAGGGGCTGCTCAGCGGCTTCAACTACGCCGCGAGCTTCGTCGCGATCCAGCATCTTGGCTGCACGCTCGCAACGAAACAGCCCTCGATGACGGCCGCGGCGCTCGCGGGGATCATGCGGCGCGCGGGACCGGATGCGACGCAGGACCTCGTCACGCACGTCGCCCGCATCGTGCGTTCACAGCTCGCGGCGGCGCTCTCGAACGTCCTGTTCGTTGCGATCGGTGCGTGGCTCTTCCACGCGTTGTGGGTCTGGATGCGCGGCACGCCCTTCCTCGCGGCGGAAGAGGCGGACCACGTGCTCGAGTCGCTGCACCCGTGGCACAGTCTGACCGTGTTCCACGCGGCGCTGACCGGCGTGATCTTGTGGCTCTCGAGCCTGCTCGGCGGCTCTCTCGAGAACTGGGCCGTGTACCGGCGCATCCCCGCCGCGATCGCGGAGCACCGGCTCGGCGCGCGTCTCGGCGTGGACCGGATGCGCAGGCTCGCGCGTTTCATCGAGCTGCACGTCTCGGGCTGGGGCGGAAACGTGTCGCTCGGTTTCCTGCTCGGGATGACACCGGTGCTCGGCAAGTTCTTCGGTCTGCCGCTCGACGTGCGCCACGTCACGCTCTCGACCGGCACGTTGTCGCTCGCGGTGCTCGATCTCGGCGGCGAGGGCTGGCGCGATCCCCGCGTGTGGCCGGCCGTGATCGGGATCGCGCTGATTTTCGTGCTCAACCTGGGAGTGAGCTTCGGCCTGGCGCTGCGCGTCGCTTTGCGCGCGCGCGACGTCGAGGCGTCGAGCCGGCGCGATTTCGTGCGCGCGCTGCTGCAGCGCATGACACACGCGCCGCTCGAGTTCCTGTTCCCGCCGCGCGACGCGCGCTAGGAAAGCGCACACGGACACTGAAAATGCGCCTCTCCGCGCTTTTCAGGTTCGCCACGCGCGCCAGAGCACGAGCTGCGGCACGCCGATGTAGAAAGCGGCGTTCGGCAGCGTACGCGCGAGTTCGGCCTCGAGCGCGAACTCGCTGCGCTCGAACCGCGTGAACCCGGCGCGCGCCCGCGCCTCGTCGCGCGGCCGGACGCCGCGGTCGGCTCGTACCGCGCTTCGATGCGCTCGATCCCGATCGGATCGCCTTCGCGCTCGAGCGCGAAGGCGCGCGTCTGCGGCAACACGACGTGCGACCCGCCGGTCCGTTCGTGATCAGGGGCGTGCTGCGGTGCGAGTGATGCGACTTGCGCGTGCGACGGCGCCACGAACGACGAGGTGAGAAGCGCGAACGCCAGGAACTGCCTGCCGACGCCTTGCATGCCGTGACTCATGCGCGGTCCTACGACCGCGGGCCGTGCAGTTTGGTGACCGGGTGGTGACGAGCTCGCGGGCGCCGGCCGTCACGACAGCAGCGCGTGCGAAGTGTCGCGGCGCTCAGTCCGCGCGCACGCGTGGCAGGAGCAGCGCCGCCGGCGTCATGCGCTCCGCTGGCATCCTGCCGGTCGCCGTGCAGCGTGAGCATCGGCGCAAACAACTCCCCTCGCGGACCGAGATCTCGCCCACGAACAGGGCGCGCCGCGTCCAATCAGGCCGAGTTTTCCATTTTGCTGTTGGGATCGGGATCCGCACACGCACGAATCAGGATGGCAAGAGGACGCGGCGAGACATGGAACGAGTTCGGCGACAAACCATCTTCGACGACTGGCTGCGCGCTCACGAGGGCCTCCTCTTCCGGATCGTGCGCGCCTACGCGTTCACGCCTCAGGATCGCGAAGACCTGCTGCAAGATATTGCGCTGCAGCTGTGGAACTCGATCCCGAGCTTCCGCGGCGAGTCGAAGGTCACGACCTGGATCTACCGTGTCGCGCTGCGCTCCGCGATGGCGTGGTCGCAGCGCGAGCGCACGCACAGAGACACCAAGCAGCCGCTCGCGGAGCCGGGCCACGTGCCGGCGCCATCCCCCGCTGCTCTCGATCCGCGACTGGACTGGATCTACGCGCAGATCGCGAAGCTCGAACCGGTCGAGCGCTCGCTGATCGTCTTGCACCTCGACGGCCTCTCGTACCGCGAGATCGCCGACACGCTCGGCATCTCCGAAGGCAACGTCGGGGTGAAGCTCAGCCGAATCAAGAAAGCGCTGGCAAGCGAGTCGCCGGTGAGGTTGCGCCATGGACTTTGAGCAGATGCAGATCGTGTGGGACGAACAGAAGAAACAGCGCGTGTACGCGCTGGACCTCGACGCGCTGCACGCGAGTGTGCAACAGCGCGGCCGCCGGATCGCGCGCGGCGTGGAGGTGATGGAGCTCGGAGTGATCGCGATCTCGATCGCCAGCGTCGGCTTCCTCGCGGCGAAGTCGCTGGTCGAGCACACGAGTCGCCCGCTCTTGCCCGCGGCCGGGCTCGTCGCCGCCGGCATCTACCTGGCGGTCGGACGTCTGCGGCGTCGCGCGCGCGAGCGGCGCTTCGCGTCGAGCTTGCTGGGCGATCTCGACCGCGCCATCGCACAGCTCGACTACCACATCCGTCGCATCCGCACGTTTCCGCTGTGGTTCTGTGCGCCTGTGTGTTTGGCACTGCTCGCGAACCTCGTCTCCGAGCTCGGCAGCAAGCCGTGGTGGGTGTGGCTCGCGGGCTTCGCTGCATTCCCGCTCAGCACGTACGTGACGCGCCTGGAACTGCGTTGCCTCGTGCCGCGCAAGCGCGAGCTCGAGGCGCTGCGCTCGAAGCTCGCGGGCGCGGGCTGACGCCGCGAGCGCGCAGATCCTGTCGAGCCCTTCCGCGTGACTGACGCGCTCCGCCGCGCCGCGCACGATCCCTTCACGGACTCCGATTCCACACTCCGTCTCCTGTTTCCAGCTCTGATCGAGGACGAACCATGCATCTCTTCTCTGCGCTGCTGCTCGCTGCCTTCTCGGGCACGAGCACGCTTCCCTACGCTCCGCTCCAGACGTCTTCGGCCGAGCACGAGCGCTACTCGCTGCGCGAGGCCTGGATCGGCAGCATCAAGGTCGGGCCCTTCGAAGCCGTGCTGCAGTTCCGCGTCGAAGCCAACACGGCCGGCACGACGCGCGCGTACTTCGACAGCATCAGCGAGAAGCGCACGGACATGGAAGCACAGTGGCGCATCGAGGGCGACGAGCTTGCGTTCGACGTCGCGAGCGTCGGCGCGACGTATCGCGGTCGTCTGAACGCCGCGCGCACGCGAGCGGAAGGCCGCTTCAACCAAGGCGGACGCGAGCGCGCGCTCACGCTCGAACGGCAGACGAGCGTGTATCAGCCCGCGTACTCGTGGGAGTCGCGCCCGCAACGACCGGTGGCGCCGTTCCCGTACTTCGCGCACGAAGTGCAATTCGACAATGTGCGCGACGGCCTCACGCTCGCCGGAACTCTGACGATTCCGGACCGGGCGGGTCGCCATCCGGTCGTGGTGCTGATCACGGGCTCGGGTGCGCAGGACCGCGACGAGACACTACTGGAGCACAAGCCCTTCCTCGTGCTCGCCGACTACTTGTCGCGCCGCGGCATCGCCGTGCTGCGCTACGACGACCGCGGTACGGCGAGTTCGAGCGGCAACTTCTCGACGGCTACGACCGCGGACTTCGCACGTGATGCTGCGGCGGCCGTCGATTTTTTGCGCGATCACGCGCGCATCGATCCTGCGCGCATCGGCCTCGTCGGGCACAGCGAAGGTGGCTTGGTTGCACCACTCGTCGCCACGGAGCACAAGGACGTCGCGCTGGTCGTGCTGCTCGCGGCGCCCGGCGTCCCCGGTGCGACCATCGTGCGCGCGCAATCGGTCAGCATCGCGCGCGCCGAAGGTGCGAGCGAGGTGTCGTTGAACCTCCAGCGGGCTGTGACGAACGCGGTGCTCGCTGTCGTGGAAGGTGCAGCCCCGGACAAGGACCTCTCGAGCGACATCCGGCGCGCCGTCACCGAGCTCGTCGCGTCGCGCTCGGACGAGGAGCGAGTGATCGCGGCCGCCGTGCGTGCAGAGTTTCTCGCGCAGCTCCCCACGTTCACCACGGCGTGGTTCCGCTACTTCGTGCGCCACGACCCGCGCTCCGTCTTGGAGCGCGTGCACTGCCCCGTCCTCGCTGTCGCGGGCTCGAACGATGTGCAGGTGGCGCCCGCGAGCAATCTGTCCGAGATCGGACGCGCGCTCGCGCGGGGTGGTAACGCGGACCACCAAATCGTCGAGCTCGCGGGACTCAACCACATGTTCCAGGCCTGCGAGAGCGGAGCCATCAGCAAGTTCGTCTCGATCCAAGAGACCTTCAACCCCGTCGCGTTGGAGACGATCGAGAGTTGGATCGCGAAGCACTTTCTGAAGTAGCGACCGGGTTTCGGAGCGACGGCACATCCGCAGCGGGCGCCGCTCGCTGCCCACGAAACCTGAGCTCTTCGAAGCTCCCCGAGACTCAGAGCGCCTTTCAGTCTGAGCCGCCCGGCGAAGGCTGCGACGAATCTAGGCGAGCAAGGCGGGCCGACGATGCGTATTCGCCGAGCAATACCCAGAGGAGGCGCAACGCCGCGAGCCCGGTTCGGCGCGGCCTGCGACGGGGCGGGGCATTCTGAAAGGCGCTCTTAGCAGCCCGTGGTGAAAGTCATTCAGCCCGAACGCGGCGAGGGCACGACTGCTCGCTCAAGGCATGGCTCTGCAACGCCGACCGAAGCGAGTTGCCGCGGCCGAAGCAGGACATGGTGAGAAACGCGGGCTCGCAGTGCGGCTTCCGCGGCGCTGCGTTCGGCGACCCGCTGTCCGAAGCCGGATCACGTCTGCGCTTCTGGGGACAGGAACCGCACGCGACCCGTTTCGATTTCGTAGGCCGCGCCGACGATCTTCGCTTGGCCTCGAGCCAGGCGCGCTTGCGCTTCCGGCGTGTCCAAGATCTGGCGCATGGTCCACCGCACGTTGCTCTCCACAGCGAGCGACGCCTGCTCTTGCGGTGACAGTGTCGGGTCGAGATCCGGAAGGCCGGGGACGATGCTCGCCAGCAGCAGCTGAACGCGCGCGCGAAACTGCTCCCCCTCGTCCTTGCTCGCCATCGCTGCGGTGACCGCCCCACAACCCTCGTGGCCGAGGACGACGAACAACGGTGTTTCCAAGTACGAGGCCGCGTACTGCAACGTTCCCGCGATCTCCGTCGAGTAGACGTTGCCCGCCACGCGGATCACGAACAGTTCTCCCAAGCCGGCATCGAAGATCCACTCGGGCGGCACGCGAGAATCGCTGCAACCGAGGATGGTTGCGTAGGGACTCTGGGCCTGGGCGAGATCGGTGAGCTTCTCGCGCGGAAACGCGGAGGCGCGAGCCACGCCCCGAAGGAACCGCTCGTTCCCTTCGATCAGTCGGCCGAGCGCCTCGTCCGCGGACACTCGACTTCCGTTGGGAGCTGTAGCCATTGCGAGACTGTCCGTTGGGTGTGGAACGGCCACACTGTGGAAGCATGGACGTCGCCGCCCCCCGCTCACCGCGCGCTTGCCGACGCGCATGCTAGCGCACATTTGAATCTGTCCCCGTTGATTGTGCGCAGAGTGCGCGTGTCGGAGGTTTTTTCGTGTCACCGCGCGCGTTGCACGCAGTCTCAGCTCTGCGCCGCCGAGCCGCTTGGCTGGCCGCGCAGGAGCCTTTCATGTCGTACCAACCGACGCGTTGTCCCTTCTCCGCCTGCGTCTCGCACACCGGCCGCCCGTTCCTCTGGACCCGCAAGGGTCTCTTCGCGCGTCGCTGCGATGGCCGCCTGGTCCAGCGCTTCTTGTGTCGCGCCTGCGGCCGAACGTTCTCGCTGCAGTCCTTCCGCGTCGACTACCGGCTCAAGAAGCCGCGCTTGCACCTGACGCTCTTTCGAGGCTTCGTTTCCAAGCTCACGATCCGCCAGAGCGCGCGCCTGTACGGCTGCTCGAAGAAGACCGTCACACACCGCCTGGCGCTGCTCGCCGAGCACTGCCGCGAGATCCACTTGCGTTTCCTCGCGCGCGCAGCCGTCGACGGCGGCCGGTTTGGAGTCTTCGCGCTCGACGAATTGGAAACGTTCGAGCACTCCCGCCTGCTCGCGCCGCTCACCGTGCCGATCCTGATCGAGCGTGAGAGCGGTTTCGTCGTGCACGCCGAAAGTGCCACGCTGCCATGCCGAGGCAGGCTGCGCCCGGCGATGCGCGCGAAGAAGCTCGCGCGCGAAAAAGTGCTCGGCAAGCGCCGCAGTGGATCGCGAGAAGCCGTCGAACGCTGCTTCGCCGTGCTGGAGCGCATCCTCCCGGGGAGCGGCGCGGTGCACGTGCATACCGATCGCAAGACGAGCTATGCGAGTCTGCTGCGCAAACGCTTCGGCGAGCGGCTAAGGCACGTGCGGATCTCGTCCAAGCTCGTGCGGAACAAGCACAACCCGCTGTTCATGATCAACCACACCTGCGCCTTGGTGCGCGACGCGCTGTCGCGCTTGGTGCGCAGGAACTGGGCCCATTCCAAGCGCCGCGCGTGGCTCGACCGGCATCTGTGGATCTGGCTCGCCTACCGAAACTATCTGCGCGGAAAGATCAACAAGCAGCCCAACATCACGCCCGCAATGAAGCTCGGACTGGCCGCGAAACGCTTTCGACTCAACGAGTTCTTCGCCGTTCACGGACGATTCCAACACGCGCTACAAGCACAATGAACGGGGACAGATTCCCGAAAGCGATCGAGGCCGCGCAGCGCAAGCGCTGCACGGCCTCGAAGGATGTCCGAGCGGATCCGTCGAGCTGAAGCTCGACAAATCCAGCTAGATCACAGCTTCCAGCAGATCGTGACGCCGTTCGTGCCGTTCAGCGTCGCCGGCGTGCAGAAGTTCGTCTGGTTGCGGTAGATGCCTTGGTAGTGGAACACGCCGGGCGCGGCGATGCCGCCTTGCACGACGATGTTCGTGGTGCTCGCGGTGCCGCCGAGCGTGCCGATGCGGCCGATGCGGAGGACCGTGCCGCCGATGCAATCCAGACCGTCCGTGCCCGGCGACAGAACGCCGAGACCACCGGCTTGCTGACCGGTACCCTGACGGAAGATGCAGAAGCTGCCCGGCATCATGCCCGACGCAGTCAGAACGAGGTTGTTCGCCCCGATGCTGACGGTGCCCGACGCGACGAGGGTCGCGCCGCTGCCGCCCGAGTTCGCGCAACCTTCACCCGCTCCGCCGTTCGCGCAGGGGCACGCCGTGCCGCTGCCGTCACCGAAGCAGAACGAGGTGACTTCCGCCGCGGTGCCGTTCAGCGTCCAGCCGCCGATCGAGCCCGTGTCGAAGCTGCCCCAGTCGACGCCGTGCAGCGTCCAGTTGCCCGCGGGGCCACTGATCGAGCTGAGCAGCGTGTTGCTGATCAAGAAGGAGCCGCTCGTCCACTGTCCGCCACCGGTGTTGAGGAACTGGTTGTAGGTGCCAGGGGCAAGGTCGGTCGTCGGCGGCGTCACGAGCGAGCCACCGGACTCCACGATCGTGTAGTTGCCGAGGTTGTAGTTGCCGCTGTTGCCGAAGCCAGCGCCGGTGAAGCCGGCACGGACGAGGAGGTTGAAGCGCGTACCCGCCGGATTCTGGAGGTACACGTGGAGGTCGCCCTTCCAAGTGTGGGTGAACGCGCTCAAGTTGACGCTCGTCACGCTCGTGAGCGCCACCGGGACGTTGATGGTGGAGGTGAAAGTCGACCAGGTCGGCGCGGCATTCCAGGTGCCCGGATCAGGCGTACCCGTGTGGTCCGGAATCGGTCCGCCCGCGCCGCTGACCGAGATGTTGCCCGCGAAAGCCGCGCCCGTGAGTGCCAGCACGAAAGCCGACAACATGGCGCACTTCTTCGAAGATGTGATGAGGCTGAGTGTCATGGATCCTGTTCCTGATGGGTCTCTCTGAGAACCGACCTCGTCCGAAGGGGGCGAGGGCACGCACCGAAGCCACGCGTGGCGAAAAGCGATGCGTAGACCCCATAATCCTCCCGATAGCAGGATTTCGCAAGGCGCTGGCAGGCGCCGGGACCGCGATACTCCAGCCGATTCCGCGTGTGGGGCGATGGCGGCGGGGCGCTCCGGGAAATCCCGACGAGCCGTTCGACGAGCCCCCCCCTCGCTCACCAAAGTCCGTCGCGAGGTTGCACCAGCGCGGTCCGACCGAGGCACCTCGGCGGAATCGACCCGAAGCGACCTGAGCGGTCAGCGAGAATCGGTTCCGAGCGAGCTCGTGGGACCGCGACAGGACGTGGCGACGAGCGCCGGCGGAGGTCAGCCCGGGTCGAACTCGATCGCCCAGCCAATCTGCTGCTGCCCCATGCGCTGCGCCCTCACGAGTCGGCCGGAGCGCGTCTTCGTGACACCGTTGTCATTCGTCTCGACCTGCACCCGGAGCTCGCCCTCGCTGTAGAGCAGGATCCCGGTCGGCGAGACGTTGTCGGCGCGGCCGGTGAGGACTTGGCTCTCGAGCGTGAGCCGCACGGCCCCACTCGCGAGCTTGCGGTTCCCGCGCCGCCGATCGTCGACCTGGCTCTCCGGCTTCTCGTCGTGCTTCGCCATCGGCGTCCTCGTGGGTCCTTTCGACTGGACCCTAGTCGATCTTGACGGCGCCCTTGCCTGCATCTCCGAGCACCTGCGTCGCGCGGTCGCGCCACCGCGTCCGGAGCAACGAAACATGAACTCGATCGCCGAGCCCGCACCCGCGCGCCGCACTAGCCCGCATTTC
>JBJXHG010000163.1:0-8233 GCA_046160865.1 Planctomycetota bacterium | reverse complement strand
TGCTCGGCCGGAGGACCGGCCGAGCAGAGAGCCGAATTCTGTTGGGAGAGACAAGGGGCGGTGGGAGCCGAAGGGGGTAGTGGGGAAGAGTAGGCTGAGGGTGAGATGGACAAGGTGAAGTGGGCGGGGGCGGGATTGGTGGTGTGTGTTGGGTTCGCGGTTTGGGCGGCGAGTCGGGGGCGGATGGAGTCGGGGTCGGGGGTGAGGGGCGTCGGGGGTGGGGAGTTGCGCGTCGAGTCGGAGCGTCGGCGAGCGGTGGGCGAGTACTCGTTCGATGAGCGACCGTGTGTGGTCGTGGGGCGGGTCGAGTGGGAGGTGGAGGTGCCGCGCAGTGTTCGGGATCAGGTGTGGCCCGATTTGGAGTTGATCGGCGCGGGCAGACGGAGCGTGCAGGCGCCCGTCACGATGACGGGGTTCTTTGGCGTCGGTGGGTTGGATGAGGGCGCGTGGACGCTTCGGTGTCGGATGCGGGGGTGTTGGGATGTGGTGCGGGAGGTGGTCGTCGATCGCGCGACGGAGCTGCGGGAGGAGGTGGTCTTGGTGCGGCACCCGGCGCTCGAGCTCACCGTGGCTCATCCGGCGGAGGGTGGGCCGCGGGTGGGGAACGTGTGGGAGCGCGAGGCCTGGCTCGGAGATGCTTGGGTCGTCGCGACGGAGCGTGAGCCGGGAGAGCGCGTCGAGGGTGAGGTGGTCTCGCGAGAGCGACTGGCGGTGTGGATGCCAAGAGTTCGCGACGAGATCGTCGCCGGGCGGAGGACGATGTTGTTCGACGGCGAGATCGATCAGCGACTCGTCGACGGGGGTTGGTTGTCGTTCGTCGTGGGCGATCGCGTCGTCGGCTCGACGCGGGTCGTGCGCGGGATGGAGCGCGCGGTCTTCGACTTCGACGAGGGGGAGCTCGCGCGCGGGCTCGGAGCCCTCGTCGTGCGGGTGGTCGAGGTCGCGCGCGATGAGGTCGTGCCCGGCGCGCGGATCGAGCTCTGGGAATCGAGTGCGCGGACCAAGCGGCCGTTTGCTCACGACGGCTTGGGACCCTCGCATCCCGAGCTCGAGGTGCCGCGGATCGTCGCTGGAGAGGTGATCTTGGTCGTCGATGCGCCGGGGCGCGAGCGCAGGGTCCTCGCAGTCGACGTGCGGCCAGGGCGAACGACTCGGGCCGATGTGCGCCTCGCCGTCGGTGCTGCGGCCAGCGGGACCGTCGTCGACGAAGTTGGGCGTGGCGTCGAGATCGAGCTCGAGGTCGTGCCCTTCGACCTGGAGGGCGGCGTGCTTCGCAGCAAGAGCACTCGAAGGGCCGTCAGCGCGCGGGACGGCGGCTTCCGGTTCTGGGACCTCGGGCCGGCACTCTGGTTCGTGCGTTCGTGCGACGAGCGGCTCGCGTTCGCAGCGCGGATCATCGACACGCGGACGGGGGATGTCGGGAGCGTGAGACTCGAAGCGCGCGCCGGGACGCCCGTGCGTTTCCTCCGCCAGCAGGGAACGAGAAACGAGGAGATCGAGAGCTTCGAGGTTCGCGACGAGCACGGGTTCGTCGTGCTCGAGCGTCGAGGTGGGTCGATCTGGCGGGACGCGGAGGTGCTCCTACCGGGAAGACATTCGCTCCGCGCCGTACGCTCGGACGGAAGCGTCCTCGAGCGCGAGCTGCTCGTCGATGGCGAGCCGGTGCTGGTCCCGTTGGAGTGACGTCAGCGCAAAAGGCCGCGTTTCTCCAAGTAACCGATCACCTTGGCGGCGCTCGCCTCGATCGATTCCTCGGCGCTGCGCACGACGACCTCGGCCTTCAGGGGCGGCTCGTAGGGATCGCTGATGCCCGTGAAGTTGGGGATCATGCCCGCGCGCGCCTTCTTGTAGAGGCCCTTCGTGTCCCGCGCTTCCAGGACTTCGATCGGCGCCTCGACGTAGATCTCGACGAACGGAACCTGCGCCTTCGCGCGCACTTCGTCGCGCACGTCACGGTAAGGCGAGATCGCAGCCGAGACCGCGACGACCCCGTTGCGCGCGAGCAGGTTCGCCACGAAGCCGATGCGACGGATGTTGATGTCGCGGTCTTCCTTCGCGAAGGTCAGGCCCTTCGAGAGGTTCTCGCGCACCTCGTCGCCGTCGAGGACCTCGACCTTTGCGCCGCGCTCGCGCAGCGCCTTCGACACGCGGCCGGCGAGCGTGCTCTTGCCCGCGCCCGAGAGACCCGTGAACCAGAGGATGTAGCCCGTGGACTGCGGCATGGGATCGTCGTCGAGCGTCAGCGGATCTGGCCTTCGAGGAACGGCACCTCGAAGCACTTTTCGTGCATGATCGGACCGTGGCCGAAGTAGCCGGCCTCGCCGAAGAGCTCGCCGTGATCGGCGGTCACGACGATGTGCGTCTTCGGCGGCACGAGGTCGAAGAGCTCGGTGAAGACACCGTCGAGGTAGCGCACGGTATCGATCTGGCGCTCGCGCAGCTGGTCCAGCTTGTCCTGATCGAAAAAAGCGGGCGCTTCCGACTGGATCAAATTGCCGTCGGCGTCGACTTGCGAGTCGAGCTTCTTGAAGACTCCGTTGACCCCGCTGATGCGCGGCCACATCGACGAGTCCTCGTCCGGCTTCGCGTAGGGATAGTGCGTCTCGCCGACGTTGAGCAGATAGAAGCTCGGACGGTCGGTGTCGAACTTCATCGTGGGCAGCATCGAGCGCATGTCATTGTGATGATCCATGAGCTGGAAGCTGTCGAAGTCGCGGTTGATCCCCGTCTTCGGATTCAGCACCGGCAAGCTGACGCGCGCGTGCGTCGAATAGCCGAGCGTGTTGCGCAAGAGCCCCGGCAGCCACAGCCCCGGCACCATCTTGCCGAACTCGATGCCTTTCGCGCCGAGACGCCGGTTGTAGTTGAAGAAGTCTTCCTTGTAGTACTCCGACGCATACACGTTCGCCGGCGACGTGTGCGGCATCAGCCCCGTCAGCAAGTTGTAGTGCGACGGCGCGGTCCACGAGGCGTACGTGTAGCGCTTCTCCGGCTTGCCGAGCTTCAGGATCGTCTTCGGCGCCGCGGTCATGAACGCGTCGTAGCGACAGCTGTCCAGGATCACGATGAGGAAGTTGTTCTCGGCCTTCGGGTCCGGACGAGGCGCGGCGCCGGGCCGCATCATCGGCCGCGGCGACGGCTTCGGCGCTTCCTTCTTCTTGAAGAGATCGAAGAGACCCATGGGTGCAGCTCTGGGTCGCGCGCTCAGCCGTTGCGCTGCGTGCGGTAGTAGTCCGCGAGAACCTTCGCCGTCGACGGGCGCATCACGCGATCGTCGGGCATCTCGCCCTTGTCGAGCGTCTCGCGCATCTTCGTGCCGGAGATCGTGACTTGCGTCTTGCCTTGGTTGTCTTCGACGAGGCCAACGCGGCCGATCTCGGCGAAGTATGCCGCGAAGCCGACGTTGACCGTCCGGATCGCGAGCTCGCCACCGAGCTTCTGGAAGATCTGCTGCGCGTCGAAGTCGCCCCAGATCGCCGTCTTGTCGTCGTACGGCGCGTCGGCGTGCTTGCGGCCGATGATGAAGTGGCTGAAGCCGAGGTTCTGGCGGTAGATCGCGTGCATCACGGCCTCGCGCGGTCCGCCGTAGTACATGCGCATGTCGAGGCCGATCAGCTCGAGCTGGTCGTTCAGTTGCTGACCGTGCTTCGTCCACAGCGCCTCGTCCATGTCGCCTTGGCCGAGGAAGCGGCCTTCGACGAGCGCCTCGTACGTCCGCATGCGCACGTCGGCCGGCACGTCGTCGCCCTTCAGTTGGCCGACGAGCGGGTTCAGGATCACGCCGGTCTTCTTGCCACTCTCGCGCAGGAGTTTTTCCGCGCCGTAGACCAAGGCGTATTCGTGCGCGCGGTGCAGCGGATTGCGCGTCTGGAACGCGACCGTCTGCTCGAAGCCGCGCTTCGCGACGAGCGGACGCGTGTCCTTTGGCGACATCACGCGCTTGGCGAACGGCCGGCGATCTTCGAACGGCACGAGCTGGATCTCGCCGCCGACGAGGTGCTCGCGCGCATCCGACAGCCACAGGCGCGCACCGGGATGATCGTGACGCGGCGTGCCGTAGACCTTCGCGACGAAGTCGGCCTTGTCCCACGCGAAGACGCCGTCGACCTTGAGCTTGCCGAAGACCTTGCCTTCGTGGACGAGCGCGACCTCGGCGCCCGGCTTCGCCATCTGCGCTTCGGCGTGCGTGAGCGGCAGCACGATCGGGATCGTCCATGCGTACTTCTTGCCGCCGCGCTCGATGAACGTGCCGTTCAGCGCGCTCTTGTAGTCGCGCTCGTTCATCGGACCCGAGAGCGGCGAGAGCGTGCCGTCGGCGATGCGGTAGAGCGTCGTCCGATCGGTCTCGTTGACTTCGATCTTGGGCAGGCTCGCCCAGCGGGCCGACTCCTTGTCGGAAACGATGCGGTCGACGGGTGCCTGAACGCCGCCGTGGACGGGGACGGGCTGCTGCATGGAGGAGGTCGGCATAGGACGCGTTTCTTTGGTTGCGGAGTTCGCCGGCTGGGCGCTCGCCGTCGCTCTGGCGCGCGAGCGCACGCGACGGAGCCGGTCGTGAACGTGCGACCGCGGAGGCCGCCTCGCTCGGAGCCGATCCTTCGGCCGCCCGGGGGCGTTCTCGGCAGGGCGGCGTGGATTCGGACGTGGGCGCGAGGCGGACGCGGCGTTTCGGCTGAGTTTTTGGGGCCGCAATCCTACTCGGACGCGCCGCAGAAAGGAGAGCGAAGCGGGCGGAACGCCGGAGTCGCGCGGCGCTCCACGGTGAGTGAGGATCGCCGTCGCGCGCGGCGCTCGCGGTTCGGTGCGGCGCAGCCGGCCGCCACGCGCAACGGCCGCGTGTGTGGAGTCTGTCCCCGTTCATTGTGCACGCCTCTCACACCGACCATTGCTCCACAACGACTTGTGTCGCGCGCAGCCTGCGCGCCAAGACACGGGCGCTCGAACGGTGGCAAGTGCCGGCGAAAGCGCCACGTGCGCAGTCGCCAAGCACAATGAACGGGGACAGACTCCCGGAGTGCGCGCGAGCCCAACCGCCGGATGCCGGCCGGCGTAGGCCCTCCGACTTCCGCCCAGCCCCGGTATCCTTCTCGGCCCCGAACCCCAAGCGAGCCACGATGCGCCCCCTCCAAGCCCTGTCCGTCGGTGTCCTCTGCCTCCTCGCCGCCTGCAGCGGCTCGTCCGATCCGAAGGCGCTCACCGACCAGGGCGCCGCGGCGCTCACGTCAGGCGACGCGCGCGCCGCGGCGCAGCACTTCGAGGACGCGCTGAAGCACATGGATGCCAAGCATCCCGACTTCCTGCGCGCCAGCATGGGCCGCTGCCAAGCGCTCGCCCGGCAGGACGCGAAGCGCGCCAAGACCGACTTCCTCGCGCTCGCGAAGACGCACTCGAACCGCGTGCGCGAGCCCGACTTCGGCCTCATCGTCGGCGAGCTCGTGAAGAAGGGCGCGCTCGCGGAGGCCACCGAGGTGGTCACGGCCGGCATGACGATGTTCCCCGAGTCGCCGAAGATGGCCGAGCTGCGCGACAAAGTCGGCGACGCGGCGAAGGCCTCCTCCGATCCGGATTCGATGAAGGCGCTGAAGGGCCTCGGCTACGCGGGTGGCGACGAATGAGCGCGCGCCCAGCGTCGATCGCGATCGCCGTGGCCGTCGCGCTCGCGAGCGGCTGCAAGACTCGGCCGAGCACGCCAGCGACGAGCGACGACGCCACGCGAGAGCGCGCCGCGATCGCTGTTTGCCGCACGCAAGAGGCGGCATGGAACCGCGGTGACGTCGAAGGCTTCCTGCGCGCCGGCTATGCGGACTCGAACGAGCTCACGTTCTTCTCCGGCGGCGAAGTGACGCGCGGCTTCGAGCCGATGCTCGCGCGCTTCCGCGAGCGCTACGCGTCCGAGGGCCGCGAGATGGGGCACTTGACGTTCAGCGAGCTCCACGCCGTGCCGCTCTCGGGCGACTGGATCTGCCTGCGCGGCCGCTGGCACCTCGACTTCGAGCGCGAGGCCGACGTCGGCGGGTTGTTCACGCTCATCCTGCGCCGGTCAGAGCACGGCTGGCGCATCGTGCACGACCACACCAGCGTCGCGACGAGCTGAGAGCGCGCGCGAAGCCGCAGGTGGCACAGCGCGCGGGTGCGCTGCAAGGCGAGCGAAGGAGCACGCGCGCACGCGACCTTGGAGGTCGCCGAGCAGCGTGCGACGAGCTCAACGCCGCAGCGTGCACGCGCGCGAAGCTCAGGGCGGATCGGCCATGTAGGCCGTCGTCGCCGGCTTCTTCAGCACGTGCGTCTCGAGCTCGCGCACGATGAACTCGAACGCTTCGTCGACCGAGTCGGTGCAGAAAAACAGGTTGACGTCTTCCGGGCTGATCGTGCCGAACTTGATCATCGGCTCGAAGTTGATGACCTGCCGCCAGTACTCGTTGCCGAAGAGCACGATCGGCAGCCGTTTCTTGATCTTCAGCGTCTGCACGAGCGTGACGACTTCCATGAACTCGTCGAACGTGCCGAATCCGCCCGGCATCACGACCATCGCTTTGGCGAGGTAGCTGAACCAGAACTTCCGCATGAAGAAGTAGTGGAACTCGAACGCCAGGCGGCGCGTGATGAACGGATTGTCCGTTTGCTCGAACGGCAGCGAGATGTTGAGCCCGATGTTCTCGCCGCGCGCTTCGGACGCGCCGCGGTTCGCGGCCTCCATGATCCCGGGGCCGCCGCCGGAGCAGATCACGAAGCGGCGATCGGTGCCCTCGAGGCTCTTCGACCACACCGTGAGGCGATGCGCGAGCTCGCGCGCCTCCTCGTAGTAGCGCGACATGTGCAGCCGCATCTCCGCACGCTCGAGGTCGCCATTGCCCGCGCGCGCAGCTTCGAGTTCTGCCGCCGCGACTTCGCGCGACGGTATGCGCGCGGAGCCGAAGAACACGATGGTGTCCTTCACGCGCAGCTCCTGGAAGCGCGACTCCGGCTCCAGGTACTCGGCCAAGATGCGCAGGAGGCGCGCATCGGGGCTCGTCAGGAAAGTCTCGTTCTTGTAGGCCTTGACGGCCCGGAAGCGGCTTTCGGTCATCGCGTGGAGGTTTCGATGCGGGAGCGCGGGGCGGAGTCGGACGAGCGCCGAATGCTATCGTCGCGTTCGCCTGCGAGGTGGAGAAGCGCGCGACGAGCTGCTTCGGAATCGGGAAGCTCGTGCGTGCTCGAGGAGGCCGCGCGAGACGCGGGTCGCGCGGCGTCACTCGACGTCGGGCGACTGCTCGTGCTTCGCCTTCGCCTTCTTGAACAAGTCGTCGAGACGCGCCGATTTGCCGCGCTCTTGTTCGAGAGCGCTTTCCAGCTTGTCGCCCGCTGCGTGCGTGCGTTCTTGCACGCGCTTGCGGGCGGATTCGAAGCGATCGGCCGGCGTGGTGGCGTCCGTGCCGTCGGCGCGCACCGCGCGTGCGTTCGCGACATCGATCGAAAGCCGTGCGGAGCAGCACGGACACGTCACCTGCAGTTCCTTCGAGCTCATGGTTTCCCCGTTTCTCGCGCAGCGTGTGGGGATTCTACGCGCGCGGAACTCACCGCGACCGCAGCGCGTCGAAGGTGAGGCTTCCGCTCGGATTCGGTTTCGAAGTAACCCGCGACTCCCGGTGGGTTAAGAGATCTGGAGCGGACCGCCTCGCCATGGAGAAGGAGGACGCAGTGTTCCCGACCTCTCGTGTGACCACAGCCCCATTTGCAACCACCGATCGAGCGCGCGACGTCCATCGCACGCAGCGCTGGATCGGCGTGCTCGTGTGGCTCCTCTTCTTCGCGATCCTGTGGACGATCAGCGCTACCTGACGATCGCAGCGCGTGACGAGGAACTCGGCACGCTGCCGTGATCTCCTGAGCCGACGGCTGCGCGTCACAGTCGTCGATCAGCGGGTCGAATCGCTGGCAGCCCGTGGTGAAAGTGCTTCGAGCGCGAGGGCCGTCTGTTCGCATCGGCCCTGTGCATCGAACGACGCCGTCCCGGCGCGAACAGACGGTTTTCGCGCCGAATGACTTTCGCCACGGGCTGCTGGCCCGCATTTCTCACCACGTCCGGCGCGAGAGCGCGACGGACGCGGTGAGAAACGCAGGCTAGAGTCCTGAGTCAGAAGTTCGCTCTCACCAAGCTCGATCTCCTCTGCGCTGGCGGCGTTGCTCGGGTTCGGAAACCTGACAGGTTGCCTGCACCCTCGCGCCTTGCCAGCGACGACGATCTCGACCTTGG